>NZ_CABHMZ010000037.1 GCF_902167705.1 Streptococcus constellatus | reverse complement strand
GTTTGAGCTTGATTCGGTAGTTGACCGATATTTCTGCACTACCATTATTTATAATTTCAGCTTCTAGCACGCCTTGCTCATTCTTCTTAAATTCAAAATACTTCGGATTCTTAGCGTGTGCTAAACCGTCTGAGATAATGAATGTAATAGTGCCTTTTCCGTTATTGCGCACAAGTGCTTCGAAACTCATTGTACCAGTTGGGATAGCATAAAATACCTTTTCTGGGGCTCTGCTAAATTTCAATTCTTTCGGTTCTTCGGTATTGAGCGCTTTCTGCAATTCGTCGTATTCCTCAAAGGTTCCTGTTTTGTTATAAAACGGGAGAGAGATTTTTTTGACTCCTTTTCTGGTAAATAAAAATCCTGAACCGTCCGAGGTTGAATAATCACCGAATTGCGGGTCAAAATCTGCACCATCAAAAAGTGTGAAACCTTTTGCAATGGTAATATATTTTGTTAATTCAATTCCACCATAAAATACTTTCTCCAAAAACTACCACCCCTTCCCGTCTACTGCTCTTAAAATTGCTTCACGTTTTGCTTGTTCTTCTGCTAAAGGTTGAGCGTATAGTCTAGCAACCTCTTGCCTATCGGCTTGCACAGCCACCAGCGTTGGTCTTTTAGCCATTTCTTTGATAGTGTCCAGCGCATGACCTAGCAGGTCATCGCTTTCTCTATCTTTAAAGTATTGAATCAATTCCAAAATCATGTTTTTTAATTCTGAATTATTACTACTGCTAATTTCAATGCGTTGTTCAGATGATAACCTACTCATTCGGCTTGTTAATTGAGCGATGTTTGTATCTTCAAATCCTATCCCTTTCGCATATCGAGGGAATAACCTCTTTGTTTTATTTGCAGGCAATACTTTAGACCCACGAGGAAGGGGTAAGATTACATCGCGTCCTTCTGGGATGAAAGCTTCACCAGAAGGCAAAGTAACCAACTCTCGATACAGCGGCCCTTTTTGGTCGTTAACCATTGCAAGACCGCCGGGGTGAAAGTTCGTACCTTTAGCGTGGTTGATATGACGCGTGAATACGTTGATTGTTTTATCTGCCAAAGTACTTAGCATGCCTCTGATACTACCAATAACCCCCGAAGCGTTATCAACAGCGTTGATATGAACAGTCTTACCGTGCACGCTATTGATGTTACTTTTGGCAGAACCAGTCGGGCCTCTTGTTAAATCTTTTGCATTTACCAAAGCGGGCGCTAATTGCTTGACGCTATTAATCTTTGATTGAGCCGACGAGGTCGGTCCGATTGTCTGGTCGCTGGCATGGACTTGCGCGGGCGCTAATTGTTTTACACCATCTATCAACGCTTGCGCTGCGCTCGTAGCGACCTGCGTATTATTTTTAGCATCTAAACTGGTGAGTTTATGTTCAGGGATTATTCCTAACGTGCTCAAAGCTAAATTTACCGCTTCCGTAGTATTGTTAGTCGCAACTAGTTTTTTTTGTTCTGGTGTCAGAGAGTTCCACTTTTCAAGTGTATCTTTTGCAACGGTTGCTTTTGTTGAAAAGTCGGTATCATCGGCAAGTAGCTTTTTCACTTTGTCGGGAATACTATTCCAGATTTCGAGTTGTTCCTTTGAGTCATAGATAGCCTTCAAGCCTTTTGCGTTTTGGAATAATAGCTCTTTTTCTTTCGGAGTTGTGCTATCCCATTTGCCCTGAGCTATTAAAGCGTCGGCAACTTGAGCTCTAGCATTGGATTTGATATTGGCATTTTTTAATACAAACTCCATGTTCTTCCAGCCATCTTTTGCGGTGAGCGCTTTTGCAATTTCTTCCGACGCATTGGTCTTGACTTCCCCTGTTTTAGGGTCTAAAACAAGTGCATTCCATTGGTCAGTCGCATTTTTTGCGTCTTGTGACATTTTAGCTGTGTAATTACCAATCATAGCCGCGGCTGTTGATTGTTTACCCGCAGAAGCTGTAGCCTTGTTCGCCAAATCTTCAAAGCTCAATCCATATTCACTTAAGATTTTCTTGGCTTCTTCGGTATATTTAACTAAGCCTCCAGATTTAGCTTGGTGCATTTGAGCAACTTTTGCTAAAGCTTCACCAAATTTGCTCATAGTCGCTTTATGTTGCGCTTCTAGAGTAGCCATTTTGGTATTGTATTCTTCGCGATCAATAACGCCGCCATCTAACAACTTCTTAAGGTCAGCTTTTTGTTTCTTGTAAAGCGTTTGCTCTTCTGTCATAGCCTGTTTTAAATTTGCGAATCGGTCTTCTAATTGACCTTTCGTCATATTTGCCACATCGCCATTGAAAGTTCTCAGAATCGCTTTTTCTTTTTCTTTGCCTAACCCCAATACGCGTACTCTTGCTTCAGCTAATTGCCTTACGTTCGATTCCACGATTTGTTTCTCGGTATCAGTCAACTGTTTTACATTGCCATTGTGACGGGAATAAATTTCTGAAATTTGTTGCGTCATCGTTTCGGCGTTTTTTACAATTTGTTCATTGTTCTTTTTAGCTTTTTCAATTTTATCTGGAGAGATACCGTATTTTTGAGCTACTTTCTCTAACTCTTTATTGTAACTTTCTGCACCTTGCTTGATTTCATCAAGCATGCTAGTGACGGCTTTTTTTACATTTTCAGTAGACTTAGTTGCTCCTGTTTCAAAATTCGTCATCGAATTTTTGGCTTCATACATTTTGCTATTAAAGGCTTCTAGTTGACTTGTTACATCTCCGGATAACTTCGTACCAAATTTTTCCGCTTTTGTCCTAGCACTATCTTGTGCATTAGCAAGTAAGACCAATCCGCCTGCTAAGCCTGCAGTTCCTAAAGCCAATCCTAAAGGAGAAGCAATTGAAGATAATCCGCCTAATGCTCCGCTTAAGGTCTTTGTGCCAGCAGTTGCGCCAGCGGCTGCGCTTCCTAATTCAGTTACACCAGATTTTGCAGCTAACAAATTCCGTAACTCACGTGCCACCCAGCCAAGACCTTTTGATGCAAGCCCGGCTCCTTTTGAAAGGGAACCTAACACATTCGCCCCTTTACCGAGAATAGATATAGCGGGTCCTGCAGCGGTAACAATCAATCCCCACTTAATAATGTTTTGTTGTTGCTCTTTGTCTAAAGAATTAAAACTCTCCGCCATTTTAGAAAGCATTTGCAAATAAGGTTCGCCGGCTTTTACTCCGTTTCTGATTGCATCAAGCAAAGGACCGCCAAACTTAATTGCTGTCTCTGTCAATTCATTTTTTAAAATTTTGAGTTTTGACGCTGTTGTTTCATAGCGTTTGTTTGCTTCGTTTGTTAAAGCTGTATTTTCATTAAAAGCCTTATTCCCACGAGCTACAGCGTTTTTAAATAAGTCTTGAGCATTTGCAGCACGCAAGAGTGAGTCTCTCAAGCGCACTTCTTTTATGCCCATTTCATTGAGCATTTCAATAGCAGAGCTACCGTGTTTTTCTGCATCTCCTAGCCCTTGTAAGAATTTTTGGATCGCTCCAATTGCGTCTTTTTCGAAAGCTTGTTTAAATTCTTGCGCAGACAT
Organism: Streptococcus constellatus; assembly: GCF_902167705.1. Classification (GTDB taxonomy): domain Bacteria; phylum Bacillota; class Bacilli; order Lactobacillales; family Streptococcaceae; genus Streptococcus; species Streptococcus constellatus_A. The sequence continues at coordinate 60,430 of NZ_CABHMZ010000037.1, read as the reverse complement.
GCCAGCAATTTTTCCGAAGTTTTCTAAGTCACGAGATGACTTTATAATGCCGTTCATTTCGTTGGTTGTCATGCCGATAGAATCTGCTAGGTTTTTAAAGCCTTTAGAATTATTAGAAGACATTAGCTCTAATTCGCGTCTTGTCATGCCTGTTTTAGCACTCAACTGTTCCATTTGAGCTAAACCTGTTTTAGCAGCAACTTGCATTTTCACCATGATTTTTGAAACTGCTGAACCACCCATTTCAGCTTCGACACCGACAGAAGACAGAGCGGTTGCTAATCCTAAAATATCACCGTGAGTCAATCCGATTTGAGTACCAGCACCGGCTAAACGTAAAGCCATCTCTGTTATTTCGGATTCTGTTGTAGCAAAGTTATTACCCAAATCAACAATGGCAGAACCAAGATTGCTAAATTGATTTTGCGGGAGTTTAGTTATGTTTGCCAATCGCGCGAGAGAAGTCGCAGCTTGTTCAGCAGACATATTCGTAGATTCGCCCATATCAATCATAGTCTTTGTAAAGCTAACGACATTTTCGGTCTTAATACCTAATTGCCCGGCAGCTTCTGCTACTGCTGCAATTTGTTGGTGACTAGCTGGCAGTTTAGTAGCCAATCCGCGGAGCCCGTTTTCCAAGTCTTGGTAAGAATAGATCACTCTACCATTTGAATCAACTACTTCTTCATTTGTCTTTTTGACTCCAGCAAAAGCACTTTCCCAAGAGATGGCAGCTTTTATAACTGCTCCTGCTCCAGCTGCTATAGGGACTGTTACGCCACGAGTGAGTGCAGAGCCTACACCACCCAAAGAACGACTAACGCTTTGCATTTTGTTCCCAAAGTCTATTGCAGCATTTCCAAATCGATTGAAAACACTTAACTCACGCCCTAAGGCGTTGTACTTTCCTTGCAATTCAACAACTCGTGCCGCCGTCGCAGTCATTTCAGAGCGTGCACCTAGTAACACTCCTTTTTGGGCTTCTGTCGCATTGTTGACATCGCCGATTTCTGCTTTTAATTGATTGTATTTATCACTTTGTCTAGCTAATAATTTTTGATAATTCGTCAAAGACTGCCCGGTTTGGTCATAGAGCAGTCTCATTTTATTTAACTTATCCCCTTTTGTTTTGAAACTATTCTCAACGCTTCTCAAAGAATTATCCAAGCCTTTTAAGTAGGTTTTTAAGTTCTTTGTATTCGTCATAAAGGGTGCTATATCAAGAGTTGCGGTTGCGACCAAATCGCCGATATTACTCGCCATCCAATTTCCTTTCTAGCCAAAAAGAAACGGAAAAGCTTTGTCAAGTGTGGTTTCTATTACTTCTTCTTTTATTTCTGGCACTTGTTTTTCTAACGCTTCAACCATTAACTCGAAGTCTGATAGTTGCAGCTTTTTTATATCCAGAATTGTATAGCCGTTTCTTAGTAACGACTGAATCCACAATAGCAAATTCTCTTTCGCTTCTTCTGGAGTTATTGTTCCTTTTTTTCTTCACCTTCGGATTCCTCGTCCGATTTTTCTTTTTTTCCACCAAGAGCTTCTAAATAAAGCTCATTAAGCGTATCTAAAACAGACATATCAGCTTGTTTTAAATCTTCAACAGTAAATTGTTTGCGGTACATATCAACAAACATCTGCAAATAAGCTTCATTCATCTTGCGGTGTTTAACCGGGTTAATTACATCTTTTTCGTCTCCATAAAGAGCAGTTTGACGAACTTGGTGTTCAATTGCCAAAAGATTATCTTCAACGCTGATAAAATCTTTCTTAAATTCCTTTTCTACCCCGCCTTTATTTAATTTAATCTCAAACATATTTACTCCTTTTCTAAAAAAACAAAGAAAAGAAGCTAGGAAAAACCTAGCCCCTTGTTATGCAGTCGGGAACACCATCTTTTTAAATTCGTTGAAATCAAAATCAGTGGCATCCTCGCGACCAATATATAAAATATCTCCGCTTTCGTCATCCCCGCGAGCAACAAAGTTCCCTTTTGTTGTGTCTGGAGTTGGATCTGGAGCCCCTTCTTTGGTTTTCATATCCATTCCTGGAACTGTGAATTTACCTTTTAGCAAGCCTACCCAGATAGCTTTTCCATCTTCTGTACTTGTGCGGAACATACAGGCGATGTCGTTAGGAGTAAGATTTTTGTTGTATTTTTCAACGCCTTTCGTTGTTTCGATACCATAAAAATCTTTGCGAGCGGCAGAATTCAAATCCAAAACTTCGATTTCAAGCGTTGTTTCTGTAATGCCGCCAGATAAGACAACGTAAGGACCATCATCTGCCATGATTGTTTGTAGTTCGTTTGTGATTTCAAGTTTTGCAGATTTCATGCCCGGCAACTTTTTAGTTGTAGAAACTTTATTTTCAGCGGTAACAATACCATACTCAAAATCACGTAAGCCAAATTTTACTTTACCCATTTATTTTTACTCTCTTTCTTTTTTCCAATCAAAAAAGCGATATTTTCTTATATTTGTTAATAAGTTGATATCGCCATCTCTATATCGTGGTTTTTCATTTGCTGTATAGCGTTCAAAACCATTTCTTTTTAATATTTCATCCATCTTATGCGCGACTTGTTCTGATTGTGAACCCGTTTGACACCAAAAGTTGATAGTAACTCTATATTCAGTTGCGCAATTGTCATCATCCGCATAAATAACAGGAACTTCATAATTTGGATTTATTCTAACAAAAGGAGCTAGATTCGGTTTAATGATGTTAACCGGGTTTTCAGGTATAGCATAAGTAAAAATACCCTGCTTATATCCATTTCCGAATTCTCCTCCCCGAATTGTATCCAGAAGTTTATTGAATTCTTTATCACCGCTAAGCAATTTGTAAACCGTTGCTTCAATTGTCATAAATTCAATCCCTCCCTTATTTTTTTAGCGTAGATTTCTTTTGCGACAGGCGTCATTTGGTTGATAGTCTTTTCTTTGAAGTCTTGTGGAGCCTGATAAACCGTCCCGGCGTCCGGAAAGTGCGCACGCCATCCAGCTTGACGACCATAACCAATGTCCTTTGAGATAATCCCGTGACTTGCACCTTTAAAGCCACTTACCACAGTATCTTCTTCCAACACCCCGCTATCTTCAGGGGTGTTCGTCGATAGCTGCTTTCGAAACTCTTCTGCCGCTTCCGTTACCGCAGCTTTCGCTACTGTCGGGACACGTACTTGCAGTCTGGTTAGGTTACCTAAAATTTCATCTAATCCTTTTGTCATGATACACGCTCCCCTTTTATCATGATGATATCTTTAGAAGCATAATCAACCTCAATCTCCGTGATTTTATATTCAAAATCATTAAAATTGATATACATAGAATTATCAAAAGGAAGTTTTGGCATGTAACGAATCAAAAACACTTTTATATCTTTGAAAGATTCGAGAGGTTTTTGTCCGTTTTGCGCCAATTCTCCAACATAAGTCTTTCCGCCTGCTTTAAAGTCCTTCACAGAAGTTCGTTGCACTTCTGCCCAGCAAGTCAAAACATCAACCTTTAATGAATCAATTACTTCTCCGTCTTCATTTTGCCCGCCTATTTTTTTGAATATAGTAATGCGCGTATTCATTTTGCGAGTAATCACTGTCTATCACCTCGTAATCGCAATTGATGGATGATATTTAAAACACCGTTGGCCAGCGGATACCGTTCAGTATCTGCTGACAGTCCGCGATGTTCATATTCTTCTTTGACTTGTTTCATAACAGCCAAATCAAATCTTGCGTCCCCTTTAAAACTTTCAGAGGTACTATTTTTTTCTATAGCAAAGCAAATCTCTTCTATAACCGATTCAATCATTGATTCCAAAAGTGAATCTTCAAAATCGTAATCGATTTTACAATAGAGTTTCACCTTATCTAAGTATTCTTTAGAAACTGCCATAGACACCTCCTATCAGACTACCAAAGCCAAGAGTTCTTGCTTTGTAGCCGACGGATCGTAGTGTATGCCTTTGCTATCCAAGTAATCCATTATTTCTTGTTTAGTACTAGCATTTGTCGGTTTCGCCACCTCTGTGGTGGCTTTCTTAGGGTGTATAAGTTACAAAGTATCCAGCTTTGGCGTCTGCTTTTTTAACATCAAAGCGCATTACAGCTTGTAAATATTGTCCGTAAATGTCATTTTCAGCCCAACGCAAACCGATTTCCAAGCGGTCTACAAACAATACACCACGCTTAGAATCTCCTACGAATGCTTTTGCTTCCGTAGCGGCTCCGAGTGTTTCGTCAGAAAGGACGTTAATGACTTTTCCTAAAGCAACTTGGCCAGACGGCGAAACAATTGAATCTTGCAGCAAGTAGCGTCCGTTCTTGTCTTTCAATGTATCAAGAAGATTGTAGAAGCTTTGGCTAGCTTCAAAAGACACTTGATAAGCAGGGTCAAGAGTTACATTGATAATAGCTTTCAATTCGTCAAGATTTGTGACAGTTTTTGCTTCGAAAGTTTTCAAAACCTCTGCAATAGCATAGTTAGTAGTATTTACTTTGATTTCTCCGATTTGTTCAGCGATTAAAGCAAGAACATCAACATCTGCGTCATCAATTGATTCTTGAGAGATTGGGATTGCTCCACGATAAGTTTTAACTTCCCAAGGCACATTTTCGAATTCTGGCTTAGCAAGCGCTGGATTTTTTTCCAACTCTTCAACGCTATGCATACGTGAAGTTGCTTTCTTAAGGATTGGATATTTACCAGACCCTTTCTTTGTTTTGTGAACATTTGTGAATTGTTTCAAATCGACAACAGTCTTCACTTCACGGAGTGGAGTAGTCACCAATTCTTCACTCGTTACTGGTTTGGTATTCGTTTTCAATACACCATCTGTTTTTGGAACAATGTCATTTAGCGGAATAAGAACTTCGTCACGAGTTTCACCAAAACGAAGACCTTCATGTGCAACAGCTCCTTTAGATTTCAAAAAAGCGTTGACTTTGTCGCGGTAAGACATTTCTTCTGGTTCTACCTTTTGACCAGCTTTTCCCTCTGCACCGCCTACATCCATCATGTCTTCAAATAGTTTTAAATCTTTTTTTGCAGAAGCGAGGTCTGCTTTTGCATTTTCAACTTCCGCTTTGATTGTGCGGGCTTTGTCTAAGTCATCAGCATTTAAAGCTGCTTTTACTTCTGCTGTTTTGGAAGCGATTGTCGAATTCAAATTCGCGATTGTCGCCTGTAACTCTTTGATTTTTTCATCAAACATATATTTATTCTCCTTTTTTGAACATAAAAAATAGGACTTATAGCCCTTGTAAAATTTCTTCTTTTTCTATTTCTCGTAGCATATTTTGAATTTCTGACTTACGCTTGCTACGGTTAGCGTAAAAGTCGTCAATTACCGCTTGAGGTAAAATACCATTGCCGATGCTGGCAACCGCTTCTACATCATCAAAACTCATGATTTCATCTGCAAAACCTTTGTCAACAGCATCTTGCGCAGACATATAGGTTTCGGCCTTCATTAGAGCCATAATGTCATCTTCCGACATCCCCGTCTTTGCAACATAAGCATTAACGATTGCTTGGTCGCTGGCCTTCAAAGCATTGGAAACTTTGTCCAAGTCGTCGCTATTGCCTGACACATAGCTGAATAAAGCTTTGTGAATCATCATCTGAGCTGTAGGGCTGATAATAACTTTATCTGCTCCCATAACAGCTACACTTGCAGCACTTGCAGCCATACCTGTTATTTCTGCTGTAACTTTGCCGGCGTAGTTCCGTAATGTAGTGTAGATTTCGCTACCAACAGTTACCAAACCTCCAGTTGAATTTACCTCAAGAACAATGTCTGAATTATCCTCTGGCAACGCTTCGGCAATGCTTCGGGCACTAACTGCTTCCAAGCCAAAGTAGTCATAAGCTTCTTGACTGTTATTGGGAATCAGCGGCCCCTTCATCTTGATTCTTTTTGGCATTTCCTGTCTCACCCCCTTTCATTGCTTGATATTCTTCTTTTTTATCTAAGAAGACATAGTTCAAGCTAGATTGATACCTATCCATGTTAGGGTCGTCAGACTTAGGTAAGCCAAGTTGCTCTAACCCTTGATTAGGAGTTAACAGCTGGTCTTTCACCAAGTTTCGAACCTCTTCTGATGACAAGCCGGTTACTTTGCGTGTATCAAATTCGATTCGATATAGCTTCCGTTCAGTAGCATCTAAAACTTTCAACGCCGTTTCGCTTGTTATGGCGTCAAAATAAAACGGAAGGTCATTGCTAACATAATCAGCCATTAACTGCGCTACAGATTGATTCGGGCTATTAACACCGAGTTTATAACTAGGAACTCGTAAAGCTTTAGCAATTTGTGCTGTAGAAAAGTTATTACTTGTAATTAGCTGCAATACATTTGTATCAATTTCAAGCGGTTCGTATTCCTGCGTATCATCAAAAACCAAAGGGCTTCCGCCGATTGAACCTTCCCGCATTTTTTCAAAATCCATACGGGCTTTTTTACGAGCTTCTGCGTTCAACTGCGAACCTTTAAGTTTTAGAATTCCGCTTGAAAAACCATCACGGAAAAATTTAATTAACGTTTGTGTTCCGCCGTCTTGCAAAGCTATCTCATCTGCAAGAGATAGGAGCGGGGAACGCCCAAGGATTGTGTCGTGGCTGAAGAATTTCCAGTGAACCACATTATCAGAAGTGCAAGCAATTTGATTTCCTGTCAATCTATCAATGAATGTATAAATAACTTCGTGATCATCTGTTTCTTCAACTGTTGTCTCAGAAGGACGGTAAAATTGGAATTGCAAAGCTTTATTCGTTTTAGGATCTCTTAAAATTCGAGAATAACTATTACCTGTTAAAATTGCATTGACAGCCATAGCGAACTTCCATTCTCTCGCCGAAACATTTTTTGTAGACTTTACATTCAATAAATAATTCAAATCATCATCCTGAATGACGTTGCCTGCTAAATCTTTTTTTATCAGTGGAAATCTAGCAATGTCTCCAGCTATGATAGAAGTTGCTGTCAATATATCACTGTTTTTCAAAGCCGATATTCCAACGTATAACGGGGCTGAATTACCTGATAATACAGAACTTACATAGTCATCATAAGAGACTTTTGAGCTTAACGATTGAAAAAAACTCATTTATACTTTTCACCTCCTTTATCGACCGTTTCGGTCAATATAAATAGCCACAGCGAACAACATGAGACCGGTAACAATAAAACCGACTGCAGTATTCACTAAAAAAACACCATATCCAACACAGAACATGGCAGCAATTAAAAACAGTGTATGGATATTATTAAAAAACCATTTCATTAAAACAGGCTCTCGCTTTCCATTATTTTTTCGTTTGTCCAACAGCCCGAACCGTCGAATGGCTCTAGGTAACAGACTGCATAAGCGTTTAATCCAGCGTCTGCTGGGTCGATTTTATTACTATTCTTGTTTTTATCAATCCGCATACCGTTGTTATCGGTTTTGATAAAGGCATTGTTAAAAGCCATTGTCAACAGTAGGTTTCCGGAATGTTTTATTTTTCCAAGCTTCATATCATCTCTGAATTGCTTAGTCGGCATATTCAATACCATTGTCGTCTGCGATACTTGGATCAACGGCCACTCTGGATGGCGTTTTTCAATCATGGCTAGCAAACTTCCAAATTGGTAAGGGTCGTAACAAATCGCCTGTACTTCCCAATCGTTTTCGTATATCATTTCCTCCATTTTTTCGAGAACTCTTTCATCATCAATCACTCCGCTTTCAAGCGTTGTAATCTCGCAATAGCCCATTCTTTCTAAATCGGTGTAAGATACCCCGTCTCTCTTTTCTTTAGCCGCTAAACCATACTTAGTGGCCACGAAAGAAAAATTATCTATATACCAATAATCATCCATCTGTGCGAAAGGTGTAATCGAGAACAAGTCGCTTACACGACCGACGTCTACACCAAGCCATACACGTCTCTTTTTTGTGTCTGGTTTATCAGTCTTCGCTCCATCCCACGTTTGTTTATCTATATAAGACTCCTCGCTTGATTGCCGCCACATGTTGAAGTTCTTGACGAGTACTTTATTCAAACCTCCTGTTTCAAGAGCCGTTTTATATCTATCACGGAGATAGTTTGTGATTTTTTCTCTAAGGGCTTCAACTTCTAGAATAGGATTTGATTTTATCCAACTCTCTTCTTCCTTAATTTCATCCACGCTTTCTTGTTCTGCAATAAATGCAAAGTAAGAATCGTCCTCAATTTCTTCATCAAGGATTCTACTAGCATACTGATACTCAACAGTGTGCATTGGTACATTTAAATCAAGCCCTGCTGTAGATATAATCAAGATAAGAGGGTTATCAAGCTGGCCCTGCCCTGATGCGAGTAGTTCTAACATTTCATCTGTTTTACTAGCTGCGTACTCATCTAGGACGCCTACATAAGGTTCAAATCCATCCACAGCTCCGGTATCACGACTAAGCGCTCGGATGTAGGATTCATCCTTTTTGTTGACAAGTTCATCCCGCATAACCTTGGTATTCTTACGAATGTCTGCATATTTATTTCTCAAGGCCTCCAATTGTTTCTTAGCCATTGTCCAAGCAATCTTAGCTTGTGTTCTATCATTGGCGGTACAAAACAATTGACGACTCAAAGCAGGATTCCGTCCAAATAAAAATTCATATAGCAGTACTCCAGCAATTAGAATCGTCTTCCCGTTTTTACGTGCAACAGAAACAATCGCTTTTCTAAAACGCCTGATTGATGTGTCGGCTTTCTTTCTCCACCCATAGAGGCTTGAAATGATGAACTTTTGAAATCTAGCTAACGGATAAGTTTCCCCTGTTTTGACATCTGGCAAGATTTCCAAAAAGTCGATAGCATTTTGCGCCTTATCAGGGATGTACGTAAAAGCAGAGTTTGGATTGTCAATCTTTTTGAGGTCATTTAAATGTCGCAGACAAGCCTTGATAACTTTTTTACTTGCTCTTATATGTCCGTCTACTATATCTTTAGCATAGTAATACGCGACATCTTTAAACTCGTCACGTATCGTTGAATAATCGTAAGTTATTTAAATGACCTCCTTTCAAAAAAACTATTCTTTCTTGTTATCTAAATATTTTAATGTTCTTGACCATTCTGAAAATCCTTTTTTGCTTCTTCTGTTGTTTTTCCTGCGCTCTGCAAAAAGAACAGCTGAATTTTTCAACTGTTCTTTTTTTATTAAAATCCTCTATTCCTTATGTGCATCCACCCATTCTTTAAAGGCGTCAAAAGATGTCATGTTTTTATTCTCTAAATAATCTTCAACAGCATCCAATGCCTTATCTACTGAATCGTCATCAAAACAATAACCATTGACTGATAAATCAAAAATCGGTACGGCGCCATCCTTTATTACCAAACTTTCTCCGTTCCATCCGCTTTGTGAATCGTGAACTTTTTGAGATATAATAGAAAAACTATTTTTCTTTATAAGTTGAATTAGTTTTTGATATTTATTCATGTCATCCCCCAAACTTATCAAAGATACTCACTTTCTTCTCTTCTGTTTTTGGTACAAACATCTTCATTCGACTATCTACTGTCAAACCTAACTGAGAAGCGCTAGAGCGAATATTAGTAGTTGCTTTTTCTAATGTAATAATCAGAGGGCTCGGAACCCAACCTTTTTCTCCGTCAAAAACAACGTATCCGTGTTTATCTAACTTTGCAGTCACTTCTCTATAAACTGCGTACCATGTGCAGTAATTTTCGAGAATAGCCCTATCTAAATTTCTTATAGGTAAATTTCTAAGGTCTTTTATAATTCTCCGATATTCTCTCTTAGCTGTTGCGCTTAGATAGTCAGGTGGGGTCGCTTGCAACATTGTCAAACCGTCAGAAGCTTTTTCTTCAATCTCTTTCCGTCTTTCTTTTTCTTCTTTGGTTAAATGTTTTTTTGTTGCCGCCACAACTTTCATATTTCTGCCCATAGGTTCTCTCCTCTCTTCTAATTTCCTGTACGCTCTCTCACTGCTTTTGCGTCGTTACATGCTTTGCAAGATGGTTGCAAATTATCCCAATCTAATCGTTTAGACCAATCTTTTTTAACAGAGATGATATGGTCTGTCATCGTTGCTTCGCCACCACACATAGCACAGATATAGTCATTTTGTAACAAAACTTGTTTGCTCGTCTCTACCCAAATAGGGGAGTTATAAAAACGTTTGACCTTTTTATCGTACTGCCAACGTGTTTTGTTGTAACTGTTATATTCTTCCTTTCGGCTGTCATAATCAATTTGGACTCGCCGTCCATTCACGATTGATAATTTTTTCGGCCGCATTGTTTTATCTCTTTCTAAAGTTTTATTCAAAAAAACAAAAAGCCACACAACCGTGTGACTTAACAAGTATTTAGGGCAAGGCAACAGGATTCGAACCCGTACCATTGAGTGAAAATCAACCGCTCTACCGTTAAGCTATGCCTTGGAAATAGCGCTAGACCGCAAGAACACTGCCTTACGAATGGAGATACCTACTTTCTATTTTTTAGCGCGGTCTATTTATTTTTTGATAGTACTATATTAGCACGCTACCTGCTCGCATGCGTATGCAATTAACTGCTATTTGTCGGAATCATTCGCATTTATTCGCATTTATTCGCATTCGTTCGCAAGCAACTGTTTTGCTTTAGCTAACTTTCTATAAAACGTACTCATGTCATATTGTTCTTGTTCGCATATGTCATATCTATCTATATGCTCGATATATAGCATAGATAGCAGATTTCTGCTTTGATAATCTGCTACAGCGTCTATGTAACTTTCCAGCTCTGCACGCAGTCTAATAGCCTCAACGCTTTTCTTTTCAATGTCGTCTTTGACAGTTATTAACTCAACATAGATGTCATCTTGTTTGCGTTGCACACCGCCCTTTACTTTATCTGCGCTCCATTTAGCCGTGGATAAAAGTGAAGCTTCGATTTTATCTCTACGTCTAATCAAGCTATCAATGTATGCGTCTATGTGCTTCAAACTCGTTAAAATCGACTCAACTTTATTCACACTCGTTCCCCTTTGTGTTATAATAGTGTTGTGTGATTTATAACTAAGGGGTCGAGTGTGCGCTCGGCTTTTTTTACTTTTCGTGAATTGTCATGTATGGTTCACTTGTTTTTACACGGCCGCATTTTTTGCACTCCACATAACCAAGTAGCCAACGGCAATGTATCTTAACGTAATAATGCTTGCAGAAGAATCTTCTTGTGTTCGTTATAATTCTTTCGAAGAATGATTTTGATTCATATTTTATTCGGTCTAAAAAATCAAACATTTCTTACTTCTCCTGTAATTCTGTTTCTTAATTGTGGGAACTCGGCATATGTAACCCCGTCCCACGTATAGATTTTCGACGTGCTTTCTTCCCATTGATTTTTAGAATATGGATAACGCTTTGGTCTAGTCATGTATTACACCTCCAATTCTTCTATTCTGTCGTTGCAATAGCGTATCTGACGCTTTAGCCAACTGTCCTCTAATGCAGTCATATGTGCCTCATGCGAAAAACTACCTTTGCGTTTTTTAGAATCCAACTGCATTTGATATTTATCTCTCGCCTCTGTCCATAGCTTGCGAGCACTTTCTTTTGTGTATGGTATTTTAGTCATGTTCTACCTCAATTACTATGATGTTCTAATTTTCCTGATTCTCGCCCGCTGTTAACAAAGTACGAGCCAATCAGTATTGCATCCGCTTCATCATCTTTGACAGTCTTATCAAACTCTCGCTCGACAGTTTCGATAGATTGTTTTTTCATTGACTTCTTGCTGCGGTCTTTGTAGCTGAACTTCCAATGTTTCCGCCATGTTGACACGTTTACAAAGTAAACCTCATCTGCAACTAATCTACTTAAAATCATTCCTGTTACAATCCCTATGCTCATCATGGATTGTTGGTTCGGGCCCATAACGTTATTTTTTTCAATCACGATATAATCAAATGGCTTTTTATAAGATTCGATAGCTCGTAGCTGAATCATCTTTAACTCGTTAGTCATCAAGCGGCCGCGTTCGTAAAATGATTTTAACTTTGGTTTTATTGCGCCGCTCTTTACAAGGGTTGTGCCATCAAATATAGCCCAACCAGTAACAGATGTAGAAGCGTCTAGTGATAGTGTTAGATTACTCATTCGAGTTCTCCTTTGAATCCACATAAATTAAAGAGGTTTTGCTTGTTATCTTCGATAAATTCAAAAAACTTCTGTAATTCTGTCAAGTTCTGCTTTTCTACTTTAACCGCTGAACTAGAATGATACTCGCTAGATTCCTTAGGTTTAGCCGTTACATCTAGCCAAAATAGAGGTTCAAATACATCTCCGTTTGCGTCCAAAGAAGCTTCTGCGTCTTGGTTTTTAAATTGCATTTGAATGTCATAATTGATTTCGTTTGTCACCGTGATAACTTTATCAACAATTTCGAGTGTTATTGTTGTGTTTGGTATATCGATTTTGTTTTGCATTTTTTTACTTCCTTTCATTTCAATTCTTTTGCTATTGCAGCAATAACATTGACTGTCACGCTATTTCCTGCTTGCTTGTATAGTTGACTATTACTATTCACCTCTTGCGCCTTATCAAACGCAAAATCTGGAAAACCTTGTAATCTCCAACACTCACGAGGAGTCAGTTTCCGAATGCGATAGCCATCGGTTATTCCAAAACTTCCAGCTCGAACAGTGCTACCTCCCCCACTTGATGTTAATGTTCCAACCTCATCTTTTGTGATTTTGTTGTAAAAGTCTACAACTTTGACCAAGTTATTCTCTTGATAGCTATTGCTGGTAAGAGTAGGTGCTATGCTGTGCTGAGCACCTTTATTAAATCCCCTTGCCTTTTGAATAATCTTTGGCTCTTGCCCTCCTCCTTGCATGGTTGAAAGAGTTGGCGCGAGACCTCTGGGATTGTACACTCTCGAGTTTTGGTCGTGATTACCTGGCAATTTCCCTGCAACCACAATCCCGTGCCTGTCTTGACCGGTTAAGGTAAACATAGGCTCTCCGTCCTCTTTAAATCTGCGACCATTTTGTCGTTTGTCAATGCGATTAGGAGTTAAGACTGGTATCGCCACTTTCAAAGGGTCTTTTTGAGTGGTTGTACTACATAGCGTCGGGGCGAGTGAATCTGTTGAGACAACATCGCCGCTTTGCGATTTGCCTTTTTTGCGAATATTTCCTACTTTTTTGATTTTTGGTTGTTTGCAATCAGTCGTTTTGTCATTTCCGCCGAGAGGAAATATTGCTCTGGTACTTCTTCCTCTAAGATGTCCGATAATAAACACACGCTCCCGATTTTGGGGGACTCCAAAGTTTTTGCTGTTAAGCACTTGCCATTCAGCGTCATACCCCAATTCATCCAAGGCTGAGAGGATGGTCTCGAATGTATCCCCCCTATCATGATTGAGGAGTCCTTTGACATTCTCAAGGAATAGCAAGCGAGGTCTGAGAATAGATGCGAACCGTGCGATTTCAAAAAACAAAGTTCCTCTAGTATCTTCGAATCCTTTTCGTTTTCCCGCAATGCTGAAAGCCTGGCACGGAAATCCTCCGCAGATAACGTCAACGTGTCCAATTCCTCGAACAGTGTCGTCTGATACTGCTGTGATGTCATGTAATTCAATTTCTCCTTTCGTATCGTGAATAGCTTTATAGCTTTCTCTTGCAAATTTGTCTATTTCACAAAAACCTACGCATTCATGTCCTGCTGATTCCATTCCAAGACGAAAGCCGCCGATACCCGCAAATAAATCTAAAAATTTCATTCCTTTATTTTCAAAAAAACAGCGACTACCATTTTGTGAATTTGGCTAAACACGGGCAGTCGCTCCATTCGTCCAAACGGTCACAAGACCGATTGACACATTTTCTAGTTCGCTTTTAGCGTGGTTCACGGCACGTTGTTTTCTATTTTGACTTTTCCGCCTCTTTGTAAATAATCAATGCAGATGCATGCCAATATTCGGCGCTGACCCCACTATCAGCAACTGCTGAGACATTTGATTGAAACTTGATGTCAATCAGTTCAATGTCTGGTTTTTCAGCGAACCAGCTATTTATTTGGTCGTCAATCGCTTTCTCGTGCGGATAGTCACTCGATAAAAAAACTGTTTTAATCATCTTTCTTTCTCCTAAAACGGCAATAATTCAACGCAAACCCAATCATCAGTAACTTCCCAAATCTTATAAACATAAGCATTAAGTAGATCACTTTCCGAGTGGAAACCTGTTTTATTTCTTACGTCTTCGTTCCAGCAAAGAAATTGAGTTTCCAAATCAGGCCAACCGGACCTCTCGAATAGCGCAATGCACTCCTGCTTATTTTGGTGTATCGCAAATATGATTCCGTTTGGACGGTCTGTGTTATGGGTTATCAGTATATCTTTTACTTGCTTCCGCATTAAAATTCTCCAATCAAGTCGTTCAGGCTAACAACTGCGTCCAATTTCTTTTGGCTTCGGCAATAGTCGCACCGTCCGCATTTTGCAGGTTTGACTTCGCCTTGGATAACTTGCCAGATGTGTACAATGTTTTCTCTGATTTTTGCAAGGCCTTCTTCGAGCCACTCTTCATCAATCTTCAAAATATCTTTATCAGGTACAGCTTCTTTGCTAACTGCCACAATTAGAGGTCTAAATTCTTGCCCCGTCATCTGTTTGAGCAATTCTCTATACAGTCCTAGCTGCCCGTGATACCCAAAGTTCAAAATGTTATTTACTGCGGTTGGGACACGTTTTCTTAAATCTGCATTCCATTCTTCCGTATAGATCGATTTCATAGTTTTCAAATCCACGAAATAGCCTCTTGACAAATTGACGCTATCAAGCTTACCTTTGACTGGCACGCCTTCAATCTCGCCATAGACAATCATTTCTTTTTCGACTTTATCACTTGGATAGCCGTGATATAAGCGATTGAAGCCGTCATCATCTTTCAAACTCTCAATCATTTTGTCGCCGATAATAAAGTCTGACTTTAATTTCCCTTTGTTCTTGCCAGTTTTCGCAAGGAGTTTGTCACCATTTTCTGCCATAAACTTTTCATGAGCTTCCGAACTTTCAAAATAGCTGTGTACATAATTTCCGAGTAGAAGAGGGGTGTCGTCCCGTTCTTCTACCCAAATACCATTATCAACTGCGTAAGCCTTCGCTTGACATTGCTTGTAGCGCTTATAACGCGAGTAAGACAAGCGACTAGTATCTTGATAATAATTTTCTTGCGTTAGCTCAATCATCACATCAAATCCTCAAGTTCCTTAAACAATTCACCTTGCTCACCGCCCAAGATTTCACCCGTTTCTTCGTCGACTTTTGGTGTGGTTGTTTCTGTTTTGGAAACAGCCACTTTATTTTGTGATTCTTCGACTACTGGATTCTCTTGATTCTCAACACTTTCCGCTTTGGAAACGGTTGGATTACCAAGAACGTCATCAAGACTTTCGGTTTCTTGCGGGGTAACGTCGATTGGTGCTGCCTTTTCGTTTTCGGTTTCGTTATCTGCGACAATCGCTTGTTCCATTTCGATTGACAGTGGGCCATACTTACTAATGATTTGTTTAAGCAGCGTTTTCTGCGCCATTGCATCAAAATCTGATTTCCAAGGTCCATTATTAAAGGATTTTGAGAAACGTTTGCCGTGAGCATACGCTTGCTCTTTCGTCCAATAAGTGACTTTTTCAAAACCGTTTAGCAGTTTAAAAGCTGCAAAGTAGCCGATAACTTCGTCTTGCGGTTGCGTAAAGTCAATTTCTAACTCTTCAAAAAGTGGATTGTATGAGATGAATTGTGCTTTATAGACAACGCCCGAATTGATACTCTTATACTTGCCGCTTCGTTGTGCAAGCTGAATAAGTCCTTTGTAGCCGAGCTGAAACTGTGCTTCTCGTCCATAAGGCACGATATACGCTTGCCCTAAACTTGGTTCGATTGGCAAATTTAAGACTGCTGCCTTCATTGCTGCGGTCATGATAGATTCATTGCTTGCTTTTACTAGCAGATTATTATTCGTAACAACTGATAGCAAGCTAGCCACGAACTCGTTCTCTTTGCCTTTTAGCACCTCTTGAAATTTTGCTTTTACGGCGGGTGCGTTAAAAAAATCTTTGTGTGATACATTCGCTAAATTATTTGCCATTTTATCTTCCTTTCGTTTTGACACGTTCTACAGTCGTTTTCAGACTTTGTTTTGTTTAAGGGTATAATTATACCTGCGATATGTTTTGATTCGTCAGAAATAACATCTTGCTTTATTTCGAGACCTTAAAACGCATTTTAGCACGTTCAGATAGTGCCTGTTTTTGCTCTGCCGAAATTTTTCGTTTCGGTTTGGCAAACGGGCTAACATCTGCTTCAAGCATTTTAGCTTGAATGTAAATTCGATTACCTCTTTCATCAAATTCTTCAGCTAAAATTTCATAAAGCTCAATACGCTTTTCAATCTTAGTAATATGTCTGCGTACATTTGTTTCAAAATGCCAACAATTGTCCAGTTCATCGTAGCGGATAACCGTCTCGCGTTCTTCTGGTAGATATGCCATTGTTGTTTCCTCTTTCTGTATCAATCAGAATACATTGTTCCGCAGTATCCCGCTTCTTCTAGAGCTATCTTTTGGAAGTGGTATAGCATGTCGTCAATGCTCATTTTTCTAACCATTTTTTCAGTTAGGTGCTCGTCATCAATTTCTGCTCTCATTTCCTCTCTGAGCTCTTGTTTCCATTTCTTGAAATAAAGACGTTTTTTCATTTTCTCCTCTTTGTCTTTCTTAAATTCCAAATCTCACGTTTCAGCCGTTTGTTTTCCTGACTGAGTGATATAATCTTGTCTTGTTGCTCGTTGACGATTTCGCCCATCTCACGACCAAGATGTAAATAGTCAGCGCGCCAATTATCAATCTCTGCTTGTAAGTCTTTGTTCATCTGCTCACCTAATCTACAAAGCTAGCGTGGCAATGCGGGCAGCTAGTGTGCCAACCTTTGCTTTTGTCGTTTGGATTATAGCCTGCAGTCTGTGTGTATGGATTCTGCTTATAGATGTCGTTGTGGCACCGAAAGCAAATTCCGTCTATCGGTTCAAACATGTTTTCTTTTTCCTTGCTGTTTTATTTTGTGAAAAATCTATTCACGATTATTTCGAGCGGTTTATTCAGAATCCGCGCGCACATTTGGAATGGATTAAATTGCCGTTCCGGGTCTTTATCGCAGATTGCTGCGAATTTCTGATATTGTTCTAGCGTTAGCTGCATATTAAACTTCTCTGCGAACCAGTCCTTAAAACAGTCGTATAATTCCATGTTTTCAGCAACTGGGATTTTTTCTTTTTGCTCGTGTTCCGAGTGCTCGTTTGACCATGCAGGAACATTCCCGTTTTGGTCTTGCTTTTTACGATTGCGGTTGGCTTCGTGTAACTGTATCGCTTCTAAAGTCTTGATACCATTGTCAGCACATCTTTTCATAATGCTGTTGAAATACTTTAAGGTTCTAGCATTGTTCAGTACGCATTCATTAAGGGCATATTCCAAGACTTCTATTTCAAATTTATCTACGGTTAGCCAATCTGTTATTTGCTGAATCTCAATAGGTGATAACAATCTACCGAAATTTTGTTCGAATCGTTTTATTAGGTCTGATAATTCCAATTTTACCTCCCCTATAATATAAATATAATCGACGTAGCCACCACCGGCTTTGTCATTCAGTATTTTTTTATTTTAGTATTTTTTCCGTCCGTACTTTGTATAGTCAGTACTTTGTATATCGCAAGTTCTTCATTCGATGAAAATTCATTCGATGAAAATTCATTCGATGAAAAATTATGTTATGAATTTATGTTTCGCTTGATAGCAATTCATCTTTTACTTGCTTGTCAAAAGCGGATTTTGTTTGCGGGTTCATTTTTTTATCACTTGCAAACTTAAACCACTTGAACTTTTTATAACCCATAGAACAACGTGTGCGGTAGATATATCCCGCTTCTATCAGCTCTTTAAATGCCGTTTTTGTACGGTTGGGAGGACTACTAGAATTCTTTATCAGCTCGTCCAAATAAATGTTCCAATCATCAGGCTTGCTTAAAATATAGAGCAACAATCCACGCGCTTCCCACGATAATTCCTTGTCCTGAATAAAATCGTTATTTATTGCTGTGTATTTATCGTACGGATTTCTGAAATATCTTCTGCATTATCTACGTACCTCCCTCTAATACTGCCAACCCGGACTTTTCTTCCGAGCCTCTGCTAATTTGCGCGCTCGTTCTCTGCGGTCGTGCTCGATTGCACAGACTACATACATAGCTTCAAGTTCTATGCGTTCATCTTCTCGCGCCTGTTGCTCTAATTTCTTGCGTTCTTTGCGCCAATCTAAATGATTGACAAATGCGCCGATGAAAAAGAATAGCGCAAGCATGAAGACTGCTCCTAAAATTTCATTCATTTTCAAGTTCCTCTAACATTGCTATCCTCCCGGGAAATTATCCTTACCTGTTATTTTTTTATGCTGATACTCGTAGTACATCTGATTAAACTTGTTAATCATCACATCCTGCCTTTGGTTAACGTGCTTCTGCTCGTCTGTCACACGCTCTAGCTCTGTTTGCAGGTCTTTGATTTGGGCTTGCTGTTTCCCGTAACCTGCTATCATTCCAACGATAAGCAAAAACATGATAAAACTTACAAACACAAGCCATAGCTGCGTATTTGCTAGGCCGCGTTTTTGGACAGTATGCAGCGCTTCTAGATTCTCAACTCTATCTTTTAGGGTCATGCGTTGCCCTCCATCAGTTCCGGATTTTCGTAGATGTTGCCTATAACTCTTCCTATCCACCAATCAGAAAGTGCATCGTCAAAGTCTTTACCATAAACACGCCACATTGTCCTGTCAGGGTCATATACAACTTTTCCAGATTCCGAATCATATTTTAAAATATCTCCCTCGAAAATTTCCACGCTGTTTTTATCTTTTAGCCCTGTTGATTGCACGAGGATGACCTCGTCTTTGCTAACAGTCATCTCTGTATAATGTTCAACGTCTCCAATCCTGCAAATATCAACACTTCGCAGGTCATAATCAATAACCGTCACTTCGCACATCCATTTCGAAATTGGCAACCACGCCCTAAATTTTGGATTCATTTTGCACCTCCTGCACTTTCCACCCTAAAACGTCAGCAACTTTCTGTGCTTCATCTTTGCTGTCGAACTTTTTGACATAATTCATAGTACCCGACATTTCGTCGGCGAGTATAACGATTTCTACGTTTTCTTGGCATTCTTTAAAATAAAGGTGGTTTCCGTCTGTTACTACGTACCGATTCTCCTGCTTCACATCATAGCCATCCAGCCATGCTCGAGCGGCCCTGTCATAGGCATTTAGCTCATTTACTAGCCATGTGTTGTACTCTTCGTTCGAGTACTTTTCTGTAAAGATATCGATGATAGGGGCGCCTTTGTCTTTGTATTCCTCGATGATATCCGCCACAAATTGCGGAATGACTACTTTGTTTGACTTTTCGGCTTCTACCGCCCCATCAAACTTGCCTTGTTCGTAACCCTCACGCCATTTTGCATGGCTAAAATCTAACTCAAACTCATCCATGATATTTTTTAGCCAAACTTCTCTATCATGTTCTGGCAATCCGCGCAGTCGTGCTAGTACGTTCCGCAGGCAGAGCGGCGCTTCTTCTTTATTGATAGGTTCAAGATGTCGTTCTGCCGCCGTAACGAATTCATCTGCCGTTTTAACTTCATAGAGACACTTAATTTCAGCACAAAAATTTATGCTTGTAATTACCCCCTTTAAATACACTTCATCGCCTAATTTGTATTTCATTTGGCTTCTCCTTTTTTAAATATCGTCACTTTATCGCCCTCAACCTTCATCGCGCCTTTTGGCACGACCGAAAACGTCACGCCATCCCATTCTCGTGTCAAATTGGCTAATTCCAGCTTAACTTCTTCCACTGGCCGCTTAGCAAGTTTGTTTTTGTATTTTGTTCCCAATCTGTAATGGTCGCGCTCCCAGTTCATAATGAGGCGTCTCTGTTCGTAGTTTTGCATCGGTTATCCTCCTATGCTTTCTATCAGCCATTCAAGATTCTTTTTGGCTTTCTTTAAGTCTTCAACTCCGTTTTTCTTTTGGAATCGTAGGACGTATTTAATCATATTACCCCAGTAAAAACCTTGTTCGGCATTTAAACCACCCGCAAAGTTCCGCACTACGTCAATTGCTTCGAGACCGTGCGCGCCTTGATAGTGGCTGGGTTTGTTTATGTTGTCTGTTTGCATTTTTGCTTTTCCTTTTTTATTGACCTTGTCCAGAAGTCTTTATATTTGATTTTTAAGCCATTCTTTAATGGCACGTTTTGACCAGCGCTTGGCTGGAAGTTCTTTTGGAAAACCGTCAAGATAACGATAGTTATCTCTAAAGGTATCTGCGCTAATGCCCAAAAAACGACACGTCTCTTCTTGGTTCATTAGTTCTCGGAATCCGTCATTATGTAATTCAACAGCTAATAATCGGTTGAATACATCCGTGACTAAGTCCTTTATCCATTTAACGATGGACGCTTCTATTTCGCCCATTGAACTTCATTCCTTTCTTTGCTATAATCTAATTAGTTATTATTTGTGAGCGACTATTTCTGTAGTCGCTTTTTTTGCTGTATTACTCTCTTTTTATATTGCGTTTAAACCGCAATATCTGGTAAAAAAATAATATCGTCAACAGATATTCCGAAAACACTTGCAATCTGATACGCCCTAGAAACACTCGGTTCTGTGTCGCCTCGTTCCCAATGCCCCCAAGTATCAACAGACACACCTAACGCTTTTGCAGCATCACTTTGACGCCAATTTTTAGATGCTCTCAATGTTTTTAAGGTCATTTTCTGCATTTTACCACCCCCTCTTTTTTATTGGCTTATTGCCTAGGCTCAATTACATTATACTGCGGTTTTACCGCAATGTCAAGACTTTTTTGCGTTTTTTACGCATTTTTTTATTTTTTTTCTTTACTTTTTTGCGTTTTTAGCGTAATATATATAATGTAAGGAGGTGGTTATATGAACTCACAAAATAAAGAAATTTTTGCAAATAATCTAGCTTATTATATGAATAAAAAAGATATTGATAGGAATACTCTTTGCTCCGATTTAGGTTTAAAATACACTACAGTTAGAGATTGGCTAAAGGGAATTACTTATCCTAGAATTGGCAAAATAGAACTGCTTGCAAATTATTTTGGAGTACAAAAGTCAGATTTAATAGAAAATAAAGAAACGCTTTCTGTTTCAAACGCCTCTAGAATAATCAAAGATATTAATGATAAACTTATAAAATTAGAAAAACCTCGCCAAGAGAAGGTCCTGAATTTTACGCAAGGGCAACTAGCTGAGCAGGAACAGGAAGGATATATTCCTAAAGCCATTTCTATACATAAAGAAATACAAGAACCGGATATTGAATATAAAGTATATGAGAAATTATCAGCTGGAGACGGTTACGAGTATTTAGAAGATAGAAATTATGATGTGGTTTATTTTAATAAAGACATCCCTCACGATTTTGCAAGCTGGGTCTATGGTGATTCAATGGAGCCTAAATTCCTTAATGGTTCTGTTGCTCTTATCAAAGAAACTGGATGGGACTATGATGGTGCTGTCTACGCTGTTGATTGGGACGGACAAAGCTACATCAAGAAAGTCTACAAAGAAAAAGACGGTCTAAGACTCGTCTCGTTAAATGATAAATACGATGACAAGTTTGCTAAGTGGGAAGAAGAACCACGAATTATTGGAAAGGTAATTGGCAATTTCATGCCAATGGAAAAATAAATAACGTTTTAGTAGGGAATATGAAATGCAGGATTTTATTATTTCTTTAACCCTTTTGCTTTTCGGGGTTTCGTTAGTCTTTTTTATATTAAGCTTTTTTAAAAAATTCAATTCTTTTAAATGGCCAAGCATTTTAAGTATGTTCATTACTTCCATATTGTTTTTTGTACTAATAGCTAATTATACATACGAAGCGAGAACATCAGATTCTTCTTTGCAAACCAGCGAAAACTCTTCTGCTGAAGAATCTGACATTTCATCTTCTGAAGAATCTTCTACTTCAGAGACTAGTTATAGTTCGTCTAGCGAACAAGCATTCAATCCTAATGACTATGAAGTTCCTGATTTTGGTGCGTGGAATCACGATCAACTTGAACAAAGCAAAAAAGTGCAAATCACCGGGAAAGTGTTGCAAAATATGAAACGTGATAGTTCTTATTATCTTCGTGTAGCAATAGATGATGATTACGACAAAGTTGTAATGATTGAGATTAGTAGCTATATGTATAAAGATGTTATTGCAGAAAATGATAATGTAACATTTTATGGCTTGGCGAAAGGGCTGACATCATATGAAAGTACACTCGGAAAAGAAATAACTTTGCCGTTGATGTATGCCCATCGTTACACCGTAAACAGCTACGGCAAATAAAAAAACCCACACTCAAACTTAGCCGGCGCGAGTGTGGGGTATGCCATACGAAAACAACTCCTGATTGTGGAGCGTTTTCTTGTACTCTATTATAACATATAAAGGAGGTGGTGCCAACATCCTTTCGAAAAGACCTTGTCCAGAAGTCGCTTTTTTAAGAAAGGAGTATATAAAATGAAATACATAAAAAGCAAATATCCAAATATCTATACTTACGAAACAAACAAAGGGAAACGCTATTACATCAGGCGCTCTTTTGTGTTTCAGGGTAAAAAGAAAGAAATTACCAAAAGCGGAATGAAAACCATATCCGAAGCACGCGCAGAGCTTGCTAAGATTGAAAAGAGTATTGATGAACAGACTATTGCTATCAATCCTAATATTACCGTTGAAGAATATTGGAAAAAATTCTACGAAAAAAGAGTAGAAAGTGGTAGATGGACACCTAATACCGAAGTTTATTATAAAAGTACGTTTAAACTCCACGTACTCCCATTCTGGGGCAAGACAAAATTGAAAAATTTATCTCGCAATGAATATGAGAAACATATTGCTAGTTTGCTAAAAGTTAGACCTAAAGCAAGTGTGAGAATTATTCATTCCTGTTTTATGACAATGCTTAATGACGCAGTTATGAACGGCAACATCTTAGCTAACAGACTAAACGGGATATATATCGGAGATAGTTTGATTGCAAAGAAAAACAAAAGAATTACATTAGATCAGTTTCAAATTTGGCTACAGGAAGCTGCAAAAACAATGGATAAAACCTTCTTCTGTCTAACCTACTTGGCAATCTTTGGTTTACGACGAGGGGAAATTTTCGGGTTAAGGCATTGCGATGTCAGCATAAACGTCAACGGACGCGCCGTTCTACACTTGCAAGACAGCCGTGGCAATCATACCCAAAGCGGTCGACACGGTCTCAAAACAAAAAGCTCTGAACGTTGGGTAACACTTGATGATACGGGTACAGAATTACTCCTGCATTTAATGACCAATGCAGAAAATATTAAAAAGAAACTCAATATTATTAAAGAAGTCGAATGGGACTATATAAGCATTGACCAAAAAGGGAAACTTATTAACCCTAATAAACTTAATAAAGAGTTTGAGAAAGTCAATAGTGTAGTGGGCTTCCGCATTTCTCCGCATATGCTACGGCATTTCTTCACAACTCAAAGCATTATCGCAGGCGTGCCTATGGAAGCTCTTAGTCAGTCTTTAGGACATACAAAGATGTACATGACAGATAAATACAATCAGATTCACGATGAGCTTTCAGCTCAAGTCTCAGACGCTTTTATCGCTCAAGTTTCACCCCGCAACTCCCCGACCAACCTACACATTTTATAGTCTTTTACCGTTTTTCAAGGAACAAAAAAAAGAATATATCACCTGTCAAAGAGCGATATATTCAGACCGTCAACGATATAATTATATCATATTTTTTCATAAAGCAAAAATTTCTTTCTTTGAGAACTGGTATGGTCTTGATTCTACTCTGTAACAGTTATTTTTACGATCATATTTAATGTCGCCTAGACCTTTTTCTGAATAATAAAGTCTGAGTTTATCAATATCTCTTTGGAATGTTTTAGAATCAATTCCAAACTCTAGTAATATCTTCGATTTATTTAATAATCCGCCTTTACTAAGTCGGTCATGAAGTTCTATTAATCTGAATGAGAATAACACTATAACTAATCCTTAATCTATAAATTTCAATAGTAGTGATTTTTGCTATGCTTTTATTATATCAGAAACATAGGGACATAATTTGGGATTTTTCTCAATTTTGTAAGGTTATTTTGTTAGAAATATTTTATTTAGTTGAGCAATAAAACATTTTTTGCAAATATAAAAGAACACCCTACCTATTCAAACCCCAGCCTGAATAAATAGAACGCCCTCATTTAAATAAAATTACCAAAATTCGCGGACAAAATCATTTTCTAAGCGTTCATTATAAAACAATTCTGACAATGATTTGTCATCAAAAAATACGTAGCAAATTTTTTAAATCATAAGCCAATTCGAGAGTGTCCAACTCTTCACGCGCCACCCACCTAACTTCACCTTCTTCTGATGAGCGAAGATGTCCTGAAAATTCATTTGTGCGATAAAGAAAGACCAGATAACGAATGCCTTCTGCCGTGTACCAATGTTTCATACCAACCAGTCTAGGATGATGGATTGTTAGTCCCGTTTCTTCATAAATTTCACGCACGACTGCTTGGTGGAGGCTCTCTTTTTCTTCTATATGTCCGCCAGGTAAAGCTGCTCCTGACCAAGAATACATCTTGGGGTCGCGAATCTGCATGACAATGCGATTCTGATCATCTTCAATCAGACACATATTGGTTAAAATCACTTGAGACTTACGAGCCATATTTCTCTCCTCTATATTTTGCAGAGACAACCCCCGTGGTACTATCACAATCACGGGGGCTCATCTTACTTATTTTTAATTATGCCGTTTTTTCGACTTTTAGGATTTTTACATCATAACTGCCCACAGGTGTTTCAACTGTAGCTGTATCGCCTGTTTTCTTGCCAATTAGAGCTTGTCCAATAGGACTTTCATTCGAAACTTTTCCAGCAAAGGCATCTGCTCCTGCTGCACCTACAATCATATAGACTTCTTCGTCCGTTTCACCAACTTCTTGAATTGTAACGGTCTTACCGATAGCAACTTCATCTTGCGCTACCGCATCGCTATTTACAATTTCAGCATAACGAATCTTGGTTTCCAGACTTGATATTTGTCCTTCAACAAATGCCTGCTCATCTTTGGCTGCTTCATACTCACTATTTTCTGATAAGTCTCCATAAGAGCGAGCAATTTTAATACGTTCTACCACTTCTGGACGACGAACTAATTTTAGTTCTTCTAATTCTTTTTCAAGTTTTTCCTTTTCTTCAAGGGTCATAGGATAAGTTTTTTCTGCCATTATTTTTTCTTCTTTCTATTTTTAAAATAAAGAGGGAGTGGGACAGAACTCATCTTGAAAATTTTAGTTCCTAGTCTCACCCCCGCAGGGTTGCTCAACAGTCTGGGAGACTGTTGAGCAACCAGCTACTGCGTTCTTGGTTTATTATACTATATACTTTGAAGCTGGAGACTTTCGTCCCAGCCTCTTTTTAATATCACACGCTTGCTTTGCAAGAGGCAATCTTCGTCTAGTCTAAAAGGGTTGCTACAAACGCATTTTTTGACCTAGGCATCATTGCTCAGAAGTGAAACAAAATCGAGTTCTAAAAGTTACGATTTTGGCCCGCTTCTTTAATTTGAACTACTTGATTGTGTCAATTTACTATTGACATGTTCTTGAACATTTTTTTCATGTTCTTCATAGGTATTTGCGAAATAAACATTTCCTGTTTCTGTATTAGCTACAAAGTAAAGATAATCCGTTTTGGCTGGATTAACAGTCGCTTCAATAGCAGAAAGGCTTGGATTGTCTACAGGGCCAGGCATTAAACCAGTATTTTTATAGACATTGTAAGGCGAATCAATATTGGTATCAATCGCAGCATCTTCTGCTAAGGTTATTTTTTGACCAAGTTTTCCTTGAGCATACAGAATTGCAATATTACTTTGCAAAGGCATGTTTTGATTTAAACGATTGTAAAAGACACTTGCAATGTTCTTTCGATCTTGATCTGTTGAACCCTCTTTTTCGACCAAGGACGCAATTGTCAAAACATCGTGAACAGTCAAATTCTTCGCTGCTAAAACATCATAATATTGCGACATGGTTTTATCCATTGCTGCTAACATTTGGTCAATAAGATTTTCAGCAGTTGTGCTATCGGTCACATTGTAAGTAGCAGGGAAAAGATAGCCTTCTAAGCGATACTTAACACCACTCTCTTTTTTAGCTAAATTAGCTAATAAATTTGGATATTTTGCAGCTTCCTGAGTGATAAAATTATCATCTTGCACTTTCTTTAAGAAATCATCTGAAGACAATTTCTTTTTCTTCAACTTCGCAATCGTTTTTGCAATTTGATCAATCGTGTATCCTTCTGGAATGGTTAGTTTTTCCATTGATGGATCTTGCGGAGTATCCGTTCCACCTTGCTGTAGCTTTTTAGCAATTGTATCCAAATTCATGCTCTTTTGCAGGTTGTAATAACCTGATTGGAAATCTGCATAATTGTTAAATTTGGCATAATAGCTAAAAATCTGAGCATTTTTGATCAAACCAGCTTTTTCCAGGACCGTTCCAATTTCTTTAGTGCTTGATCCAGTCGGAATCTTAACCGTCACATACTTTGTATTTTTCGCATCAACTGGTTGTAAAGCTGAGGTAACATAGCGATAAGCAAAGAAACCAGTTAGTCCAACTCCTAAAAGTAGCAAAATCAACACAGTTTTAACAATTTTTCCTGCGATTTTGTTTTGACGCTTTTTAGTAGTGACTATCTGAGAAGCCCGATTTGAACGGGAAAGCTTCTTTGTATCTTGCTCTGTCCCGTAAACTGCAGGTTGAACCAATTCTTTTGGAGCTTTGGTTTCTTCAACAGCCTGATCGGTTGGGTATGAAACAGGGACTTTCGTCGTATGAGTATTAAACTCTTTTTCTTCTTCCCTAGCTGCTGCTTCGGCTTCTATTTGCTCAATGGTTGGAAGGGGACTTTCTAATGGAGCTGGTTCTGGCTCGCTATTTTCTTCTTTTTGCACTTGTGGTATGTCCACTTCAGAAACAGGCGTTTTCTCTTCTTCCTGCATAGAAGAAAGTGTAGATTGAGACAGCCCCAATTTTTCGTGTACATCATTAGATTCTTCTACAGGGGTTGATTGTTCAGTTCCCTTTGCTTTAGCCAAGTCGCGCAAAATCTGCTCTTTAAAACTCAGCCATGCTTTTTCTTGTGAATCTTCAGCCAAATAATTGACCTCCTTGTTCAATATCCCTAATATTATATCTTAAAAGGTAAAGAAAAGCAATAAGATAAAGCCTTTCTTTCAGGCTTTCTACGAAATAACCAATACTTTTCTCAGTTACTCGGAGTTTTCCAAACCATATCATACCAAATTTCATCTGCATAAGTAGATTGAGACAGTCCCTCATTGATAAAGCCATGCTTTTCATAATAGCCGACTAAATAATCATGACAAGTTAAGTTGATTCCCAAGCGCTGGTCTCGAATAGCAATCTCTTTCATTGCATTCAACAAGCTACGACCGAGCCCCATATTTTGCGCACCTTTAGAAATGGATAAACTGGTCAACGAAATATAATGATGTGGTAAATGACTATGGTCTTCAACTTCTGAAGTAAAGGACTGATCTATTAAATGGCGCTCAGGGCGAACAGGTCCCTCTAGGTAGCCTAAAATCTGACCGTCTCGTTCAGCGACTAAGAAACTAGTTGTTAGCTTTTGAATATGAGCTTCTAAAATCTCTCGACTCAAGGCTTCCTCTGGTCCAAAATTCTCCAACTCAATAGCTGTAATGGCATCCAAATCTGCTAAATTTGCTTGTCTAATGTTCATTTTTACTCCTTAAAATATGGATTATCCCAAACAAGTTCATATAAAACAGTATTATTATAAATTTTTTCAGAAATCCCCTCATTTATGAAGGCATTCATTTCGTAGTAAGAAATCAACTCATCCGAACAAACCAGCTGAAGACCTTTTTGATTTTGTGCGACAGTTATTTCTTTGCAAGCAGCTAAAAGCAAAGTTCCCAGCCCTTGCCCTTTAAAATCTGGATGGATAGATAATCGCTGAATCGTCATAAAATCAGAATCTTGCTGCCGTTTTTCTGATTTATCTGATGTAGCATTTGCCAAACGACGTGAAAAAACGGCTGACCCTACAAGGTAGACAGCTATTTTTTCATTTAATTCTGCTATTAAGCATGTATTCGGAACACATTCAATCCATTTTTGGATCGTTTCTGCACCGGCTACTTCTGTGGAAAAATTCGCCTGTTCAATAACCCTAATTGCTTCCAAATCTTCCAAAACAGCTTCCCGAATGGTGACTTGAGGTATTAGATTACTGGACATTGCTTGTCAAATTGGATAATAGGCGTTCAAAAGAATATTCATAAGTTTGAATATCACCAGCCCCCATGAAAACGTAAACGGCATTTGAGTGTTCTAGCAATGGCGAAACGTTATCAACGGTAATGACTTCTGCTTTTTTCACAATCTTCGCTGCCAAATCTTCTACTTTGACATCTCCGTGGTCCACTTCACGCGCAGAACCATAGATTTGCGCCAAATAAACGGCATCGGCTTGGTTCAAGGCTTCGGCAAATTCGTCCAGAAGTGCAATGGTTCTGGTAAAGGTATGTGGTTGGAAAATCGCCACAATTTCCTTGCTTGGATATTTCTGACGAGCTGCATCCAACGTCGCAATAATTTCAGTTGGATGATGCGCAAAATCATCAATAATCGTCGTTCCATTAACCATTTTTTCTGTGAAGCGACGTTTCACACCACCAAAAGTGACTAAATGTTCCCGAACTAAATTTAAATCAAATCCAGCTGTATACAAAAGACCAATGACTGCTGTTGCATTCATGATATTGTGGCGACCAAAGCTAGGAATCTTAAATTCTCCTAATTCTTGCCCACGGAAAGAAACTTTAAAGCTAGAACCCGTCGTAGAACGAAGTAAATCATGAGCGATAAAGTCATTCCCTTCCTTGAAACCATAATAATAAATAGGAGCATTAGCTGTAACGCGACGCAATTCCTTGTCTTCACCGTAAACAAACACCCCTTTGCTAACTTGCTTCGCATAGTCATTAAAGGCATTGAAAACATCTTCCAAACTCGTGAAATAATCTGGGTGGTCAAAGTCAATATTCGTAATAATCGAATATTCAGGATGATAAGGCATAAAGTGACGTTCGTATTCATCGGCTTCAAACGCAAAATACTTCGCATTTGCAGAGCCACGCCCCGTACCGTCACCAATCAGATAGCTAGTATCCGTAATATTTGATAAAACGTGTGCTAACATGCCCGTCGTTGATGTCTTTCCATGTGCCCCTGCCACTCCCATACTGACAAAATCACGCATGAAAGTTCCAAGGAATTCATGGTAGCGCTTATAAGCAATTCCATTTGCATCAGCATAGGCAATTTCAATATTATTATCCGGACGGAAAGCATTTCCTGCAATGACTTCTACATCTGCTTGAAGATTTTTTTCGTCAAAAGGAAGGATTTTAATCCCTGCTTGCTCTAAGCCGCGTTGTGTAAAATAGTATTTCTCCACATCGCTTCCTTGAACGTGATGTCCCATTTGATGTAGCATCAATGCTAAAGCGCTCATTCCAGAGCCTTTAATCCCGATAAAATGATAGGTTTTTGTCATAATTTCTCCTTAAATGCTAAGAGCGTTCAATTTGGTGAAACCAAGTTCACACAAAAATATTTGGCTCTTGTCAACGTTCGATTATCTTTCTTCCAACCGTGTTAAATTTAGTTCTTGCGCTATCCGATGTTCTCTTTGGCTTTGCAATTCTTTTTTGTTGTAAATTTGACTTGTCTTTAAAAAGTCATAATTATTCTTAGATTTTTTCGGTGCTTCATTTGGCTGATTCAATGAAGTGTTTGCTTTGATGTCTGCCAAAATATAATGGTCCTGTTTTAAATTCCGACTATATTTTGCCAGCTCACTTGCACTTTCCTTCTGAAAAAAGGCTGTTGGTTTATGTGAAATAGCTGTGCTAGCATTAGCAACGGCAGGATAAGAACGTTTTTTAGATGTAAAATCTGACGTCAAATAAGCTGCCGAGCGTTTCTTTTTCAAATCTGCTCTGGCTTCTTCTCTAGCCAATTCTGCATAACTTTTTGAAGCAGGTTTTATGGATTCAGCAGACTGCACATTTGAAGTTGTTTGGTAAGCTCCTGTTTTTTCTTCTTTTACTTGGCTATCTGCAATTTTTCTTACAATTGGTTCCCATTCTAAATAATTTTTATCGACATAGTCACCATTTATATTACTGATAAGATCGCTTTCATCGTAAAGATTCATACGCGGCATTTCTGATAGCATGATTTCATCATCAGAAATCAACGGAAAAGTTTTTTCTTTCATTAGCACATTTCCTTTCAACACTTCATTATAAACTATTGGTGCTATTTTTCAAGTGTTTCTGTAGAAATTCCTAGAATTTCTCGTATTTCAGCAACAGATAGACTGCTGCGAGATTCTGTTCCGTCTAGGATAGTTGACACGAGATGGCGCTTGCTTTCTTGCAATTCTTGAATTTTCTCTTCAATTGTGCCTCGCGTAATCAGGCGATAAACTTCTACATTTCTTTCTTGTCCCATACGGTGAGCTCGACCAATTGCCTGAGACTCCACTGCCGGATTCCACCAAAGGTCAACTAGAATAACGGTATCTGCACCTGTCAGGTTCAAGCCAACACCACCAGCTTTTAGGGAGATTAAAAAGGCATCTCCTTCCCCACTATTAAAAGCATTTGTCATCTCTTGACGATCTTTTGCTGGTGTGGAGCCTGTAATTTTAAACGTCTTCATTTTCATCTTTTTCAATTCTTTTTCGATAATGTCTAGCATACCTCGGAATTGAGAAAAGATGAGCACACGATGATTTCCTACTTGAATCTGTTCTAGCAGCTCTAGCAGGCTTTCTAGTTTGCCGCTCTCTCCATGATAATTCTCCATAAAGAGCGCTGGAGTATCACAGATTTGGCGTAAACGCATTAAGCCAGATAAAATTTCCATTTTGCTACGATTGAGTTCTTCCTCTGTAGAAGTCAGCACGCGCTCCTGCATTTGTTTTAACTGCGCTAAGTAGATAGCTTTTTGACTATCTGCCAGCTCATTGCGATAAGACACTTCGATGAGATCTGGCAATTCTTGCAAGACATCTTCTTTCTTCCGCCGCATGACAAATGGTTTGATAAAACGAGCAACAGTTTCTGCAGGCAGTTTCAAAAAGTTCTTTTTGCTAGGTAATAATCCTGGCAAAACAATTTGAAAAATAGACCATAACTCGCCGAGGTTATTTTCAATCGGTGTTCCAGAAAGAGCAAAGGTATTTTCGACCTCAAAATTTCGTAAATGATGAGCTATCTTGGTCTGCGCATTTTTCATGACCTGCGCTTCATCTAAAAAGAGATAATCAAAATTCAATTGGCTATATTCTTCAACATCTTGACGGAAAGAAGCATAGCTTGTAATCATCACCTGATGACCTTCTGCAATCAAGTTATCTCTGACTGGTTTTAGTCCATAAATGACCGCTACATCCATTTCTGGCGCAAATTTTGCAAACTCATCCAGCCAATTGTAAATCAAACTAGACGGAGCCAAAATCAAAACGTTGGTCTCTTTTTTTAGTTGACTACTTAAAAAAGCAATGGTTTGAAGTGTTTTTCCCAACCCCATATCATCTGCTAAAATACCACCAAATCCATAATGATGAAGCATAGACATCCATTTGACACCAGTTTCTTGGTAATCACGCAAAGTTGCTGCCACTTTTAACGCCGGCAGTGCAAATTCCTCTGGATGCGTCAGGTCAAAGGCTAAATGGCGAAATTCCTCTGAAAAGCTCACTTTTTCTTGATTTTTAAATAATTCAGATAGCTGATAAGCAGCAATCCGCTGCGTTTGGAAAATGCCGTCTTTTCTTTTTTTAACTCGTAAATCTTGTAAGGTTTTGCTGACTCTTTTTGTTTCTTCATCAAAAACGAGCACCTTGCCAGATTGACT
Organism: Streptococcus constellatus; assembly: GCF_902167705.1. Taxonomy (GTDB): domain Bacteria; phylum Bacillota; class Bacilli; order Lactobacillales; family Streptococcaceae; genus Streptococcus; species Streptococcus constellatus_A. The sequence continues at coordinate 28,239 of NZ_CABHMZ010000037.1, read as the reverse complement.
GATGAAATAATCATTGGCCGAAAAAAGAGCTTCTAACGCATCGTCTACTTCTGTCTGGTCAATACTTGTAAAATCAAACCCGATGTCCAACAAGCCACCATTTGTCTGAATCGAAACTGCCGGTCTTTCAACTTGGTACAAGGCTATCAAGTTTTCTGCTACAGATACCTTTCCCAAGCGTCTAAAACGAGGGAGAATGGACGTGAAAAATGAATAAATCTCTTGCGGTTGCAACGGCGGACAGGTGCTTGTGAAATCTGCTTCAAAACCAGCAGATAGAGCTTGTTGAAAAACCTTTTGTTCTAACTGGAAATCGCTGGCAAATGGTAGTTCTTCCAACTTAAAACGAGTATCCACAACACGATTTCCATAGTCAAACTGGATTTTGAGACGAATTTCCTGAGTATCCAACAACTCGAAATCAAACAGCGGAATAAACGTATGAATTACTAAATTTTCTGGTGCATGAATGGAACCGACTTTGCCAAATTCTAATAATCCTGAAGCCAGTTTGGCTTGATCGCTTGTATCAAATTGAAGGCGTTTTTTGCGATCGGTATCCACAGGCAATTCTCGAATCACCTGAATGATTCGCTTTTGCTGCTCCGTCAGTTGATAGAAATGATCCCCATAAAAAATAAAGTCACCAGCGTATAGGATTTTATAATTTTGCTCTATAATGGTAAGCTCAAAATAATCCGAATTTTCCTCTACTGTAAAATCATAAATTCCTACTTCGGCATGCAAATCTTGAAAAAAGACTTCGTTATAGTCATAAAGACTGTATTCCAAGCGGAAATGTGGCAAATTCATAAGCCGGTTCACGCCTTCTTCAAACAGACTAGACGGAAAATAAAGATGTCTAGCAGCATTTGGAAAGATAAAAAAAGCATCTTGATCTTGCTGATAAGAAACAAGTCCTCGTAAAAACTGAATCACCTCTTGGCTGGCTTCATCAAAAGCAGCCAATTGCAATTTTTCATAATAGTGCTTGCCGATTTGATAATAATCGCCTTTTTCAACAATTTTTAAAAAAGCACGAATGTCTCGAACAACATAGGAGCGCTCATCTGGTAAACGACTGATGCGCAAGGTCCACAAAAATTGTCCTGTATAATCATCTTCTTGCCCGACCGCAGACAGTTCATAGCGAACGGCTGTATCTTCTGTCAGGAGGATTTTATCCAAGAAGAGACTGCCAAAAGAAACTTTCGTTTGAGTTTCTTCTGAAGTTGTTTGCTCCTCTTCCAGATTGGTCAAAACGACTTTTCCTTCAGGGTCATTTTTAAGAAAATATTCTAAGCCTGCTAGATGAGCACAGTATTTCTTTTTTTGAAAAAAATCACAGGCGCAAAAAATGGCTTCGTCATCCAAACTATATCGCAGATTGTGATTTTCAACTCGACTGTAAATCATCTGATCTTTCAATTTAAGAATTTCAATTTTCCCTGCTTCGTAAAGGGCTATCCCTTCCGTCCGAATCTTCCCAGGAATCAATTTTGCCATAAATACCACCTTTATTTTATCTATCCATTATATCATATTTTCAGTATAAAGAAAAAAAGCAAGCTATTTCTTGCTTTCTTTTAGAAAATATCCTCGTTAAGCTTTTTATAGCATTTGGTGCGCGCAATCAAAACTTTAATAAAACCGACCAGCAATATTGTATTGCCTATTACTAAGAACACTAAAAAGAACCAAATTCCCAGTAAAAATAGAGAGAATTTTGTTATCATCAACCAAAGGATTCCCAATGTTATAGCAGCCAAGAAAAGATGTGCAACTCCTACAACAATCAAACTAAAGAGTGACAACCAATAGCGAAAACCAAAGGGTTTATACTTTTTATCATCGTAATGAATAGTTACATAAGCTGAACTTGCAATTCCAATGAGCACCGCCCTAGCAATATTTGTCCAATTCATATTTCTTTCTCATATAGGCGTATTAAACTAATCACCTTGTTCTGTTCCTGTTATTTTTATGTTCATCCTTGTTTAGCTAGCTCTGCCTTATTTCCGTTTTCTGGCAATGAGATGAATTGGTGTTCCTTCAAATACGAAAGCCTTGCGGATTTGATTTTCTAAGAAACGGAGATATGAAAAGTGCATGAGTTCTTCTTCATTGACAAAGATGACAAAGGTTGGTGGTTTGGTCGCAACTTGTGTCGCATAGAAGATTTTCAGCCGTTTGCCTTTGTCGGTCGGTGTTGGATTGATCGCAATAGCATCCATGATAACATCATTGAGTACTGCAGACGGTATGCGGGTGTTTTGACTTTGACTAATATTTTTAATCATCTCTGGAAGCTTATGCAAACGCTGCTTGGTCAGAGCCGATACAAAGACAATCGGTGCATAAGAGAGATACTGAAATTGGTCGCGAATATCTGCTTCCCAATTTTGCATGGTCTTGTTATCTTTTTCCAGTGTATCCCACTTGTTAACAACGATAATGATGCCTTTGCCGGCTTCATGAGCAAAACCAGCAATGCGCTTGTCATACTCGCGAATGCCCTCTTCAGCATTGAGCACCATAAGCACCACATCAGAGCGGTCAATAGCTCGCATAGCTCGCATAACAGAATACTTCTCTGTATTTTCATAGACCTTGCCTGACTTGCGCATGCCTGCTGTGTCAATCATGGTAAATTCTTGTCCCTCATCGTCCGTAAAAACCGTATCGATAGCATCACGAGTGGTTCCAGCAACAGGACTAGCAATCACGCGATCTTCTCCTAAAATCGCATTGATTAGACTGGATTTTCCAACATTGGGACGACCGATGAGGCTAAATTTAATCATATCAGGACTTTCAGCCACTTCCTCATTCGGTAGATTTTCAACAATGGCATCTAGGACATCCCCTGTACCAATTCCATGAACGGAAGAAATGGGGTAAGGGTCGCCCAAGCCAAGCGCATAAAAATCAAAAATTTCACTGCGCATCTCTGGGTTATCTACTTTATTGACCGCTAAAATAATCGGCTTATGAGTTTTGTAGAGCATACGAGCCACGTATTCATCCGCATCTGTAATGCCTTCTTTTCCAGACACCACAAAAACGATGACATCTGCTTCCTCCATAGCAATCTCTGCTTGGTGCTTGATTTGCTCCATAAAAGGCGCATCCACATCATCAATCCCGCCTGTATCAATCATGCTAAACTTGCGATTCAGCCACTCAGCCGTCGCATAAATACGATCCCTAGTTACTCCTTCAACATCCTCAACAATCGAAATACGTTCCCCGGCAATCCGATTAAAAAGTGTTGATTTGCCGACATTGGGACGGCCGACAATGGCAATAGTTGGTAGAGCCATAGTGTTCCTCTTTCTCTTCTAAGAAGCTGGGGTAAAAGCGCTCAGCTTCACTTGTTTATGTAGTTATAATTACAGGACGCAGTGGTTTGGAGAAACTCTGTTGACTTTAGTCAATTTAGAATTTCCCATGCACAATTGATTAGCACCTTAGTGCCGATCAATCACTGCTAAGTGGGGTCTAATGTGCTGATAAATCAGCTTTTACAACTCTTTTGACGTCAAGTTTTACTTGACTATTTCCAACTTTGAAAGATTCCCCAAACCTTTCGAGCTGTACACGGGGTGAACCAACAAAATCGAATTGCTTCGAAATGACCGATTTTGGTCTCACTTCCTTTACTTTATAATAATTTCTTATCTTGTAATAGATTCTGGCTAGCAGGATTGGGCTTTTGAGCAAATTGATTCGTCAACCGCTCGCTCCACGTATCTGTTGCACGCTTCCCAGCATAGTCTGCCTGAATCTGATCATAAGTCTGAATAACAGATGCATCCTGCTCTTGATAATCTTCCTCAAAAACAACTGCTTCATATGGTAAGCGTGGTTTCACAGCATGGTGCTGAGCTGGCTTTCCCAAAGCCATTCCAAAAATAGGATAAGTATAATCTGGTAAATTAAACAGCTCTGCTATTTCCCTAGAAGCATAGCGAATCAAGCCAATAATGACCCCGCCATATCCCAGACTTTCAGCCGCCAAAAGAGTATTCTGCGCGACCAGACTAGCATCAACAGAACTAATCAGAAGATTCTCCACTCCTTGTGGGTAAAAGGTATCTGTGTGAAGTCGCACACCTTTCTCAGCTCGATTGAGGTCTCCGATAAAAAGAAGAAAAACAGACGACTGACGAATAGCCTCCTGAGGCACCAAATCAAACAAAGCTGCTTTCTTTTCCTGACTACGAACAACGATAATCGAATAAGATTAGAAATTCTTCCAACTAGAGGCTGCTCGACCAGCATCAATAATCGCCTTCAAACCCTCATCTGAAATCTGCTCCTCTGTAAAACGACGAACAGAAGTATGTTTTTTCATCAAATCAATCGTTTCATTCATCGGCGATTTTCTCCTTCCAGACGAACTTCCTCTGCTAAGAATTTTATTCTTTCCATAACCCGACGAGCCTGCCAAGTTTCATCTCCATTTTTGGACGTCGCAAAATGCCGTTCCAAATCTACAAAATTAAAATTTGATGTAAAGAAAGTTGGCAAATTTTCCTGCATCCGGTGCTGCAAAATAACCTGCAAAATCTCATCTCGCATCCACGGACTTGATTGCTCCGCACCAATATCATCCAAAATCAATACTTGCGCTACTTTTACTTCATCAATCTTTTCCTTAACCAAACCGGAAGAAATGGCATTCTTTACATCCAAAACAAAACTAGGATAATGAAGTAACGTTGTAGAAACACTACGTTTTTCCGACAAATCATGTGCCAAGGCCGCCATCATGTAACTTTTTCCTACGCCAAAATCACCGTAAAGATAAATGGCTTTTTTGTAGTTTGGATAATCTGCCACAAAATTCGTCAGCAACTCAAAAGCCTTGTAACGACCAACATCGTCCAAATCCACTTTTGCCAAACTAGCTTCCTTGAGACTAGCAGGAAGACTAATCAAGTTTAACCGTGCATTGATAGTTGCTTGTTTCTGCGCTTCAACTAATTCTGGAGTTTCTTCATAAGAAACATCCGCATAACCCTCATTCTTCACCAAAATCGGCTTATAGCCTTTGGCAATATACGCTTTATCACCTAGCAAGAATCGATTGCGTTCAGAAATATACTGATTAAACTTAGAAATGCTTCGTTTGATTTCAGCTGGTGTTAATCGCTCAGACTGGATAAAAGCCGCCACATCTGGATCGGCGACGATTTGTTTCACCAACTCTTCATAGTCAAATTGACGAGCTTGGTTCCTATGCGCCATCGTTTGTCCAACACTCTCCATCTAGTCACCTCCTTGGTCCAATTTCGCTAAAAGTTTTCTTTTTTGCTCCTCTAGTTCAGCCTGCTTTTCAGCACTTGTTTCATTCTTATAGTCAGGATTGCTCCAGTCGGGAACATTGCTCTTTGAAGTAGTTGTTTGATTTGCTTTTTTGCTTGGTTGTTGATTTCGCTCACGAATCCGCAAAACTGCTTCTTCTGCTGATGTCACTTCTTGATATGAAAAGTCATTTGCTACTTTCAAAGCGTATTTTTCATTGAGATTAGCCGAATCCACTTTGTTAAAAGTCAACAGCAAAATCACATTGATTACTTCATCTAACAGTCCCAAATTTGCCAATTCTTGCAAACACTGACGTTCTCCTCGTGTGATTGTCGCATGCTTGGTTTTTTTGATTTCTGCCAAAAACTGCAGAGCTGACTTACTCTTAGCCTCTCGAATAATCGTTTGTTCAGCATTAGAAAATCCGCTTGCAGCAGGCTTTTGATTTAATTTTTGCTTCATTCTCTTGGTTGAAATCACATGACCGACAGCCGTTTCTTTAGCTAACAAATAGGTTTCATACCAAGTCCAATTTTTTTGCTCCGCAATGGCAAAGAGTACCAGCAAATCTTCTTTTTCATTTTCAAAACGTAAGTTTTCTCGCGCCATCAATTGTTTAAAGTAATCCAATTCAAAATGATTCTGTTTTGATTGCGGCTCTGCCTTTGCATCTTCCACTTGAAAAATCTCTGACAGCTTTACATTTTGCTTCTCACCTCTTGGTTGACTAGGCAACAAAACCTCTACCGCAGCTTCACCAATCTTCTTTTCTAGCAGGCGTCTGTAAACAGGATTGCTTAAAAATTCACTTGGAGACAGTGTGGGCCGCAAATAGACCTGAAAATGATTCTCTGCATAATAAAGCTCTACTAACTGCATAGCAGACAACATTTCTAAACTTTTTTGCAAGGCATTCATTCCCAGATTGAGATGATTCAAAATGTGTCCAAAAGTATAAGATGATTTTTCATTGTCCCAAAAAGCGAGAAAATATTGATAGATAGAAGTCGCATCAAGCCCTAAAATTGGCAAATACAGACGAATCAAATTTGTACTGTCCTGACTGATCAGATTATTTTTCATAAAAGAAAATTGATCATTCGGTTTCATTTATTGTTCCTTTTTCTTTTTAGCTGTTTTTGTAATCTGCTTCAAGAGGTTTTCCAGCTCGCTCACATCTTTAAAACTACGATACACACTAGCAAAACGAACATAGGTAATCTCATCTAACTCAGCTAACTCTTCCATTACTAAACCACCGATATACTCACTTGCGATCTCGTTTTCATTGCTGCTGCGCACTTTTTGCTCAATTCTGCTGACAATTTCCTCAATCTCATCACTAGAAACAGGACGTTTTTGCGCTGAACGAATGATTCCATTAAAGATCTTATCTCTTGAAAATTGTTCCCGCGTGCCATCTTTTTTTACGACAACAAGTGTCCGTTCTTCTACACGTTCATAAGTCGTAAAGCGATACTGACATTCATCACACTCACGACGACGACGAATTGTATTGCCATCTTCGGCTTGCCGACTGTCAATAACACTTGATTTACTACCACCACACTTAGGACAACGCATCTGCTTTCCTCCTGAATTCTTAATACTTCATTATACCATGTTTTAAAAAATAACAAAAGATAAGAACCGCTTTACAAAAATATATAATAACCTATTACCCTATTTACTTCTTGCAGGAAATTTTATATAATAAATTGTAAACGTTATCACACTAAGGAGAATTATGATGAAAAGATTTTTTTCTGTTGCCTTTTTTAAAGACAAAAAGAATATTGCTATTCTAACGCTAGCTGTTCTTTTATTGGGATCGTTTTCTATCACGGGAAACCAGCACAAAGATGAGAAAGAATATAAAGTACAGATTCAAAAATTAACAAAAAGCAATGAAGAAGCAGAAAAAGAGTACAAAACATTAAAAAGTGAGTTTGACTCCTACAAAAAAGAAAACGAGCAATATATTGCTCTAGGTAAAAAAGAGGAACAGGCAAAGAAGGAAAAAGCCGCAGAAGAAGAAAAACAGAAAGTCGAAAAGGCTAAGCAAGAAAAAGAAGCAAAAGAACAAGAAATAGCTAGACAAGCAGAAGAAAAACGAAAACAAGAAGAAGCAGCTGCCGCTCAAGCGCAGCAACAATAAGAGGCTACTGCAGTACAAGACGCTCAACAACAGGAACGAACCGTTTATGTAGCTCGTAACGGAACTGCTGATGTTTATTGGTACAGCACAGATAATATGCCACGAAATACACGGTTTGACAGAGTAGTCACCATGACCGAGGCTGATGCTATCAATGCTGGAAAACGCCACACCTCTAAAGAATGACAATCAAAAACGGAAAGTTTTATCTTGAACTTTCCGTTTTTGATTGTTAAAATGCAACTTCTGCTTCTAACCCAAAATGGTCACTAACGACAGGTGTTGTTTTGCCATCAAAAACAACAGTAGATTTTTCAATATTGAAATCTTTACTTGTAAAAATATAATCAATTTTCAGAGCATCTTTATTTCCCGCCCAGCCAGCAATATCGCCTTCAACTGTTGCGGTGCCAACGACTGTAGTGGCGACGGCATGACTGTCTTGCAAAGCAAGTGGACTTTTTAGAATGTGCTGATAGCCTTCATAACCAACAGGATTGTTAAAATCCCCCATCAATACTAGAGGCATCTCGCGTTGCAACAATTCTTTTTCTACTTGTCCCCATTCTTCTTGGAAGCCTTTGTCCCACCAAGAAAGATGACAGGAAGCCACTGTTACAAGCCGTCCATCTACTTCTGTTTCTGCTAAGAGGACTTTTCTAGTGTGATAATCCGTTGGATCGTTGGCATCTGAAACCAATAACTCACTTGGTTTCAACGGCTTTAAGGATAAAATAGCAACTCCCTCATGAAACCGATCAAAACCAATATGATTATAAGCCCAAGACCAATGATAAATAAGACCTTTCTCTACCAATCTCTCCACAAGAAAATGTGCAAAGTGGTCTTTATGAATCGCAATGGCGCCATCTACCGCATGATAAAATGGAGCCTGAACAACCTGTTCAGACTCCATTTCTTGATTGACTTCCTGCAGGCAAATGACATCATATTTTTCTTGAAGAATCCGCTCAGCTAGTTGATCTAGCTTTTTTTCTTGCTCATCTTCCATCCAACTATGAGTATTTAAAGTCAGGAATTTTGCCATGATTTCTCTTTTCTATTTACAATTCTACTTTGGCAACAACCGTTTTCGCTGCTACTTTGCCGAATGTTTCAACCGTTACAGATTTAATAGCTTGTGCATTTGTGAAGACAACAACTGTTGAAGTTTCACGACCTGCTGCTTTGATAGCTTCTAAATCAGCTGTCACAAGAAGATCACCTGCTACTACTTTTTGACCTTCTGCAACATGTACTTCAAATGGTTTACCTTCAAGACTGACTGTATCAAGTCCGATATGAACAAGCACTTCAAGACCATTATCAGTCAAGAGACCAAGAGCGTGTTTTGTAGGGAAAATACTTGTAATAGTACCTGATACTGGTGAGTAGATATTGCCATTTTCAGGTTCAACTGCAAATCCGTCACCCATCATTTTTTGTGAGAAGACAGGATCTTTCACATCAGAGATAGCAATGACTTCACCGTCAGCAACTGTTTCAACTTCTTCTGTTACACCTTTGTAGCTCACTTCCGCAGCTTGTGAAGCTGTCATTTGACTTGGAAGAGTTTCAGGAATCACTTCACCTGAGTCAAGTAAGTCTTGAATGTCAGATTTAAGAACATCCGCTTTCGGACCATAAATCGCTTGAACGCCTTGGCCTTTCATCACCAAGCCCATTGCTCCTTCAGCTTTCCATTGCTCTTCTGTACCGACTTTATCAGCATCTTTAACAGTTACACGGAGACGTGTCATACATGCATCTACATCAACGATATTAGCACGGCCACCAAGAAGATTGATAATATTCACAGCTTGTGAAGCTTCAGCAACTTTTCCGTCAGTTTGAGCTGATGAGCCGCTATCTTCACCTTCAGCAGTTTCATAGTTTCCGTTACGTCCTGGAGTTGCGTAGTTAAATTTCTTAATCATGAAGTTGGCAATAAAGTACATTCCAACTGCAAAGAGAACCGTTACCCAAATAAAGTTAATGATATCCATACCCAAACCAGCGTTGATTGCAAGTGGGGTACGAGTCAAGAATTCGATCGAACCAAATGAGTGAACACGCAAGTGAACAACGTCAGCCATTGCAAAGGCTAACCCTTGAACAACTGCATATACTAGGTATAGAGGCATTGCAACAAACATAAACATGTATTCAATTGGTTCTGTCACACCTGTCAAGAATGTTGCAAGTGCTGTTGCAGTCATCATCCCTTTGTATTTATGCTTTTTATCTGCATCAACATTACGATAGATAGCAAATACAACACCCATCAAAATACCAAATGAACCAATCATTTGTCCAACTTTGAAACGAGCTGGAGTCACGCTGTTTAAAAGATGTTGATATTGAGATGCATCTGAACCTTTCAAGTTTACAAGGTCTGTCACCCAAGCTAACCAAAGTGGGTCTTGACCAAATACTTGTGTTCCTTTCGCTGCACCAGTCAATACTTCATAAGTACCACCAATTGAAGTGTAGTTCATTGGAATCGTCAACATGTGGTGCAAACCAAATGGAAGCAAGAGACGTTCTAAAGTACCATACAAGAATGGTGCCAAGAATGGCGCTGTATCTTGTGAGTTAGCAATCCAGATACCAAATGAGTTAATCCCTGTTTGAATAACTGGCCAAACAGCTGAAAGAATAATCGCTACAATAGCTGAGCGCCAAATAACGACAAATGGTACAAAACGTTTCCCATTGAAGAATGAGAGTGCATCTGGTAATTTGCGGAAATTATAATATTTGTTGTAAGCTGTTGCTCCCACAAAACCAGCAATAATACCAACGAATACACCCATGTTAAGAGCTGGTGCTTCCAGTACACTTACAAAATAATCAGCCACTTTGATTGAAGTGCCAAACAAAGTACGAATAGTTGCACCATCTTTTGCCAATAAATCTGAAGTCACACCAAACATAACCCCAGTAATACGGTTAATCAAGATAAATGACAGACCAGCTGCAAAAGCACCGCCAGCACGTTCTTTTGCCCAGCTACCTCCAATAGCAAGTGCAAATAGAATGTGAAGGTTACCGATAACACCCCAACCAATTTGTTCTAGCACGCCACCTGTTGTAACAAGAGCAGCTACATTTGGGTTGATCATTGGAATAGACTTACCAATACTGATCATCAAACCAGCCGCAGGCATTACTGCGATAACGACCATCAGAGCTTTTCCGAATTTTTGCCAAAATTCGAAACTGAATATGTTTTTGAATGTCTCTTTCATCATTCATATCTCCTTATAAAATTTCCGCAAACGTTTTACGAAAACGTTTGCATTTATTTGACCCTTTAATTATATCATATATTTTTATTTTGTAAAGCGTTTTTATATAATATTTTAAAAATTTTTCCTATTTCTTGCTTGCAAATTGTAATAGACTAGGGAAATACGCCCATTAGAAAAGTGCAGAAAAACGATATTTCCTGCACCTCAGAGTTATTCTTGCATAGCATAACCAACACCACGCACGGTTTTTATATAACTTTTTTGCCCCGCTATATCAATTTTACTACGAAGATAGCGAATATAAACATCGACAACATTTGTTTCAACAGCACCTTCGTATTTCCACACGCGCTCTAACAACTGTTCACGGCTTAAAGCTTGATGGCTTCCCATCAATGTTGCTAATAAATCATACTCTCTTCGAGTCAATGCAATCACTTCTTCACCTCGATAAACTGTATGATTTTGCACATCAATCCGAAGATTTCGATAAGATGTTGGAACTTTCATCTGACTACAATGCTGGTCAATAAAATCACGCCCACGAAAAATGGCAGAAATTTTTTCAACTAAGTCCGTCACAATGAATGGTTCTACCATGTAAGCAACAGCAAAGCGTTGGATTTCCTCAGTATATTGAAGAATATTATCACGATTATCCAATACAATGATGACCGAAGCAGGCTTTATCACACTTAATTGTGCGGCAAATTCTGTTCCTGTCATATCGTCAAGCATAAAATTCAACAGGAATAAATCGTATTGATTCGCTCGCGCAAACGCCAAAGCATCTTTTCCTGTTTCAAAAAGATCAACCCGATAACCTTCTTTTTGTAGTTCTAAGCCAATAAATTGTGCTAACTTTTTTTCTTTTTCAACTAATAAAATCCGCTTCGCCATAGCCTATCCTATTTTTCATCATACCAAGAATAGTGGTAAATTCCTTCTTTGTCCTTGCGTTCATACGTATGCGCACCAAAATAATCGCGTTGCGCTTGAATTAAATTGGCTGGCAAGTTTTCTGCACGATAGCTATCAAAGTAAGCAATCGCACTAGAGAACGTTGGTACCGGCACACCTGCTTGAACAGCCAACGCCACTACATCACGAACAGCTTGTTGGTATTTGGCAGTGACGTCCATAAAGTATTCGTCAAGCAGTAAGTTTGCAAGATCTGCATTGCGACTGTATGCATCTGTAATTTTTTGCAAGAAACGAGCACGAATGATACAACCAGCACGCCAAATAGAAGCAATTTCACCAAACGGAAGATTCCAATCCTGTTCTTTAGATGCTACACGCAATTGTGAGAAACCTTGTGCATAAGACATAATTTTCGAGAAGTAGAGGGCTTGACGAATTTTTTCAATCAATTCAGCCTTGTCTCCTTCAAATTTAAATGTAGCTGGTTTTGGAAGAACCTTGCTTGCAGCCACACGTTCATCTTTATAAGCAGAAATATAGCGTGCAAAGACAGACTCTGTAATGAGCGGAAGCGGCACACCAAAGTCAAGAGCTGATTGACTCGTCCATTTACCAGTTCCTTTATTTCCAGCCGCATCCAAAATGTAATCAACGATCGGCCCATCTTGACCTTCATCATCTTTACGAGTCAAAATATCAGCAGTGATTTCAATCAGATAGCTATCCAACTCACCTTTATTCCATTCTGTAAAGATGTCAGCCATTTCTGCTGCTGAAAATCCAAGCAAGTGTTGCATTAAATCATAGCTTTCTGCAATCAATTGCATATCGCCATATTCAATCCCATTGTGAACCATTTTTACATAATGACCAGCACCGTTTGGACCGATGTAAGTCACACATGGCGCACCGTCTTCTGGTGCTTTCGCTGAAATTTCTTCCAACACGTCTGCTACTAATTCATAGGCTTCTTTTTGCCCACCAGGCATGATAGACGGTCCTTCAAGCGCACCTTTTTCGCCACCAGATACACCTGTTCCGATGAAATTGATTCCTGAATTTGCCAATTCTTCTGAACGACGAATAGTGTCTTTATAAAAAGTATTTCCACCGTCAATCAAGATATCTCCTTTATCAAGGAAAGGTAAAAGTGCCTGAATCGTTGCATCGGTTCCTGGACCAGCTTTGACCATGAGCATAATCCGACGTGGTTTTTCGATAGAATTTACAAAGCTTTCCACATCATAACTTGGAACAAAGTTTTTTTCAGGATGTGATGCAATCACATCCTCTGTTTTATTCGCTGAACGGTTGTAAATTGCTACTGTATAGCCACGAGATTCAATATTAAGGGCAAGGTTACGACCCATGACGGCCATACCAACAACACCAAAATTCGCTTTTGTCATTTTGTACTCCTCTTTTTAGTTTGTTTTATTTTATCATTTTTATGCGTGAAAATAAAGGATTTGTTGTTTTACATGAAACTATTTGCTATCATAAATAGAAAAACATATAAGTAAAATAATTATTAGAGCCTGTCCCCGCAAAGATAGTTTTGCCAGATGAAGATTCACTCCTCAGTTAATCTAGACAAAAATTTGCAAGAATACTGAATATATTTCAAAAAAACTTTAATAACGGACAAGTGACAGGGAATAGTCTTATATATATAAAGGTTGTCTATAGAATACAAGCCCTTATATTTATATATGTGTGCCAATGAATTTACTAGCTAATTGATAAACCTGTCGCTCTGCTTTATTGGTTCCCCATGTCTTGAGTTCCGATTTTACAAGTTCTGGAAATTTTTTACTAATATCTTTTAAAGCATTCCCTACGGACTTTCTTACGTATTCACTAGAGTCTAATCTTAAGTTCGACAATCTTTTTATCGCTTCCTGAGGATTCTGATTAAAATAAGGCCTGTAGTCCATATTCGTAAACCTTCTGTTACTGCTCTTCTTGTATTTGGCTGTTCTGCATGTAACCACTCATCAATTATATCTAGAGATTCCTCATATCCAACTCTTTTGCAATACTCATCAAAGGATTTTGCTAGAATTTCCTGAACTCTCCAATTCTTATCTTTCGACACTTCTTCTTTCATAAAATGCAAAACTGCCTTATCATCAGACAAATATCCGAATAAAAAGACAGCATACATCCGAACTTGATATACCTCTGATTGATAAGCTGATTTAGCTAATGCATGCACTTCTTTTTCTTCATAACTTTCAAAATCTAACTGCGCTCTTTTCTCAAATTCTTTAAAACCATTTTTTATTTCAGAAAAATCATGCTCTAATCTTTTTATGTATTTTTGCATATTCTGCTCCTTTTTCCAATAAAAAATATGGCAAACAAAAATTAGATTTTTCACTCCTCATCAAACAGACCTTGCAGGCTAGCAAAAGGACTGTTTTTCTCTTTTTGCTCTTGTTTACTTTGCTGATACTCTTCTTCGGTCATGACCTGCCAATCATTTCCTGAAGGCATGCTATCACTCGCTTCCTCCTCGGCTGTCAGCACTTTAAGAGGGATATGCAATAAAATATTATCTGCCACACTTTCAGCTAGATTGATTTCTTCATTTTCAATCGGCAACACCAAGTCATCCGCTATCAAATCCTGATCCACTTTTCCACTATGCGCATCGGCAAAAACTTCATTCACCAAGTAGCTCTCTTTTTGCTCTACCGGCTCCATGCTGCGACTTGACGCCAGCGTAATGGTATAAGACAAATCATAATCTAAAAAGTAAAGACCGTCTTCATATTGCACCTTTCCACTTACAAAAATGTCTTGGACATTTAAAATTTCAGGATTGCGCACTTGCAATTCTTGCGTCAAATCAAATCCTTGCTCAAAAGCAAGACCATCTGGATTTTTACGTATTTCTTGAATATGTAACATCGTTTCCTCATTTGTATTTAAATTTCTAATTTTATTATACCATTTTTGAGATGAGAAATAGGACATAAAGTTTATTTGCAAGTTACTTTACCATACCGTTCACTTACTTGGACTTTGCTACCACTTACGGAAAAGCCCTTGAAATCAACTCCTTTCCTGCTATAATCATTGCAACACATAAAAAGGAGATTAGAATGAAACTCATTGTAAAAAATAAAGTATTTGCGTTTATCAGTCTGTCACGCATATTCAATATTTTAGGCTCTTCCATTTATAATATTGTTTTTGTTGTTTTTGCATCAAGCCTCCCCAATCCTAAATTTGCTGTCGGGATTGCTAATTTTATCGTTCTCGTTCCAGTATTTTTTACTATTTTTGTGGGAATAAAAGCTGATAAAACCAGTCATAAAGCGCGTTGGCTCATTCATATGGGTTATCTCCAAGCTATGCTATTTGTCTTTGTAGCATTTCTAACTCGCTCAACTTCTTATCTGGCATTTTCTACTGTTTGTCTCTTGAATATCCTATCAGATATGATTAGTGACTATCGTAGTGGTCTGCAAATGCCTATTTTGAAAAAGAATTTAGCAGATGAAGACATGATGGCAGCTTTCTCCTTTACGCAACTAATTGCTTATCTCTGCAATTTAGCTGGACAAGCATTAGGAGTTTGGCTTCTTGCTGTCAGCAATCAACATTTCGCACTGGTAGCTTTGATCAATTCCCTGACATTTCTACTATCTTCAACCACTCTTTATTTTGTCCGCCATAAATTGACCCATGACGCCATTAAAGAAAGTGAAAATCCTCTTCCTCTCAAGCAACAATTTCTAGAAATGTATCACAGCTGCAAACTAATTTTTGAACAAAATGAAGATAGCCATTTTTTGACCTTACTCTTTCAGATACTAATACTCAATGCACTTGGTGGCTCTATTATGGCGATTTACAATCTTTATTTATTGGATCATCCTTTATTCGGACTCCCTTTCAGCCAGTCTCTTCTCATTTTTGAAACAACAATCATTCTAGGAATTGTTTCTGCCAGCCTAACCCCCAATGATTATTTTAGCAGACTCTCTGTTAATCAAATCGCTCTTTGGTCAATCTTTACACTTCTTTCAATTGGTATCATCAATGTCTTCCAATTACCTGTTTTCCTTACTATTTTTGCTGTTTTCTTTATGATGTATCTTGCTAGAAAAGTCAATCCAAAAATCAACAGCATGCTTCTTAGCAAACTTCCCTCAGATATCTTAGCACAGACTTCTAACTTTCTGAGTTTGCTGTTTAGTTTTTCTGTCCCATTTGGTACCATGATGTTTACCAGTCTCGCTATTTGGAATATGAAAGTCACATGGATTGTGTTTACAGTCTGTGGCGGATTATCTCTTTTACTATCGGTCAAAAAAAGATAGGAACAGAGCTATTATATTCAAAATTTATCTGGTGAAAGACCAAAAAAGATTGAAGTAGACTACTATGATTGTGTCGCAATCATGACTGTCTATCTCAATCTTTTTACATTTTTCTTAAGCGCTCCACTCGCTCTGAAATCGGTGGGTGGGTGTAAAATAACTTTTGCAAGCCGCCTTCTTTTTTTGGATCATTGATATAAAGAGCTGCACTAGCGTCATCAACTTTGTGGTGCATCGGCTCGCTATTTTCTAATTTCAAGAGAGCGTTAATCATCCCTTGCGGATTGCGCGTTAATTCTACACTTGAAGCATCTGCCAAAAATTCACGTTGACGAGAAATCGCCAACTGAACCAAAGTAGCTGCTAAAGGAGCCAAGATAATCGCAACAAGCGACAAAATCAGCATCAGAATTCCCAAACCACTATCATTATCTCGACTATCACGTCTGCGACTGCCACCGCCAAACCACATCATTCGTCCAGCTAGGCTGGATAGCATGGTCACCGCACTAGCAAGTGCTACCGCTATCGTTGAAATCCGAATATCATAATTACGGATATGGCTCACTTCATGTCCAATAACCGCTTCCAGCTCTTCACGATTCATCAGATTTAACAAGCCTGTTGTTGCAGCAACTGCTGCATTTTCAGGCTTTGAACCAGTCGCAAAAGCATTGGGCGATGAATCCTCTACAATATACACCCGCGGCATCGGAACTTGTGCTACCATCGCCATATCTTCTACCACATGATACAGATCAGGAGCCTCAGCTTCCGTGACTTGTCGCGCACCGTTCATAGACATGACAACCTCGGTAGATTGAAAAATCATGCTAAAAGCATAAATACCGCCAATGATAAAGGCAATCATCACACCACCAAGAGTTGAATCTAGCCATAAATAGCCGACTGCTGCTCCAATAATCGCTAACAGAGCAAAAAAAGCAATCAAGAGAACCCACGTTCGTCTTTTATTACTAGCAATTTGATCAAAGAGCATATTAGTCTCCTAAACCGCTAAAATCAACTTTTGGTACGGATTTTTCTTCCTCTGGAACAGCCAAGAAATCTGCCGGCTTAAAGCCGAACATTCCAGCAATAATATTACTTGGAAATGTTTCCAGCTTCACATTGTAATTGCTTGTTACACTATTATAAAGTTGACGAGAATACGAAATTTTATTTTCAGTATTGGTCAATTCTTCTTGCAATTTTACAAAGTTCGTACTTGCTTTTAATTCTGGGTAATTTTCTGCAACTGCAAAAATGCCAGAAATTTGACGCGTCAAGGCATCACTTGCTTTCATAGCTTCTGCTGGCGTTGTAGCAGCTGCCACTTGACGACGAAGCTCTGTTACTTTTTCAAGCGTTGATGCTTCATATTTGGCATACCCTTTGACCGTTTCAATCAGGTTTGGCAGCAAATCATTTCGACGTTTTAACTGAACATCAATCTGACTCCACGCTTCCTTAGTTTGCATACGACTTTTGACAAGACCATTGTAACTGGCAATCACAAACAATACAAGTACCACAACAATGGCTAAAATAATTATCCACATAGTCATTCTCCTTTAAATTTATTATAGACATTATACCAGAAAAATGAAAAGAATAAAAATTTAGACTTCTTCAAAAGAGAAATTTTGAAGATTCTCTTCTGATTATCTGGTATAATAGAAACAAGAAGATACAAGTAAGGACAAATGATGACACCCGAAGAATTTTATCAACTTTTAAAACAACAACAGATTGAACTCACAGACCGACAAAAAAAGCAATTTGAACACTATTTTGAACTTCTCGTTGAATGGAATGAAAAAATCAATCTGACAGCTATTACTGACAAAAAGGAAGTCTATCTCAAGCATTTCTATGATTCCATTGCGCCAATTTTACAGGGATGGATTGAAAACAAAAACATCAAACTATTGGATATTGGAGCAGGGGCAGGTTTTCCGAGTCTCCCTATGAAAATCCTCTATCCAGCGCTAGATGTGACGATTATTGATTCTCTGAACAAGCGTATTCTGTTTTTAAATCATTTGGCTGACGAGTTAGGTTTGGAAAAAGTTCATTTTTATCATGGTCGGGCAGAAGATTTTGCTCAAGATAAAGACTTCCGCGCCCAGTTTGATATTGTCACTGCACGCGCTGTTGCTCGTATGCAGGTCTTAGCCGAGCTGACCATTCCCTTTCTTAAAGTTGGAGGGCGTCTTTTAGCGCTCAAAGCCAGCAGTGCTCCTGAGGAATTAACGGAAGCTAATAACGCTCTCAGACTCCTATTCAGCAAAGTCGCAGAAAACAGCAGCTATCAACTTCCCAACGGTGACCCGCGCTACATCACTATTGTTGACAAGAAAAAAGAAACTCCCAATAAATACCCACGCAAAGCAGGAATTCCTAATAAACGACCGTTATAAAAAGAAAAACCAACCATTTCAATCGGTTGGTTTCGTTTTTATCTGCCAACTTTTCGGCTGCGATGTTGGTAATGCTTATAAAGTGCAGCATAGCGTCCGTGGTATTCTTTCAGCCAAGGCTTGTCTCGCCCACAAAAGTGAAGAAAAACTGTATGCTCCACAACCCAATCTAAATCCCACTCACCTTTACTCCGAGCATAATACAGCACATTGTAGCGGGCATCGTAGTTATACAATTCATCTGGAATCTGAATTGTCAAATGTCCATACAAAGCATTCAGCACATCTTGATCCGGTAAAAAGAGTTTAAAACTATTCTGCGCAATGTAATCTAAAATAGCCTCACGCTTCACTTCTTTCCGAATGGCGGTCAGATTCATGAGTAAAACTCCTGAATTATAGTAACTTTCTGCCTCAAAATTCTGCAAACGCAGCTTATTGACTAAATCTGTCATATTAGCATCTGAACCATGACTGGCCGCAGCATATAAAGAAGTTCCTAACTCCATTTCATAAAGCGGACAAATATCATTTAAACATAAAATATCTGCGTCCAAATAAAGAATCCGCTCCAAATCTTGAGGAAGATATTCATGCGCCAACAAACGATAGTAAATTGTTTCTGGATACCGATCAGTGCTTGGAGCATCTTCAAAGGCCTTTTCGCCAATCACAACCGGCTCATAGATGATCCCTAGTGTTTCACAAAAATCCTCAATCTCCATATTCCTTTTTAACAATTCTTTTTGCAAGACAAACACATGCAACAAAGCTGACGGTGTATTCAAATAAACTGAATACAAGGTCGTTTTAAATTGCTCTACATAATGATCATCGATTGAAAATAAAAGATTTATTTCCGTCATCTTCTCCCCATTCCATCTCATCTATTCTTCTCGAAAAACAGGCTGCGCTCCAAACGTTTGTGAAACAGGCATGATTTCAATCCGGTTGATATTGACATGAGGAGGCTGTCCAACAATCCAAGCAACAGTATTGGCAATATCAACTGGCTGAATAGCATGAGCTCCTTCATACAATTTTTCAGCTCGTTGATCATCTCCTTTAAATCGAACAGTTGAAAATTCTGTTCCCTCACAAAGACCGGGTTCAATGTTAGTAACACGAATATGGTGTCCTGCCAAATCAGCACGTAAATTTAGAGAAAATTGCTTCACAAATGCTTTACTAGCTCCGTAGACGTTAGCACCTGGATAAGGAACCGTTCCAGCGGTTGAACCTAGATTGATAATGAGCCCAGTATCTCGCTCTACCATTTGCGGTAGGATCTGACGTGTTAGATAAACCAAACCAATAATATTGGTCTGAATCATCGTCAGCCAATCGTGCATATCTGCCTCATAGGCCTTGTCTAAGCCCAATGCCAGACCTGCATTGTTGACCAAAATATCAATCGTTCGCCAATCCTCTGGCAAACTTTCTAAGGCTTGATCCACACTTTTTGTATCCGACACATCCATTTGAAGCGGATAAAAATTTTCAAGACCTAACTCCTGCTGAAGTTGTGTCAGCTTTTCCAATCTTCTCGCTGAACCAATCACTCGGTGACCTTCTGCCACCAATCGACGACAAATAGCTTGACCAAAACCAGCTGAAGCTCCTGTTACCAATGCAATCATTTTCTTCCTCCTATGTACATTTCAATTCTCATTTATAGCCAAGGATTGTAAAAGCGACCATGATTGACGAAAAAAAGTAAGAAGCTGAGTAGTAAAAATAAAATAGCCAGCAAAATCACTTCAATATCCAACCTCTGAAAAGCCTGATAAGTGTACCAAGTCCGCTTTTTATTTTTACCAAAACGGCGCAATTCCATGGCTGTCGCAATCGTATCTATCCGCTCCAGCGAGCTAAAAATCAATGGAATAATGATTTGCAGATTCCCTTTGATGCGTTGGTTTAATTTTGCTTTTTTAGACAATTCCAAACCACGCGCTTCTTGCGACATTCTGATGAGGTAAAATTCCTCCTGCAAGTCAGGAATGTAGCGCAATGTCAAACTGACAGAATAGGCGATTTTATACGGTATCCCAATTTGATTCATACTAGACGCAAACTGACTAGGATGCGTCGTCATCAGAAAAATAACCGCCAAAGGAATGGTGCAGAGATATTTCAAGAACAAATTAAACAAATAAAAGATTTCCTGCGCAGTTATAGTATAACTGCCTAATCCACCGAACCACACCGTCTGCTCACCGTAAATCTCCACTCCATACTGAGGCGCAAACAGATAGACCATGATAAGATTCAAAGTGGCAAAAACACCAGCAAAAGCTAAAACAAACGATACATCTTTAAAATGAATGTTCGAAACTCTAAAAAGCAAGAGCGATCCAACCGCAATGACCAGCAACAAGCGAGTATCATAGCTAATCATCGCTGCAGTCGATACCAAAATGAAAAACAGTAATTTACTCGCTCCAGATAAGCGATGCAAAAAGGTCGTTCCCGCATGGTAACCAATAAGTTTTTGTTGATTAAGCATGGCTTTCCTCCCTTTCTTGCATGTAAAATTCTGTTAAAGCGAGCGGATCAACTTCCAATTTCTCAGCCAAGGAAAAAATAGACGTTTCCTTGAGATTCGCCGCCTGAATCAAGGCCTGATCTGTCAAGACTTCGGCCGGTGATTTGTCCGCCAGAATCTTACCATCCAACATCACAACCGCTCGGTCAGAATAATCCAACATCAGCTGCATATCGTGCGTAATCATGATAATCGTATGCCCTTTTTGGTTCAACTCATCTAAGAAATTCATGATTTCTGTGTAATTGCGTTGATCTTGGCCAGCCGTTGGCTCATCTAAAAGAATAATCTCTGGATTTAACACTAAAATGGAAGCAATGGTCACTCGCTTCTTTTGCCCAAAAGACAAGGCGGAAATGGGCCACTGCCGAAATTCGTATAGGCCGCAGGTTTTTAGCGCGGCCAGTACACGCTCTTTTATCTCATCTTCTGCAATCCCACGCAACCTCAACCCCAAAGCAACCTCATCAAAAATCATGGTTGTTGAAATCATCTGATTTGGGTTTTGCAAAACATACCCGATCCGTTCTGCCCGCTCCTTAATGGAGTCACCCTTGATGTCTCTTCCTTGCCAAGTATAGCTTCCTTCTGTTGCAATAAACTGGCAGAGCGCTTTTGCTAGCGTAGATTTTCCAGCACCGTTTTTGCCGACAATGGCAATTTTTTCACCTTTAGAGATTGTAAAATCAATATCTTGTAAAACCTTTTTCTCACCGTAGGCAAAGTGGACATTTTTCAATTCCAGCAAATTATCCTGTGCTGGTGGTTTTTGAATAGAAACTTTTTCGCCCGAAAACTGAACAGCAGAAACATCGATCTGTGCTAAATTCGCCAACTGTGCAGAGTTCTCTAGCTGAAAACCAAGCTGCCGCAAGGTTGTCAGATAAAGTGGCTCTCGAATCCCATTCTCAGCTAACAACTGCGTATGCAGCAGGTCATCAGGACTGCCGTTAAAGAGAATTTGCCCGTCATTGATGAGGACGATCCGATCAATAGACCGATACAGCACATCTTCCAGACGGTGCTCGATAACAATCGTCGTCGTTCCTGCTTCCGCATGAATCTGATCAATCAGCTCAATCGTATCCTGTCCCGACTTCGGATCTAAGTTTGCCAAAGGTTCATCAAAGAGCAAAATCGGACTTTCGTCAATCAGCACCCCGGCCAAACTGACCCGCTGCTTCTGCCCGCCAGATAAGTCTTGGGGGCGCTGGTGCAACAATGATAACAAATCTAGTTTCTCCGCCCACAAATGAACCTTTTCTCTCATCGTCGGCAAATCCACCATGTCATTTTCCAAAGCAAAAGCCAAATCTTCCGCAACACTCAGCCCGATAAACTGACCGTCCGTATCTTGCAAGACGGTACTGACAAGATTGGATAGGTCATAAATACTGCTGTCAAAGACAGACTTCCCTTGAACCAACAAACTTCCTGTCATTTCTCCACGATAAATATTTGGAATAATGCCATTTAAACATTGCCCAAGAGTGGACTTCCCCGAACCAGACGGACCCACGATTAAGACCTTTTCTCCCTCATAAATCGTCAAATCAACATTTTTCAAGGTTGGTTCTGTCTGTGCTTGATACTGAAAACTAAAATTTTCAAATTGAATAATTGGTTTTTTCATAGCATGTTCTCTATAAAGCAAGGGCAATTTGCATCGCCAAGTTAGCCACTTTGTCTTTTTCGTCTAGGTCTGCATGATTCGCTAAATTACGCATATCCCAGGCTTCTTCTGACAAGTGATCCGCCGCATAAAAGAAATGACAAACAGAAATGTCACGAAAAGCTGCCAAAGCTGCAACTGCTGAACATTCCATATCTACACAAACAGCACCCATTTCTTTTCGCTTACGGAGTTTCGCAGCTGTTTCCCGATAAATGCCGTCTGTCGTCCAAACTTTTCCAACTGTATGAGAAATTCCTTTATCAGCTAAAAATGACCGTAAAAAATCCCGCAAACCGACATTTACTTCTATCTCATCAGAAGCCGGCAGGTAATGATAACTGGTCCCTTCATCACGAATAGCCGCATGAGGAACAATGATAGACGTTTCCCTAATCGTTTCATCTAAAACGCCACAAGTTCCAAAAAGAACCAGCTTCTTCATTCCAAAGGCAATCAAATCTTCCAAAATGGCGATACAGGCAGCCGCCCCGACTGGTGAATTGAACATGGCGATTGCCTTACCTTTTATAACAACCTTGTAAATGGGAATTTCAATATTTGCCATGGAAGTGGAGGTCAATAGCTCATGCTGAAAATCAGCCAGCATGCGCTTAAAGGTCTCACGAGCAAAGCAAGACACCACTGTTTCTGGAAAATCGGGCAACGCCTCCACCAAATCTTCTGGATTGATAATCGCCTGACGATTTTCATCAAATTCCTCTAAAATCATCCACTTCTCCTCTTGTACTTACTCATTCTATTGTAGCACAAAAGAAAATAAGATGAAAATCAATTTTGAAGTCCGCTAACACTGCCGCTAAATTAAACCTTGAACGTGAAAAAATCTGACCAAACAAGAAGCGTTCAACTTCCTGCCGACCCTACACAGTTACTGAGAAAGTGCGTCAATGGTTAAAATAGTCGACCCAGGCGACGGAGAAAACTAAAACCAGTTGAGACTATCGACTCGGTCGACGGAGCAAACCAAAACTCGTTGAAACTGTCGACCCAGGCGACGGAGGAAACCAAAACTCATTGAAACTATCGACCCGGTCGACGGAGCAAACCAAAACTCTTTGAGACTATCGACCCAGGCGACGGAGGAAACCAAAACTCATTGAAACTATCGACCCGGTCGACGGAGCAAACCAAAACTCTTTGAGACTATCGACTCAGTCGACGGAGGAAACCAAAACTCATTGAAACTATCGACCCGGTCGACGGAGCAAACCAAAACTCTTTGAGACTATCGACTCAGTCGACGGAGGAAACCAAAACTCATTGAAACTATCGACCCGGTCGACGGAGCAAACCAAAACTCTTTGAGACTATCGACTCAGTCGACGGAGCAAACTAAAACTCGTTTCTTCTGTCCGACCCTCGGATGACATGAACTAAAACTAGTTTACCCCGTCTGACCCTCGGATGACATGAACCAAAATCAGTTTGCTCCGTCTGAGCCTCGGAAAGCTTACCCAGACAATATTTTCCGTATTAGGTACTTTCTTAAGCCTAAAAAGCAAATGAAAAGCTCAATCATAGGGCATCTTGCCATTATAAAGCAAGGCAGGGACAATATGCTCCCTGCCTCTGTATCCTAATAATGAACTGTTTCTCTCCCAAAGGAGTTCCACCCTCTTTTATTCAGAATCTTCCATTTCCATATCAATCTTGTCTCGACGATGTTGATTGTATTTATTTAAAAACCAATTGAACACACCCAGCACTAGCAGATAGGTTATAAAACTTCCAAATAGAAATAGGATAAAATCACTCGTCGGACGATTTTTATAATGCAATTCACCAAAATGGTAATGATAATACCCACTGAGAATTGTCAGTAAGAATGATTGGAATAATGTCGTCAAAATTCCCAAGCTCTTTTCAACAATTCTTTCTCTCCACAATACAAAGTAACAAATACTCCCAGCAATCAAAACCGCTGCTAATTCATCACCATAACCTTCTATTGGAGAATTCAGAAAGAAAAACTTGATACTGATTGCAATTATCAAAAATACAAGTAAAAATCGGAACGCATAAGCTTCAGCCTTGTATGTCCCTTGCCGAATACGCTCGTCCTTTTCGCCACCAAAATAATCCTTTATTTTGCTCATGATACATCTCCTTTCAGGATTCATCTTCTAAGTCCGCTAAATATTTCTCAAATCGCATCTTCTGCCATTTTCCAACAACTTCTAGTATCAGATTGAACACTATCATGATTGGAAGGTAAATCAGAAACGTAATCGGAATCACAACTAAAAACTTGGCATGCAATGGATTATTCTGATAAATAGCATGATTGACTTGAAAATTCTGCACCAAAATCACAACCGTCACCAAAGCCGTCATTGCCATAACGCCCAAAATAGTGAAGGTAAAACTATTGAAATAATTGGCTCCTAGCCGCCGGCAACGCTCCAAAAAGTATAGGAATGCAACAAGACTTGAGAACAGGAATAGCTGTGTATAAACCTTCCCCAAATGGATAAAAATACTTCCAATATAAAAGATAAGATTACTAGTCATCAGAAAACTAAAAGCTTCCATTCCTGCTTTATTGACCAGTTGCTCTTCTCGCTCATCTAAAATCTGACGTTTAATGAAGTTCATCTGTTCTCCTTTGCTATTTTTCTAATTCTTTTTCTAATTGTCTCTGACGTTTGGTGTTCAACCAATCAACTCCTCTATCCAAAAGATCAGAAACCAAAGCCATTGTCACTAGAATAACTAAAAATTTCAAAATTGAGTGCTGATTCAGATATAGCTGTATTTTAGAGAACTTGCTAACAGAAGAAGCGGCTAAAATAAGGATTGCTGCCTTAAGTCCGTTTACTAAACGACTTCTAAACACTTTCTCTGAATCATGCTGACGAATTTCCAAACCGAGTTCCCAAGAACGAATAAGCGCATAAAGCTCCATTCCTGCTATTATCACAATTTCCGATAAACACGCTTCTATCGATAGATGCAAAAATATCAATTTAATAAAGATAGAAGTCAACAACAAGATAACCGCTAAAAAAGCAACCTCATTACCTAATTTTTGTTCCATCTGTATCGTTCTTTCATCTTGAAAGACTCTTTTCTTTTTAATTTCCATCTTTAGCCTCCTCCCAAAATAATTGATCTAATGTTTTATCCAATCGTTTACAAATTGCAATACAGAGACCGAGACTAGGATTGTATTTCCCCGCTTCAATCAAACCAATCGTTTGTCGCGTGACACCAATCGCATCTGCCAAATCTCCCTGGGTCAAATCGTGTTCCACTCTTGCCATCTTGAGCTTCAGATTTTTATCCATGATCCTCACTCCCTCTGTCAGCCTTGCCCTTCTCCCTTTGCTGGCTAGTATAGAGCGAGAAACCAATGCTGATACCGGCCAAGCCTATGATGAGATAAGTCAGCTGCTCCTGAACCAGACCTAAAAACAGGAAAATCCCAGTCGAAAACAGCCATAAGATAAGCGTAGTCTTGTTAAATGATTTCTTTTGCTTCATATTACTTCCCCTTTTCTAAGTCCATTATACACTATATTATATAAAATGCAATATATAAATTACATTTTGTGTGATATTTTATTGAAAGTAAAAATAAAAAAGCTGGAACAAACATCTCCAGCTTCAAAATATGCTGTGCAATAAACCAACAACGCAGTGGTGAGAGTAGGAAGAAACATTTTCAAACCTTCGCTCCGTCTCACTCCCGCTTCATGTCACTAATCCTTTTTCAAACTTCCTGATTTGGTTTGCGTGCGAGCATAAGCCAGCAAAAGCACTGTCCCCGCAATGGCAACGGTCAAACCATTAGAAATCGTTGCAACAACGCCCTGTACAAACACCTTGTTTGCAGGCTCATTGTAAATCAAAATATCACCGAGCGGCGCGATGACAATCCACACCACAGCATTGGCCAACAGTTGAATCACATTGAACGATACAATATCTTTTGCTTCAAAAATACCTTGCGTAACACGGATTCTTTTCCGAAACAGTCCAACAATCAAGCCAAACAAACCGCTGGCAATGACCCATGACCACCAAGGATTTCCATATTGCAAAGAGTCTTTTAGGGCATGCCCGATGAAGCCCGTTAAAAATCCAACCACCGGACCAAAAATCACACTAAACAAGGCCTGCAAAGCATACTGCAATTGAATACTTGTATTTGGCACAGGAGTTGGAATACTAATCATTCCGATAACGACGAAGAGAGCTGCTCCAATCCCCGTTGCGACAACACTTCTTATTGAATTATTTTTCATAATAATCTCCTTTTTATTATTTATTTTTCAATCCGCTTGATTTCAATACTCCACTGCGCTCCAACTCCTACATTATAGGCCTTTGCAAAAGAACCTTGATTGATAGCCAGGCCAACACGATAAAGAGAATTGATATACAAAATCGGCTGACCAATCCGTACATCCGCAAAAGATTTCCCATAAGTCACCTGGTTCTGATAGACTAGCATATCATTATTGTAAATCGTGACCTCAAATCGATCACCAAATTCAGGACTGAGAGTATAAAATTCCTCACGCCTAATAGAAGTCCACAGTGAGCCAAAACGAACATCTAAAATATCAATAGCCCCACTAACAAAATCATTTCCAATTGTCGTTTCCACAACAGGAATTTCCACGATATCTTCAATATCTAGTTCAGGACCTACCTCCTCAAAAGTAATATGGCCACTAGCTAGTTTTGCCCCTGTATAGGCATAAACATCCCGACCATGAAACGTATAAGAATGCTCCGTATTTTTTCGGCGATTTTCCACCTCCGAAATCTCACGAATCGCAACAATTCCCACATGTTTCTTGATAAAAGAAAGTGTCCCATTATTTGGCGTGACAATATACTGATTTTGTACAGTTTTGGCAACAACGCTTTTCCGCTTAGAACCAACACCCGGATCCACAACCGATACAAACGTTGTCCCTTCCGGCCAATAATTCACCGTTTGAAACAAACGATAGCTTCCCTCAAAAATATTGTAAGGTGTAATATCATGGGTTAAATGATGTATTTTTAACGTTGGAGACTCCTCTAACGCCACACCGACCATTGCCGATACGGCCCCATCTACCAAGCCAAAATCTGATTGCAATACAAGTAAATTATTATGCATCTTCTCTCCTTTATCACACTTATATCATAACATAAATTACATTTCTTATCCATATCTATTTTTTATCACATCAATAAATACTCTCTATAGCTATTTTGATACGAAATGCCGTTCCAATTCAAAATTGGAACAAATGTTTAATATCAGAAGATAATATTCTTATCAAAATGTAATAATTTCTAATTTAAGATTCATAAAATTTCATTGACTCCAGCCATTGATAACAAATAAACTGGTAACATTTGAATACCAAAAAACAAAATGCCTCTCCCCTCTTTCGATATTTGCTGATAATCTTTCCACTGCAATTGATATTGAGCAGAAAAAAAGAGAGAATGAACCTATTCTCTCCGGATGTTAAAAACTAACATTTATTTAATCTAATATCGAATAAAATATCGGGAAGACAGGATTCGAACCTGCGACACCTTGGTCCCAAACCAAGTACTCTACCAAGCTGAGCTACTTCCCCT
>NZ_CABHMZ010000036.1 GCF_902167705.1 Streptococcus constellatus | reverse complement strand
GGGGGGGGGGGGGGGGGGGGGGGGGGGGGGGGGGGGGGGGGGGGGGGGGGGGGGGGGGGGGGGGGGGGGGGGGGGGGGTTTTTTTTTTCAAGCAGAAGACGGCATACGAGGTCGGTCTCGGCATTCCTGCTGAACCGCTCTTCCGATCTACTTTCGTAAAGTTGTTCGATGGCTGAAAACATGGCTTTGGCTGTTCTATCTGGTATCTTGAAGGCTAAGTAAAAACGAGTTTTTCGCTCTAGAAAAGTCGCTAAACACCCCTTGCTTTTGCCTCTGGAAGACACTACAGTATCAAGCTCCCAGTGGCCAAAAGTTTCACGATTCCGAACCTCTTTAGGACGTTTGGCAATCGGCGTGCCAATCCTAAATGTCCCACGTGTTTCTTTGGGTTGTCGAGTTCTTCCTTTACGACGGAGGACGCTTAAATCCAGATCAATCAAACCAGCATAGAGCCAGTTATAGATGGTTTTAAAAGCTACCATTGGCTTTTGTTCAAGCTGATAGCGCCCACAAATCTGTTCAGGCGACCAGGAGGATTTTAAACCGTTCTCAATTTCCTTTTTCAACTTTGGTGTTAAACAAGACTTCCGACCTTTTTGCTTAGCCCTGTGGTCGTACTGTTCCTGTGCTAAGACTGCGGAATAACCA
>NZ_CABHMZ010000035.1 GCF_902167705.1 Streptococcus constellatus | reverse complement strand
TCACGAAAATGTTTAGCTTACAGAACTGCTTATGAAGCTCTAGTGGATGAGTTAGAGTAAATGTTGCACTTATTCTTGCAATTTATCTAGTAAAAAATAAGATTACTTTTTAAGTAGGGGAACCAGAACGACTGCAAACTTTTTAAATTGTACCGAGGAATTATCTCATTCTGAGATTCTTTATGTAACAGGTCCAGAGGTGCTTAACTATCCTCAAGAGTTAGAAATAGCATCAGAAAGTCTCTGTAAACACTGGGCTAAAGTGAACAGACAATTTCTTAAAATAGTCTGTAGTCCTTATTTGTAATCTTCCAGACTGCTGGAAGATTATTTCTATCGTTTATTTGATAAGGTTCAAAAAGGCACAACCGCTCATGTCGAAAAGCACCCCAATGAAATTGCGAATTTTATCAATTCAGAAGATTTAGTAGAGCTGAACAGCAAAATTTTTGATAGTTGGAATGAACAAACAGAAATTTTAAACATTTATAATCCGTTTGAAATTACTTTTCAGCATGTTGCAGAAAAGTTAGAAGAGCTGGCATTCTCTAACAGTAAAATAGTGATTGATTCCAAATCGCCTGAACTTTGTCTTTACCACTCCACAAGATGAAGATAATTTAAGACAACTTATGGATGGTTTATTCATTATTCACTTTTAGATGATCTAGCCGATTTGTATAAAAATTTTATTAAAGAAAGTAAAAAATCGAATAAGACTTATCAAAAGGTAGCTGAGATTTTACTTGCTTTTTTCTTGCCTGGGGTATTGAGCGCAATGTTGAACGGTTTTAATTAATTCAAAATGATTGACATCTGTTTGCTTTTTGTTACTTTGATTAGTATTATTTTTGGAACAATCTATGGAATTTTTGCAGGAAGTCTTTCTATAATCGGATTATTTGTAGCAACTATTTTTTTTCTGGGAGAAATTGGCAATCAATCGTCTATAACACAGATAGATGGATTTCCTTTGCGGCTTATATGTTTGTCGCTCTTATTTGTGGGATTATCCAGATGAAATACCAAGATGAGAAGGAAATGTTAGAAAAAGAAAATCAGTTGCTAAATGAAAGAAATGAATTGTTATCTATCTTATATGAGGATGCAGCTTATAATCGCAAAAAATACCGCATCCGAGTGTATAATTTCCGTGAACGTAGTATCAAGCTGGAAAGAAAGAGAAAACTTGAAAATTATATAAAGAAACAGATTCTCTAACACACGAGGAAACAGAGAAAATTATTCAAGGAGACTATGCATTTCTGCTTCATAGTTCTCATGCCTTATGTCGTGAATTTTACTTTGAGTGTATGACAAATGTAAAATGAAATCAATGTTGTATCTTATGCGCAGCCTTGATTTCTTTTTTGTTTTCATACGTTGCTAGATTGCGTCTTTTCGTAAAAAACTGTATGATAGTGGTAGTGTGATTTTAGAAAGAAGATAAGATGAAAAGATTCATGGAAAAAGCTAGCATTTTGGCTTTATCATTGGTTTTAACAACGGCATTTTCAATTTCTAGTAGCTTGCCGGCTATGTTCCAGTATTATAAGAATTACTCTTCCAGCCAAGTAGAATTATTAGTCTCCTTACCGTCCATTGGGATCATGTCTTTGTTGATGTTTAATAGTGTTTTGGAACGCTTTGTATCTGAGCGGTTCATGATTATACTAGGGCTAATCCTGTATTCTATTTGTGGTCTTATCCCATTTTTCAATCAATCTTATAATCTCGTTTTTGCTTCGCGCTTTGTTTTTGGGTTAGGTTTAGGTATGATGAATCCTCGAGCAATTGCTATTATTAGTGAGCGGTTTCAGGGAAGAGAACGTGTGCAAATGTTGGGGTATCGGGGATCAGCGGAAGTTGTTGGGATGGCCTTGTTGACTTTAGCGGTCGGACAACTCTTACACTTTGGTTGGACAACTATATTTTTGGTTTATACAGTTGGTTTCATCGTTTTGGCACTGTATCTTATGTTTGTTCCTTATGAAAAGAATGAATCCAATAAGCATAAACATCTCAAATCTGTTCGTAAAATGACTAGAAAACAAATACATTTGAGTATCTTTTTAGCTTTCATAGCTGGTATGATTGTTTGTGTTAATGTCGCTATCACTTTACGGATCCCTAGTCTAGTCTTACAGGCAGAGATCGGCAACGCTGAAACAGCTAGCTGGATTCTTAGCTGTATGCAACTAGTGGGAATTTTGGCTGGTGTTAGTTTTGCCAGTCTAGTGAGCGTATTGAAAAATCGCTT
Organism: Streptococcus constellatus; assembly: GCF_902167705.1. GTDB lineage: Bacteria > Bacillota > Bacilli > Lactobacillales > Streptococcaceae > Streptococcus > Streptococcus constellatus_A. The sequence continues at coordinate 35,746 of NZ_CABHMZ010000035.1, read as the reverse complement.
ATTGACAGTAACGGGAATTGTTTTTGGTCTAAGTCAAGTGATGATTGGCTTGTCAAGTCAGATTTTGCTCTTAAGTTTGAGTGCTCTTTTGGCTGGCTTTGCTTATAGTGTATCTCTAACAGCGGTGTTTCATATTGTATCGGAGAAAATCCCTACTCATTTGGTAAATCGTGCAACAGCGATTGTTGTTTTGGGTTGCAGTAGCGGTGCTTCGGTATCAACATTCGTCTTATCTTTGATTGGAATCATTTCTTCTGCCCCAATCTTTATTTTTAGTGTATTAGGAGTTTTCATGATGGCAACGTCAACTTTAGCGGCTTTTGTCACTCATAAACAAAACGAGGAAAAAGATGCGATTAGATAAGTTTTTAGTAGAAATGGGTCTTGGCTCACGAACAGAAGTCAAGCAACTTTTAAAGAAGAAACAAGTTTTGGTCAACGGGAAGGCTGTCACATCAGCGAAAGTACAAGTAGATGAATATCAAGATGAAATTTCAGTCAATAAGCGAGTATTGGACTATGAAAAATTTGTCTATTATCTTTTAAATAAGCCGAAAGGTGTTATTTCAGCTACTGAAGATGCTAACCATCAAACAGTTTTGGATTTGTTAGATGAAAGTGCACGCCAGAAAGAAGTTTTTCCAGTTGGACGACTTGATATTGATACTCACGGACTTTTGTTATTAACCAATAATGGTGCTTTGGCACATGCGATGTTGTCTCCTAAAAAACATGTAGCAAAAGTTTACCGTGCAAAAGTAGATGGCATCATGACAGAAAAAGATAGGACACGCTTTGAAGCAGGGATAAAGCTTAAGGATTTTACATGTAAACCTGCGCAATTGACCATATTGGAAACAAACGAAGAACAGGGAACTTCTCTGGTAGAGATTACAATTTCTGAAGGAAAATTTCATCAAGTGAAGCGAATGGTTGCAGCTTGTGGTAAAAAAGTAGCAGACTTAGAGCGCCTTGCTATGGGACCATTAACTTTGGATAAAGAGTTGGCAACAGGAACTTTTCGTCGTTTAACACAGGAAGAAATAAAAAGTCTCAAACGATTTGGCGTAGAACTCTTATAATTTGTATCAGTTGACAAAAACTTTCCTTCTTGGTAAAATAAGAATGTCATAGAGACAAATAACTTCTTCTTGGTTGCAGGCCATGCCAAACCTGTCACTCGGATGAAGCGTAAAGAAAAGGAGCTTATCATGGCAATCTCAAAAGAGAAAAAAAATGAAATCATTGCACAATATGCACGTCACGAAGGTGACACTGGTTCAGTAGAGGTACAAGTAGCTGTCCTTACTTGGGAAATCAACCACCTTAACGAACACATCAAACAACACAAGAAAGACCACGCTACTTACCGTGGTTTGATGAAAAAAATCGGTCGCCGTCGTAACCTTCTTGCATACTTGCGTAAGAACGACGTTAACCGTTACCGTGAGTTAATCAACTCTCTTGGACTTCGTCGCTAATCTTGCGTCTAAAACGTTTCTATACTTCGTTGGCTTCGCCTCGATGTACCATCAGTACAATCTTCGGCTCGTTGCCTTGTCTATAAACGTTTTATCCAGCAAGAATCATGATGCTAAGGGCGCCAAAAATCCGTATGAAATAGGGAAACGATATAGTGTTCGATGAACACAAGGAGTTTCATCTTTTTCACTAGGATTTTAGCCCAAGTTCAAATTAGCTCTCTGATTTCAGAGAGTTTTTTTATTTTGTGACTTTTTAATCCGTCTCGCTCCGTAAGGTTAAACCACTTGCTATGCGGGTGCGCAATGTTGGTTATATCCAAAAACTCCAAATGCGATACAATAAAGATATTCAGGATTACGATAAAGCGAAAGGGGAAAATATGACGTAAAAAGGTATATAGTTTATCTTATACAAAATAAAAGGGAGTGAGACAGAACCCATTTTGAAAAAAATCTAGTCCGTTGTCTTACTCCTACGAGGATGATTAGGCGCTCTTCCGAGCTTGAAAAGCAATAGACTTGAGGACTTGCTTTGCAAAATCCACCAATTCAAAGTCGTGTTTTTGACACATCCTTACGGATGTTTTATTTCCGACATCCAATAATCCAGTAGACTATTAGAGTGGTCAGCTGTAGCATCGTTAATTTATTAAACGGTCTCCTTTGAAGCTAGAAACTTTCGTCCCAGTCTCCAATCATGTGTGCTTGTAAACTACCTGTTTGATGGGAATTATGATGGAAAACAATGTCCCTTGTTACAAGATCTCATTTCTCTTTTTAATATATTGTAGGGATGTATTTTACCAAGGCAATCCCGCTTCTGCAATTTCCTTCTTTGAAGCATATTGACCATTTGGGCGATGCCATCTGCCCCTCTTATCTCTAAAATAGCCACTAGCAGCTATAGCCTCTTGTTGTTGAGATGCTGCTTGTCTCTCTGCCTCTTGTCGAGCTTGCTCAGCTCGTTGCTGAATTGCATTTTGTACAAGATTAATTCGATGTTGAAGAGCTCCTTTTTTATTTGGATCGGTAATTTGCTCAACGGCAGCTTGAGCTGGAGCAATGTTCTCGGCTACTTGATTATCCTCAAGTTGTTTAACAGCCTGTTCACCTTGCTGGGTGATGCGCTGAATTTGAGCTTCTTTTTGAGCCTGTTCTTCTTTAGCTTTTCTCTCTGCCGCCTCTTTTTGTTTTCGCTCTTCCTCCGCTTTCTTCTCTTTCTTTTCTTTTTCGAGTTTTTCTTCTTTTTCTCTACTAGAATCGGAGTTTGAGGAGGAACTGCTTGCTTTTGAAGAGTTTGAAGATGAAGGTCTAGATGTAGATGGCACTACTTGGGTTTGACTTTGTTGGCTTTCAGAGGATTCAATATTGAATTTACTTACTGTATAGCTTCCTAGTATTCCTATTATCGCTGCAGCAATTGCTATATTTCTTTTGAAAACACTTGGATTTCGCTTTGCGAAATACCAAATACCAAAAACACCACCTAGAAACATTAATGGCATTGTAATTGGAGCCAATAAGATGATTAGAACAACACTCATGATAGCAAGAACGATGTTGAGCCTAGAATTATTTTTCCACTTTTTCATATTTCCCTCACATAAATTGGTTTTCGAAAATATCATATCACAACTTGTTATCGCTTTCAATAACTAGGAAGTGAAATTTTTCAAATTACCACAAACTTAAAAATTTTGTTTTAAATCAATTCATATAAAACAGCTTCAAATTGAAATCTGAAGCTGTGTAGATAATCTATTCTCTTAATTCCTCGCTGTAGGTAATAATCTGATCAACTGTATCAGACAAGAACTGAATTGTGTCGCGGAGTGGTTTGTCTGTGGAAATGTCGGCTCCGATGATACGAGCAGTCTCAAGTGGCGTTTTACTTCCACCAGATTTGAGGAAGTTGAGCCAATCGCGAGCGCCATTTTTGTCATTTTTCAAATGAAGATAGCCGGTAGTAGAGATGACAAGTCCAGCAGAGTAGGTATAACTGTATAGTCCCATATAATAGTGACTTTGCCGCATCCAAGTGAGCGCAGCATCATCGTCGATTTCGACTGCATCACCCCAAAAATCGGTCAGAACTTCTTTCATAATACTGTTAAGCTTCGCAGCACCAAAAGTTTCGCCTGTTTCAACGAGATTATAAACCCGGCGTTGGAAGGCTGCTTCCAAGAGATGGGTGATAAAGTTATGGAAGTAAGTGTCCGTTAGACGGTGAGCGAGTGCAAATCGTTTTTGACGTGGATTGTCAAATTGGTGTTCCAAATAGTCGCTAAGTAAGAGTTCGTTGAAGGTAGAAGGAGCTTCTACGTAATAGGTCGACATGTGGGTATTGAAATAGCTTTGACTATTGTCAGAGAAGATGAACTGACCAGAGTGACCAATTTCATGAATCAGAGTATACACATCACTCATACGGCCTGTCCAGCTCATAAGAACATAAGGATGCACGCGATAAGGATCAGTGGCATAGCCACCAGAGTCCTTGCCAGCATTCGCTGCAAAATCCACCCAGCGCTCTTTTTGGTAATTGGCAATTTCGCGTGTATATTCTTCTCCGAGTGGAGCAACGGATTTCATCACTAAGTCATAAGCGTCTTCAATAGTGACATCAGGATTGAGAGCACTATCCAAGTCCAACTTCCAGTCTGCAAAGGTCATTTTTTCGAGGCCGTTGATCTTGGCGACATGTTTAAGGAACTTTTGTGCAACAGGTGCAAATTCAGTCATGATGAGGTCAATTTGCCGATCGAACATAGAGCGATCTACCTCTTGCTCAGCCAAAAGATAGTCAAAGACAGAGTCATAGCCTTTCATATCTGCTAGAAGCTTTTCAGATTTGACCTGAGCCAGATAGGCAGCAGCAGCAGTATTTTGGTGCTGACGAAGGCCTTCTGAGAAAGAGCGGAAAGCTTTTTCACGGATTTCTGCATTTTCGTGGTTTTGATAGAAATTCTCATAGGTAACAAAGCTGTTTTTATAAACTTTGCCGTTTACTTCGAAGTCAGCCATGGCAAAGTCGCCAGCCCGCATCTTAGTGTAAATATCCTGTGGACTGTAAAAGACTTCGCCCAGATTAGTTAGAGCTTTTTCGACATCCGCTCCCAGATAGTGGGCTTTTTTAATTTTAGCTTGGCGGATAGCTGAGGTCAGATGGGCTTCTTGGCCTAGTCTCTCCAAGACAGCCTCATCTGCGCCGACCAGGGCGTCGTCAAAGAAGCTGAGAGCAACGCTAGCTTCTGTTTCGAAATCTGTACCAGCTTGCGCAATCTGTGCAAAATTTTCATCACCGTAGTCCGTTGTTTGTGGCATAAAGCTGTAGTTGCCGATATGACTTCTTTGAATATAGATTTGCTCCAATTCAGCAAAGGCTTTTTCAAAATCCTCAAAAGTATGGAGGTCGTCCTTATAATCCCGTATGAACTGGTTAATGTCTTCACGAGTTTTTTCAATCGCCCTCAGGAAATCTTCACGGTCTTGATAGAGAGCTGTTAAGTCCCACAGTTCCTTTTCTGGAAACTCAGAACGTTGTTTTTGTTCAACCATATCTATTCTCCTTGTTACTAGCTTTCTTTCTAGTATAGCAAAAAATAAGAATAATAGATAACATTTCAAAAATTCTTGCTAAAAAGCTATTTTAAGGCTTTTTCTTTTGGTGTAAAATATGATAAAATAAAGTTTATACGTGCTTGATACAAAGATGAGGATAGACAAAGTATAAAAAACGCTTAAACTTTCTATCAACAGTCGCGGCTATGACAAAAGGTGTGTTGAACAGGATAATGAGTTGTTTTATTGAAACAAAGCTTATGCCTAATTATGCAAGCAGAAATTTTTGGAGTGGAACTCAGGATTCATTTTTAATATCCTAAATCTATCTTGATCTTTGTAGGCAAGACGTATAAAAAATTAGAAATTGAGCATAGACTCAAAGAGGAATAATTATGGTAAAACAAATATTTAAAACCACTTTTGCTGGCAAAGAATTAGTGGTTGAAACTGGACAAGTGGCGAAGCAAGCGAATGGTAGCGTAGTGGTGCGCTATGGTGAAAGTACCGTTCTGACAGCAGCCGTTATGTCAAAGAAAATGGCGACTGGCGATTTCTTCCCGCTTCAAGTCAATTATGAAGAAAAGATGTACGCAGCTGGGAAATACCCTGGTGGCTTTAACAAGCGCGAAGGACGCCCTTCGACGGATGCGACTTTGACAGCTCGCTTGATTGACCGTCCCATTCGTCCGATGTTTGCGGACGGTTTCCGCAATGAAGTTCAGGTTATCAATACCGTTCTTTCTTATGATGCGGATGCTTCAGCACCTATGGCAGCTATGTTTGGTTCATCTCTTGCGTTATCAATCTCAGATATTCCTTTTAATGGTCCAATTGCTGGTGTGCAGGTTGGCTATGTCAATGGAGAATTGCTCATCAATCCAAGTCAAGAACAAAAAGAAGCTTCGTTATTGGAATTAACCGTTGCAGGAACTAAAGAAGCGATTAACATGGTGGAATCTGGTGCCAAAGAATTATCAGAAGAAGTGATGCTGGACGCCCTTTTGAAAGGTCATGAAGCAGTGAAGGAATTGATTGCTTTCCAAGAAGAAATCGTGGCAGTAGTTGGAAAAGAAAAAGCAGAAGTTGAGCTTCTTCGTGTTGATGAAGAATTGCAAACAGAAATTGTAGCCGGCTATAATGCTGATCTTCAAAAAGCCGTTCAGGTAGAAGAAAAATTAGCTCGTGAAGCCGCAACGCAAGCAGTCAAAGACGAAGTAATAGCCCTTTACGAAGAAAAATATGCTGACCACGAAGAATTTGACCGCATCATGCGTGATGTGGCTGAAATTTTAGAGCAAATGGAACATGCAGAAGTACGGCGTTTAATTACTGAGGACAAGATTCGTCCAGATGGTCGTAAGGTAGATGAAATTCGTCCATTGGATGCTGAAATTGACTATCTGCCGCGCGTGCATGGCTCTGGTCTCTTTACTCGTGGGCAAACGCAGGCTTTATCTGTCTTGACCTTGGCACCGATGGGCGAAACACAAATCGTTGATGGCTTGGATCCAGAATACAAGAAACGCTTTATGCATCATTATAATTTCCCACAGTATTCTGTAGGAGAAACGGGACGCTATGGAGCACCTGGACGCCGTGAAATCGGTCATGGAGCTCTTGGTGAACGTGCACTTGCGCAAGTTCTCCCTAGTCTAGAAGATTTCCCTTATGCAATCCGTTTGGTAGCAGAAGTTCTTGAGTCAAATGGTTCATCTTCACAAGCCTCGATTTGTGCTGGGACACTTGCTCTCATGGCCGGTGGGGTACCAATTAAAGCACCTGTAGTTGGGATCGCTATGGGGCTCATTTCAGATGGTAGCAACTACACGATTTTAACAGATATTCAAGGCTTAGAAGATCATTTCGGAGATATGGATTTCAAGGTGGCTGGTACACGTGAAGGAATTACTGCTCTTCAAATGGATATCAAGATTGAAGGAATTACTGCTGAAATCTTGCAAGAAGCATTGGCTCAAGCTAAAAAAGCACGTTTTGAAATTTTAGATTTGATTGAACGTACGATTCCAGCTCCTCGCACAGAACTCGCTCCAACTGCTCCGAAGATTGACACCATTAAGATTGATGTTGATAAGATTAAGATTGTCATTGGCAAGGGCGGTGAAACGATTGACAAGATTATCGCAGAAACAGGTGTCAAGATTGATATAGACGAGGAAGGAAATGTTTCTATTTACTCTAGCGATCAAGATGCGATTAATCGTGCTAAGGAAATCATTATAGCACTTGTGCGTGAAGCGAAAGTAGATGAAGTTTATCATGCCAAAGTTGTTCGAATTGAGAAATTCGGTGCTTTTGTCAATCTATTTGACAAGACAGATGCCTTAGTGCATATCTCTGAAATGGCTTGGACGCGTATTAATAAGGTTGAAGATTTGGTACAACTTGGTGATGAAGTAGATGTCAAAATCATCAAGATTGATGAAAAAGGTCGTGTGGATGCTTCTATGAAAGCATTGCTTCCGCGCCCTCCTAAAGAGGATAAGGAGAAAAAACACCATCATAAAGCACATAAAGAGCATAAAGTTGTTCGAGAAGAAAAGGCACAAGACTAGAAAGGTAGCTAAGTGTTTACTTTCAGTCTAAAGCTAGAAAGGAGTCATCATGGGTTGGTGGAAAGAGACAATAGCGATTGTAAAAGAAAATGATCCAGCAGCTCGCTCCTTGCTCGAGGTGCTGTTGACTTATCCTGGTATTAAGGCTTTAGCAGCTCATCGGATTTCTCACTTTCTTTGGAATCATGGTTGTAAACTCTTAGCTCGGATGCATAGTCAATTTTGGCGTTTTTGGACCCAGATTGAGATTCATCCGGGAGCAAAGATTGCTTCGGGTGTTTTCATTGATCACGGGAGTGGCTTAGTGATTGGTGAGACGGCTGTTGTGGAAAAAGGAGTGATGCTTTATCATGGTGTTACTCTTGGAGGAACTGGCAAAGATGCTGGGAAACGTCACCCAACGGTTCGCCAAGGCGCACTCATTTCCGCTCATGCGCAGCTCATTGGTCCGATTGAAATCGGTGAAAATGCCAGGGTAGGAGCGGGTGCAGTAGTGGTGGCAGATGTACCAAGTGATGTGACAGTTGTTGGTATACCGGCTAAAATCGTCCGTGTGCATGGTCAAAAAGATACTCCAACTATCAAGAATTTAGAAGAAATCCGCGAAGAAAGTTATTACTCATCTAAATTGTAGTGAGAAATGGTTGCTACACAGCTGACTATGTGAATCATCATAACCAAACCTGGGATGCTCGCCATAACGAACGGAAGGCTGATGCCATGACGTTTTTCACGATTGCTTTGACAATAGCAAAGGAACTAGAAAGGAACTGAGTAGGAATAGAAAGTTTGACACTAGATGACTGCTTCTGCAGTTGATTTTATCTACTTTCCAGTCACTCTCAGTATCGTAAAATATGATCAAAATTTATGATACTATGACCCGCAGTCTGCGTAAATTTGTCCCTCTGGAAGAGGGCAATGTCAAGATGTATGTCTGCGGGCCGACCGTTTATAACTATATCCATGTCGGCAATGCCCGCTCAACAGTAGCTTTTGACACGATTCGGCGCTATTTTGAGTATCGTGGGTATGAGGTGGCTTACATATCCAATTTCACCGATGTGGACGATAAAATTATCAATCGAGCTAAGGAAGAGGGTATCACACCTCAGGAAGTGGCTGACAAGTACATCGCAGCTTTTCGTGCTGACGTTGAACAACTAGGTGTTAAGCCAGCTACTCAGCATCCGCGCGTGATTGACTTTATGGAGGATATCATTGACTTTGTGCAGACGTTGGTGGATAAGGGCTACGCTTATGAGTCAGAGGGTGATGTCTATTTCCGAGTGGAAAAGTCTCACAATTATGCCAAACTAGCTAATAAAACCTTGGCTGATTTAGAGTTAGGCGCTTCTGGTCGGACAGATGAGGAAACCACCCGCAAGGAAAATCCAGTGGACTTTGCTCTTTGGAAGGCTGTTAAATCCGGTGAAATCTTCTGGGACAGCCCTTGGGGGCCTGGTCGTCCAGGCTGGCATATTGAATGTTCCGTCATGGCGACAGAAATTCTGGGAGATACGATTGATATTCACGGTGGCGGAGCTGATTTAGAATTTCCGCACCATACCAATGAAATCGCTCAATCAGAAGCTAAAACTGGAAAGACTTTTGCCAACTACTGGATGCACAATGGCTTTGTCAATATTGATGATGTCAAGATGTCTAAGTCTCTGGGGAATTTCATTACCGTTCACGATGCCCTTAAAACCATTGATGGGCAGGTACTGCGTTTCTTCTTTGCAACCCAACACTACCGCAAGCCTATCAATTTCACAGAAAAAGCCGTCCATGATGCAGCGATTAATCTCAAATATTTGAAGAATACCTATGAGCAGCCTTTCACTGATCAGGCAGATTCAGCTCAGCTTCAAGCCTTGTTGGATAAGTTCACTGCCGCTATGGACGAAGATTTCAATGCAGCTAATGGCATCACGGTTGTCTTCGAGCTAGCCAAGTGGATCAACTCAGGCAACTACACCGCTGAAGTCAAGGCAGCCTTTGCTAAGCTTTTAGAAGTTTTTGGCATCGTCTTTGTAGAAGAAGTCTTGGATGCGGACATTGAACGCTTGATTGAGGAGCGCCAAACAGCGCGTGCTGCCAAGGATTTTGCGACAGCTGATAAGATCCGTGATGAATTGGCAGCACAAGGAATCAAGCTATTAGATGGGAAGGACGGAGTGAGGTGGACCCGTGACTGATGTCAATTTGATTAACGGCATCGCCCTCGCTTTTGAGGGAGATGCTGTCTACTCCATGTATATCCGACGTCACCTAATTTTTCAGGGACTGACCAAGCCCAATCAGCTGCATAGGGAAGCGACTAAGTATGTTTCGGCTAAAGCGCAAGCCAATCTCATCTCTCTCATGCTAGAAGAGGGAATCCTGACAGAAAAGGAAGAAGAAATCTACAAGCGTGGACGCAATGCCAATAGTCATACAAAAGCTAAAAATGCCGATATCATTACTTATCGCATGTCTACAGGCTTTGAGGCTATTATGGGCTACCTACATATGACGGGAGCTATTGAGCGCTTAGAAGAGTTAATTGACTGGTGCATTGTCAGAGTGGAGAGCACAAATCATGGTAAAAAGTAATTTGTTAGAATGGTTTCCTCAAGGGAGACTTCAATCCAATCCGAGCGTAAAAGAAGATGAAGTGGCAATTCCCTTATCAAAAAATCAATGGCTATTATTAAAAATGAGTAGCTTGACAGAAAGAGAACAACAGCTTGTTTCTTTACTGACTGGAGAAGAGTTAGCGTTTGATGGTGGACCTTGGTACGATTATCTGGTTCATAGTCGTGGCAAATTGCCAAAAAGTGTACAAAAGATACAATTTGTTCATTGTCATTTATTCCATTATGAAAATGAAACAATCGGATCTTGGTTAGAAATGATGCGGACCATACTGCCCAATAGAATAGCAGATTTTCAGCTGTCTTCTCAGGATTATATCTTTGTATTAGATCAGACGCAACTTATCCCCGTAAAAGCTGTCCTTCGTGATACTTTATCAGCCATCGAATATGACTTTAGCCTAGCTCTCACAATTCAAATCGGACAGATTTGGTCTCAAATGTTTGAAGAGAGCTACTTTGAGCTATTTCAAGCAGAGAATGCCCTTTTTACTAAGTGGTGGGAACAGGCTCAGCATTCTAATGTGCATTCTTTTTCCCAACTCTTTTTATGGGGGATTAGCCAAAAGGATTTCATATTGCCAATCTTAACAAAGAAACTTCATCAATTGATTGAAAGTCAGGATCAGCTCGTTGATATTATTGCCGCTTTGTGGGAAAATACAGCGGTTGTGACAAAAGCTGCTCAGCAGTTGTATATTCATCGGAACACGTTACAATATCACATCGATAAATGGGAAGAATTGACGGGTTTACAGCTAAAAGACCTAACAGATTTGACGCTATGTTATCATGTTATTTTAACTGATTTATTCTAATGTTTTGTGCACCCTGCACAAGACATTTTCTTTTAAATTTGTTCACATTGCCATAGAAAAATAAAGCGTTTTCATATAGAATAAAATCATAACAACAAAGGAGTTCTATTTTATGGTAGAATTAAATTTAAAAAATATTTACAAAAAATATCCAAACAGCGAACATTACTCTGTAGAAGACTTCAACTTGAATATAAAAGATAAGGAATTTATCGTTTTCGTTGGTCCTTCAGGATGTGGGAAATCTACTACACTTCGTATGATTGCTGGACTTGAAGATATCACGGAAGGTGAATGTTCAATTGATAGCCGCGTGGTCAACGATGTTGCGCCAAAAGATCGTGACATTGCCATGGTTTTCCAAAACTACGCTTTGTATCCACACATGACTGTGCATGATAATATGGCTTTTGGTTTGAAACTTCGTAAATACAGCAAGGATGATATTGAAAAACGTGTAAATGAAGCAGCAGAGATTCTTGGCTTGAAAGAATTTTTAGATCGTAAACCTGCAGACCTTTCTGGTGGGCAACGTCAACGTGTAGCGATGGGACGTGCTATTGTTCGTGATGCAAAAGTATTTCTTATGGATGAACCGCTTTCTAACTTGGATGCTAAATTGCGGGTATCTATGCGGGCAGAAATTGCTAAAATCCATCGTCGTATTGGGGCAACCACTATCTATGTTACCCATGACCAAACAGAAGCAATGACTTTGGCTGATCGTATCGTTATCATGTCTGCAACAAAGAATCCTTCAGGAACGGGTACAATTGGACGTATAGAGCAAATCGGTACCCCACAAGAAGTTTACAAAAACCCAGTTAATAAATTTGTTGCAGGCTTTATCGGAAGCCCAGCGATGAACTTCATCAATGTAACTTTGAAAGGTGATGAAATTGTAGCACAAGACCTTTCTCTGAAAGTACCAGAAGGTGCCTTGAAGGTACTTCGTGAAAAAGGCTATGAAGGCAAGAAACTCATTTTTGGTATTCGTCCAGAAGACATCAATACAGAAGCTGCCTTCCTTGAAACCTTCCCAGATTCAGTAGTACATGCTAAAATCTCTGTATCCGAATTGCTTGGTTCGGAATCTCATTTGTATTGCCAAGTGGCTGACAATGAATTTATTGCTAAAGTAGATGCTCGTGATTACCTCAAAGCTGGAGCAGGTATTGACCTTGGCTTTGACTTGAACAAAGCACACTTCTTTGATCCAGAAACAGAAAAGACAGTTTATTAATTTACAATGCCTTTAGAATAATTAATAAGAGAATGCAGGATGCCTTGTTTTTAATACAAGACTCCTGCGTTTTTTATAGAAGAAAATTTGGATTTAACGGTAAAGTGATTTATAAATAAGAAGAAGCATTTTAAATTTTATGTTATACTAAAGTCATGGAAAATAACGATATTGTCTACGGTGTACATGCTGTGACGGAAGCTCTCATGGCCAATACTGGAAATAAACTCTATATTCAAGATGATCTACGTGGGAAAAATGTTGCTAAGATGAAAGATTTGGCAGCAGAAAAAAAGGTTTCCATTTCTTGGACTACCAAAAAAACATTACAAGAAATGACAGGTGGTGCCGTTCATCAAGGTTTTGTTTTGCGTGTTTCAGAATTTGCTTATACGGATTTTGAGGTGATGTTGAAAATGGCAACTCAGGAAAACAATCCTCTCTTGCTCATTTTAGATGGTCTAACAGATCCGCATAATTTAGGCTCTATTTTACGGACGGCTGATGCGACAAATGTTACAGGCATCATTATTCCGAAGCATCGAGCAGTTGGTGTCACGCCGGTCGTTGCTAAGACCTCTACAGGAGCTGTAGAGCACGTTCCGATCGCTCGGGTGACCAACCTCAGCCAAACTTTGGACAAGCTGAAAAATGCAGGTTTTTGGATTTTTGGAACGGATATGAATGGAACTCCGTCTACTAAGTGGAATACAGCAGGTAAACTCGCTCTGATTATCGGCAACGAAGGTAAAGGCATTTCTGCTAATATTAAAAAGCATGTAGATGAAATGATTACCATTCCTATGAATGGACATGTGCAGAGCCTTAATGCTAGTGTGGCTGCAGCCATTCTCATGTATGAAGTGTTTAGAAATCGCTTATGAAAAGCCAAATTTTACTAGTTTATGCTTGCCGGATGACTGCCTTTTGAAAGGAAACTGGTCCATTTTTAAACCAGAGCGAACGGAGTGTAGAACGAAATTTTTTCCTGATAAATTGAGGAATGAGGCTGATTTTTAAGATTTGGAAAGAATTTGTGACTTCAATGCTCAAGATATGCTTAGTGTTCGTCAGAACTTATTCAGTGTGACAATCGTTTTGATTGATGAGAACGAAATGGTAGATGATGGCATTGAATATGAAGTAGCAAACCACGAGCTCAATCATCTGTGGTAATGAGCAATTTAAATGAGCAGTGGACTGTCTTTGCCCAAGGAGCTTTGCGTGTTTCGGCTTGTGAACTAGAAAAGAAAGTAGCTATTACAAAGTCGGATCTGAATCAAATGAGCCAACAGCTTCAAATGGGAAAACCACCTTTATGTCCTATAGACAATCCAACCTTACGCAATTTATAGAAAATGATGGAGAAAAAAGAAAGATGACTTTTAAGATTTTAACGGATTCAACAGCAGATCTTCCAGAAAGCTGGGCTTTAGAAAATGATGTTCAAATTCTCGGTCTGACTATTCAGCTGGATGGAGAGACGTATGAAACAGTCGGAGATAAGAAACTAACGAGTGAGCAGCTTCTTTCTAAAATGGAAGCCGGTAGCCAGCCGACAACTAGTCAAATCAATGTTGGTCAGTTTGAAGCTATCTTTCGTCACTATGCTGAGATCGGCATGCCAGTCCTTTATATTGCTTTTGCATCTCTTTTATCAGGAACTTATCAGAGTGCAGTCATGGCACGGGATATAGTTTTAGAAGATTTTCCAGAAGCTGTCATCCAAATGATAGATACCAAGGCTGCATCTATGGGAGAAGGTCTTTTAGTGATGAAAGCGGTAGAGGCAAAAACTGCTGGGCAAAGTTTAGAACAGGTAGTAACCCTGATAGAATCCTTACTGCCAAAAGTGCGTACTTATTTCCTCGTGGATGATTTGAACCATCTCATGCGAGGCGGACGGATTTCAAAAACGGCAGCTCTCATGGGGAATTTGGTCAATATCAAGCCGATTATTGCCGTTAAAGCAGATGGTAGGCTAGATTCTGTGGCTAAAGTTCGTGGCAAGAAAAAAGCTCATGCTGAAGTAGTGCGCATGACTTTGGAAGGTATTTCTGATCCACGTGTGGTAATTGCTTATGCAGGGTCAAACAGTCAGGATGTGGCTCAAGTATTAAAAGAGCAACTTCTTCTGTCAGATCAGGTTAATGAGGTTTTAATCCTACCATTAGGGCCCGTTATTGCCACCCATACTGGTCCTGGAACTTTGGGATTATTTAGTATTGCCCATGAAAATCAAGATTAAACGGAATGAAACCGTTCTTTCATAAATAATTTACCAAATATATTGACTTTTACCCCTAAAATTTGGTATGATAGTAGGCGGTATTGTTTACCCCATTTGTAAGGCCCCGGAACCTTCCAAATAACTTGCGGACCGGAACATCCGCTCTGTAAACAAAAACGATATTCATATAGGAGAAATCATGAACAAAACAACATACATGGCTAAGCCAGGTGAAGTTGAACGGAAATGGTACGTAGTAGACGCTACTGATGTACCTCTTGGACGCCTTTCTGCTGTTGTAGCAAGCGTGCTTCGTGGAAAAAATAAACCAACTTTTACACCTCATACTGATACAGGTGACTTCGTAATTGTTATCAATGCTGAAAAAGTAAAATTAACTGGTAAAAAGGCAACTGATAAAGTTTACTACACTCACTCAATGTACCCAGGTGGATTGAAATCTATTACTGCTGGTGAACTCCGCTCTAAGAATGCTGTTCGCTTGATTGAGAAATCAGTTAAGGGTATGCTTCCACACAATACTCTTGGCCGTGCTCAAGGTATGAAATTGAAAGTATTTGTAGGTGCTGAGCACACTCATGCTGCACAACAACCAGAAGTTCTTGATATTTCAGGACTTATCTAAGGAAAGGAACAAATAAGCTATGTCACAAGCACAATATGCAGGTACTGGACGTCGTAAAAACGCTGTTGCACGCGTTCGCCTTGTTCCAGGAACTGGTAAAATCACTGTAAACAAAAAAGATGTTGAAGAGTACATCCCACACGCTGACCTTCGCCTTGTCATCAACCAACCATTTGCAGTTACTTCAACTGTTGGTCAATACGACGTTCTTGTAAACGTTATCGGTGGTGGTTACGCTGGTCAAGCAGGAGCTATCCGTCACGGTATCTCTCGTGCCCTTCTTCAAGTAGATCCAGACTTCCGCGATTCACTCAAACGCGCTGGTCTCCTTACTCGTGATGCCCGTATGGTTGAACGTAAGAAACCAGGTCTTAAGAAAGCTCGTAAAGCTTCACAATTCTCAAAACGTTAATTATCAGCGATATATCAACGTTTCAAAGCACTCAAGAGTTTACCTCATGGGTGCTTTTTTCTGTGCTTTTTATAAAAGTTTGCCCTAAAATTTGCCCTAAATTTGCACTACTCATTTTTAAGATGTTGATAGGCGACATGACCAGCAGATAGAGGGACAATATTAGAAGTGTTGACATAGGTCTTAGTTGTGAGAGTATCACTATGAGTTAATGCTTCTGAGATAGCTTCTAAGCTCATTCCAGCTTTCTTAGCAAGTGTTGCTCCAGTGTGTCGTAATTTATGCGGTGTAGCATGTTTTAACCGTGGGTGTCGTCTTCTGACAGAGTTCATCTTATTGTTTAAGTAATCAACATGTAGAGGACTATTCACATTGCCTTTAGTATCGATATAGGTAAAAACCAGCTGGTCAGGTGTTTGCATAATTCCAAATTTTGCCAGCTCCTGTTTTTGTTGAGTCTTCCATTCAGAAAGAAGGGTTACAAGGTAATTAGGAATTGAAAAAATAGTTTTCTTATTCCCTTTTGTAGACTTCACATTCTTGTATTTGTCCAGTGCATGCCTCAAGTCAATTTGAGCTTTTATTAAATCAATGTTTTTCCAATGTAGAGCATAGGATTCCGATTTTCTATCGCTCAGAATAAAGGTTGTAAAGAATAGGACATAATCTTTTAGTGATAGCTTATTGTTCTCCAAATCTTCTCTAAAAGCATTAAACCAATCTTGTAATTCTTCACTAGACAGATATAGGTCCTCCTCGTTTTTGGCTTCTTGTAGTTTTATCTTTTTGGTGGCTTTAATTCGCTTAATTGTCTTGGATAGTCGATTTGATTCTATGTACTCCAATTCCTCAGCCCAGTCGAAGATTGAGTTTACATAACTACGAATAACTTTAAAATTTGCATATTCTTTGGCTTTAGCCGTCATAAGATTAAGGACAACTTGTTTATTCTGATTGAGAAAATCTATCGAGAAATTTGCAAACATTGGTAGTATATGCCTTCTAAAAACAGTTTCAGTATTATCAATGGTTACTTGTGTTGGTGGTTTAGTTGTTGAAGTTGTTTGGCCTGCTTTATAAGAATCCCACCAAACATGTTTGTAGAAGTCAGAGAATAAAATATCTCCGTCCTTAGAGAATATTAGGCTTTCTCCGTTTTCAAGTAGACGTATTTTGGTTAAAATATCAAGTTCAGCTTCTTTAGCCTCCTTTCGTGTTTTATAGCGTTTGACAAAGTGACTTCCTTTTATACCCATTTTGGAACGGATTTCTTTGGGAATATACACTTTTAAGTTGTAGGTATTACTACTTGTTTTAGTAACAGTCATGATATTCTCCTTCGTTCGAGTCAGGATATATCATTGGCAATATTATAGCATGACTTCTTTACAAAGCCATCTATCAATCTCATTTTTATGAAAACGGACTGTTTTGCCAATTTTAATCACAGGAAGACCTTTTTGAATCCAGCTATCCAATGTATTATTTGAAATCCCTAGATATTGGCAAGTTTGTATTTTATTGAGATAAGGACTATCTAGTCCCAAATCTTCTTTGAAATGAGAAATCTCGTGTTGCAAGAGTTCTGTAATCATTAACTGTATTTGTTGGACTTGTTCTGTTGGTAAAATCACTTGCATGTTTCCTTACTCCTTATCAATTTTGATTTTTCTATACTTGACCTCGTTATTTACTAAATGCCCTTTTCTGAAAACTTTACTGTTGTAGGTGCTTTCGTAAAGGATATCATCAGCTTGTACAAGGTCTTCTATATTTTCATTTGTTAATAGCTTTATTTCCTCAGGCTTTTGTAAATTGTGAGAGGAATAAAATGCCTTTTTACCTAGACTTTCTAATAATTCTTGTCCTATACCTTTTTCCATGTATTTTGAAACATAGCGACCAGCATTAGAAGAATCGTCAAGACTATCTAGTTTGTTTATCCGAACTGCCCCTAATCCCCAAATTGTCAATAGGTCTTTATGTGGAACAAAAGGAAACGAAAAAAGGAGAATGTGTGCATGCCACGCTCCCCTTTTTTGTCGTTCTAATACCGCAATGTATTTAATCAATCGTTTTTTTGAATGGTAAATATGATAATTTAAGCGTTTGATAAACTTATCAAAAAGTATATTAAAGTCTTGTCTATCTTGAATGTTTTCTTTGGTAGTAAGTGTAAGGAAACTAGTTTTATCGTCAAAATTAGTATCAATTAAACGTTGGAGTTTCCATTTAGTATTTTTACGAGTTTTAGAAATTCTTTTTATTCGTTCTTCTTGTTCATCAGATGTTAGTTCATCAAAAGTTTTACGTTTTTGCTTTTCTTTTAGTGAAGTACGATTTTCTTCAATTTCAGTATTATCACTTGAAAAAATAGGAGTTTCGTATTCCCAAATTTCAAGGTACGAAGAAGTTCGGATAATTTTGCGGTTGTAACTCACAAAATTAACTTCCTTTCTCGTAACGTTTGCCTATACAATAAATAAACTAGGAGGAGCAAAGCTCCTCCACACTTCTATCATGTGATCCTAAGCACCGCTCCGCTAAACATGCTTCCAGCTTGCCGACTGCGTGTCGGCAGTTTTGCCTAGGTACATGGATAGAAGTAGTTTGTTTATCTTGCATTAACAGCGTAAATATAGTTTAAATAATTAGCAAAATCCCCTTTACGTTTTCTATCGTCGTGAAATTCATCAAACCAAGAGACATCATTTCCAAGTTTCTCAGCGTATCTTTTAATAATGTTAAGTTGTATAATAATCGAATCATGAATCCGTTTCCTTGATTCATCAGCATACTCCCTCTCACCTAGTGGGATAGTTAAGAACTTTCCACGTGCTTCAGCATATTGAGCACATAACTCAATTAGTCTTTGCCAGTATTCAAGGAATTCTGAATCATGAATATTTACCGAACTGATTAAATCCTCATAAATCTTTTCAGCTTGTTCAAAAGTAATGATTCCTTTGTCTTTTAGGAAGTCTTTATAAGTAAAAATTTGCATTGTGAAACTCCTTAAATTATTTTACGAAAATTATAACATATTATTTTGTAGCTAATACAACATCTGAGCAAGAAAACCATAAATTTCCATTAAATTGACCGATGTTTAAATTGTTTAGAATGACTGGGCAGGTATTTTTGTTTGCTAAGTCCTGAATAGTAGCAGAAGGTGTTAAAGTATTCACCTTGACTTGTATCATCTCCATAAAGAAATCTGAATTTTCGTCTTGAATTGATACGTTAAGTCGTAAAGCTACGGGTTTATTTGTTTCTCTGTCTAACACTTCTGTATAACCTTTTACAGCAAAGAAACGATTACCCAATAGTTCGGGTTTCAAAAAGTCATTTAATTTCATGTATACCTCATTTCTATCATCGCAGAGCGATGAGGAACAGATATTGTTGCTGAAAATCTAGCGAATTTAAGCAACAACATCCGTTGTAATTAGTTTGTTTCTGTTAAATAAAGTTGTAATTCTTTGATAAAGTCAAATTGAGTAGTATCAAGATAAGGACTTTCCCAGTATTGTGCTGTCTCCTTGCCTGAACCTTGCATATAAAGATAACCTGCCCCTTTTTCTTCGATAGGTTTTAACTTATCAGGAGTAGCTGAACCAAAGACCATGCGGTAGCCCTCACTAGAATTAGCGCCAAGAGCAATTCTCAATCCCAAGTTATCTCTAAGGTCGGTATTTAGGGTTTCGGCTCTCATTTGTTGAGCTGACAAAAGGATAAATATGCCTGATTGTCTTCCTAGTAGAATAATTTGTTTAATGCCATCCATAACTTCAACAATAATTTCTTTTGATTTTTTATCTGTTCCTGAAGCTTGAAATGCTCCCATTTCATCGAAGATAAGCCATACTGGTTTAAAATCATGGTTGGTAAAATTTGAGCCGTATTGAAAGTTATCCCGCATATATTGATATCGTTCTTGCATTTCTTCAACTACTAAACGGACAATACGAGCGATATTGTTCGGAGTTGTTGCTACATACTTTTCTCCGAAATAATATGATAAGCTACCTAGGTCAGAATTTTTAGGGTCTGCTATATAGACAGTTGATTGTCGTTTGAGAAGTTCTAAAATCAAGAAAGATATGAAAACAGATTTTCCACTTCCAGTACCACCAGCAACTAGAATATGAGGGCACTTGACAGGATTATAATTCACACCATATCCTAAATCTATATTAAGGTTATCAATTTCTTGCTTCTGGTTGTGAGATTGAAGAACTAACCTATCAGGTTTCTTGTAATAGAAATGATATTCCACAAAATTAGGACGAATAATTTTTTCTTCTAGTTCCAGTTCGAGTACTCCGGCAAGGACATCATCAAGTGATTGTACCTTTTTGCTAAATTCATCACCAGTAATCAGAGCTTTGATAAGAATATGCCCTTTTTGTTTGTCTAGCTCGTATTGCAAGATTGCACTTCTAGAGATTCTTTCATATCCTGAGCTATCTTTATATGTTGTATAAAGGTGGTTTGTATGTAATACATACAATAAGCTTTCTCTGATAATTAGGTAATAATCCAAATGATATCTAAAATATTTTAATTGACGATGAAATTTGTATATGACAAATCCTGCTAGAATAAATAAAGGGATTTTAATAAGGTCAGGAGCTCTAATATTTGCAATAATAGTAAGCATAATACAAGTAGAGAAGCCTAATATTGACCAATGAGCTATCTTTAATTTGCTAGTTGAAATAATATAATTTCTCTTTAAGTCAGCGACTTTCTTTAATTTAAACATAGATTACCTCTTTTAATTAAAAACATAAGTAGTACAACAAGTATACATTTTAGAAAAATGAAAATCTAAACAGTAGAACTGATTAGATTAGTGTTGTTCTTTCCAGTAGGAATATACAACAAGTTTGATAATGTAGCTAAGACGAGGTAGTCTAGTAGCACAGTCCTCCTTCATTAGAACATAGCGGAAATCATCAAGTCCAGCAAGTACATCCTCGTCTAGATAAATACGGGGAGTGACTGTGGTTTCTAAGTTAGGATTAACATTTTTTATGTCCTTTTCCATTTGCTTCCGTAGCTTTTGCCATTTGTCAATTGGATAGTGTCTAGTATTTCGATAGGATTCTTCTATGACACTCCCTATTGAGGCTTTCAGAATGATGTTAAATGAAAGGCCATTCAATTCATCATAGTGATTTTTAAGAAGTGTTTTTTCAAGTTTATCTAAAAAATCCTCTTTATTAAGTCCTTGAATTTTACGTTCTTTTTCTTGAATCAGTTCATCTATCCATACCTTTGCCTCGTACGCAAGGCGGACACTTTTATATATTCTAGTCATTGTTTCCACTCCTGTTAAAACTCATTTGAGTATTTAATTTTATCCATATTTTCAATTTCCTTATAGAAATGGAAATCTTTTTTATTTAGTTTATCGCATATTTGTTTAATGATGAATTTCCCGCGTTCCTCAATCCGCTCATTGACTCTTTTTAGGAAGATGGAGAAATCTTCGGTTTTCTTGGGATAAATGTATTTGTAGTTATGAGTTTCCCAAAATACTTCTGTTTGATAATTATTATCAACATAGGGTTGAAGATAGTATGTATCAATAAATTTTTTCCATGCTTTAGGAGATAAGTCAGTAAGCCATTCTTGAAGAGAAAGCATTGTAATATCCCAGTAATCTTTTGAGAAATTATATCGTCCAGTATTCATCCAATGAGGCAATACAGTAAAGTTTCCGATTGTATGTGTTAATTTTGCGAATGCTTCAAATCCTTTTAGGTTTTTTTGAATCATCTCGAAATTTTGATAGTTTTTATTATGGTATAAGATTGGATATTGCTTGTTTAGATATTCATTTAAGTTTACTCCAATCTTTTTACAAATTTCTTTATAATTCGGGTCATTGGTAATAGCTTGAGTAAATGTAGTTATATAAGAATTTAAGGTCTCGCCTCTTATTATATCTCGCTCGGAATGTTGCCAACCTAAAACATTATAAAGTGGGAGTGCCTCTTTATCACAGTCAGCGTTACTACCAACCTGTTTTGTGATACAAAATGTGGAAGGATTCACGAGTTCTCCGTTTTTATATTTTAGAAAATTTGAAATATTATCTGCGGTTAACTCGCTAGAGTAACAATTTTTAAAATCCCATAACCATGGTTTGATATTGTTTTGGTCACAGTAGTTTAACCATTCAATAACTTTTGTATTATCCATAATTTTCACCTACTTTATTCTGTGTTACAACAACTATACTTTTATTATAACTGTTTTTTTGGAAAATGCAAGAGATTTAGAATAAAAAATTTACAAATATTTTTTTGTTGATTGTAAGTTATGGCTATATTTAGATTTCATAGCGTTAAATTTCAGAATGTTTGTTATAATGAACTATATAAGTAATTGAGGTAAATATATATGAAAAAAGTAATTGAAATGTTCCCAGAATTTCACCAAGAGAAACTAGAAACAACTGATATAAAAGATGAAAATAATTTAATTGTAGTTGATACAAATTTTTTATTACAGATTTTAGAGTTGCCAATTGATATAGCTACTAAGTATGTGGGTTCATTAAAATCAATAAAGAGAAATCTTTACATACCTTATTTAGTCGCTCTTGAATTTCATTTCAATAAAAGTAATAAAAAGAAAACTAAAAAAAGAAATGCAGACTCATACTTTAAACAAGTTGAATCTGCATTGAATCAATTAAAATCAAGTGTACAGAATACTGATTTAATTAAAATGGATATTGAGAATGGTAAACTAAAACATTTGATTGGAAATTTGGAGCTTTTTACTGATGATTTTTTGACTAAGGTGAATTCATTTGTAAGAGATGAAATTACTGATAAAGAAGATGAAGTTTATAAAGAGTTACTTAATATTATTTCTGATTCTATTGGAGATGTGTATGAGCAGGAATGGATAGATGAAATAGAGAAAGAAGGAGAAAAACGTTTTGCAGAGGCTATTCCACCGGGATTTGATGACAAAAATAAAGATGGGACAAGAAAATATAATGGCATATCTTATCATCAAAAATATGGTGATTTAATTATTTGGAAGGATATATTAAAAAAAGCAACGGAACAACCTCGTGGTGATAAAGTTATCTTTATTACTAATGACGGAGAATCAAATAAAAAAAGTGATTTAATTTATAAAACTTCAAATATGAAAGTTGGGCCAAGTATTTTCTTGATGAATGAATTATATATGTGTAGTAGAAAAAAATTATATATATTAAACAATACTACACTCGTAAACATGATTACAGAGTTAACAGAAGATGAAATTGATAGGATAGAGGCTCAGGAAGAAAAGAAGTATGTTGTTACGTTTCCAAAATGGATTTTAGATAAAGCAGAAAAAGATGTACGAGCAAGAAATGAGTCAAATAACTCGAGTGTTGTATATTATATTGATTCAGAAAATAGGTTAGCTTGCATTGATATTGATGAACTTGAACCACTTGAACTCATATCCCTACTAGAGAATTCTGATGTAGAAAAAATGTTAAAAGAAGAAATTTTGAAGAAAATGTTAGATGGTTATTACAGTAAATTACCAAGACATATTATTAAAGACATAATAAATAGTTATCAAGAAAAAAATATTCAATGAATTTAATAATAAAATTTCATCATTTAGGGCAAATTACTGATATAGCTGACTCGTTTTGGTTAGTTTTGTAGAAAAATTTGCCCTATTTAGATGAAAATGGTTGAAATTAGTTGAGAGCTAGTAAATGTTTGGTAGTTAAAAGTGGCATGATTAAAGGTATTTGAGCTAGTTTAGTTACTAGGTTAGCCAAACCAGGTCTTAAAAAGGCACGTAAAGCTAGCCAGTTCTCTAAACGTTAAGAACCGCTTTACAACAACGATTACAAGCATTTTGCAAGTCTCTTGCAAGGTGCTTTTTTTGTTGATTTTTGCTTTTGATACCTTTTTTGATACCGTTTTGGAAAAACTTTTACATCTTTTTTGATTATATTCTTATCTTTGAATAGTTTATATAATTGACGTATACTTCCTGTTTATGTTAAACTTTGAGAGTGTAATGACAGGAAAATCAGGTTGGGATTCATTCCTAACAGGCTTCGATGCTGTCCTTGGAGAAAATTCTTCTAAAAAATCGGGATTGCGATGCAAATCGCCCGCATTACTCTACTCTAGACTTACTGTCTGGAGTTTTTTGTATTGTTTTTTAGATAACTCGCAAATTGTTTGATGGCTCTATCTTCTCCGTTAGCTGTTGAATGGCTGTAGGTGTCTAAAGTCATTTGACTACTTGCATGCCCTAACCTTTTGGCAGTGTTGACAGGGTCGACTCCGATTTCAATCATCAAGGTAGCATGAGTATGTCTGAAGCCGTGAGGACTGATTTTCCTTAAGCCATGTTTTCGAATAATCCTTGAAAGTACATTGTTGATATAGTCTGCATGTAGTGGCTCTATTGAGCCTGTACGTGTGCAGTAAGTGAAGATAAAATCTTGCTCGATAGAAAGAGGTGCGACTGCTAGTTGTGCCTTTTCTTTTTGGCAATTTGACTTCCATTCTTGCAGAATAGAGATAGTTTCGCTATCTAGCTTAATCTTTCGAACTGAAAAATCGTTTTTAGTGCCTTTTTCGACTGCCTGACCGTCTAATCGTCCTAGGCTCTTGCTTATGCTGAGAGCCTCGCTCTGAAAGTCTATATCAGCCCATTTAAGAGCGTACAGCTCGCCTTTCCTCAAGCCGCTATAGGCTAGTAATCTAAAGAGTGCATAATGCTTATAAGGCTCTTCCTGAAGGACAATGTTTAGGAACTCTTGTAGTTCTTGAACCGTCCAATAATTTTCTGTCCGTATCTTCTTCCTCTTTGGCATAATGATTTCTGTCATAGGATTATGCTTAAGCAATTTCATCTTAATCGCAAAGTCAAAGACTTTACCAGTGTAAGACTTGATTTGCTTGATATTCTTGAAAGTCTTTGCTTTTTCCGTGATAAAGTTCTGGCAGCCTAAAGGGGAGATTTTACCGATAGGCAATTCTCCCATGACTGGCAGAATGTGCAACCTAAACATATCAAGCGTACGTGAAGCCGTTGTCGGCTCTACTGTATCTTGATAGGCTTGATACCATTTTTCGAATATCTCGTTATAAGTTTTATGAGTTGGCTTGATGAACTCTTCCAACTTTCCTGAAGCCTTAAGATAGATGAATCTAGCTTCGTAGTCTTTGGCGTCTTTTCGAGTACGAAAGCCACGCTTTACATGGTCTGCACGTTGACCGTCTTTAGTCATATAGACCTTGACAAAATACAAATAGCCGTTTTTGGCTTTTTTACTTGGGTATTTGTGAATGGACATTGTAATTTCTCCTTTATTTTTTAGGTTTCGAAGCTTATAAAATAAAGAAATTACGAGTTTTTACAATTATTTTTTACGTTTTTCAGCCATTCTTCTCTTGTATTCGTCGGAGTTTTCCCATGCTTGCCAAACGTAGTGATATGGTGAGTCTTCCCCTTCTGACTTGTTAATCAGAAAAGGAATTAGTCCTTGTTTTTCGTCGGCTATAAATTGCTTGATGGCTTTAACTAAAATAGGGTTAAAGTCATTTTTACTTGCTAGAAAGTCAATATAATCAGCCAGTGCTTCCGACTGATTGATTTTCGCAAGTATGATAGCTAACTCATCTCCAAAAGGGGTCCATTTGGTGATTTTATTGTCTATACTACTTTTTCCTTGAAGTATCTTGGCAAAACCTTTCAGAACTTCTTTAGGTGCTCCTGGGTCTACGAGATTAGGATTATCATCAAGCCCTAGTAAGTAAGGAATAGAGACACCAAAATAATCTGCTAGAATTTGAGCATTCTTAGCATTAGGGGTTCGGCTTCCTTGGTTATAGTTTCCAAGAGTAGAATAACCTATTCCAGTTATTTCGCTTATTTCTTTTAGGGATAGCTTACTGTCTTTTACAAGTGATTGAAAGTTTGTCAAATGAATTTACTCCTTTTGAGGATATTATAGCACAAATTACACGAAAGAGAAATTTATCCTTGACATAAATCACAAAAGAGAATATAGTTAAATATAAGATACACGTTTGTGTATTTGTTTTCGAAGCTTATACAATAAAGAAAGGGGTCAGCTATGGCTTACACACTAGAAGAACAAGAAACGTTTGTCCGATTTGATGCACTGGATAAACAGTGGACGATTGAAACTAATTATTACCCGCACATTCAAAAGGTGTTAAAACTTCCTGAAGCTTATAAAGTGTTAAACACTGAGGAAGAAGAAGGCAGAACGATTTGGCTCAATGCCATTATGAAGATTGGTGAGGATTTTGGAATCAACGTATTTCCTAAGAAAAAACGCAAGATGACAGAAGAACAACGTCAAGAACTTGCTGAACGTATGAAACAGGCAAGAACCAGCCTTGAAAAATAGGAGTGTTGCTCGGTCTGAAATACTAGACAGGTATATTTACCCTATGGAACTATTTTAGATTGCGCCATCTCCAGAAAATAGGCAATGAAAATAGTTTAAAAATGATTTTAACAAAAAGGAGAACCCGCAGATGACAGAAGGATTTACTATACAACTCCCAAAAGTAACTGAAAAGAAGTTACTGGCTCGCTATGACAATATGCTCCAAAAGGCAATAGAAAAAGCCCTTGAGGACAAGGAGCTTTATAAGCCTATGGTTCGTATGGCAGGCTTGTGCCGTTGGCTAGATGTCTCAACGACGACTATTGTCAAATGGCAACGTGAAGGCATGCCCCACATGGTCATTGACGGAGTGACCTTGTATGACAAGCATAAAGTCGCTCAATGGTTACAACAATTTGAGAGGTAAGAGCTATGGACTATGATAACGAAAATTACTTAATACCTAAAATTTTATTACAAGATGATTTTTACAGTAGCCTGTCTGCTACAGACTTGTTTGTCTATGCTGTCCTAAAAGACAAGCAGATAGAAGCACCTGAAAAAGGTTGGATAGATGTTGATGGGAGTGTCTATCTAAATTTTAAATTAAACGAGTTAGCCAAGATGTTTTCTTGTAGTAGAACTACAATGATAACTATTATGCGACGATTGGAAGAAGTCAATCTGATTGAACGTGAAAGAGTAGATATTTATTATGGTCACAGTTTGCCCTATAAAATATATATCAACGAGGTATGAAAAATGATAAAGATTTATTTTGGGAAAGATAATGCACTTAATCAAGCTATCCAATCACGATTGGACAGCTATCATCTTGATTATCAAGCATTTTCAAGCAAAGATATAGATACTAAAACACTGATGGAATGGCTTTTTAGGTCAACTGATATCTTTGAACTACTAAGCACTAAGATGTTGAAGTATAAGTTGAATACACAAATTACCCTTAGTCAATTTGTTCGAAAGATTTTGAAAGATGTTGATAGTTCCCTAAAGCTTCCCATTGTTGTAACAGAAGAGGTTATCTATTCAAACATGTCTCCTGAGTATGTGACGGTACTTTTACCGAAAGAATATCGAAAAATCGAAAGAATTCAACTGATGAGAAAGATGGATCAGTTAGATGAAGGTCGGACATTCTGGAGAAATTTTGAAATACTCCGCAAACAATCTGAACTACGTTGGTTTGAGCTGAACGATTTATTGTTTGCTGATGTGTCCGACGATTTAGGAGAAATAAAAAAAGCTAAAGACCGTTTCTTTAGCTACAAGAAAAATAAACAGGTGCCACCTGATGAGATTATTGAAAAAATCCTCGAAATATTTTTAGTTGACCGAGAAGACTTTTTAAAAAAATCTCCTTCAGATTTACAAAATTTCTAGTCAAAAATATTTATGAAAACAGGTATGAAAATATTTTGAAAATGGAATTTTGAGGTCAGAATTTCTGGGGTTGCGAAAAAATTATAACTGGGCGCCCTCTAACAGCCCGCTATGTGCACATTTAAAGTGCATTTACTACACCCGTTTTTTGGCAAGTTTGACTGACGGAAAATGAAAATGGTTCGACTCCGAAGGGGTCGGCTTGGGGTTGCTCCCCCAAGAATTTTCATTAGGGAGGAGGTCTTTACGCAGACAAAAAAATCGGCGCCGATAGGCGACCGTAAAAAGAAAGGAGTTTTGTTTGAAATTAAAAGTTAGCTTAGATAATATCACGATAACAGCTTATATCAGGCCCCGCAAACTCCTAACTCTCAAAAATCTAGTTGAAAGCCATACAGCAATTAGTATTCAGACAGCGATGACGGATATGTTTAGAGCTTATACCAAGGACGGAGGTCAAGTCGTGGTCTATATGGAATATGACAAAATAAAAGGACAAGCCTTTAATGCTCGCCCTTTCAGGTTGGAGTTCAATCCCAATAAACTCCGCTCAGTAGATACTGATATCATTGACACTATTATACCATGTTTGGAAGATATTGCAATATCTCGTGCTGACTTGGCTTTTGATTTATTTGAAGTTGATTGTAGTGAGTTCGTGTTAGAGAAGAAAGGCAGACCAACCGCAACTAAGGAATTTCGTTCAGAGACCGGAAAGCTAGAAACAAAGTACCTTGGTGCTTCGCGTTCTGAAAAGCAAGTAAGGCTATATAACAAGAAAAAGGAGCAACTGGAAAATGGAACTGATAAAGACAAGGAATTTGCTAGTCAGTTTCAACACTGGTGGCGCTTGGAATTTCAGTTGAGAAGTCGCTCGGTTGAGGAGATATTCGAGGTTATCAATACAGTTATCTTTAAGCCATTCAAATTTAAAGGTTTACCTATTGAGACTCAAATCTATCTGACCGCTCTCATTCATGATAAAAATATCTGGAAAGAGCTCCATAGAAATACAAGAGCAAGATACAAAAAAATCTTAGAGACCTATCAAACATCAGAAATTGACTATCTAGGTTTGATGAAAGACCTATTGAAACATGAGCGCCCCAGACTTAAAAAACAATTAGCCTATTATGGTGGTCGGTAGATTGTCGGACAATGCGAAGCGTCCGACCTTTGGCACTGATGAAGTGCCTTGCTCGCTTCGGCGAGCATAGTCGAACTATCTCTTGTGAGTTGAGAGATGGTTCGAGGTCGCTCCTGTATTCGGAGCGAAAAGCCGTCTGCAAGACCCTTCGGAGAACGCACATTTACGGAGTAAAGTGTAGTGCGTTACACTTTACATGGAAGTAGTGCCGATTCTTCAGGAAAAAATCTAGCCTATGGGTTGCTTATTTCTGGTGGCAATTGTCCGCCACCAGCTCGGCGACCTTTTGAGCCGAGAAAGGAGAAAAATCTATGAGTTATGTAGTAGCTAGAATGGTCAAATACAAATCTGGTAATCTCGGTGGTGCTTATCGCCATAATGAACGTGTTTTTGAAAATCATTCAAACAAGGATATTGACCCTGAACGAAGTCATCTAAATTATGAGTTAACAGACCGTGACCGCTCTATACCTTATGACAGACAAATAAAGCAGTATGTCAATGACAATAAACTATCTAAACGCGCTATTCGTAAAGACGCTGTATTATGCAATGAGTGGATTATCACATCTGATAAAACTTTCTTTGAAAATATGAGTCAGGAGCAGACAAAGGAATTTTTTGAGACTGCTAAAAATTTCTTTGCTGAAAGATACGGAGAACAGAATATCGCTTATGCCATGGTTCATCTTGACGAAAGCACCCCGCATATGCACCTTGGTCTTGTTCCAATGAGAAATGGAAAGTTGAGTTCAAAAGCCCTATTTGGTCATCGTGAGCAGCTTCAGGCAATTCAGGAGGAGTTTCCAAAATACCTAAATGATAAAGGATACACTTTACAACGTGGTGAAGTTGATAGTGAGAAAAAACATCTTGATACTGCTGAATACAAGGAGAAGCAGCGATTGCTTGATGATGTCGAGCAACGACTATCTGAAAAACAAATTAAACTAGAACAGATAAGCAATAAAATAAACCAACTAGAGCTGACTGTATCAGAGAAAGAGCACCTGCTCCAGTACTTGGAACAGAAGGAGTGGCACACTCTTGAAGAGTTGAAGCAATATGAAAAAGAAATAGAGACCTTGGCTGAAAGTTTAATTGATTTGAAAGAGGTTGAGCCTTTAGGCTTTAGGGAGCTACATGCAGAAGGATTAGCAAAGCGTACACTTGATGGCAAGCTAAAGATGAGTAGAGAAACCTATGATAGGCTATATCAGACCGCTTCTAAAAATGTGACCAATAATGTGAGATTGAGGCAGGACAGGAATGCTTTAGAGCATAAACTGAATAAGTCTCTAAAAGACCAGAACAGCCTAGCTAAATCATTGATAAAAAGTGAAAAGTTACTGACAGAAAACAAGGAATTGAAGTCCGAAGTTGACAGGCTCCAGCATGAAAATAAGGGGCTTAGGAAACAGATGGAACGCTTGAACGATAGACTAAAAGCTGTGAGTCAAAAGTTGGCTTTATGGCGTAAGAGTGCTAAAAAGTATCTACCAGAAAAAGAGTTTCGCTCTACCCTGAAACTTGCTAATCAAATACGACCGCCGAAACTAAATATAGTGACAGCAGTCAAAACGATAAAAAAAGTAATTGAGAAAAATTTATTTTAATCACTTTATGCCGTGAAAGTCTCTTGACAATAAGCTAGTCGGATTTAGACTGAAAGGGGTCGAGTCGGCAGGCTGAAAAGCTGACGACCGAACGCCGTAGGCTAAAAAAGACTAGCTTATTGTCAAGAGAACCATGGAATAAATGAACAAGGAGAAAGAACATGACTAATACTAACAAACCACTTGTTTATAAAATCTCACAACCTACCCCTTTTTCTGGAAAGGAATTGATAGGTTTCTTACAAATTGTCCATAAAAAAACGACAGGTGAATATTTATCATCTGCTTGGCCCCTAAGTATTATTGAAACATCTATTCTGGAAGATGAACAAGGTCAGGAATTTTGGACGAAAGATTTATCTATCAATGTTCTAGAAATACGACTCAAGGATAACTACAATATCCGTTTTATTCAAGAAAAATTGGACTTATATATCATCATTGAAGATTTGGAAGCCTTCAGACTAGGTTGTTCTCAGCTAGTAGAGGATTTAGTAAACCCTAATAAAAAGTATTTGGTTTATCGTGATTTTATCAGGGCTTATCGCAATATGCTTCCTCATGAAAAAATAGAATTTCATCAGAAGAAAATACGAGAGGAAATCGCCCGTAAAAAGTCTAGTAAGAAGTAACCTGTAGTATAATATTGAGAGAGGAGATAACGCTATGAGAAAAACGCTATTTGGTTGGATGATTGCATTTTCTGTATTACGCTTTTTTGGCCGCTCTGTGAGACAGTCGAATAAGGCGTTGCGTCGCTTATTGCGATAAATGAGAATTTGGGGAAAATCCTAGTTTTTTGATAACTAGGATTTTTACTTGCTTAAAATCTATACATGGTATATAATAAATCTATAAATATAGATTGGAGATATATCATGGCTATAACATTATCAAAGCAATATAATTTTAAGTTGAATGAGGCCACTATGGAACAAGCTCGAAATATTATTAAGGCAAAGGGCATGACCATGACTGAAGCCATCACGCTTTTTGTTGAGCAAATTGTACTTGAGCAAGATTTGCCTATTAAGACAGCTGAAGATTTGCATAGAGAACAGTTGATTGAGGAACTACAGTCTCAGTCAGAAAAAGCATTGAGACAGTACGAGGAAGGACAAGGCGTTTCCTTAGTAGAAATGAGGGAACGCTATGGTCTATAAAGTTGTTTTTTCAGAAGAGGTCAGCCAGGCGATAGACAATATTCATGAATATATTTCAAATGTATTGTTATCAGAGCAATCAGCAAAAAATACGATTGCTAAAATTTTAAATGGATTGCAGGAACTGGAGCTTTTTCCAGAGGCTGGTTTTGATGCTGATGAACGAATAGGCGTTAAGATAAATAGCAAGTATTTGACTAGGGGAAAAATTATTGGACAATATGTGCTACTGTATTTTGTGATTGAAGAAGATAAAGTTGTATTCTTGTCGCATCTCTTTCATACTAAGAGTGATTATGTGAATTTACTACGAAAAAGCAATAAAAAAAGCTCAAATGATTGAGACAGATTTCGTTTATTTTATAAGCTCCGAAACTATAGAAAATTGATACCTTTTTGATACCGTTTAGGTTTAGATATTTGTTTATAAATAAGATTTTTGATGATTTTTTGTTTTAGAAACGTTGATTTTAATGGTATTTGAGTTTAAATAATCGAGTGAACCAAAAACCAGGTCTTAAGAAAGCTCGTAAAGCTAGCCAGTTCTCAAAACGTTAAGAACCAGCTTTACAGCAATGATTACAAACACCCAATGTTTACCTCATTGGGTGTTTTTTAGTGCATTTTTTGAGAAACTCACCTCAACTATTATTTCAATGTATTAGAGTTAGTCTAAAATGAAGAGACTGAACTGTTTGCTCAGTCTCTTTTGTGATAGTTAGTTTTCAGTTTTCTCTGACGATATGTATTGATCAATTGAGGTGTGAACGAGGGTTAAAAATTTTTCTTTGAAGATTTGTGGTGGGAGTGGATTTTCTTGGGTTATCCACACTTCAATGTTGGCAATCACATAATGAACCAGTAGGGAGATGATAAAGTCATCTGGTAAATCAATAAGTGATTGATTCGGTTTGATATTTTCAAGCGCCCATTTTGTGTAAATCTTTTTTAAATAATTGGTCCAATGAGGGTCCATTGAGCTAGAATACAGCATCTTTAGCCATTTTCTATTTTCATAAAGGATAGGAAAAATTTTATCTGCAATGAAAAGAAAGGGGTCTTTATTTGTCAATGTACTATATTCTAAAAATGTCTCGTAAACAGGTTTATCGATACTATCATGAATAAATGCAATGATATCATCAATATTGTGAAAATGATGTTTGTAGATTGCTTGACGTGAAATACCAGCTTTCTTGGCGAGCTCGCTCATCGAAAGATTAGTTTCATCAGGATTTAGCATCGCTAAATCGTAGAAGGCGTCTAAAATTTTTTGTTTATTACCTTTCACCATATGAAAATACCTCTTATTTCTTTTTTAGTATAAAGAAAATAGAAAAAGATTTCAATAAAAAACTGTGGAATTGTTGGAATAATTTTATAGCATTTAATAAATACAAAATATTTAATATCTGCTTATACAATGTGAAAGATAGTTGACATTTATAAATGATGTCGTAAAAGCTAAGCAAAAAGATTGATAAAATAGTTTAATTATGATGTAATAGCAAATGTGCAATTTTTAGCTTATGAGCATTCTACTGTTATGAAAATCTTAATAGCTATGTGATATTTTACATGGAGAATAGATTAAAATCATAAAAACTATATGCTAAAATATTGATGGTATAAATTTAAAGCGGTACAATATTAGTGTATAGTAGGGGGTGGCTGTCTTATTTTAGCTAGGCGTTTTTATTTGTGTCATTCTGTTATAAGGAGGAAAACGTGAAAAAAATAAAGGTAATGGTCGTTTTTGGTACAAGACCTGAAGCTATCAAGATGGCTCCACTTATTCTTCAATTGAAAAAACAATCAGAGAAATTTGAAACTATGACAGTTGTGACTGCACAACATCGACAAATGTTAGATCAAGTATTACAAACATTTAATATTGAACCAGATATTGATTTGAATATCATGGGAAAGCAGCAAACATTAACGGATATTACTGTAAAAATTTTGGCTAAATTGGATAAACTTTTAAAAGAAATGAAGCCGGACATCATTTTGGTTCATGGCGATACAACGACAACATTTGCTGCAAGCTTGGCAGCCTTTTATAACCAAGTTCGAATTGGGCATGTAGAAGCTGGTTTGAGGACCTGGGAGAAGTATTCTCCATTTCCAGAAGAAATGAATCGCCAAATGACAGATGCAGTAGCAGATCTTTATTTTGCTCCAACAATGCAAAGTAAAGTCAATCTCATTAAGGAAAACCATGATGAGAAGAACATATTTGTTACGGGGAATACAGCGATTGATGCTTTGAAATTAACTGTTCAAGAGCATTATCATCATGATATTTTAGCGCAAATAGCACCAAATCGTCGTCTCATTCTCGTTACTATGCACCGTCGTGAAAATCAAGGAGAACCAATGCGTTGTGTATTTAGTACTTTGCGGCAAGTGGTTGAAGCATATGATGATGTTGAGGTCGTCTATCCTGTTCATTTAAGCCCAGCTGTACAAGAAGTTGCATAGGCAATTTTGAGTAATCATCCTCAGATTCATTTGATTGAATCGTTAGATGTTGTGGATTTTCATAATATTGCAGCAAGAAGTTATTTCATTATGTCTGATTCTGGCGGTGTCCAAGAAGAAGCACCGTCTTTAGGAAAACCAGTACTTGTGTTGCGTGATACAACAGAGAGACCAGAGGGGGTGAGTGCTGGGACATTGAAGTTAGTTGGAACAGAAAGTAAGAATATTCACGAGGCCATAGAGACGTTATTGACAGACGAGATCGTTTATCGTCAAATGTCTCAGGCTAGCAATCCATACGGTGATGGTAGAGCTTCTGAGCAGATTGTAGAAGCGATTGCGTATTACTTTGGTCGTGCAGAAAGACCAGAAAATTTTGTGATAGGAGAATAAGATGTATCGAAAAAGAGAACTGGAATGGACAATTGCTTTACTTATCTTGATTATCTTGGCAATTGTTAGTTATAGTTTCTATTTTGCGAGCAGTATTTTAAATATTGAAATTATTTTGATAGTTCTTGCGGTTTTGAGTGTATTTCTTTTACCAGATATGCTACTCACTTGGTTACTGATCTTTAGCAGTGTATTGGCAACAATTTTTTTGGTTGCAGGTGTTGTGTATATACCAACAAATCAATGTTTTCTACTATTGATTACCTTTCCGCTTATTTTAAGCATATCACAACAAGTCAATGTTCACCGACGAACCTATCTTTCTATTGTCAAGGATCATACTGAGCAAGTAAGGGAACTGTATCAACATCATTTACAAGCTATTCAAGATGGACGAGAAGAAAGTTTACAAGCTTTATTAGTTCATTGGGCACATAATGATTATTTTCAACAAATTTATCCTAAAGAATTCCGTTGGATGTTGGTGCGGATCTATGTGACTTTAAAGAAATGTATGCAGGGAACAGGTGCTGTTTATTATCTTTCAAATGGGAATTTTCTCATTTTATGTTCGGGAGAAGGGCAATCTCCAGCAGAGATATTCCAGCACAATATGCTTGCTAAATTGTCTTTGCTTCGCTTTAAAACTAGTAAAAGTGTGCATGAAGTGCAGTATAAATCAGGCTATCTGTTGATTGATTCAGAAAATTGTGAAAAGTTTTTAAACTTTGATGATTTTGTTAAAAATCTGGACAGACAACTTGAAACAGACATTATTGTAGAATATTAGGAGGAAATTTGTGACAATCACCAATATTTTTTTCGGGGTAGCATTAGCAATTAGTATCTTTTTTACTTTATGCTTCGTTGTATTATTTATTTGCTATTTAGTCATTTACAATAGAGTAAATAAAAACTTTAAGGCGGTGAACCATGATTAGTCAGTTGATTATGATTATAACCTTGGTATCCATTTGGTTGTCCTTAATTTGGAGTCTAGTAACCTTGAGTTCTGGTGTTCATTTTTGGTTGAAACATAGTGATTTTAAAGTAGATGTTAGTCCTTTAAAGTATTATCCAAAGGTCACGATCGTCGTACCAGCTCATAATGAAGATGTGGTCATTGCGCAAACCGCAAGGGCTATTTTGGATATGAATTATCCTCATGATAAAGTTGAATTGCTTTTATTTGCAGATAATTGTGAAGATGATACTTATCAAGAAATGTTAAAAGTAAAAGCGATGCCAGAATATGCTACACGAGATATTACCATTACAGACCGGAAAGGGACTGGCGGGAAAGCGGGTGTGTTAAATGACGCTTTGAAAATAGCTAAGGGCGATTATATCTGTGTTTATGACGCGGATGCTATGCCAGAGAAAAATGCTCTTTATTTTCTTGTTGATAAATTGTAAAATATAGTTCAACAAAAAAACTCATAGCGTTTCATTGGTGTAAACTGTAAGTAACCACACAAACAGAACCCGAGGAAAAACTATGAGCTACTCCCAT
>NZ_CABHMZ010000034.1 GCF_902167705.1 Streptococcus constellatus | reverse complement strand
CCACGAAAATGTTTAGCTTACAGAACTGCTTATGAAGCTCTAGTGGATGAGTTAGAGTAAATGTTGCACTTATTCTTGCAATTTATCCTAAATAAAAAGAGACAAGCACAGGCAATCAGGCTGACACATCCATAAGCGGCTAAAAATGGAAGTGTGATGTTAAAAGGCTTGATGTCAAGTAGAAAAAGTCCTGTTTTTAAAACGCCGTCTATAAAACCAGCAAAGATAAAAGTAGAAACTTTCTTTTGCTGAAAGAAAAGAGGTAAGCTAAAAGGCGAGGTGAAGAGGGAAAGAGAAAATGGGCGTGAACCAATGGGCAAAAAGTACAATAAAAAGGCTATCATAGTACAAGTTATAGCAGTAATAGGTACATAAATCAAAAACTTTTTGTAATCATAGCTGAGCGAGACAACCTTTCTTAGATAGAGAAATATGACGTAGATTTTATATTATTTTTCTTCATTATAGAAAGAAATGAGTCAAAAGGAACCGCTTTCACAGTCTTTGGATTTATTTTCCGCATTGCTGTGGCAAAAATATGGTTTTTAAAAGCGCTTTCTTAGGAGTATAATAAAAGTATCAAAATCAGGAGGACTTTAGACATGTCAACATTTAAAGACGGATTTCTCTGGGGTGGAGCAGTTGCAGCTCATCAACTAGAAGGTGGTTGGCAGGAAGGCGGCAAGGGCATTAGTGTGGCTGATGTGATGACAGCAGCTCGCCACGGGGTTCCGCGTGAAATTACGGCAGGAGTGTTGCCAGGCAAATACTACCCAAATCATGAAGCAATTGATTTTTATCATCGTTATAAGGGAGACATTGCTCTGTTTGCGGAAATGGGCTTCAAGTGCTTCCGAACTTCTATCGCTTGGACGCGGATTTTTCCTAAGGGAGACGAAGAGCAGCCCAATGAAGCTGGTTTGCAGTTTTATGATGACCTTTTTGATGAATGTCTCAAATACGGGATTGAGCCAGTTATTACCCTGTCGCATTTTGAAATGCCTTATCATTTGGTGACCGAATACGGTGGCTGGAAGAACCGCAAGGTTATTGATTTCTTTGTTCGCTTTGCAGAAGTGGTCTTCAAACGCTACAAGGATAAGGTCAAATACTGGATGACCTTTAATGAAATCAACAATCAAGCTAACTATCAAGAAGATTTTGCTCCTTTCACCAATTCTGGTATTGTTTACAAAGAAGGAGACAATCGTGAAGCGATCATGTATCAGGCGGCTCACTATGAGTTGGTGGCTTCTGCGCGAGCAGTTAAAATCGGTCATGAGATCAATCCTGACTTCCAAATCGGTTGTATGATTGCCATGTGTCCGATTTATCCAGCTACCTGCAATCCTAAGGACGTCCTCATGGCTATGAAAGCCATGCAAAAGCGTTATTATTTTGCAGATGTCCATGTTTTCGGTCTCTATCCAGAACACATTCTTAAATATTGGGAAAGAAAAGGTATTCAGGTTGATTTTACCGAGCAAGATCAAGAGGATTTGCTGGCTGGAACGGTTGATTACATTGGCTTTAGCTACTATATGTCCTTTGCTATTGATTCTCATCGGGAAAACAACCCTTACTTTGACTATGTGGAAACGGAAGATCTGGTGAAGAACACGTATGTTGAGGCTTCAGAATGGGATTGGCAAATCGACCCAGAAGGTCTGCGCTATGCTCTCAACTGGTTTACCGACCATTATCACCTGCCTCTCTTTATCGTAGAAAATGGTTTTGGTGCCATTGATAAAGTGGAAGAAGACGGCATGGTGCATGATGATTACCGGATTGACTATTTGGGTGCCCATATCCGTGAGATGAAAAAGGCCGTAGTCGAAGATGGTGTTGACCTCATGGGCTATACGCCTTGGGGCTGTATCGATCTAGTGTCTGCAGGTACCGGTGAAATGCGCAAGCGCTACGGTTTCATCTATGTAGACAAGGACGATGAGAGAAATGGAACCTATGAGCGTTCACCTAAGAAGTCCTTTGCTTGGTATAAGGAAGTCATCGCTTCAAATGGAGAAACGGTAGACTAAATCGGAGATTATCATGAGTAAAAAAATAACCTATGTCATCAAATTTTCTAAAGGAGTCGCTGTGCCAGACTTGGCTGCCAATCCAGCTATCACCCAGCATTTGACGATTAAATTGAAAAATGCAGACGGCTTTGTCGTAGATAGTGACATCAATGATGTGAAGATTCGGGAGCTGATAATGGCCACTTTCAATCTAGAAAAGAAAGATGTCGTTGTCTTATCCAAATATCCAGGACTGGTGAATATTTTGTAATAGGAAGATTGTGCATTTATCCGTCTATACGTAATAGAACAAGGAAGAAAGAAACGAAGCTAGGGTTTTTTAGCTTCGTTTTTAGAAAAGGAGAAAATATGATTGGAACGATTGCTGCTGTATTAACTACTTTTGCTTTTTTACCGCAGGTAATAAAAGTCATTAAAACCAAGGATACAGAGTCTATTGCGCTTGGCATGTATCTGATGCAAGTTGTCGGTATTGCTTTGTGGCTGTTTCATGGCTTGGTAATTGAAGATTTGCCTTTAATTATGGCAAATAGCGTGTCTTTGGTTTTATCAGGAACCATTCTCTATTATAAATTAAAATATAAGTAAAAAAGTAACTAAGGAAATGTTTCCGTTTCACTACGGAAAAAATAAGATGGAAGTTGTAAACGTTTTCATCTATAATGAATTTATAAAATAAATTTTATTTATAAGGAGAAAATCTTATGGCTAAAGCATTGATTATCTGTGCAGCAGGTATGTCATCTTCTTTGATGGCAAAGAAAACAACGGAATTTTTAAAGAGCAAAGGGCATGACATTGAAGTAGATGCTGTTAGTGCGACAGAAGGTGGAAAAGCCATTGCCGCTGCTGAATTTGACCTTTATCTCATTGGCCCTCAAACAAAAATGTACTTCAAGCAATTTGAGGAAGCTGGAGCAAAAGTCGGCAAACCTATTGTACAAATTCCTCCGCAAGCTTACATTCCTATTCCAATGGGAATTGAAAAAATGGCAAACCTCATCTTGGAAAAGATTTAGAGTTTTAGCTCAAAAAGGGTAAAATAGTTCTTATAAATGCGGAAGGAGAACTGCACTGCTACATAAGAAAGAAAAATTGATTCTTCAATCTTTGTTGGAAAATAAAGATCATTATATTACAAGTAAGGAATTAGCTAGTCAGCTTTCTTGCTCTGATCGTACGATAAGAACTTACCTGAAATCATTGATGGATTGGAAGCCTGATGAAATAGGCTGGAAGATCACAGCCAAGCAAGGTTATGGTTATCGACTTGAACTTCAAGATAAAGCTCTCTATCAAAACTTTATAAAAACAGAATTTTTTACAGAGCAAAACTCTGCTAAGACTGAAAATATAGAAGATCGTTACAATTACATTTTAAATAAATTGCTCTTTGAGCAGGAAAAACTTTATTTTGATGACTTAGCAGAAGAGCTGTTTGTCAGTCGTTCAACCTTGTCAGCAGATTTCAAGAAAATCAGACAAGACTTGGCAAAGTATGACTTACAAATCGAGAGCAAAGCCAATCGTGGTGTTTATGTAAAAGGCAGCGAACGCAATAAACGGCGCTTTATCATGGATTACTTTTTTCGTGATAATTTCTTTCAAAGTTTGCACAATTACATCAACATCGAAGTTCCAGGACGGCAAATCAGTTTAGAAGAATTGACGATTATCGTGCTGGACGAATGTCGTGAAGGTCACTTAAAGTTGTCAGATTTTGTGATTCAAAATTTGGTCATTCACATTGCTTTATCGTTTAAAAGGATTGCGGAAGGTTTCCAAATCAGCAAGATTGAAGACTGGGAACAAGGTAATTATCTGGCAGAACGAAAGATTGCTGAGAAAATTTTACACAGAGTGTATTTGGCAACTGGGCTGGAATTTCCCAAAGAAGAAGTGGACTATATTACACTCCATTTGATTTCAAAAGCTTCTTGTCAAGAAAGCCAGAATACCAAAATAGACACCAATCAAGAAATTCGCAAGCAGCTGATTAGTGCTTTGGAGAAACTTGAAAACGTCAAAGACTATCAATTTCAGCATGATTTTCAATTAGTTGAAGGAGTTGTTGCTCATTTATCTACTTTCTATGTGCGTTTGCAGAATCATGTAATGCTTGAAAATCCCCTTTTAAAGGATATTCAGCAGCAAGCACCAGCAGTTTTGGAAATGACACGAGAAATTTTGCAGGAAATGCCGATTTTTTCTAAGGAAGACTTATCAGATGATGAAGTGTCTTATGTGGCACTGCATTTCATGGCTGCTTTGGAGCGATTAAAGGAAAAGCAAAAATTTAATATTTTGGTGATTTGTGCTACAGGTTATGGCTCGGCGCAAATGCTGAAAAATCGGATTGACAATGAGCTGGGCAACTTAGTCCACATTGTAGATGTGATTGGTTATTATGAGTTGAGTGATGAACGTCTGAAAG
The DNA here is from genome assembly GCF_902167705.1 of Streptococcus constellatus. GTDB lineage: Bacteria > Bacillota > Bacilli > Lactobacillales > Streptococcaceae > Streptococcus > Streptococcus constellatus_A. The sequence continues at coordinate 8,287 of NZ_CABHMZ010000034.1, read as the reverse complement.
ATATTGATTTTATCATTTCGTCTATTGACTTATCAAATTTAGTCTTTAGTGTTCCTGCTTTTACTGTCAGCATATTTTTAAATGCAGATGAGCTAGAAGGAATAAGGCAAAAAATTGCCCAATTGAAGCCAGTAGAAAGTCATTTGAAGGTAGATTTAACAGCAACAGCCACTACAACGAAAGAAAATATTTTTGATGAATACTTCTCTCCGTCTTGTTTTATTCTCATGCAAGATGCGACAAAAGAGCAGGTTTTGCAAGAGTTATTAACAAAAATGGAGCAGGGGGAAGAAAAGGATTTTGTTACACATATGCAAGAGCTAATCAAGCAGCGTGAAAAGATGAGTTCTGTCGTTTTTTCAGAACAAGTTGCGGTGCCTCACCCGGTTAAGCCCATTGCAAAAAATCATAAAATTGGTGTTGCCATTGTGAGAAATGGTGTGCAGTGGAATGATGAAAGTCCTAAAATTCAACTCATTTTTCTCCCTTCTCCGTCCATTTATGGGAATGAAGAAATGGCAACGTTGACATCAAAGATTGTTGATTTGTTAGAGCAGCCTGACCTGCAAGCAAAGATATTGAGCTGTCAGTCGTTTACAGAATTTAAAGCACTATTTTTAAACATAAAGTAAAGGAGATTGTCTATGAATCAGGAAGAATTACAAGTTGCAGCTTTTGAAATTATCCTACATAGTGGTTCAGCAAGAACAACAGTTCACGAAGCATTTGCAGATATGCGTGAAGGGCATTATGATGAAGCTGCTGAAAAGTTAGAAGCTGCCAATGCAGAGTTATTGGAAGCTCACCATGCACAAACAAATTTGCTACAAGAATACGCTAGTGGAACGGAAATTAAAATTGAAATTATCATGGTGCATGCTCAGGATCACTTGATGACGACCATGACCTTGCGTGAGGTAGCACTTGAAATGCTCAGTCTTTATCGAAAGATTGAAAAGTAAAAAAAGGAATGAAAGGGGAAAATATGACTGAAAAAGAGAAACAAGAACTAGAAGCAAGACGAAAAGAAGCAGCAATAAAAAACATGTATTATACGCGTTACTTTTCAGTCCGCTATGCGACAACATTTTTCTTCTTTGTCAATCTTTATTGGATACTCATGTTGTATCTTTCAAAGGCTGGTTTAGTTTTGCTATTGCCCTTGTTGCTAACTGTTCTAGCAGCGTTGGCAATGTGGGAGCAAACACGAATGTACACCGTTCATCAAAAAGAAGTGACATTAACGCGGTTCTTTTACAATATTTCTGCTTTAGCAAATGTTTTGCTGCTGATAATTGTTTTTGTGGGACAGTATCATTTCCTCTTTCCATTTTTTTCGATTAGTACAACCACTGTAACCGTTTTAACGGTTGTGCTTTTATTGGGGCTATTTTTAGCCATTCTCATGTTAAGAAAATTAAGTCGGATTCATCACCATACAGATAAGCAATATAAACGCATTCAAGAATATATTGCCACTGTTCAACGTTAGTTTATAAATTATATTTCAAACATCATAGGAGGATATATTATGAATAAATTGTTTGAATTTCTAGAAAAGTACCTCATGGGACCAATGGGGAAAGTCTCTACTTGGCGTCCTGTTCGTGCTATTGTTGCTGCCGGGATGGCCAGCATTCCCTTTACAATCGTAGGGTCTGCTTTCTTGGTTCTTAGTGTTATACCGCAAGCCTTTAATCTTCAGTTTATTGTTGATTTGTGGGCAAATTCATTTGATAAGATTCAAGCTCTCTACTTGTTAGCTTATAAATGTACAATGGGGATTTTGTCTCTCTACTTTGCTATTGTTATTGGGTATGAATACACAAAAATTTATGTCGAAGAAGAAGGACTCAACCTCAATCCACTCAATGGTGGTCTGTTAGCGGTATTTGCTTACTTTTTGACTATTCCTGAATTAACTTATTCAAAAGGAGTGATTTCAGCCGTTACAGGAAAAACAACAATTGGTGGTTGGACTGTTGGCGGTGATAGTTTGACACGTCTATCGACATCAGGTATGTTTACTGCGATTCTGATGTCCATTCTCGCTGTGCAACTATATCGCCTTTGTGTGAAGAAGAATTGGGTCATCAAGATGCCTGAAGCTGTTCCAGAAGGAGTTGCTCGTTCATTTACAGCCCTCATTCCAGGATTTGTCATTGCATTTGCAGTACTCTTCATTAACGGTATCTTTATCCTATTTGGCACAGATATTTATAAAGTTATTGCCATTCCGTTTGCCTTTGTTAGCCATATCACTAATACATGGCTAGGTATCGTTGTGATTTACTTATTGGTTCATGCTCTTTGGATTGTTGGTATTCACGGTGCGAATATCGTTATGGGACTGGTTAATCCAATCTTGCTTGCTAATATGGCACAAAACGTTGACGGCAAATTCATTGCTTATGCAGGTGAATTTACCAACTCTTATGTAACAATCGGTGGTTCTGGTGCGACCTTATTGCTTTGCTTCTATATTGCTTTCCGTGCGAAGTCAGATCAATTACGTATGCTTGGAAAAGCAGCTATGGGTCCAGCTATTTTCAACATCAACGAACCCCTTATCTTTGGTTTACCAATTGTGTATAATCCAATGTTGACCATTCCGTTTATCTTGGCTCCAATCGTCTCTGCTTCTATTGGTTACTGGTCTGTCCAGCTTGGACTAGCTGGTAAAGCGATTGCCCAAACACCATGGCCAACACCTATTGGTCTTGGAGCTTATGTTGGTTCAGGTGGTAATATTGGTGCTTTCGTAGTTGCACTTGTCTGTGCTCTGGCTGCCTTTGTGATTTGGTTCCCATTTATTAAGATGTATGATACGAAGTTGTACAAAGAAGAAATGGACGGCGCTGAAGCGATTCAATAATTTAGTTTCCCCTTATAAAAAATTTGAAGCTGGAACGAAAGTTTCCAGCTTCAATTTATATAGTGCAATAAACCAAGACCGCAGTAGCTGATTGCTCAAAGCACTGCTTTGAGGTGATGGATAGAGCTTGCGAAGCAAGCTTCAAAGTTATTCATTTTTCAAGCTCAGAAAAGCACTTTTGACAAAAACTTTGCTTTCTTTATCTACCAGTTCAACAGTCTCCCAGACTATTGAGCAACCTTGCGGGGTGAGACAGAACTTAAAATTTTTAAGATGAGTTCTGTCTCGCTCTTTTTTTACGAATAATTTAAGTAAAAGGGGAAAATAATCTATGCTAATAGCTTGTCAGGAAGATGGGAAACTACTAAACGCTGTGGAAGATAGGGTAAATCCGCTGGATAGATTTCTCTGCCCAGCTTGTAAGGAAGCGGTGCGATTTAAGAAGGGCAAGGTGATGCGACCGCATTTTGCCCATATTTCTTTAAAAGAATGTCATTTTTATACGGAAAATGAAAGCGCAGAACACTTAAATTTGAAAGCTGCTTTGTTTACTTGGGCTAGAAAATCCAATCATGCGATTCAAGTGGAAGCTTATTTACCAGAATTGCAGCAAATCGCAGATCTGTTAGTTGAGAAACAGATTGCACTTGAAGTTCAATGTAGCTCGCTTAGTCAAAAGCGTTTAAAGGAGCGCACAGACAGTTATCGTCAGCATGGCTATCGCGTTCTTTGGCTCTTGGGAAAGAAACTTTGGCTGAAAGATTCCTTGACCAATTTACAAAAGGATTTTCTCTATTTCAGTCAAAATATGGGCTTTCATCTGTGGGAGTTAGATGCGCAGCAACAGCTTTTGAGACTTAAGTACTTGATTCATGAAGATTTGCATGGCAAGGTTCAGTACAAGGAAAAAAATTTTGCTTTTGGTAAGGGAAACCTGTTAGACATCTTTCGTCAGCCATTCTGCAAGCAGGAGATGATGAGTTTTCTGGCAAAAGAAGATAAAAATATTTGCCGTTATGTGCGCCAGCAGCTCTATTATCAGCAGCCCAAATGGATGAAATGGCAGGCAGAATTGTATCAAGCGGGTGATAATTTATTAACCAAAACAGCTAATGACTTTTATCCGCAGGTTCAGCCTGTTTGTGCCAGCTCTTTCTGTCAGATTTTTCAGGATCTCACGCCTTATTACCAGCAATTTTCAGCTTATTATAAAAAGGAAAAGAATAAAAATCTCCAAATTCTCTATCCTCCAGCCTTTTATGCAAAGATTTTTGGTAATATTTATGATAAAATAGGAAGGACGGAGGAAATTTTATGGCAAAACAAAGAAATGAAATTGAAGAAAAATACACTTGGGACCTAACAACGATTTTCCCAACAGATGAAGCTTTTGAAACAGAATTGGCGCAAGTTTCAAAAGAATTAAAAGAAGCTAGCAGTTTAGCAGGTCATCTCTTGGATTTGGCTGATAGCCTTTTAAAAACAACAGAAATCCAATTGGACTTAATGCGTCGTATCGAAAAGCTCTATTCCTATGCTCACATGAAAAATGACCAAGACACGCGCGTGGCAAAATATCAAGAATACCAAGCCAAAGGAATGGCCATTTATAGCGAGTTCGGACAGGCTTTTGCTTTTTATGAGCCAGAATTTATGGCAATCACAGACGAGCAATATCAAACTTTCTTAGCTGAAAAGCCTGAACTGCAAATCTATCAGCACTTCTTTGATAAGCTACTGCAAAAGAAACCTCATATTCTTTCTCAGCGTGAAGAAGAATTGTTGGCAGGAGCTGGTGAAATTTTTAGTGCTGCAGGCGATACTTTTGGAATCTTGGATAATGCCGATATTGTTTTTCCAATCGTACACGACGAAGAAGGAAATGAAGTGCAATTGACGCACGGAAATTACATTAGTTTGGTGGAGTCGAAAAATCGTACAGTCCGCAAGGAAGCTTATGAAGCGCTTTACAGCGTCTATGAGCAATACCAACACACTTACGCTAAGACACTCCAAACAAATGTCAAGGTGCATAATTACAATGCCAAAGTTCGTAAGTTTTCTTCTGCGCGTGAAGCAGCCTTGTCTGCTAACTTTATTCCAGAAAATGTTTATGATAGCTTAGTGTCTGCAGTCAACAAACATTTGCCACTCTTACATCGCTATATTGCGCTACGTGCAAAGATTTTGGGTCTTTCTGATTTGAAAATGTATGACCTCTATACACCATTGTCAGAAGCAGATTACAAATTTACCTACGAAGCAGCTTTGACGAAAGCAGAAGAAGTTTTAGCGATTCTCGGAGATGATTATCTTAATCGAGTGAAAAAAGCTTTTTCAGAGCGCTGGATTGATGTTCATGAGAATCAAGGCAAACGCTCAGGAGCTTATTCTGGCGGCTCTTACGATACCAATGCTTTTATGTTGCTCAACTGGCAGGATACCTTGGACAATCTTTTCACGCTGGTTCATGAAACGGGTCACAGCATGCATTCTAGCTATACTCGTGAAACACAGCCTTATGTTTACGGTGATTATTCTATTTTCTTAGCTGAGATTGCTTCTACGACCAATGAAAATATCCTAACGGAGAAATTATTGGAAGAAGTAGATGACGATCAAACCCGCTTTGCGATTTTGAATCATTTCTTAGATGGTTTCCGTGGGACTGTTTTCCGCCAAACTCAATTTGCTGAGTTTGAACATGCCATTCACAAAGCTGACCAAGAAGGTCAAGTCTTGACGAGTGAATTTTTGAATGATTTGTATGCAGATTTAAATGAAAAATATTATGGTTTGACGAAAGAGGACAATCCACAAATTCAATACGAATGGGCACGGATTCCACATTTCTACTATGATTATTATGTATTCCAATATTCGACTGGTTTCTCAGCTGCTTCTGCCTTAGCAGATAAGATTGTCAACGGAACGCAAGAAGATAAAGAGAAGTATCTCAATTACTTGAAAGCGGGAAATTCTGATTATCCGCTGAATGTCATTAAAAAAGCTGGTGTAGATATGGAAAAAGAAGACTATCTTAATGCTGCCTTTGCAGTCTTTGAGCGTCGCCTTGACGAATTTGAAGCACTTGTAGAAAAGTTAGGATTAGCATAAAATGGTCAAGTCCTATAGTAAAAATGCTAATCACAATATGCGTCGTCCCGTTGTCAAAGAAGAAATTGTTGATTTTATGCGGTCACGGCAAAAGCAAGTTTCGGGCTCCTTAAAAGAGCTCGAAACTTTTGCTCATGCAGAAAATATTCCCATTATTCCTCACGAAACAGTTGCCTATTTTCGTTTTCTGTTAGAAACTTTACAGCCTGAAAAGATTTTGGAAATTGGGACAGCCATTGGTTTTTCAGCTCTTTTAATGGCAGAACATGCACCGCACGCACAAATCACAACGATTGATCGCAATCCAGAAATGATTGCTCTTGCCAAAGCGAACTTTGCCAAGTTTGATAAGCGCAGGCAAATTACATTGCTTGAAGGAGACGCAATGAATATTCTTCCTAGTTTGAAAGATCGCTATGACTTTATTTTTATGGATTCTGCCAAGTCCAAATACGTTGTCTTTCTGCCAGAAGCTCTGAAACGTCTTGATTCAGGGGGAATTGTCATCATAGATGATGTTTTTCAAGGTGGAGATGTCACAAAGGAGATGAGTGAAGTGCGTCGAGGTCAACGAACGATTTATCGAGGGCTACACCAATTATTTAATCAAACATTAGATCAGCCTGAATTGACCTCAACCTTGCTACCACTTGGCGACGGTATTCTGATGATTAGAAAAAAATGAGATTCTTAATATTTTCCTGAATTTTCAAAGATTTTAGGAAAATTTAAGATATCAAATCTATTTTATGGTACAATAAGAAAGTGAATTAAAAAAAGGAGTTTTCATAATGAAGAAAAAAATTCTAGCAGGAGCCATTACGCTTTTGTCAGTTGTAACATTAGCAGCCTGCTCACAAGCTGGTGGTAAAGACATTATCACGATGAAGGGAAATACAATTACTGTCAATGATTTCTATGACAAAGTAAAAAATAACGCAGCTGCTCAACAAGTACTTCTCAATATGACCATTCAAGAAGTTTTTGAAAAAAGCTATGGTAAACATGTTACAGAAAAAGAAGTCAATGAAACTTTCAATAAGAGTAAGAGCACTTACGGAACTGCTTTCCAACAAGTCTTGGCAAGAGCAGGATTGACGGAAGATACTTACCGTGAACAAATCAGAACCAATAAATTGGTCGAATATGCTGTCAAAAAAGCAGCTGAAAAAGAATTGACAGATGCAAACTATAAAAAAGCATACGAATCTTACACACCAGAAGTGACTGCTCAAATCATCAAGGTAGATAGTGAAGATAAGGCAAAGGAAGTATTGGAGAAAGCAAAAGCTGAAGGTGCTGATTTCGGACAAATTGCCAAGGAAAATTCTACAGATACCAAGACAAAAGATAAAGGTGGCGAAGTCAAATTTGACTCAGCTTCGACAGATGTCCCAGATGCTGTTAAAAAGGCGGCTTTTGCTCTTGAAGCAAACGGTATTTCTGATGTTATCACTGTCAAATCATCAACCTATTCTTCAAGTTATTACATTGTGAAATTAAACAGTAAGTCTGAAAAATCAGCAAACTGGAAAGACTATAAGAAACAACTGAAAAATGTTATCTTGACACAAAAACAAAATGATCGTACCTTTATTCAAAAAATTGTTGCCAAAGAATTACAAGCAGCCAATATTAAAGTGAAAGATCAAGCTTTCCAAAATCTATTCTCACAATATGTCAAGACAGACAGTAAATCAACATCTAGCTCGTCATCTTCATCAAAATAAGTTGACGAAAAGCTCATAAGTGAGTATAATAGGACTATTGAGAATTGATTTTTGACCTCTTAGTTCAGAGAATTGGCGGTGCTGCAAGCCATGTAAGAATGAAAATCATGCTACTCAAAGAAAAAATTGCATACATAATGAGAATGACAAGTTCATTGAATGAAGGTGGTACCGCGGTTTTTCGCCCTTCGTCTAGTGGACTTGTCTTTTTGCGAGGAACTATCATGAAGACCTATCTTGTAAAACAAAAATTTCGCTTTGGCGGTGAAAAGTTTGACATCAAAGATGACCGTGGGAACATTGATTATCAAGTGGAGGGAAGCTTTTTAAAAATTCCTAAAACCTTTACGATTTATGATGATAAGGGTGAGGTGGTCAGTCAGATTAAAAAGACTGTGTTAACATTGTTACCTCAATTTGAAATTCAATTGCGCAATGGTTCGAGTTTTTATATCCGATAAATTGTAAAATATAGTTCAACAAAAAAACTCATAGCGTTTCATTGGTGTAAACTGTAAGTAACCACACAAACAGAACCCGAGGAAAAACTATGAGCTACTCCCAT
>NZ_CABHMZ010000033.1 GCF_902167705.1 Streptococcus constellatus | reverse complement strand
ATGGGAGTAGCTCATAGTTTTTCCTCGGGTTCTGTTTGTGTGGTTACTTACAGTTTACACCAATGAAACGCTATGAGTTTTTTTGTTGAACTATATTTTACAATTTATCAAAAGAAAAACGAGTTAGAAAGAGGAAAGCTATGTCCTTAACTAGTCAAATTATTACAGCTGAATTTCCAGATTTAGAAAAAGTAGAGCGATTGAATATAGAAGCCTTTCCTGAGGAAGAGCGTGCACCGCTATCAGAGTTGCTGCGCTATGGAGATGGGGAATATTCCCATTTCTTTGCCTTTTATGATGGCGACGAATTTGTCGGTTTTGCCTTTTCAGTTTACAATGAAAGAGCCTTTTATATCAGCTTTTTTGCGATTATGCCTCATTTACGCAGTCACGGTTATGGTGGCAAAATTATTGATAAGTTGGTGGATTTTTATCAAAGGACCATGGTTTTAGAGGTAGAACGCCTTGACGAGCCTTGTGATAATCTGGAACAGCGAAAAGCCCGTATGGATTTCTATCAGCGAAACGGTTTTCGCTCTTCACATGCCTACTTAGAATACGACGGTTTAAGTTTTGAAATTCTTTATAAAGGGCCGTTTTTTGATGAAGAAGCCTATCGTGACATTCTCAAAAAAATCCAAGAAGACGGTTATTTTGAATTTGAAATCAAACATGGTCATGGAAGAGACTGGGAGTAGATTATATTTCGTTAAGGTGAAACAGAAAGGAGCCTTTTATGGCAACTTTACGCATGTTATTTCCCCAATGGCAAGGTGGAGTTAATCCTAATTATGTGTTGGGAGCTGAATTGCTAGCGATGATTGCACCCCCTTCAGAAGTAGCTGAAATGGTTACAGTTGCTGTTTCTAAAGATTTTGATGCTCCACTTCAAACAGAGCAAGGGGTTGATTATTTTGCCGCTTTGATGCAACAGACTCAGGCGGCTAGTCATTTCTTGAAGGATAAGAATCCAGATAAAGTAATCACCTATGGTGGAGATTGTGCTGTTTCACTCGCTCCTTTTGCTTACCTAGCTAATAGGTATAGGGAAAATCTAGGAATTCTCTGGCTGGATGCTCATCCTGATATTGCAAAGGTGGGGCAGTCGAGCCACTTGCATGAAATGGTTTTGGGAAATCTCATTGGAGAAGGGGCTCCTTCTTTTGTTAATCAGGTACCATATCCCCTCTCATCATCTAAGCTCATGTATGCAGGTCTGATTGAAAAAGAGTTTCGTCCTTTGGATGATGGAGTTTATCGACACCGAATTCGCTATGCAACACCCGAAGATTTGCAAATCAATAGCCAGCCGTTACTAGATTGGATTGAACAAGAAAATATTGAATTTCTTGCTGTCCACTTTGATTTGGATGTCCTAACTCCAAAGGATTTTCGCTCAATCTATCCCGCTGAACCAGGGACTCGGGTGGAGGATTTTCCAGCGGCAGTCGGTGAATTATATCTGGATCAGGTTGTTCGTGTTTTTCAAGATTTGGAACAGCAGACAAATCTTGTTGGATTGACCATTGCAGAGCATTTACCGTGGGATGCTATTAATCTCAGAAAAGCACTATCGAACATTTCTATTTTTCATTGAAAGTTATACATAAAAAAACGAGCTGTTTATTTTGCTCGTTTTTCTATGTAATGAAGTTTAATGGATTTCTGGGAAAAGTTTAGCTAAAATTTTAGGTGTAGTGCTTTGACCGGGACCTTCTGCGCAATAAGTGTGCATATACATGGATGGATTGAAATTCAGCTCAATGCAGGTGCAGTGGGGCTCGTTTTTGCTGGCTGGAAGTGTGCTATCTGGGATAATTAAATCCACACCACAGACCCAAGCTCCCATAGCAGTTGCCATTTCTGCTGCCAGTTCCTTATAGGAGGTGTGCATGGTTTCAGTCACATCTACTGAGTCTCCACCAGTAGAAATATTAGAATTACGGCGAAGAAAAACTTGAATTCCTTGCGGTAGGACATCATCTGCTTTATAACCTTGCTGGGCTAGCATGAGCAGCTCAATCTCACCAAGCTCAATCATTTCCAGTGGAGAGCGATGGTCGCGCCCTCGTAGGGGATTGGTATTTTTAAAAGCTACCAGTTCTCGAATGGTGTGCCGACCGTCTCCTACAACGTTGGCTGCTAAGCGCAGAAGCACCGCCTCACATTTGCCGTCAAGGACGAAGAAACGATATTCGGTTCCTGCGATAAATTCCTCGACAAGGACAGAGCTGTCCTCTGAAAAGGCAATTTCCAATGCTTTTTGGTAACTGTCTCGATTGGCAGGCACTTGAAAAATAGAAATTCCTAACCCGAAGTTGGTGGATTTGGGTTTGACAACAATCGGCTTATCTTTGATAAAGGGATAGTAAGCTATTCCTTCTTCCAGAGTGGAAAATTCAGCTCCAGCAGGAACAGGAAAACCAGCAGCAGATAAAATTTTCTTAGTCACTGTCTTATTTGCCATCGCAAGAGGCACGATATAGTTGTCCTTTGAGGTCATATTGCTATTTTTAACATACTCAATATGATTTTTATGTTGAAGCTTTAAAAACTGGTTACTTTCGTCCAATATTTCTACTTGCACCCCTTTTTGAATAGCATCAAAAAGCAGCATTTGAGTGGAAAGTTCCATGTTCTCGTAGCCTTTCAGTGCATAAGGTGCAGTCCAGGCGTAGTTGTGGTATTCTTTGGCTTTTTCCAAACCAAAGGCTTCTAAGGATTGGTTATAAATATAAGGCAAGAGCTGAGCGGAAAGGGTTAGACTGGGATCAGCAACTGTATTTTTTACATGGTGAAACAGGTCTTGATAATAGGAGCTTAATCCGAATTGGTGGATGACAGCTTGCATAGCTTCGAGGAGCAAATCGCTGTCAGCTTCAACAGGCAGAGGAGTCAGGGGGTGGCTAAGAGCGATTTTTTCATTTAGAGCATGAGCTTGCTCTAGGATTTCATCAGGATCTGCTATATCATCTAGCCAGAGCAAGACAAGCAAAAAGAGATGAACTGTGTCCATGGTCTCCTGACTAATTCCCAGCACCTCAAAAGGATTGAGGTCAAAGCAGCGGAACTCCAAATAGGTAATTCCTTTTTCCAGGTAACGCCGATTTTCTTTTTGCCCACGGAAGCGGACGGGTGTGTAGCATTCTTTCTCGGCAATTAAATCACCTTGTGCCACATATTTTTCTATATCGTTCACATAAGACTCTAATGAAGCATAGGAAATATGAATCTTTTTATCGTTTACATATCCCAAATCACTATTGCGGATAGAGCGTACAGGCTGAGAAATCTTTCTTGTCAAAAAACCTTCTTCAGCAATTGGTGCTGCCCCGTATAAATAGGTCAGAAACCAGCGGAAACGTAAAAAGTTTCGAGCCAATTTAAGATAGAGGTCATTTTTAAAAAGACGAATATTTTGGTAATCACTGACCTTGAAAAGTGCTTGAATCAAGTCGGCTCCCAATTCCACATTGTAGTGAATGCCTGAGATAGCTTGTAGCGTTTTTCCATATTTTTTTGCTAAACTTTCTCGATAATGACGCTCAAAATCGTTTTCTAAATGAGCGATTTGAATTTCTGCTGGCGACAATTTTGGGGGCATAGAGAGTGGCCAGATTGCTTCGCTTTTGGAAATGGTTCGTCCAGCTACATCGGTAATAGCAGCGAGAAAACGCCTTGCTTCTTTTGTAGAAGTTGCAATCGGGGTGATGAGTTCTAATTGCTGCTCACTAAAATCGGTCTGAATCGTCGGGTGAAAATTGCGGTTGCCAAATGCTTGGGGATGAGGAGTTTGCGCTAATTTTCCGTCTTGATTGACGCGCAAGCCCTCCCTTTCCAACCCGAAAGTAGCTTGTAAAATAGGTGCATCTGCTGCTAATTTTTCGAATAAGTGATTGATGTTCATGGGAAATACCTGTTTGTTTTCTAATACTTTTAGTCTATTATAAAAATGCTCAGAAAACAAATTTCTACTACGTTTTCCGAACCTTTTTTAAAAGAAAACGATTCTATTTTAGATAGGATAAGAATTTTCCAAAAGAGAGGTATTCAAGCTTCGTCATTTGCAAACAACTGCGATAGTCTTATCTTGAAAAAAGAAGGAATTTTTCTTATAATAAAGTGTAAGACATAATTGCAGGTGAAACTCCTGCCATGTAGACAAGAAAGGACGAGCGCTTAGCTCAGACAAGATTATGACATCAGTTGTAGTTGTAGGAACCCAGTGGGGAGATGAAGGAAAAGGAAAGATTACAGATTTCCTTTCAGCTAATGCCGAAGTTATTGCCCGTTATCAAGGCGGAGACAATGCCGGTCATACCATTGTAATTGACGGTAAAAAGTATAAATTGCACTTGATTCCATCCGGTATTTTCTTTCCTGAGAAAATCTCTGTTATCGGAAACGGAATGGTGGTCAATCCTAAGTCTCTTGTAAAAGAATTGGCTTATTTGCACGAGGAAGATGTCACGACAGACAACCTTCGGATTTCAGATCGTGCCCATGTTATCCTTCCTTATCATATCGAGTTAGATCGCTTACAGGAAGAAGCCAAAGGTGATCACAAAATCGGGACGACTATTAAGGGAATTGGTCCCGCTTATATGGACAAAGCAGCTCGCGTGGGAATCCGAATTGCGGATTTGCTGGATAAGGACATTTTCAGAGAACGTTTGGAGCGTAATCTTGCTGAGAAGAACCGTCTTTTTGAAAAACTCTACGATAGTACAGCTATCCAATTTGACGATATTTTTGAAGAATACTACGCATACGGTCAGCAGATTAAACAATACGTGACAGATACTTCTGTTATTTTGAACGATGCTCTTGATCAAGGCAAACGTGTCCTTTTTGAAGGGGCACAGGGAGTTATGCTAGATATTGACCAAGGCACTTATCCATTTGTTACCTCTTCCAATCCTGTTGCAGGTGGTGTGACGATTGGTTCCGGTGTGGGTCCAAGCAAGATTGACAAGGTTGTTGGGGTTTGCAAAGCCTATACTAGTCGTGTTGGTGACGGGCCATTCCCGACAGAACTATTTGATGAAGTAGGCAATCGCATTCGTGAAGTCGGGCATGAATATGGAACAACCACAGGGCGTCCTCGTCGTGTTGGTTGGTTTGATTCAGTTGTTATGCGTCACAGCCGTCGTGTGTCTGGGATTACCAACCTTTCCCTCAATTCAATTGACGTTTTGACGGGACTGGATACGGTTAAAATCTGTGTAGCTTACGACCTAGACGGTGAACGTATTGACCATTACCCAGCTAGTTTAGAGCAACTCAAACGCTGCAAACCAATCTATGAAGAATTACCAGGTTGGTCAGAAGATATTACAGGTGTTCGCAGTTTAGAAGAGTTGCCAGAAAATGCCCGCAACTACGTCCGCCGTGTGAGTGAACTTGTCGGTGTCCGTATTTCCACTTTCTCTGTTGGTCCAGGTCGTGAACAAACCAATATTTTAGAAAGCGTTTGGTCAAGTTTGTAAGAATGCCATTATCAAGTAAAACCAGTTTGGTATTGTTATCATAGACATATTTCATTTTGTGCTTATCTTTGGTATTAAAGTTCTCTGTTCTATTTCTAGACTTGTTTTGAGCTGCATTTGATTGAAAACCTGTTTAAGTTTTTTCTTGACTGCTTATTTTTACAAGGGCTTCAGTGCAGCAATTTACTTTATAATGCTCATCAGAGACTCTCTTTGGATTAGCAGAAGAAGTAGTCAAAGATTAGCCAAGAACGGAGTAACTGTAAAAACGATTGTCGCTGCAATCATTGAACGTTTGCATGGGAAGGTCTAAGTGACTTTAAAAGCTATTTCTATTTTCTCATCAATAAAAAGGGAGTGGGACAGAACTAAAAATCGAACATTTTTAGTTCTGTCCCACCCCCGCAAGGGTGCTTAAACAGCTATCAAGCTGTTTAAGGTTGCAGATGAAGAAAACGAAGTTTTCGCCAAAGGTGCTCTTCCGAGCTGGAAAAGCGAACAGCTTTGATACTTGCTTCGCAAGTTTTATCTGCACCTCAAAGCACTGCTTTGAGCAATCATAGTGGCTTGCTGTGCAAAGCTGATTTCCCGCCTTCAACAATTCACTAAATTGTTGAAGCTGCGTTATTCATTTATTACTAAATCTAATAGAGGCTGGGACAGTTTTTTGCCTAGCCTCTTTTTTGTTTTCTATCATATTTCTGTTTTTCAAGTTGCACTTGGACCTCTTCGATAAAAGATTGTTGAGTTCTGGTTTGGTCGTATCGAGCTTTCCAGATGAGGTAAAGATTGCTTTCTTCTTGATGATCTAGAGGAATGGTGACTAACTCAGGATCTTGTAAAATACCGTCTAATCCTAGAGCGATTCCAACGCCGGCTTTGACAAGTAGCCCAGCATTATAGAGGAGATTGTATGTTGCGACGATGCGGTAGTCTCCCAATTCGCTGAAGATGCTTCTGTCTAGGTCATTTTGAGCAGAAACAATGAGAGGGTAGGTGGCTATATCAGCTAGACTGACTGTCTTTTTGTTCGCCAAGGGATGATTCTGCGGGACTAAGATAGAACAGCGATCCTGGCGGGGCAGCTCTAGAGCTTGATATTTTTGGGGAACAGAAGAACCGAAGATGATGCCAAAGTCTAGAATTCCCTGATCCAACCCCTCAAAAACAGCATCGGCATTTCCTGAGCGAAAATGGAGACGGACTTGGGGATAGAGAGAAGTCATGCTTTCGCAGGCTTGAGCAATGAGCTTCAAGGAAGCACTTTCAGCGGCACCGATATAAAGATCGCCAGCGATTTCTCCCTTGCGGGTCAGATTTTCCTGAGTCTTATTAACTAAGCTGAGGATTTCTTGGGCTCGATTGTAGAGATACTGCCCCTCCTCGGTTAATTGGAGCTCGCGGCTACTGCGGCGAAAGAGTGTTGCACCAAGTTCTTCTTCCAAATCTTTGATTTGTCTGGATAGGGTTGGCTGGGTGATAAGGAGTTTCTCTGCTGCTCGGGTGATATTTTTTTCTTGAGCAATGGTGACAAAATAATTGAGTACACGAATATCCATGTTCTCCCCTTTTTCAATCTGTTTTTTCTAGTATAGCACAAAATGCCTTTTAGGCATAGTATGGATAGAAAAGAGGTATTGGATTATATAAGGATTTTACGTTATACTAAGATTATCAAGAAAAGAGGAGAGGATCAAAATGGCAGAATCAATTAGTTTCACAAACGAATGGGATAAGGTCTTTGCTAAGAGTGATAAGGTGGATCACGAAAAAGTGACTTTCACCAACCACTTCGGCATCACTCTGGTAGCTGATCTTTATAAACCAAAAGGAGTAAGTGATAAATTGCCAGCTCTTGCAGTGGCTGGTCCATTTGGAGCGGTTAAAGAGCAGTCATCGGGTCTTTATGCTCAAGAAATGGCAAAGAGAGGTTTTCTTGCTATTGCATTTGACCCGTCTTATACTGGTGAGTCTGGTGGTTTCCCACGGTACATGCAGTCGCCTGATATCAATACAGAAGACTTCCAAGCTACTGTAGATTTTCTGATAAGCCATTCACAAGTGAACGCAGACCGTATTGGTATCATCGGTATTTGCGGCTGGGGCGGTTATGCCATCAATGTAGCAGCTATTGATCCTCGTATTAAAGTGAGCATTGTATCCACCATGTATGACCTCTCTCGAGTGACTAGCAAAGGTTATTTTGATGAAAATGATAGTGAAGAAGCACGTTATCAGACTCGTTTAGCTTTAGCAAATCAACGTACCCTAGATGCCCAAAATGGTGACTATCAATTGGCAGGTGGTGTGGTTGATCCCTTACCAGCAGATGCACCTGACTTTGTTAAAGACTATTATGCTTATTACAAGCAGCCTCGTGGTTATCATGCTCGTAGTCTAAACTCAAATGAGGGTTGGGCAGTTCAATCACATACTAGCCTTGCCAATACTCGACTGCTTCAGTATAGTGATGAGATTCGTAGCGCTGTGCTTGTCGTGCATGGTGACAAAGCACATTCTTACTATATGGGAAAAGATGCCTTCAGCCGTTTGACAGGAGCCAATAAGAAAATGATTACCGTAGCAGGAGCAAACCACACGGATTTGTATGATCAGGTGGATGTCATTCCTTTTGATGAGATAGAAAAATTTATAAAAGAAAATATGTAAAGAATGGGTCCAAGACCTGATAGGAAGTACCTTATGACCGATTTATTAAACAAACTACAATCGCAAAAAGAGATATTACCGGGTGATGCACTACTTGAGGAAATCCATCGGATCAAACACCAAAATGAAGTTCTAATTTCAGAGCTGAATACAGGCTTCAAGACAGAGAAAAAAGTTCGTGGATTGATAGCACAGATAACAGGACAGCCTATTGATCCTTCTGTCAGTATTTCCCTGCCTTTTCAGACAGACTTTGGTCACCATATCCATTTTGGCAAAGATATTTTTATCAATAAGGAAGCCTTTTTTGTGGATTTAGGCGGGATTACCATCGAGGATAAAGTCATGATTGGACCACGTGTAATGTTGGTGACGGTCAATCACATGCTGGAGCCTAAGAAGCGCCGTGGAATGGAGTTTAAGCCTATTCTGATTAAGAAGAATGCCTGGCTAGGGGCAGGCGTTACAGTGTTACCCGGTGTCACTATCGGGGAGAATGCAGTTATCGCAGCCAATAGTACGGTTACTAAAAACGTGCCGGCAAACACTATTGTCGCAGGGACGCCGGCACGAGTGATAAGGGAGATAGAAAATGAAGTTGGTTAAAGCAATATTGCTTGCGAGCGTATTGACTTTATTAACTGCCTGTAGTAGTCAAGGAAATCAGGAGCAGACGAGCTCCGTAAGCGAAAGCCAAGTGAGCAGCCAAACTAGCAGTAGGAACAATCCATCTACACAAGAAGAGGAGGCAACTATGCAGCTTACAATCAATGGTCAAATCATCACTGTGGACTGGGCAGATAATCCAACTGTCACAGCACTTTACAATCAGGTCAAAAATCAACCTATTGAAATAAAAGTTAGAGACTACGCCTCAATGGAAAAGGTAGGGAAATTACCAGAAACCTTACCATCGTCAAATGAGCAAATAAGTACAGATGCAGGTGACATCACTCTCTATAATGGTCGTGATCTTGCTTTTTATTACAATCCTAACAACTATAGTTTGACACCGATAGGCAAGATTCAAGGAATGAGCAAGGACGAAATTCGCCGACTGCTGACCAGCCAGAAAGAAATGACCGTGAGGTTTAGCTCGACCGATTAAACAGAAGAAAAATCTAAGTGGACTCTGCTTAGATTTTTTGAATGATCAACGAAATTGCTCTATTTCTATCCATGCTTTTTAGGCATAGGAATTATGTTTTATAAGTATTTCATATTTTAGAGTTTTTCCTATATACTAAGATTTATCAGTTTGAAAATGACGAATAAAAGAGGTAAGAAGATGAAAAAATTAAAGCAAAAACGCATTTGGACAGTGATTGCTGGAGGGGTGGTAGCTATCGCGATTGCAGGGGGAACCTACCTGTACGCTAGTCAAGGGGACCGATCAGCAAGCAACATCATCACAGCT
This sequence comes from Streptococcus constellatus, assembly GCF_902167705.1. Taxonomy (GTDB): domain Bacteria; phylum Bacillota; class Bacilli; order Lactobacillales; family Streptococcaceae; genus Streptococcus; species Streptococcus constellatus_A. Next base: position 14,241 of record NZ_CABHMZ010000033.1, on the reverse strand, counting down.
CAAAGCAGTCAAGGAAACAGTCAAATAAACAGACAATATCAAGTAGAAACTCGTGAAATTTTCTACGAAAGCAATGGCAACCGTATTTTTGGTCTAGCTCGTATTCCTCAGGGGGCAGGACGCGTGCCGACAGTCATTTTTGCGCATGGATTTGGAGCTAATCATGACCAAGAAGAACTCATTCAAAAGTCTTTAGCGTCTAATGGAATTGCTGTTTACACTATTGACTTTGCAGGAGGAACTGGTGATAATGGGCGCAGTGAGGGAGAAATGATTAACATGTCGGTTTTGACAGAGCAACAGAATTTGCAAGAAGCATTAAAAATCATGAAGAAGCAGAGTTTTGTTGATACTAACAATATATTTTTACTCGGTGCCAGTCAAGGCGGTGTTGTATCTAGCTTGACTGCTGTTGCTAACAGTAACCAAGTACGTGGAGTAGCTCTACTTTACCCAGCCTTCTCTCTTTTTGATGACGCCCATGAACGTTTTCGTTCAGAAAGTGCCATTCCAAATACCTATAATCTTATGGGATTGACAGTTGGACGCCGTTACTTTGAGGATATCTGGAATATAGAGATCTTTAATGCCATTTCTAAATACAAAGGACCGGTGACTATCTTTCACGGAACGGACGATAATATCGTCCCTTATTCTTATGCAGAGCGGGCTAGTAGGACTTTTCCGCATGCGACCCTGACTACTGTTGAAAATGCCGGACATGGCTTCTCTGCCAGTGAGCAAAGCCAAATCGCCAATCAGCTAGTGGACTTTGTCAATAATCACAAGAATAACTAGGGAATTGCTGTCCAGCTACTAATACTCAATGTGAGGTAACAAACAACTTTTCTGCCTTATGCAAGCAATGTTCGTATGACTTTCAGCTATCAACTTATTTTGAGTTTTAAGTGTAGAAGCTTCTTTTCCAAATCTCTGTAGAAAGCAGCCTTATCTCTCATTTTTTGTTATAATCAAGTTATCAGTACTTGTTGCAGTCAACAATAAACAAATCATGAGCAAAGGAGTTGCAATGAAACGTCGTATTTTAAATGAACGCTTGGCAGCGATTGTAGCCAGTATCCGCCACGGTGAGATGATTTTTATCGCAGATGCGGGGAGCGGCACAGCTCAGAAAGCCCTCTATCCATTAGATCCCTCGGTTGAGTATTTGGATTTGGAAGCTGTGACGGGGTCGCCGAGTTTTGAAGATATTTTTTCAACCTTGGTGGAAGTGGGAGACTTTGAGTCTGCCATGGTTACCGAAGATATGCTGGAGCTCAATCAGAAAGACTATCAAGTTGTTCGATCCTATTTTGATGAGAAACACATTCGCGTCATGAATTATATCCCAGACTATTATGAAATGCGAGACCGCTGCAAAGTGGTTGTGCAGACAGGTGACTATGGAATGCATGCTCAAGCGATTTTAGTGGCCGGTTACTCTACGGATCCCATTCCCTTAGAATGGTTGGAAAATGGACTCAAGAAGGAGCGCTAGGATGGCAAGTGAACTGGAAAAAATGAAACGTGGCGATTGGTACGATGCCAATTTTGATCAAGAATTGGTACAAAAACGCATGGAAGCACAAGATCTGTGCTTTGAGCTCAACCAACTCAAGCCCAGCCGTGAAGAGGAGCGCGCAGCCCTTCTCAAAAAGCTGATGGGGCAGGATTTTGAAGGCTTGGTCCTACTCAGCCCCTTTACCTGTGATTATGGTGAAAATATTACATTTGGCAAAAACTGCTTTGTCAATATTAACTGCTACTTTATGGACGGAGCCAAGATTAGTCTGGGGGACAATGTTTTTGTCGGACCTTCTACTGGCTTTTACACTGCCAATCATCCGCTAGACTACAAGCGCCGCAATGCTGGTCTGGAGAAGGCACTTCCGATAACAGTTGGAAATAATGTCTGGTTTGGAGCCAATGTCAATGTGATGCCAGGAGTGAGCATTGGAGATGGCTGTGTCATCGCATCCGGCTCAGTGGTAACCCAGGACATTCCCGCCAATTCTCTGGCGGCAGGTGTGCCTTGTAAGGTCCTGAAGAAGATTGAGCAAGACTAGATTGCTTCACTCTAAAAACCTGTTTTAAGCACAACTTTTCTTTTGGCATGTTGAGTCAGTAGGTAGTTGTAGGTGTTTTGGAATGGGTTTATAGGATTGTAGAATCTTTCATTGCTTTTGTATGATACCAATGAAAACAAAACCATGATTTTATAGCAGGCACCATTTTTCAAATAAGCTGAAATACTAAGATTGCCTAGACTATGTTAAAAAAATCCCTTTGGGCTTAGAATTGACTGTAAAGTATATAATAAAAGTAATGAAATGGAAAAAAATTTAAAAAATGAAGAGAATTTAGGATAATTTTAAGGTTTCTATCTTATACTAGAATCATCAGATGAAGACCTCCTAACTTTATTTGATAGAAATCCTAAACTTTTCATAATAATCTCCTGAAAGCCACTGTAAAGTGGCTTTTTTTCTTTATCTTTGTCTTATGATATAATGGAAAGCAGAATGAAAATGAACTGAAGAAGAGATAAGAAATGGAATATACGCGCGAAGAAAAAGAAACATTTATGCGGGAAGCTTTGAAAGAAGCAGAAATTGCACTTGACCATGATGAAATCCCGATTGGTTGTGTCATTGTCAAGAACGGAGAAATTATTGGGCGCGGGCACAATGCGCGTGAGGAGCTACAGCGAGCTGTGATGCACGCAGAAATAATGGCGATTGAAAAGGCAAATGCTGATGAAAAAAGCTGGCGACTGCTAGACACCACTCTTTTTGTCACTATTGAGCCTTGTGTCATGTGCAGTGGCGCCATTGGTCTGGCTCGCATTCCGCAGGTTATCTACGGTGCAAAGAATCAAAAATTTGGCGCAGCCGGCAGCCTTTATGATATTCTAACGGATGAACGACTCAATCACCGAGTTGAGCTTGAAAGTGGGATTTTGGAAGCAGAATGTGCTCAGATGATGCAAGATTTTTTTAGAAAGAGGAGACAAAAATGAAACATTGGCTAAGTGCTTTGTTCTTTCTTTTAACATTGCTGTTTATTGGGTTGCTAATAGGCAATTTAGAATTTCAAGCTTGGGCTTTTACACGTCATCAAAACCAGCTATCTTGGTATATCCGCCTGATTCTCATTTTACCGATTATCTATTTCTCTTATCGAAAGAGCCTTCTTGGAATTTCTGCTAGTATCTTTGCTCTCTTTACCAGTATGATTTGGTTTTGGGTGCCAAAGACGACCTCTCCTTTGGTAAAAGAGTTTCTAGCTTACGAGCAAGATTTCTTGCAGGCAGATTGGAATCTCAAAAAAGTTTTGTTTGCTGTTTTGGTAATTAGTTTCTTTCTACTTCTGATTAGAGCAACGTGGCTCCATAGTTGGAAATTGTTGACATTATTGTTAATTATCACGGCCTTTTTGAAAATGATCTGGTCCTATCTAGATAGTGGTAGAGCTGGTTTAACGATTGTTGTACCAGCGATTCTAGGCTTATTCGTCTGCTTATTTTTCCTTTCTTTTTGGAGAAAAGGAAAATCTTAATTGGCACAAAAACAAATTTATGGTATAATACTTATCGGAGCAACAATTCTGCGTGAAGCGGGTCAGGGGAGGAATCCAGCAGCCCTAAGCGAGTGTGGATTGTGTGCTCTTTTTTGCTTTGCAAAAAAGAGCTTAAAAAGCGAAATGGAATATAGAAATAGTTTGGCAGGAGCGGGACTTATGTTCTCCAATAGCCATTTTAGAGTGCGGATTATAGTTTGCTGTTAGATAAAATTTGTTCATACTTAAATTTAAAAGCGTTTTTTTAACTTTTTCGGACTTATTATTTCCAGAATTTTCGCTATTTACGCAAACTATTGCTCACAAGTCCAGCATGAGGTTGTGATTTTTGAGAATCAGATACAAAAAATAAATTGGAAGCGTTTTAGTCAAGAAAATTGCTTGATAAAAAAGTAGTAAAGCGGTATCATAGTAGGGAAGAAAAATTGGAGGACTATAATGACACATATTCAGTTTAATTACTCAAACGTGCTTGGAAAATTTGTTGCACCGCATGAAGTAGACTACATGCAAACACAAGTTTCTGCGGCAGATGAATTGTTGCGCAAAGGAACTGGTGCAGGAAGTGACTTCCGTGGCTGGCTTGACCTTCCAGAAAACTATGACAAAGAAGAATTTGCGCGCATTTTGAAAGCAGCAGAACAAATCAAATCAGACAGCGATGTTTTGGTCGTGATTGGGATTGGTGGTTCATACCTTGGAGCAAAAGCAGCGATTGATTTCTTGAGCAATCATTTTGCAAACTTGCAAACCAAAGAAGAACGCAAAGCACCCCAAATCCTTTATGCTGGAAATTCTATCTCATCTACTTACCTTGCAGACTTGGTAGAATACGTTTCAGATAAAGATTTCTCAGTCAATGTGATTTCTAAATCAGGGACAACGACAGAACCTGCCATTGCTTTCCGCGTCTTCAAAGAACTTTTGATTAAGAAATATGGTGAAGCTGAGGCTAACAAACGAATCTATGCGACAACTGACCGTCAAAAAGGTGCAGTTAAGGTGGAAGCAGATGCCAATGGTTGGGAAACATTTGTGGTGCCAGATGACATCGGCGGACGTTTCTCTGTATTGACAGCAGTAGGACTTCTGCCAATTGCAACGTCAGGTGCTGACATCAAGGCCCTTATGGAAGGTGCTAATGCTGCTCGTAAGGACTACACTTCAGACAAGATTGCAGAAAACGAAGCTTATCAATATGCAGCTCTTCGTAACATCCTTTATCGCAAAGGCTATGCGACTGAAATTTTGGTTAACTACGAACCATCTCTGCAATACTTCTCAGAATGGTGGAAACAATTAGCTGGTGAATCAGAAGGAAAAGACCAAAAAGGTATTTATCCAACATCGGCTAACTTCTCAACAGACCTTCACTCTCTTGGACAATTTATCCAAGAAGGTGCGCGTATTATGTTTGAAACAGTTGTCCGTGTGGACAAACCACGCAAAAACGTGATGATTCCTGAATTGGCAGAAGACTTGGACGGACTTGGCTATCTTCAAGGAAAAGACGTTGACTTTGTTAACAAGAAAGCGACAGACGGTGTGCTTTTGGCTCATACAGACGGTGACGTGCCAAATATGTATGTGACGCTTCCTGAGCAAGATGCCTTTACTCTTGGCTACACTATTTATTTCTTTGAGCTGGCTATCGCTATTTCTGGCTACTTGAATGCTATTAACCCATTTGACCAACCAGGTGTAGAAGCTTACAAGAAAAATATGTTTGCTCTTCTTGGAAAACCAGGATTTGAAGAATTGAGCAAAGAATTGAACGCTCGTTTGTAATGTGTAAATAACGGAACGGCTTCTGAAAGGAAGTCGTTTTTATATGCTTGAAACAGAGTTTAAGTGAAATTTTCACAAAAACAGAAGAAAAAGATAGAAAGAAAGCGCTTTATTGTGTATAATAAAAGCAGAACATACAATGGAGGCGTTTTATGTCACAAGAAACTTATATCATGGCGATTGACCAAGGGACAACCAGCTCACGGGCGATTATTTTCAATAAGAAAGGTGAGAAGGTTGCCACGAGTCAAAAAGAGTTTACTCAGATTTTTCCACAGGCAGGCTGGGTTGAGCACAATGCAAATGAGATTTGGAATTCTGTGCAGTCAGTCATTGCAAATGCTTTTATTGAAAGCGGCATCAAGCCCGCAGAGATTGAAGCAATTGGCATTACCAATCAACGGGAGACAACGGTTGTGTGGGATAAGGAAACGGGTTTGCCCATTTACAATGCCATTGTTTGGCAGTCTCGGCAAACAGCTCCTTTAGCAGAAAAGCTCAAGCAAGATGGATATGTAGATTTCTTTCATCAAAAAACAGGTTTGATCATAGATGCTTATTTCTCTGCGACTAAGGTACGCTGGATTTTAGATCAGGTAGAGGGAGCACAGGAACGTGCAGAGCGAGGAGAATTGCTCTTTGGCACGATTGATACTTGGTTGGTCTGGAAATTAACGGACGGTGCAGCTCATGTGACTGATTATTCAAATGCAGCGCGGACCATGCTATACAATATTAAAGAACTCCAATGGGATGATGAGATTTTGTCCTTGCTCAACATTCCTAAGGCTATGTTGCCAGAAGTTCGTTCGAACTCAGAAATTTATGGCAAAACAGCGCCCTATCATTTTTATGGTGGAGAGGTACCAATTGCAGGAATGGCGGGCGATCAGCAGGCAGCTCTCTTTGGGCAATTAGCATTTGAGCCGGGAATGGTGAAGAATACTTATGGGACAGGCTCTTTCATCATTATGAATACTGGTCAGGAATGCAATTTATCAAAAAATAATCTTTTGACAACCATTGGTTATGGGATAAATGGCAAAGTGACTTATGCTTTGGAAGGTTCGATTTTTATTGCGGGTAGTGCCATTCAGTGGCTTCGTGACGGTCTTCGTATGATTGCTAGCTCACCTGAGTCTGAGCAATATGCAAAAAAATCAACTAACGAAAATGAAGTGTATATTGTTCCAGCCTTTACGGGGCTTGGAGCGCCTTATTGGGATCCAGAAGCAAGAGGTTCTATTTTTGGCTTGACGCGTGGAACGAGTAAAGAAGATTTTATCAAAGCAACTCTGCAATCTATTGCTTATCAAGTGCGCGATATTATTGACACCATGCAAATGGACACAGATACGGCTATCCAAGTTCTGAAGGTAGATGGTGGTGCAGCCATGAATGATTTTCTCATGCAGTTCCAAGCAGATATTCTGGGAATTGAGTTAGCGCGTGCGGCAAATTTGGAAACGACAGCTCTTGGAGCAGCTTTTCTGGCAGGTCTTGCGGTCGGCTATTGGAAAGACATGGAAGAGCTTAAAACATTAAATGCAGTCGGAGAAACATTCCAACCAACAATGCTAGAAGCAGAGCGCCAAAAATTGTACAAAGGCTGGAAAACAGCAGTTGCCGCAACACAGTTCTTCGCAAAAGAATCTAGCAAATAGTTAAGAATACAGCATTTATAGATTGATGAATGCATGTAATCATTTCGTAGCAATGAAAAAGGGTGATTGGGAGCAAAACTAGTCGCTCTTTTTTGCTTTACTATTCCTTTAACAGAATAAGAGTGAATTAAATGCCTTTTCGCTTCAGTTGAAATATGTCAAAATGGTGAATATGCCTGCTCTTATTGGCTTTTTTGAAAATTATGGTATAATAGATATAATTTTGGTAGATGGAGTTGAGTTTTGAAGAAAAGCTATCGCGTCAAGAGCGAGAAAGATTTCAATGCAATTTTCAAAAGTGGGCAAAGTTTTGCCAACAGAAAATTCGTCATTTATACATTAGAAAAGAAGCAAAAACACTTTCGAGTAGGAATATCTGTCAGTAAAAAACTGGGAAATGCAGTAATGCGTAACAAGATTAAGCGCCGTATTCGACACGTTTTGATAGCTCATCAAGCAGAGCTAGCGACGCTTGATTTTGTTGTCATTGCACGAAAAGGTGTAGAATTTCTAACCTATCAAGAATTGGAACAAAATTTACTTCATGTACTAAAAATAGCAAAAATTTATCAGGAAGGTTTGAGTTGTGAAAAAGAAAAGTAAGTTGGCGGGGCTTTTAGTTCTGGCTTTGCTCATTTTAACTGCATGTGGAACGAGTGAGGTCACAGCGAGTTCGCCAGATTTATGGGAAAGATTTGTGTATTTCTTCGCCGTAACGATTCGGTTTCTCTCCTTTAATGGAAGTACGGGGATTGGGATTATCCTCTTCACTTTAATTATTCGAACGGTTCTTCTGCCAGTTTTCCAATTGCAGATCAATGCTTCTCGGAAAATGCAGGAAGCCCAGCCGTTAGTGAAAGAATTGCAGGCAAAATATCCGGGACGCGACATGGAAAGTCGCAGTCGTTTAGCTGAAGAAACGCAAAAGCTGTATAAAGAATTAGGAGTCAAACCATCTGCATCATTTTGGCCCTTGCTCATTCAAATGCCTGTGTTGATTGCCTTGTATCATGCTTTGACGCGTGTTGAATTTCTCAAAGTAGGGCATTTTCTCTGGCTGAATCTGGGTGCGACAGACCCTTATTATATTTTGCCGGTTTTAGCAGCCGTTTTCACCTTTTTGAGTACTTGGTTGAGCAATAAAGGAATGGCGGAACGCAATGGTTTGATGACAGGAATGATGTTTATCATGCCGCTGTTTGTTTTCTTCTTTGCTATGAGCGTAGCGAGTGGGGTTGCTTTATATTGGAGCACATCGTATGCGTATCAGGTGTTCCAAACGCTTTTACTAAGCAATCCTTATAAAATCATTGCAGAAAGAGAAGCAAAAGCGACTGCTGAGCGTGAACGGGAAGAAAAGAAAAAACGTGCTTATCGTAAAGCACAAAAAAAGAAAAAGTAAGGAGGCGCTTGTATGGTATTATTTACAGGAGCGAGTGTTGAAGAAGCCATTCAAAATGGCTTGCGCGAGTTAGATATTCCACGGATGAAAGCACATATCAAAGTGATTTCTCGTGAGAAAAAAGGATTTTTGGGATTATTTGGCAAGAAATTAGCTCAGGTTGATGTGGAACCGATTAACGAAACGACGGTGGTAAAGGCAAATCAAAAGGCTGTCAAAGGTGTTCCGGAAGAAATCAATGCTCAAAATGAGCCTGTTAAAAGTGTGAGTGAAGCAACTGTTGACTTGGGACACGTTGTTGCTGCCATTAAAAAAATCGAAGAAGAAGGCAAAGAAATTTCAGATGATGTCAAAGCTGAAATCTTGAAGCACGAAAAAGAAGCTAGCACGATTCTTGAAGAAACGGGGACGATTGACTTATTGAAAGATAGTGACATCGTAAATTTTCAAAAATCGGTCGCTCAAGAAGAAAAGACAGCTGACAAGATTATTGCTTTTGACCAAGCTGTAGAAAAGCGCTCGGAAGTCCAACCGATAGCTGAAGAGCCGGCTGATTTTGAAGATTTGGGCATTCAAGTGGAAGAAAATTATGATGTTGAAGAAGTTGTTGCGAGTGTGACGGGCTATGTGCAAAACATCGTGGACGAAATGGATGTTGAAGCTAGCATTGCAAGTGCTCATAATCGTCGGACAATCAATATGCAAATTGATACCAATGAGCCCGGTCGCATTATTGGCTATCATGGGAAAGTGCTAAAAGCTCTTCAATTGTTGGCACAGAATTATCTTTATAATCGCTATTCTAAGAGTTTTTACATTTCTATCAATGTCAATGATTATGTAGAACATCGAGCAGAAGTCCTACAAAGCTACGCTCAAAAGCTGGCTGATCGTGTGTTGGAATACCAACATAGTCAAAAGACTGATCCTATGTCCAACAATGAGCGGAAAATTATCCACCGAATTATTTCTAAAATGGACGGACTTACCAGCTATTCAGAAGGTGATGAACCAAACCGCTATGTTGTAGTAGATATTGGCAGTGAATATAATTGAGGACTGAGAAGAATTTCTTTTCAGTCTTTCTTTTCACTGAGTCTGCTATTTGCTGTGCTTGGGATTGAGAAGAAAGGAGCCTGCATGTCTATTTTCCCAGCTATTGAAGCTTATTTAGCATTGCAAGGAAAGAAATATATTTCTCCTGATAAAGCGGGAGAGTTGAGAGAGATGATGTTTGATGTTAAACAGAAAGGTCAGGCAGCACGCGCGGAATTTTCGGATTTGGTAAAGCAATTTCAGACGTTGTATCCAAAATTAACTCTGGAGCGCACCAGCAATTGGATGAATCAAGCTCAAATGTTGCGACCCCATTTTTGGAACTACTTGCGCGGTTATGGCGATGTCACAGAACCAATGTTTGCCCTGCGCTTATATGGGAATTCGAAAGACTTTGGAGTGTCGTTAGAAATCAGCTTTATCGAGCGTAAGAAAGATGAGACCAGTCTGACGAAGCAAAATCGAGTCTTGCAGGTGCCAATCGCAGTTCCAGTTTATTATTTCGCCCAGATGAATGGCGTCAGTCAACGATTTACTGGAACAGAAGCCAATCGGCAGCATTTGACTCAACAAGTAAAAGCAGGGCAAGTTCGTAAAGTCTTAGTGAAACACGATGTGGATTTGACCCAAGCGACTTCAATCAGGCAAGTGTTGGATGAGCTTCAGGCTGCTATGACAACTCTCATTCCGTTCTATGAGGCAACCAGAGAATTGTACGAGGTTTAAGCAAACTTTCTTGAGGATTTAGCAAAAACAATTCCGCACTGCTATTGACAAAAGGCTTAGAATCATATAGAATAGTAAAGTATGTTTAGTAACTGATCACAATAGCCGGCTAAACGAATACAAGAATCTAAGAGGAGGTATTCAAAGTGAAACGTACTTATCAACCAAGTAAAATCCGTCGTGCGCGCAAACATGGTTTCCGTCATCGTATGGCAACTAAAAACGGTCGTCGCGTACTTGCAAGCCGTCGTCGTAAAGGACGCAAAGTTTTGGCTGCATAATCCAAACGAATACAAGATGAAGAACCAACGGAAACTCGAGACCGCTGGTTTTTTTGTTGGATAACAAAGAGACAATCTGCATTTACCACGAGATTTTGATATAATAGAAAATGATATAAAGAGGAATGAATGATGAAAATTTTCGACACACATACACACCTCAACGTAGACAATTTTGCAGGAAAAGAAGCTGAAGAAATTGCTTTTGCACATGAGTTAGGTGTCACCAAGATGAATATTGTGGGGGTTGATACAGAAACCATTGAAAAGTCGCTAGCGCTGTCTCGTCAATATGATGAGCTTTACAGTACGATTGGCTGGCATCCAACTGAGGCAGGTTCTTACACACAGGAAGTTGAGGACATGCTTATCAGTCATTTGCATGCTCCCAAAGTTATTGCCCTCGGTGAGATTGGTCTGGACTATCATTGGATGACAGCACCAAAAGAAGTGCAAGAGCGTGTTTTTCGGCGGCAGATTCAGTTGTCAAAAGACTTGGACTTGCCTTTTGTAGTGCACACTCGTGATGCTTTGGACGACACATATGAGATTATTAAAAGTGAAGGTGTGGGTCCTCGTGGGGGTATTATGCATTCTTATTCAGGCTCTTTGGAAATGGCGGAGCGCTTTATCCAACTTGGTATGATGATTTCATTTTCGGGTGTGGTCACGTTTAAGAAGGCTGTAGATGTGCAGGAAGCTGCGCAAAAACTGCCTTTGGACAAAATCTTAGTTGAAACGGATGCGCCTTACTTAGCGCCTGTTCCAAAGCGTGGTCGTGAAAATCGGACAGCTTATACTCGCTATGTGGTGGATAAGATTGCAGAGCTTCGCGGCTTGACGACAGAAGAAGTTGCACAAGCAACATATGAAAATGCGCTGCGGATATTTAATTTGAAAGAAGATTGATGAAAGAAAAAATTTCTCAGGTTCTCGTTGTGGAAGGTCGAGATGATACAGCCAACCTCGAGCGGTATTTTAACGTAGAAACTTACGAAACGAGAGGGTCTGCGATTTGTCAAGAAGATATAAAGCGCATCAAACGCCTTCATAATCTGCATGGAGTGATTGTTTTTACTGACCCAGATGTCAACGGTGAGCGGATTCGTAGAATGATTATGACAGAGATTCCCAGTGTTCAGCATGCTTTTTTAAGGCGCGATGAGGCAGCTCCTAAGTCTAAAAGTAAAGGGAAATCGTTAGGTATTGAGCATGCTTCTTATGAAGATTTGAAGGTAGCTCTTTCGCAGGTAACTAAAAATTTTGAAAAAACGCCTGATTTTGATATTACACGCTCGGATTTGATTCGCTTAGGCTTTTTGGCAGGCAATGATAGCCGCAAGCGCCGTGAATTTTTAGGAGAAGAACTCCGAATTGGCTATTCAAATGGGAAACAATTGCTTAAACGCTTGGAATTGTTTGGGATGAATTTAGCAAAAGTTGAGAGCGTGATGGCGCATTATCAAGAAAGTGAAAAATAGAGGAATAGTATGAAAAAATGTATCATAACAGGTGGAAATAGCGGAATAGGTTATCAAGCAGCTAAACAGCTAGCTGATAAAGGCTGGCAGGTAACGATTTTTTGCCGTAATAAAGAGAGAGCTGAGAGAGCCTGTGAGACAGTCATTAGTGAAACTAGTAATTCTCATGTTAGCTACCTACTAGCAGATCTTTCTGACTTAACGAGTACTAAAACAGCTATTGAAAATTATATCCAGACTCAAGGAGCGCTTGATGTCTTAATAAATAATGCTGCTGACTTTGATTTATCAATTAAGCAACCAATTTTAACCAAAGATGGATTGGAAAAGCAGTTTGCGACCAATGTTGCAGCTCCTTTTTTGCTCTCCCAATCTCTCATCCCCTTATTGAAAGAATCCGAGAGTGGTCGCATTCTCAATATTTCATCGCAAGGTTTACAAGCGTATCCTTTTATTAAACTGAATTTTGATAATCTAAATGGCGAACAATCTTACAGCCCCTCAAAAACTTATTACCAGAATAAATTAGCGCTTCTGATGCTGACCTTAGCGATGAGAGCGAGATACAAAGACGTTACAATTCAGACTATCAGAGTACCTAGTGTTAAGGTGGATATGAAGCGTTATAATCACCTTTCTTCCTTTATGAAAAATCTATATAAACTAAAATCTCGATTCTCAATTTCGCCTGAAGTAATGGCACAAACCTATGTCGCTCTCGCCACGGAAGACAATTATAACGGCTTTTTATACAATGAAAAATGCCAAGAGGTCAAGGCCAATCGCTCGGCTTATAATCAAGAGGCGCAAGAGAAACTCTGGCAGCTCCTAATCCAGTTGACCTTAGAAAAGGGAAAAGACGCGAATAACAAACTAGGTTAATATTGAAGTGTATAAGAGAAATATTTCATATTTTTAATACGATGTGATCTCATTTATTTCTATTCAAACAGAAAATTTTATGTTAGTATATAATTGCGTATGATTAGATTTTTGACTTGTGTGTTCGCAAGTATTAACGACAATGTTATAAGAGTGTCTAGCTCACTCCAGCATTCCCGCTTAAGAGGAAGGATAGGGATGACTGCTGCTGGAAAAAATTCTTAGTGTTATTTATTTTACCATTCGGAATTATTCTATTGCTGTCGTTCGCCTAAGAGTTATCATACGCTTTTTTCTTTTTTAAGGAAGACCTTATGAATAAATTAAAACAGTTAGAAACAAAAGATGATTTCGCAAGCCTGCTTGGGTTTAAAAATAGCAAATACATTAATTACATATTGTATAGTGTTGGGACGGATAACCTATATAAGACGTTCTCTATCCCCAAGAAAAACGGTGGAGAGAGAATTATCCATGCTCCTAAAGAGAAGCTAAAACGTCTTCAAAGAAAATTAGCAGGTGTATTATGGGATTGTTATCTTGAAAGTTTAAAAATAAAATCAAAGAATAAAAGCTTTAAAATCCCAGCTATATCACATGCTTTTGAGAAAAATAAAAGTATTATTACAAATGCACAGATACATCGGAATAAGAAATATATTTTAAATATTGATTTAAAAGACTACTTTGATAGTTTTAATTTTGGTCGGGTAAGAGGCTTCTTTCTAAAGGATGCTGATTTTAAAGTTCCTGAAGAAATTGCGACTGTTATTGCTCAAATTGCCTGCTATAAAGGGAAATTACCTCAAGGAGCGCCATCTTCACCCATCATAACAAATTTAATTTCAAGAATTTTAGATTATAGAATTGTCAAAATAGCCAAAAAATATCGATTCACATACACCAGATACGCAGATGATATGACTTTTTCAACAAATTGTGAATTGAGTTCAAATAAGTTACAGGCAACTAATGAATTAGAGAAGTTCTTGAAAGAATTAGAGAAAGTAATTACCTTATCGGGCTTTAAAATAAATCCACAAAAAACACGTTTGAGTAATAATATGCAGCGTCAAGAAGTTACTGGATTAGTTGTGAACAAGAAGGTAGGTGTTAAAAGGGAGTATCTCAAGAATACTCGTGCAATGACTTTTAAGTTATATAAAGATGAAAAGTTTGAGATTGATGGAAAACAAGGGACAATGGAGCAGTTAACGGGTCGCTTTGCTTTTATCTTGCAAATAAGCCAATATAACAATTATCTTTTGTATAAGATAAATTGTAAAATATAGTTCAACAAAAAAACTCATAGCGTTTCATTGGTGTAAACTGTAAGTAACCACACAAACAGAACCCGAGGAAAAACTATGAGCTACTCCCAT
>NZ_CABHMZ010000032.1 GCF_902167705.1 Streptococcus constellatus | reverse complement strand
ATGGGAGTAGCTCATAGTTTTTCCTCGGGTTCTGTTTGTGTGGTTACTTACAGTTTACACCAATGAAACGCTATGAGTTTTTTTGTTGAACTATATTTTACAATTTATCGAAAAGAAAAGGAGAAATTTTTAATGAAGCAAGAAATGATTAACATCAATGCCAATTTGGTATCAGAGCCTACTTTTTCAAGTTTTGAGAGAGAGGATGAAGAAGTAAAAGTAGCAAATTTCACACTGGTTAAGAAATATGGTAAGGGAAAGGAATACATCAATTGTGCAGCCTATGGAGATAAGGCAGATACAGGAAGAAATTTTGAAAAGGGTGATTTTATTCATGTATTTGGCTATTTCAAAGAAAGAGTAAAGGGCGATAAGACTTTTAAAAACTTTGTAGTGAAATCATATAATAAGATTGAAAAGAAAGAAGAAAACGAGGAGGAATAAACAATGGAATTTTTTACACAGGCAGTAAATGTATTAAAGATTTTAGTTATGGCAGTAGGTGCAGGACTTGGAGCATGGGGCGTTATTAACCTGATGGAAGGTTATGGTAATGACAATCCGGGTGCAAAATCTCAGGGTATTAAGCAGTTAATGGCAGGAGGTGGCATTGTCCTTATCCGATTAAAGCTGATTCCACTTCTTGCAAATGTACTCAAGTAAGAAGAAAAGGAGAAGATAAATGTTTGGGATATTCGACAAGATAGAGGAGTTTTTCAAAGACCTTCTACTGGGCGGTATCCAAGCAAATCTTGAGTCCATGTTTCTTGACATCAACGATAAAGTTGGTGCGATTGCAACGGATGTAGGAAAGACACCGATGGGGTGGAATGGTCAGGTTTTCAGCTTTATTAAAAGCATTAACGATTCCGTTATCATCCCCATAGCAGGGTTAATCATAACGGCAGTCCTTTGTATCGAGCTTATCAATATGGTTATGCAAAAGAACAATATGCACGATACGGATACCTTTGAATTTTTCAAATATATCATAAAGATGTGGATTGCCGTGTGGTTAGTGTCTCATGCTTTCGAGTTTTCTATGGCAGTCTTTGATGTGGCACAGCACATGGTAAATAAAGCGGCAGGGGTTATCAATACCTCTGCCGTTATCTCCGGAGATCAGATAGTAAAAATGGTAGATGGTTTAAAAGATAAAGGTCTTGGAGAGCTGGTTATGATACTATTTGAAACCTCACTCATAAAAGTGGCAATACAGGTCATTTCCATTGTGATCATGCTTGTAGTATACGGAAGAATGTTTGAGATTTATGTTTACTCATCTGTTTCAGCCATTCCATTTGCCACAATGGGAAACAAAGAGTGGGGACAGATTGGAACCAACTATATCAAAGGATTATTTGCCATAGGACTACAAGGACTCTTTTTAATGGTTTGTCTTGGAATATACGCAGTATTAGTTAAGACAATACAAATAACAGATATACACACAAGTACCTTTACAATACTTGGATATGCGGTTTTGCTGGGGTTAATGATGTTAAAGAGCGGAACACTGGCCAAAAGCGTATTAAATGCACACTAAAAGAAAGGAAGGGTAATATGAACAAAAGAAAAACAGTATTTATAGCAGTAGCAGTTGGAACAGGTATTTTGGCAGTGATGGATAGGATCAGGCTTCACAGTAAGGTAAATGACTTGGAAGAAAGAACAAAAGACATTGGTCGCTGCCATAATGATTTTTGTCTAATACAGGAAAGATATAACAGAAGTACCGATGAACAGATTGCAAGTATTCAGGAAGAAATCGGTTCCGTATATGAGCATATAGAAGAACTTTCAAAGGAAAAAGAAGATGGGAGGTAAGTTATGGCGTATGTACCTATCCCAAAAGACTTAAAGAAGGTCAAAACAAAGGTAGCATTTAATCTGACGAAAAGACAGCTTATCGGTTTTACGATTGCAGGGCTGATTGGAATACCAATCTATTTATTTATGCGAAAGGTCGTTCCAAATGATATAGCAGTTATCTTTCTCATTGTGTCCACTCTCCCTATATTTTTCATCACTCTTTTTGAAAAGGACGGACTTAGCTTTGAGAAATATTTTAAGTATATTTACCTTCACAAATTTTATCAGCCACAAAAAAGAGTGAGAAAGGAGGTTTATCTTGAAAGACAAAAGAAAGATTCAGCAGCTAAAGCTCATGCAAAACAAAAAGGATTTAAGAAGTCAAAAGCAGGACTTAAAGCAAAATAAGGGAAAGTCTAAAAAAGATAAAGGCGGACTACTTGACCTTATCTTAAAAAAAGAGCCGAAAAGATACACAGTTGAAGATACTATTCCCTATCTTAGACTTTTAAAAAGCGGAATATGCCAGATTGATGAAAAGCATTTTAATAAGAGTATCGCTTTTGAGGATATAAACTATCAGCTTGCCTTAGAAGAAGATAGGGATTTGATTTTTAACCAATTTGCAAACTTTCTTAATTCCTTTGATCCAAGTGTCAGCATAGAGTTTTCATATATCAATCAGCTTGGCAGAAATGAAGAAATGAAATCGGCAATTCAAATACCAGATAAAAAGGACGGGTTTGATGATATACGCCTTGAGTTTCGAGAAATGCTGAAAAGTCAGATTGTAAAGGGAAATAATGGACTGAAAAAATCAAAGTATGTAACATTTACAGTGGAAGCTGACAATTTGGAGCAGGCTACTTCAAAACTGGAAAGACTGGAGATAGATATATTATCGAGTCTTAAAAGTATGGGAGTAAGAGCAGAAAGCCTTAACGGAGAGGAAAGGCTAAAGATACTTCATGATGTTTTAAATCCGAATAAGACCTTTGAATTTTCATATAAGGACTTAAAGAAGAAGGAAAGTACAAAGACATATATTGCTCCTGATGAATTTAACTTTACACCGTCAAGGTATTTTAAGTTTGGAAAGTTTATCGGAGCAGCAAGTCATTTTCAAATCCTTGCAAGTGAGCTTTCAGACCGTATGCTTGCAGAGTTTTTAGATATAGATGATAACATCAATATCTCATTTCACATTAAGGCAATCGAACAGTCTGAAGCCATCAAGATGGTCAAAAGAAAAAATACCGATATTGACAAGATGAAGATTGAGGAAAACAAAAAGGCTGTAAGGTCAGGGTATGATATGGACATTCTTCCAAGCGATTTAATCACCTATGGGGAAGATGTAAAAAGCCTCTTAAAAGACTTGCAGACAAGAGATGAGAGAATGTTTGTTGTAACCATCATCTTTATGAACTTTGCAAGGACAATCCAAAAGCTGGATAACACTATTTCTCAAATCAGCTCTATTGCCAATAAGCATAATTGCAAGCTAAAAAGACTTGACTACTCACAGGAGCAGGGCTTAATCAGTGTACTTCCTCTTGGGGTAAATAAGATTGAAATTGACAGAGGCCTAACCTCATCTTCTACGGCAGTATTTATGCCTTTTACCACAGAGGAGCTTTTCATAAATTCGGCAAACAGTTTGTACTATGGACTAAACGCCTTAAGTCATAACTTGATAATGGCAGATAGAAAGAAACTGAAAAATCCAAACGGTCTAATCCTCGGAACTCCGGGAAGTGGTAAATCCTTTAGTGCGAAAAGAGAAATGGCAAATGCCATTCTTACAACCGATGATGATGTGATTATCTGCGATCCGGAAGGCGAGTACGGAAACCTTGTGTGTCAGTTTAAAGGAGAAGTCATAAAGGTCAGCAGTAAGTCAAAAGACTATTTAAATCCCCTTGACATCAATATGAACTATGGCGATGGGGACGCACCACTGAAAGATAAAGCAAACTTTATTATGTCTATGCTTGAATTAGTAGTTGGCGGTAGTGGTCTTACAGCAGAAGAAAAGTCGGTTATAGATAGATGCCTGCCTAAGATTTATGAAAAGTATTTTGAAAATCCGGAGCCTTGTAATATGCCGATTCTTCAAAATCTGTATGATATGTTAAAAAATCAGGAAGAAAAAGTCGGCAAGAAGCTGGCAACGGAAATGGAGATTTATGTAACAGGCTCTCTTAATGTATTTAACCATCAGTCCAATGTGGACTTAAATAAGCAGCTTCTTTGTTTTGACATTAAGGAATTAGGCTCGCAGCTTAAAAAAATCGGAATGCTTGTTATTCAGGATCAGGTGTGGAACAAAGTATCACAAAACAGAGGAAATAAGGCTACAAGGTACTATATAGACGAGTTTCACTTATTGTTAAAAGACGAGCAGACAGCTTCCTATTCCGTAGAGATTTGGAAAAGATTTCGTAAGTGGGGAGGAATCCCGACAGGCATTACACAAAATGTCAAAGACCTACTTATGAGTAAGGAAATTGAAAATATCTTTGATAATACGGACTTTGTTTTAATGCTTAATCAGGCTTCCGGCGATAGAGAAATTTTAGCAAGGAAACTTAAAATCTCTCAGCCACAGCTAAAATATGTAACCAATTCCAATGCAGGAGAAGGACTTTTGTTCTTTGGAAACACCATTGTTCCTTTCCTTGATAAGTTCCCGAAAGACACAATCCTTTATCAGAAGATGACAACCAAGCCTGAAGAAGTGAGGTAGGCTTATGGGAAAGAAACTGAAAAGGGACTTTAAGGAAAGGCAAAGGGCAAGGATTGAAAAGGAAACACTGCAAAGTAATGGCAGCATAGAGCCTGAAGAAAGTAAGTTAAAGCATAACGATGATTACAGAGGGAAAATTGTCCATGACAAAGACCGATTTCAAGATAAGGTGCATGAAAAGGTCAGTAAGAGAAGTTCAGAAACTGAACGAAATGAAAAAACTTCTAAAAGAAATAGAAGGTATAGAAGTTCTGGAACAGGAAGTGTAAGTCAGGAAAAAATCGGGAAAGCGGATTATGGTACTGAGGTTAAGGATGGAAAAATCTATGATCCTTTAGGAAAAGATCTCGACAATGATGGAATCATAGACAGATATGACAATGACTTTAGGGATAGCGACTATTTTGAGTCAACCTATGATGTAGAAGAGAATCTTCATCATAAAGCAGAAGATACAAGAAGCTTTTCAAAAAGCCAAAAGGCTCAAAAGAGAAATTATAAGAGAAAAAACTATTCCGATAAGCTCTATACCAGAAAAAAGGACAAAGAAGCTAAAGAGGAAAAGGTAGATAGTAAACAAAGTGGAAAAGAAGCCATTCTTGATAGAGAAAAGAAAAACAGGCTTTCTAAAGAACAGGAAACAATTTTCAGGGATAAGGCGTCTAAAGTATCTACTTTATCGGGCTTAGCAAAAGGAAGTGAAACCGTAAGAGATTATTTATCTCATGGAAGCGATGAAAATCAAGGCGTAGAGGCAGGAGAAAAGACAGCCGATACAAGCTCAAAACTCATTCATGGCATTAAGAACTACTCGGATAAAAAAAGAGCAAAGAAAGGATATGAGCTTACAAATAAGGACTATAAAATCAGAAAGCGAAAATCCAAATTAGAGTTTCGAGATGCCAAAGAGGAACTGAAAAAGACGGAGGAGTATCAAAAAGCAAATAACTTTAAGCGATTTCAAAAGCGAAAGCAGATGAAAGATTCCATTAAAAGACAGAATAAATCAAGGCTTAGAGATCGCATTAAGGAAGGGCTTATCGGCAGTCTTAAAAGTTCAAAGGAAGTTATATTAAGAAAGGCGAAGGGACTTATGATTATTTTCATAGGTCTTATTATTTTGGGAACTTTCTTCATTAACTTTGCAGGGACAGGAATGACAGGCTTTATGAACTCTACAAGTACAGTTCTTACAACAAGTTATTTATCAAAGCCTAATGTATTAAGTGAAATCAATGAGAATTTTTCTGGGATGGAAAAGGAGCTGCAAAACGAGGTTGATAATATCAAAGAAAATTATCCCGGATATGACGAGTACATCCTAAAAAACACAGAGTATATCGGTCATAATGTCCATGAGCTTTTATCCTACATTACATCAAGGTGCGGAGAAGTAAAGAATGTATCAGAAGTAAGCTCTGTGTTAAATGAGCTTTTTAAGTCCATGTATAGGCTTGAGTATAAGGAAGAAATTGAAATTAGATACAGGATAGTTACAGAAAACTATACCGATGAAGATGGAAACGAATATACCGAAAGCCATGAAGAACCTTACGAGTACAAGAAACTCATTGTAACACTTCATAAAAAAGAGATGGATAGCATTATCCGACAGGTTTTTGCAAACTATCCTGATAACTTGAAACACTATGAAGTCTTATTTCTTGCTCAAGGTAATATGGGCGAACTGTTCGGAAATACTGACCTGATTACAGCAAATGGTGGTGTTGGTGGCGGAGCTGAATATGAAGCGTCAAGCGAAGTGCAAAAGAAGATTGTAAAGGCAGCATATATGACACCATCTCCGGGAGCAGGCTGGTGTGCCATGTGGGTATCTCAGGTTTATCAAAATGCAGGACTTGGATATATCGGAGGAAATGCCTGTGATATGTACCGAAACTATACCTTTACATCGGATAAATCAAAACTCAAGGTAGGAATGCTTGTTGCAGTTGAAAGCAGTAGTAGCGGAAGTACAGCAGGACTTACCTATGGTCATGTAGGAATTTATATAGGCGATGGCAAGGTGATAGATAATATCGGACAAATCAGAGTAACAACTTTAGATGATTGGATAGCAACTTTCTGCAAGCATCATCCCGTAGGCTATGGCTTCCCGCCAAATGTAAACAGATAAGGAGGACACAATTTGAAAAAAGAACTGACAGCAGTAAAAAACAGAATAAAGAAATTGAAAGATAAAAAGGCTCTGATTGATGAAGAATTGGAGCCTTTGTTCATTCGTGAAGAAGAACTTGAAAACGAAGAAATTATTGCCATTTGCAGAAAGAACAACATTACAATTTCTGATCTTATGGCAAAAGTAAACAGAGAAAAAGCAGAAGTGAAAAAGGAGAACGGAAATGAAAAAAATGAAGAATAAAAAGGCTGTGGGAGTGGCTCTTGGAGCAGTGCTTTTGATTGTGGGAGTAGCAATCTCTTTATTTGCAGGTAGTAAGATTGTATTTGCACAGGGAGGTTTGCTTCCGACACTTGTAAACCCGATAGAAGTTGTTGCTCAAACGGAAGTAGAGGTTAATGTTAAGTATATTTTTGAAGATGAAAAAGTCTTTAAGGAGGAAAAGATTATGGCTGAAAAAGGGCAGCTTCTTGACAGTGGAGATCTTCCAATGATTCCTGATGATATGAAATTTATAGATGACTTTCTATTTTACGAAGTAAATGGTGATGGTAAAGATGAAATTATCCGTAAAGTAGCAAAAGTTGAAGCTAAGGATAAAGAAACGCAAACAGAAAATGAAAGCTCAAAATCTGAGCAAGTCTCCCAATCAAATGCTTCAAAGACAGGAAATAAGGGAACTCAAACAGAGCTTAGCAAAGATGATATTTCCAAAATGGAAAAGGAGTCTAAAGAACTTAAAGAAAAACTTGATAAGCTAAATCAGGATATTAAGGACAAGGATAAATTAAGCGATAAGCAAAAGGACAAAATCAAAGACCTTGAGGAAAAAATAGATAAGCTGAAGGAAAAACTTGAAAAGAGCAAAGACGATAAAGACTTATCAGCAGATATGAAAAAGGAGATAGACAAGCTAACTGATAAGATTAAGGAACTTGAGAAAAAGGTTAATGAGGTCGGTAAAGTTCCTGTTACGCATAATCCTACTGTAACACCGATTAGCCCCATCTCCGGAATTAAACAAGGAACAGGAAATGTATCACCACAAACATCTATAAATAGCAGTGGTAAAGGTTCTGCCACACAGGAAAGTAAAGGAGCAAATACAAAAGATAAAAATAGTGATAAATCAAAGGAGAAAGAAAAGGAAGTTCGTTATCCAAACAAGCTGACACCAAAGCAGCCTGCCAATAACGGTAGTCAGGATTCTTCAATGGACGGTTCGACTAAGAATGTAAATACAAATAAAGGAGTTGCTTCAGCACCATCAAAGGCAAGAGGAACCGTTACGGAAAATAAAGATAATGCGAACAATGATTATCCAATTCACCATAATGAAAGCAAAGACAATAAAGCTAACGATATGTATTCAGCGGATGCAAGACAGTTTGTTACCTTTACAACTGAAAACGGTAAGACTTTTCATCTAATCATTAACCATGATGAGGATAGCGAGAATGTCATGCTGCTAACTGAAGTATCTGAAGATGATCTCTTAAATATGATAGAAAAGAAAGCACCGGAGAAAGAGATTGTTAAAGAAGAACCACAAAAAGAAGAGCTTAAACCAGTGAAAAAAGAAGAAAGCAGCAATACAGGAACCTACTTAATTCTCATTCTTGTAGTAGCAGGAGCATTAGGTGCAGGATATTATTTCAAGGTTATTAAGAAAAAAGAAGATAAGGAGCTTGAAGGCTTTGAGGAGGAAGATGATGACTTCTTTTCAGAGGTAGAAGAAAGCGAAAATTAAGCAGATGAAGCAAAAACAGAAGATAAAGAAGATGATGAGTTAGAGTAAACTTGCACCTAAAACTATACAATGTTTGGTGCAAAACACAGGGCGAGAGAGTAAAATCTTTCGCCCTCTTATATTGAAACAGGAGGAAAATTATATATGAAACTTGTAATTGCTGAAAAGCCAAGTGTTGCAATCTCTATTGCAAAAGTGATTGGAGCTACAAAAAAGAAAGACGGATATTATGAGGGAAACGGATATAGGGTTTCTTGGTGCGTAGGACACTTAATTCAGATGGCAAATCCTGAAAGTTACAATGAAAAGTATGCCAAGTGGAATATGGCGGATTTACCGATTATCCCAAAAGAATATAAGTATGAGATTGCAAAGTCCACAAATAAACAATTTACGATTCTTAAAAAGCTGATGAACGATAAGGAAATAGACATCGTAATAAATGCCTGCGATGCAGGGCGTGAAGGAGAAGCAATCTTCAGGCTTGTTTACAATCAGGTAAATTG
Source organism: Streptococcus constellatus (assembly GCF_902167705.1). GTDB lineage: Bacteria > Bacillota > Bacilli > Lactobacillales > Streptococcaceae > Streptococcus > Streptococcus constellatus_A. The sequence continues at coordinate 3,754 of NZ_CABHMZ010000032.1, read as the reverse complement.
TAAAAAGAAGATGAAACGCCTTTGGATTTCATCTATGGAAGATACTGCAATTAAAGATGGTTTTGATAACCTAAAAGACGGAAGTTTTTACGATAATCTTTTTGAATCGGCACAGGCAAGGGCAATTGCAGATTGGCTTGTCGGAATGAATATAAGTAGGCTTTATTCTTGCCTCTATAGACAAAATTACAGTGTTGGGAGAGTTCAGACACCGACTCTTGCTATGATTACTGGTAGAGATGAGGAGATAGCAAATTTTAAGAAAGAAAAATACTACACAATAGATCTTGATTTAGACGGATTTACTCTTTCTACTGATAGAATTGATAATAAGACAGTTGCAGACCAATTATTTAATTTGGTAGGGAACACCATTGAAATTACTGATGTCGTTCAAAAAGAAAAAGTAACAAAACCTGAGTTGCCATTTGATTTAACTACCCTTCAAAGAGAGTGCAATAAGTATTTTGGGTTTAGTGCTAAACAGACACTTGATTATGCTCAAAGCCTGTATGAGAAAAAACTTATTACTTATCCAAGAACAGACAGTAGATATTTACCGGAAGATATGATTATAAATATAGTAAATAATATCTTGGGCAAAAATGATTTTGATACACAGCGTATAAAGGTAGTATTTAACTCTAAAAAGGTTACAGATCATCATGCTATTATTCCAACTGTAAGCTCTTTAAAAGAAGATATATCCAAACTTCCTGTAAGTGAAGCAAAGTTATACAGATTTATATTAAATAAGCTTCATGCAAGTATGGGATATTCATTAGTGGAAAATACAACAAAAATTGTAGCTGAGTTTGATAGTTTTGAATTTACAAATAGCAGAAAAGTTATTGTAATAGAGGGTTTTACTAAATTTTTAAAAGAATATAAAACGAAAAAGGGGGGAGAAGCTGTGTTTCCAGCGATAAAGATTAAAGATGTATTGGAGATTAAAAATAAAGAGATAAAAGAAAAATATACGACACCTCCGAAACCTTTTACAGAAGAAAGTCTTTTAAAAGCTATGGAAATTGCAGGAAATAATGTATTAGATAAAAATGTTGAAGTAGAAAGAAAAGGTATTGGAACGCCTGCGACAAGAGCGGGGATTATAGAAAATTTGATTTATAAAGGTTTTATAAAAAGAGACAAGAGAAATCTAATATCCACGCATAAAGGAATTAGCCTTATAACGATTGTAGCAGATACTTTTAAATCGGCAGAAACAACCGCAAAGTGGGAAATGGAGTTATCGGATATTGCACAAGGAAAATCTTCAAGGGAAGAATTTTTGAACGAAATAGAAGGACAAATAAAATTTGTTATAAAGCAATATTAAAAATTAGGAATAGAATATCAATTCCCTCGAAATCGAGGGAATTAGAAGAAGGAGGTAAAAATGCGAATAAATGATTTTCTTAACATTTTGGAGCTTGTAAAACAAGATGTTCTGCATAGTGAAGCAGAGTATCTGAAGCTCTTAAAAGTTGTCGGAAACAACCAGAAATACGATTTTAGAAGTCAGTTAAGTATTTATGATAAAAATCCTGAAGCGACAGCTTGTGCCAAGTTTGACTACTGGAGAGAACACTTTAACCGAACTGTCAGGCGAGGTCAAAAGGGTATTCCCATTTTAGAGGACTATGGCACATACAAAAAGGTGGACTATATCTTTGATATTAGTCAGACTGTTTCTAAAAACAGAGATGTTAATGAGGTAAATCTTTGGAGATTTGATAAAGAAGCTCATAGAGATGTATTAAAAGAAATGATAAAAAGTGAGGGCTATGAAGATAGTGAAAGCACCTTAGAAAATATCTTTTCTTTAAGCAGGCTTTACGGAGATGAAAAAATAGATAGTCTGATGAATGAGCTTAGGGTAGCTTCCGAAGATAGAATTTCCTTTACTAAATTTGTGAGGGATTCGATAAGCTATGCAGTAGCTTCAAGATTTAAGTTAGACTATCCTATGGATAAGGAAATGTTAAAGGAAAATTTTGCAATGCTTGACAGCATTTCTCTTATGAGCCTTGGAGAAACGGTGTCGGATATTAGTGGAACAGTCATTGATGCAACCATTCAAAAAAGCAAAGATTTAGAGCTTCAAAAAGAAGTTTTAAGAGGTAAAGAAGCAGGACATAATAAAATAAAAGAAGAATTAGAGGAGGTAGAAGAAAATGTACTTCGACGAGATGATCAGGAAAGAATTAGTGAAAACGAGCGAATTTTCCGAAATGGAGAGTACGGACGAGATAATAGAGAAAATCAAAGAGAATACACTGAATCAGTTAGAGGAAGAGACGGACTTTATGAGGGAATATCCGAATCCAGTGTACGCAGTGATGAGGCTGGATTATCTTTCCAACAGCGAGGAGCAGAGCCACTTCGAGATGTTAGTGGATCTATACAAGGAGAAAAAACTAACCAAATACCTGATGGATACTCAGAAACAGGCGATAGAGTTTATGAGAGCAGAGAAGCCGAAACTGATGATGGCTTGGAAGATAGAGGACGAGAGCCATCCGCAGTACAAAGCGATGATTTCAGCCCTCAAAGAAATGACAATCAAGGAAGTAGTGGAAATCTAAAAGAAAATACGGATAAAGAGATAAGAGAAGCTGACAAGGCTTCTTTTTCTTTGCCTGAAAACAGCTCAGGACAAATTAAACTTACAATACCTCTTACTCAAAATGAAATTGACAGTATTCTTGTAAACGGTGGAAACCATGAGGGTGGCAGACTTCTTATCGTTGCTGAATTTTCTAAAGGAAAAACATTAGAAGAATTAGGAGAATACCTTAAAGATACATTCAAAGGCGTAAATGGTTTATCTCTTAATGAAACAGAAGTATCTTCCTGGTATTCGGATAAAGGTATTCATTTAGCCTACGGTACTTCTGCAAGAGAAGATATGACGCAAATTTTAAGCTGGAGTGATGCTGCAAGAAGAATAAATGAGCTTTTGGAAAGCGGAGAGTTTGCTACAAATGTAGAGCTTTTAGAAGCACAGGACTATGAAAGAGATAGAGTTTCAGAATCGCTATGGTATCTATATCACGATTTAAGCGAAGAAGGGAAAGCACAGGGATATTTTGACTTTATAGAAAGAGGTGGTGGCTTTCCGAAAGAAACAAGGCAGTTATCGGAAGCTCTTAAAAATCCTGACTATCTAAAAGATGTTATTTCCGAGTACAGTCGCTTTTTGAAAGGATATAAAGAAAACAAAGATGTACTAAGATTTCATTATCACAAGGTAGATAGCCTTTATCAGAGATTACAGGAACTTGAACTACCAAGAAAGGAATATACCTCTAACCTTACCGAACTTCCAAAGGTGCAGGGCTTTATCACAGAAGATGAAATTCTTTCTACGATTTCAAGAGGAAGCGGAGTTGCTCAAGGAAAAGAGAGAATTACAAAATATTTTAAAGAAAACCACACACTTCAGGAAAAAGCGAATTTCCTAAAAGATGAATATGGAATCGGCGGAGGCTCTCATGCTGTATCAGGCGAAAGAGGAAGCGGAGAATGGCACGATGCAAAGGGACTGAAATTACAGAAGAATCATTGTAACGATGTTTTTCTTACATGGTCAAATGTAGCAAAGCATATAGATGAGCTGCTTTCTAAAAATCTTTATCTTGAGATAAATTGTAAAATATAGTTCAACAAAAAATCTCATAGCGTTTCATTGGTGTAAACTGTAAGTAACCACACAAACAGAACCCGAGGAAAAACTATGAGCTACTCCCAT
>NZ_CABHMZ010000031.1 GCF_902167705.1 Streptococcus constellatus | reverse complement strand
GCAAGGCGTGCTAGAAGCTGAAATTATAAATAATGGTAGTGCAGAAATATCGGTCAATTACCGAATCAAACTCAAACATGAATCGGGCTATGTTGGCATTGTCAGCCAATACGGCGCTATGCAGTTTGGGAAAATTGAAGAAACAGATTTGGTGGAAGAGAAGAAGAATGTCTTGCTTGCCGCAAATGGCAAAGGGGATTTTAAGAATTGGACAGACGGCACTATTTTTTATGAAAATCAAAATAAGAAAGTGGTCACGAAAATGTCTGCCGATTCCTCTTTTGGCGGACGGTTGGGATTGTTGCCGGCTAATTTTACAAATACAGCTAACGGGGCGTATTTTGGAGCGGTTAAAGAATTGAAACTCTCTGAACAAGCGAAAGACTGGTACATCTGGGCTCGTGCTTGGTTTGAAACAGGATTAGTCAGTCAGACAGGAGCTTGGTGCTTATCTGTAGTAGATAGCGATAATCACTTAATTGCAGGTATGGCCATTGAGAAAAGCGAACGGGCACGAAACAGGGCGCTCGTCCTTTTTCTCATGGGCGATGGTGCTGGCGGAAGTCGAGTTGTCAAATCTATCGAATTCACACCGAGCGTTTGGGTAAAAGATAATCCTTATAGCTCGGAAGGCCGAGACCAGAATCGGAACATGTTTGATTTGCGGAAACAAGGAGATAAATTCACCTACTTTTGGTATGGTGGTTATCACCATTACTTCGAATCAAGGATTAAGGATAAGCAGGCTGCCAAAGTGCAGTTTTTTGCGGGGCAATATAAAGGGGGCAACTCAACTATCAATCAGTTAGTTACGCACCATTACTTGAATGACTTCTCCTTTTACAAATTGAACGTGCCGTTTTGGCGCGATGTCCCCAATCGTTATCCAACGGGGGCAGAACTCTTTATTGACGCAACAGGAGAAGTGAGCCCAGAAGAAAAGGGGCGCTTGTATGTCAATAACTTGTTAGCGCCTGATGACGAAATATTGGGAACAGACTACTTTAAAGTGCCACCCGGAAAAACAAAAGTACAATTGCTTGTGTCGAGCTTTGCGGAAGTAGAGAGCGCACGAGCAGAAATTGAGGAGGCTTGGATTTGAGTAAGAGAAATGTACGAATTGCGATTAGAGATTCTACCGACAGTCACAATGTCGGTTTTTTTGATAATAAGAGTGGTATCAAATATAACTCCGCCAATCTAACTCAGTTTTTAAAGGGTGCTTGTAGTGTCCTTGTGCTGACCTATCATTCCAAAAAGATGGTTGCTCAAAGCGGACAAAAGCTAGCTTTTCGGTTTAAGGACAAGGATTTTTGGCTGAATATTAACAGCGTCAAGAAGACGGGCTATAAGATTGAGCTAACGGCTTACTCATTGAGTTTGGAAGCCAATAAGGAAAAACGTGGTCCACACAAGCCAGCAAATGCTATGACCATTAAGCAATACATCGATTACTACGACCCAGAACACTCATTCGAGATTGGCATCAATGAAGTAGCTGACAAGTCTATCAAGCTGGAATGGAGCGGAACAGACACGATTCTAGCACGGCTCTATTCGGTTGCCAATAGCTTTGGTGCTGAATTGGAATTTGTCACAGAGCTAAACAATGACTACTCGTTGAAACGTCATGTGGTCAATATCTATCGCGAGGGCAATCTTGGGAAAGATAAGACGGGTATGCCTGTCAGAGTGGGTGAGAAGCTGAAAGTCATTAACTACTCTGACAACATGGATGATTTTTATACAGCAATTCGCAGAACTGGCAAAGACGGTCTGACGATGGCTGGGCTAGATAAAAAAATCTATGACGATAAAGGCAATGTGCTTTTTTACAATAATAGCAATACCATTTATGCACCGCAAGCAAGAGATAAATACCCATCTATCGCTCGAAAGACAAATGATGGATATATCATCAATGAGGATAGCGAGACTGAACACACGAGCAAAGAAGCTCTGTTTGGTTATATGCTAGCAGAGCTCAAAAAGCATTGCGAGTTAAAAGTGGATTATGAAGTGGAGGGTGCAGTTGACGGTAGCATCGGTGACAGAAAGACACTGATTGACGGACGGCACTTTGACCCTCCGCTTTACGTACAAGCACGCATTAGCGAACAGACAGAAGCTCTACTAGAGACAAGCGATGTCAAAACCACCTTATCAAACTATGTCCGCAAGTCGAGCCAGATTGCCAATGAACTGTTGCAAAGAGTGGAACAACTAACACTCGAAGCAACGCCCTACACAATTAAACTTGCGACCAATAACGGGATTGTCTTTAAGAACAATCAAGGACAATCAACAATCTATCCGAGCTTAAAGAGAGGGCAGAAGCCAGTTGAGTGTACGTGGAAATGGTTAGTTGATAATCAAGGATTTGGCACGTCTCCAACTTTTGAGGTTCAGGCGACTGGCATGTCCAGCAAATTAGTGTTGACCGCTATTGCTTTAGTTGATAATAAGGAGGTTGCTAGAGAGCAAGTCACGTTTACTAATGTTAATGACGGAGCGAAAGGTTCTGACGGTAAGTCTATCACGGTTGCAAAAGCAGAAAAGCAATCGGATGGTGTGAAAGTCACCTTTAGCGATAATAAGTCTATTGTCGTACCAAAAGGTGATAAAGGGGATAAAGGTGACCCTGCAGATCCAGTCCCTCTCAATGCTTTGCAAGAGGAAATGAAGCAGACCAAGCAAGGGTTGAGCGATGTTAAAACAGACCTGCTCAAAGAAAAGGCGGAAAGCTCCGCTAATATTGAGCAGGTAAAAAAAGAAGTCGGTGCTATCAGTTCCCAACAAACCGCTTACGAGCAGAGTAACAAACAAAATCTCGCTCGGATTACTGGCCAGCTTGGAGATAAAGCTAGCAAATCGGAAGTTAAGCAGGAAGCCGGTAAAATACGAGAAGAAATCAGTCAGATTTCCGTCGGTGGTCGTAATCTGCTGAAAGGTTCGAAAGGAGAGTTTAAACCCGCCAACTGCAATCCATCGAATTTTGATAACAATGTTTTATACGTGCAATCCACTTCGATTGATTTAGTTAAGGGTGAAAAATATCTGATTTCCGCTAAAACCGATGGAGTTTTTCACAGGTATCACAACAGGAGTCAAGAAAGTGATAATGTAGTGCTCTGGTTGATGAATAAGAGGGTTACGAAATATCAGATTGTGTCCGATAGCAATACAGGTACGACCGGAACAGTCTTTACTTGGAATAAACCGACAGGCACTTATCATTTGCGAGTTAATACTTATCATAAAGATGCTCGGAAGAAAGTTTGGGAAGTCAAAGTCGAGCAAGGCACTATAAAGACTGATTGGAGCCCAGCGCCAGAAGATGTTGATGAGCAAATAACTGTAGCTAAAACTACCTTAGAAAAAACTGCAGAAGGTCTCAAAACGGACATGGTAGCTGTCAAGTCCTATGTGGCTGACGATGGTAAACGTAAGGAAGAGCTGGAAAAGTACAGCAGAGAAGAGACAGCTCGCAGCACAAAAGCATTACGCAAGCAAGTGTCTGAAAACTTTGTGGCTAAAAGCCAACACACAGAAGATGTAGGAACTATCAATCGACGGTTTGAGGAATTGTCAATTGGCGGAGTGAACTTGATTCGCGGCGCTAAAAGCATGATTTTAGCTAGCGGAAAATGGAACACAGGAACGTTTAGACCAATCGGTGCAGGTACTGCTAAGTCAATTGATGTAACAGATAGCCCTGTGAGTGGATTTAACAAAGGAGTCCGCTTGACATCTAATGGCGCAGCTAATACTCAAATTGGGGTTGCACAGGATGAATTCGATTGTCCTGCTAACACTTATACGGGGTCTTGGTGGGTTAAAGGGAAAAAAGGACAGAAAGTAAGAATACAATCTTATTGGTGGACGGATGATGACACTGGTGTTAGCCCGATTATGGTCTTACAAGATAGCAATTGGACAAGGATTAAATTTACTAGCAAACGCTCTAAGAATGGCAAGACGTCCATTGGCTATGTTTATCTGATGAATGGCGCTAAAGGTGATTATCTCGATGTCATGGCTCCTCAGTTAGAAGTTGGAACTTTCGCAACCGCAAATACCGAAGCACCCGAAGACACCGAAACCAAGCTAGCCGAATACAAGCAGGGCGTGGACGGTCAACTTGCGGCGGTTAAGCAAGAAGTCGGCAGTAAGGTCTCACAATCTACATTTGACCAGCGGGCGAACCAAATCACGCAGTCAGTAACGGAATTGAACAATAACACCGTCAAGAAGAACCAAATCAAAATTGACGAAAACGGTTTGGTCTCTAGCTCCGAAAAGACTGTTAATGGTCAGACGCTGGCCAGCATGATTGCGCAAAATCCTGAATGGGTGGAGATTATCGCTAAGTTGCTTAAGATTAAGGCTGACATGATTGTCAACGGGGCAATCACAGCTGACAAGTTAAATGTTGAAAAATTGAGTGCTTTGGCTTCCAATCTTGGCAAGGTAAAGTCTGGAGAAATTATCAACGAATATCGAACCAGTGGAGCTTATGGAGAGATAAAGATTGGTGAGAATATCAAAATTACTAATCACAACACCGCAGGAGCTCGCTCTCATATTCCAAAAGAAGAAATCATGATGCTCCCAAATGGCTTTTTGATGAACGCTTATGATGCAGCAGACCGATTGACTTATACAATGCGCATTTCTCCCGAAGTGATAGAGTTTCAAAAGATTAACAACACCCAAGCACAAGGCGGAACAGGTTCTTGGAGTTTAGGTTATTCCAACTCATATTCGTTGTTGAGTATTGATGCGGTCTTACAAAAAACGAGACTGCAAGCAACTTCGAATTTAATGTGGGGAGTTGGTGCGACCTTCGTCCGCATCGGTAATCTTGTGACAATTTCTGTGACGCGGGATGTTAAGAATATTGCAGATGTAGTTGAAAATGCACGAGCGCGAGAAAGAATTCCTGACGGGTTTAAGCCAATCTCGCAAGTACACTTATTGTTGACAGGAAACAATAAGGCGACGATTGACGCAACTTGTATTGTGCACTTAGAACCTGACGGGACGATTAACTACACTAATAACAGGTCAGGCAACCGTGTCTGGACTGGGACGGTCACATATACAACCGTCGACGACTTTCCAATCGTCGGCAATGTACCAAATGGAAAACTAATTTAAAAATAAAAGGAGAAAAAATATGGCAGAATTACTTGATGTTGAAACAATTACAGAGCCGTTTGATTTGCAGACAGCTCTTAGATATATGGACGAAAACGGTGAGTTTATTCGTTTTAAAAATGATACGGATGACTACTACATTTATAAGGAAACACAAAAACGCCCCGCAATTGTGGGCGGCAAACGTAAATTGGTGGAAGTACCGCTTGTTTGGGCGTTTGATAGATACAACAATTCTATCACAACCTTTAAATTTACAAATATGTTTGACAAGAATTTCTATATTATGAAATTTGACGAAGCGGGCGAACCAATCTGGGATGATCCAACAAAGAAAAAGGAGTAATTTATGGCACCTGATGTTATAAATGCTGTAGTGACGATTAGCGCTTCGCTAATTGGCACGTTTGGCGGGATTATCACTAGTGCTAAGATAACCACCTTCCGAATTCAGGAGTTAGAGAAAAAAGTGGAAAAGCATAATAGCGTAGTAGAGCGAACCTATCGCTTAGAGGAAAGAACAAACTACCTTGACGAGCAAATTGACAAGCTCGAAAGCAAAATTGAAAAGGAGAAATAAGATGCAACAAATTTTAATCACAGCGGGGATTATTGCCCCCATCATTTCAGCGATTGTAAATGTTGTTAAGACGCAATTCAATCTAAACGGAAAACAAGTATCTACGTTAGCTCTCGGTTTGGGGATTATTGTAGGTCTCGCGTACGCCGCAACAATTGCACATGGTGATTATGCTGCGTATGGTTGGGGTGGGCTAATTGCCGGCTTATCTGCTATCGGCTATTACGAATTGGCTTTTAAAAATAAAAAAGGAGACACAGCGGATGACACAGAAAAAGAAAATTAAGCAGCTTTTAGCTCTTGTTACAATCGTACTTGGTTTCATGCTTCCTACTGCTGCACAAGCAGCGGTAGGCGATCAAGGCGTCGACTGGTCAGTTTATCAAGGTACGAATGGTATTTTTGGTTATGGTCATGATAAATTTGCTATCATTCAAATTGGCGGTATCAATGCATATGGTATGTATGGTCAATCAACGTATGAAACGCAGGTAGCAAGTGCTATCGCACAGGGTAAACGTGCTCATACTTATGTTTGGTACGAGGTGGGCGGCAATGCAGCCCTTGGTGAACAAGTGCTCAATACATTTCTTCCGCAGGTACAAACACCGAAAGGCTCAATTGTGGCTCTGGATTATGAGAGCGGGGCGAGCGCCAGCAAAGAAGCAAATACAAACGCCATCTTACATGGCATGCGCATGATTAGAGCAGCAGGCTATACGCCAATGTATTACTCATACAAGCCTTATACAGTTGCCCATGTGGATTACAATCGGATTTTAGCCGAATTTCCAAATTCTTTGTGGATTGGAGCTTATCCAGATTACAATGTGACGCCATCACCAAACTACAACTTTTTCCCGTCACTCCCAGGAATTGCTATCTTTCAATTTACGTCAACTTACATCACTGGTGGACTTGATGG
>NZ_CABHMZ010000030.1 GCF_902167705.1 Streptococcus constellatus | reverse complement strand
GCCTTATCCTGGAGTCTTAGCACAGGAACAGTACGACCACAGGGCTAAGCAAAAAGGTCGGAAGTCTTGTTTAACACCAAAGTTGAAAAAGGAAATTGAGAACGGTTTAAAATCCTCCTGGTCGCCTGAACAGATTTGTGGGCGCTATCAGCTTGAACAAAAGCCAATGGTAGCTTTTAAAACCATCTATAACTGGCTCTATGCTGGTTTGATTGATCTGGATTTAAGCGTCCTCCGTCGTAAAGGAAGAACTCGACAACCCAAAGAAACACGTGGGACATTTAGGATTGGCACGCCGATTGCCAAACGTCCTAAAGAGGTTCGGAATCGTGAAACTTTTGGCCACTGGGAGCTTGATACTGTAGTGTCTTCCAGAGGCAAAAGCAAGGGGTGTTTAGCGACTTTTCTAGAGCGAAAAACTCGTTTTTACTTAGCCTTCAAGATACCAGATAGAACAGCCAAAGCCATGTTTTCAGCCATCGAACAACTTTGTAAGCTATTTCCAAAAGAGACTCTTAAAACCTTCACTTCAGACAGGGGAAAAGAGTTCGCCTGCTATCCTCTAGTAGAGAATTTAGGAATTTCCTTTTTCTTTGCGGACGCCTATTCATCTTGGCAGAGAGGAAGTAATGAAAACGCAAATGGCTTACTAAGAGAATATTTCCCAAAGAAAACAGATTTAGCTGCTATCTCTGATGAGGCTTTGAACAAGGCCTTATATGATATCAATCACCGACCACGAAAATGTTTAGCTTACAGAACTGCTTATGAAGCTCTAGTGGATGAGTTAGAGTAAATGTTGCACTTATTCTTGCAATTTATCAATCAAAAAAGAGCCACATGTTCTATAAACGAGTGCTCTTCTTACGTTTTCTTACAATTCTGTACGATTTTCTATAGCTCGAAGCAAGGTTACTTCGTCTGCATATTCAATATCAGACCCAACTGCTAATCCACGAGCCAGACGCGTAACCTTGATACCAGCTGGCTTTAAAACCCTCGAAATATACATGGAAGTCGCTTCTCCATCTGCTGTCGCATTGGTCGCTACGATTACTTCGGTCACCTCACTATCCATCAACCGTGTAATCAAACTTTTCAGATTGATGTCATCAGGCCCAACACCATTCATAGGAGAAATCAATCCCTGCAAAACATGGTACAAGCCATGATATTCTTGAATATTTTCCATAGCAGAAACATCTCGACTATCTTCTACAACCAAAATAGTAGACTGATCCCGTGTCTCATCGGTACAGATAGCACAAGGATCATCATCTGTTAAATTGCCACAAATAGAACAATAGGTCAGCTCACGTTTTGCTGCAAGTAAATTTTTCGCAAATTCATTGACATCATCATCACTCATACCAATGGTATAAAACGCCAAACGTGTTGCTGTTTTTATACCAATTCCTGGTAATTTTGAAAAACTCTCAATCAATTTTGCAATCGGTGTTGGATAAAGCATAGGTACCTTTCTAGGTCATAGGATGTTGTTGATGATAGAGATTGATAATATCTCGTGTAATACTATGGCTGACAGTTGAGGACAAATCTGTATTATGTGGGAACACAACTGCAACTGCAATCTGTGGATTGTTACTTGGTGCATAGGCAACTACATTGGTGTTAATGGCTTCCTGACCACCTGCAAAGGTTTCTGCCGTACCAGTTTTCGCACTGATTGGCACTGCTTCACCTTGTGACAAAGTACGCCCTGTGGTAAAGCCACTTGTTCCATGAACTACTTGGTAGAAACCTTGTCGAATCAAATCCATGTTGTCTTTTGAAATGTCCACCTTATTCAATTCTTTGGTAGATTTCGCTTCAATCATTTTTCCAAGACCACCTGTTTCATTGTTGTCATAGATTCCTTCCACTAAGTGTGGTGCAATACGAGTGCCACCATTAGCCACCGTTGCAGCATATTGCGCCAATTGCATAGGCGTGTAGTTATCAAACTGACCAAAAGCATTGGTTAAGTAGTTCGCAAACGTATATTTCTTAGGTGTGTAGCCTTCTGATTCACTTGGCAAATCAATTCCTGTAGATGCTCCCAAGCCATATTGAGCAAAGGCTTTACGCAATTTGTCCATAGAGGAGTCCAAATTCGTCAAATCAATCACCATATTGGGCGTATAAGGCGTTCCCATCATATTTAAAGCTAGTTGAACCATATAAGTATTGGATGAATATTCTAGTGCCTCTAAAGCCGTAATTTGGCGAGCACCATACTGAGTAAACCAAGAAGTAATCGCAGATGAGCCTCCAAAAGAGATTGGTTGGTCTGTCAGAACTTGGTTTCCTGTGATAGCTCCAGATTCCCAGCCCGCCGTCAAAGTAGCTCCTTTAACGACTGAGCCCGGCACAAAGTTATTCATAATGGTTCCCAGAGAATCTGCTGTTAATTCTCCTGTATTGGTGTCGTGTTTCAGACCCGCCATTGCTAAAATAGCACCTGTTTGAGGGTTCATAGCAACAGCATAAACACCCTCAGAATATGTTGCATGACCACTCGCTAATTCAGCACTGAAATACTTTCTCAAAATATCTTCTACACCATTTTGGAAAGTCAAATCCATTGTTAATTTTAGATTATTCCCCTTACTGCCATTGGAAATGTTTTTCACGCTCTCCATATTTCCGTTTTTGTCAAGATTGATTTCTTTGACTGCACGTTTTCCCTGAAGAGTGGATTCATATTGCTTTTCCAAATAGCTAGTTCCGACACGGTCATTGAGTGAGTAGCCTTTTTTCAAATAGTCATCCACTTCTTCTGCGGGCAGCCCTGCCTTTTCACTTGAGACACTTCCAATGATAGAGGCTAAAGATGTATCTAGTACTTTTCTATCCCAGCTGGTGGTAATGCTGATACCAGATAGCTCTTTCGAGCTAGAGGCGATTGTCGCAATTTGGTCAGCTGACAAATCATCTGTACGAATATTACCCGTCTCAAAATTTGCAATGGCATTCATTTGACTAAACAAATAAATAACTTTTTTATCGTCATCTGAATAGTTTAATTTGGCCACATCAACACTCTTAACAGCATTTCTATAAATCTTTGACTCTTCCAAACGATTTCCATCTGTGCCATATTTTTTATTTTTAGGCAATTGATTGACGACCTTCTTATAAATCTCGCTATCTGCTAAATAATAATCGATTTGTTGTCGTTCAGTAACATCTGCATTGGAAATGGGAACCAACGGAAGCAACTTTTGAGCAATTTTTTTAATCGTTTCAGCTGTCATTTTATTACTACGTGTAAAGGACACGACTTGTTTGGTTGTATTCTCAACCAAAGGTGTTCCATTTGCATCATAAATCTGACCGCGAACAGAGCTGGTTGTCAGTTTAGTTTTACTGGCTGTCGCCAATTTCTTTGTATAAAAATCTCTATGGACAACCTGCATATAGCCCAAACGAACAATCAAGCTCATAAACAATAAAATCACAATTCCAAATAATAAATTCAAGCGTCGTGGAATGGAATGACTATCAAATTTTCTTTTTTTCTTAGACATGGTTTCTCTCATTCTAGTCAAAATGCTATCTTTTATTGTACCACAAATCCAAAGAAATGAAGTCAAGGAAAATGGAAAACATTGATAAAAAACACAGCTAAAAAATGAAAGCTTTGCATGATATTAAAAAGCCCTGCTTACGCAGAGCCTCTTAATATTTTATTGGACTTATTTTCCAAGATAGTATTCTTTCACCAGATTCAATTTATCATCAAATTCAAATACAAGTGGTGGGAAGTTAGGGATTTCCACATCCATGATTTCATCATCTGACAATTGTTTAATGTGTTTTACAAGAGCACGGATAGAATTACCATGTGCACCAACAAAAACGTTTTTACCATCTTTCAAAGCTGGAGCGATTTTATCTTCCCAGAATGGAAGTGCACGTTCCAAGGTTACTTTCAAGTTTTCTGCATCTGGAATAACTGAGTCATCAAGATTTGCATAACGACGGTCAGTATGTGCTGAATATTGGTCATCTTTCGCCATAGCTGGTGGCAATACATCATAAGAACGACGCCAAATATGAACTTGTTCGTCACCCCATTTTTCAGCTGCTTCAGCTTTGTTTTGACCTGTCAAACCACCATAGTGACGTTCATTCAAACGCCATGATTTTTCAACTGGCACCCAAAGTTGACCTGCCGCTTCAAGGGCAAGATTTGTTGTTTTGATAGCGCGTGTCAAAACAGATGTATAAGCTTGGTCAAACTCAATACCAGCTTCTTTAATCAACTTACCAGCATCAATAGCTTGTTGCGTCCCTTTTTCAGACAAATCAACATCAGCCCAACCAGTAAAGAGGTTAGCTTTATTCCATTCAGACTCACCGTGGCGAGCAAAAACTAATTTTACCATTAGATATCTCCTTTGATTTTTGAAAACTGTCTCACAGTTACTCCTATATTTTACAAAATTTTTTCAAAAAAATCCAGTACCAACGGGAGAATATTCGATTTTTAACAATTTTCTTTATTCAAGTAGTGTACATAAATACCCTAGCCATTTTTCAAACAATCCGAACAAATCCCATACATCAAAACTGTTGTCTTTGTGATTTTATAACCCGTTTGTTCTTCCGCTTCACGCTTTAAATCAGGTATATCTACATCTTCAAAGTCCGCAATCCGACCACATTTTTCGCAAATAACATTCAAATGTTCATGCCCCATGAAATCAAAATAGGTCGTCTTATCATGACTAATTTTGATTTCTTCCACAAAACCTTCCTCTACCAAAACTTTGAGATTGTTATAAACCGTTGCTAGACTCATCTTTGGAAAATCAGGCAATAAATCAGAATAAATCTTTTCAGCACTTGGGTGCTCATGTGTCCGAATCATATAAGCAATGACTGCCTTTCGAGTTTCTGTAATACGCACACCTTTGGCTTTTAATCGTTGAATAATATTTTCATAATCACTTTGGTCTGTGATTTCTAAATAAGGATGTAAATTCATTTCCTACTCACTCATCATCATTTTTCCTTTATTATATCACGAAAATAGGAGAATACGTATTTAGAATGATTGTAAACAAATACAAATGACAAACTTCTACATCACTTTACCCCTTTTTTACCCCCTGAACACGGAAAAAGCCTGTTGCACAACGAATAAACGTTGATACAACAGACTTTTTTAATCTCAATTATTTAACAGCATCTTTTCAATATTGATATTTTCCGTTAATTTTATATAGTAGAAATTCTTTTTATATAAGGAGTTATAAATAGCAAACCTATTTAAATTTATTTAATAAGTCCGAGTAAGTTTTGGACTTATGCCCCAGTTTTGCCCCAACAGGGCTTTCTGGATTCTTTGGGGCATAAAAATTAACCTGTGATTTCTTTTACGCTATTATACCACTTTCCGGCCACGAAAAAAAGCCCTCTGGATTTTCCAAAGGGCTCTACTTATCTTATTTTATCCTATAAGTTACGCCTGCATAAATGAGGTCGCTTGATAGTCCATTTAGTGCTTGGATACTTTCTACTGTCGTGCCATATTGAGCTGCCATGCCAGAGAGGGTATCTCCCCATTGTGCTGTATGGTAAGACACATTTTGAGGGGCTGCTTGTCCTTGCCCTGAAACTTTCAAAACTTGTCCTACATAGATGTAATTTGGGTTGCTAATTCCATTCAGAACTGCTAACTGTTGGTAAGTCGTGCCATATTGAGTGGCAATTCCAGAGAGCGTGTCTCCTGATTGGACTGTGTATGAACCAAAACTTTGAATAGTCGGAGCCTGTGCAGGTTGGCTATTGGTAGTAGAGATAATCTCTGCGTTTCGCTTGTAAATCCAAGAGTTAATACCAGCTAACAACACTTTATCACCGCTTACTTCTGTTACTTGATAAGACCGACCCTTGACCCATTCGGGGATTCCTTCGCCTGTTGCCCAGTTGGTAGCCGAGAAATTAACCTTGACTGTGTCACCGACTTTAATATCGCTTTTCGGTGTGTTATCAGCTTTTTCGCCCTCTTTAATCGCTGGCGTTTGTGTTTTAGGTGTATTCTTACGACCATAACCATTATCTGTAATACCTGTCAAGTCTACATTACCATCAAGTCCACCAGTGATGTAAGTTGACGTAAATTGAAAGATAGCAATTCCTGGGAGTGACGGGAAAAAGTTGTA
>NZ_CABHMZ010000029.1 GCF_902167705.1 Streptococcus constellatus | reverse complement strand
ACTTTTTTTCATCTTTTTTTATTTTCTTACACTTTTTTTCTACCGCCTTCTTCCTACCCTCTGTACTCTGATAGGTATTCCCTTAACTCCCGAATCATCGCTTGCCGACCTTGAAACCGTTCGTCTGCTAGTAAACGCTCGTACTGCTCTTGTTTCTCTGGACTCAATTGGGATTGGTAGCTCTTTAATTGGTCTCGGAGAATCACCAGTTCATCCAGATACAACTCTTTCAGACTGAGCTTGTGACCAATCTCGCTCACTTCCTCATAGGCTTGACGGTCCAGCTTGCGCTTTTGGCTTTCTTGTTTGCGGAGGATGTCCTTGATGTGATTTCGGAACTTGGTCTTATAGTAAATATAGAGCCGACTTTCTGCCTCTACCAGTTGCGGATAGCGACTCACCAACTGATAGAGGACTAGCATGCCCTCTTGGTCCCAATCGCTTAACTCCCATAGGTGGACATAATATTCTCTTCGACACTTCAGCACAATCCCCCTTACCTTCCCATACAACTCCTTGAACTCCATTTCCTTCTCCTTCCTTGTTCTTACCTCTTTAGAATATCATGAACGAAGAAGCTGTAGACTGCTAATCCCTATTCTTTCCTGTATTGGCTCCCTTCTGACCCTCTTGGAAGACTCCCTGTCGTTTCAGAGTGAAAACAAGCAAAATGAGAGAGCTACTGCTCTCTCATTCTTATATTCATTTCTTCTTAAAATTTTATTCTGTGATAAATTTACTCAATATACCATTGATAAACTTGCTCGATTTCTCATCTGAGAACTTTTTAGATAACTCAATTGCTTCATTGATTGCGACTAGCTGAGGTGTATCAAACTCTGTCATCTCAAACAATCCCAAGCGAAGAATATTTTTTTCTACCAATGTAAGACGTCCTAAGGTCCATCCTTCTTTTAGATATTGACTTATTTTCTCATCCAATTCACTTTTAGACCGTTCAACACCC
Source organism: Streptococcus constellatus (assembly GCF_902167705.1). Taxonomy (GTDB): domain Bacteria; phylum Bacillota; class Bacilli; order Lactobacillales; family Streptococcaceae; genus Streptococcus; species Streptococcus constellatus_A. The sequence continues at coordinate 107,180 of NZ_CABHMZ010000029.1, read as the reverse complement.
ATGACAAGGTTCAATAAAAATGCAGGAATTTCCTCATCAGAATCATTTGCCATATCTTTGTCATAAAGATATGCAAAGCGACAGGCTTCTATCACATCTTTTTCATATTCTAAACTCAATAAAGCTTGGAAAGCTCGCTCACGTAGGTCTCTTCTCATTTCCAGCTGTACATCAGTCATTGAGAAAATCCTCATCAAACAGATCTTTTAAATCTGGTTTTGGTGTTTTTTCTGGTACAATGCCAGCTACATGAATGTTCACTGCAGATAATTCAACTTCTGCCATATCAGAAACAGCACTTTTAACTGCTTTCTGAATAGCAACAGCTACTGCTGGAACCCCTACGCCGTATTCTAAGTATAAATAAATGTCAACAGTTACTTCACCATCACTGGCGGTATGAAGATAGACGCCACGTCCCAAAGAACGTTTTGCAAGGCTGTCAGACATGCTTTTATTTGCGAAAGAGTAAACACCTTCCACTTTAGCTGTTGCAATGGCAATAATTTTTTCTAAGACACGCGGTGCGATAACGATTTCGCCTAATTGTTCAGTTGCCATAACTTGTCCTTTCTTAAGACTCAAAGACATTCAAGGAGTCTGCGCAATATTTGTCAGTCTCTCAGTCTGAGTTTGATAGTAATTTAAGAACTTCTAGTTCTTAGTGTAAATTATGCACGAGAAACGTAGGTTCCTTCTTGCGTATTGATAACCAATTTTTGCCCCACTTCGATAAAGTCAGGCACGTTTACTACCAGACCTGTTTCAAGAGTAGCAGGCTTGCCAGAACCAGTCACCGTTGCTCCTTTAATAGAAGGTTGTGTATCTGTTACAACTAATTCTACAGTAGTTGGAACCGTAACACCGATAACTTCGCTTCCGTAGAATTGAATTTTCACTTCTGAATTTTCAAGAATAAATTTCAATTCTTGCTCTACATTCGCTACTGGGATTTCATATTGCTCAAATGACTCTGTATCCATGAAATAGGCTGTATCATCCATTTGGTACAAGTATTGTGCTGGGCGAGTTTCGATAATCGCTTGTTCAAATTTTTCTTCTGGGCGGTAAGTTGTGTCAAAAGTTGAACCTGTGCGTACATCCCGTAATTTCATACGCATAACAGTATTCCCTTTACCTGGTTTATGGTGGCTTGCTTCAAGGACGCGAATCAATTTCCCATCCGTTGTTTCAAACGTCATACCAGCTTTCAGCTTACTTGCTTCAATCATTATTATTACCTCTTTTAAAATAGATTTCTCTTTATTTTATCATAAACATTGACAATTCTCAAATAACAATTAACTCTTTTGGTGCGAGCGTTAGGAGCTCGCAGCCTGTGTCTGTGATGAGAATGTCATCTTCGATCCGCACACCGTATTTTCCGTCCAAATAAATGCCTGGCTCATCAGTCAAGACCATACCCGCTTCGATCGGCTCACTGGATTTGCCAAAGTAAGGAATCTCATGAATATCAAGACCAATCCCATGCCCAATCCCGTGCGTGAAATATTGACCATAACCCGCATCATTGATTACTTTACGTGGTACTTGATCAAACTCAATGCAACTCATACCAGCTTTCGCCACTTCAATCAGAGCTTGATTGCTTCGCAATACGATATCGTAAATCTCACGCTCCTCATCCGTCACATGACCAACATGAATGGTTCGTGTCATATCGCTAACATAGTGATTGTAATAACAACCAAAATCCATTGTCAAGGTTTCACCTGTTTGGATGACCTTCTCACTAGCCACTCCATGAGGCATAGCAGAGCGATAACCTGACGCAATAATAAAGTCAAAAGAAGCCCCTGATGCGCCTAGCTGCCGCATGCGAGCATCTAAAAAGTTCATGACTTGTAGCTCCGTTGTTTGACCGGGTTTGATAAACTCCAAAACATCTAGAAAAGCTTGATCTGAGATTTGACAAGCTTTTCGAATCGTGGCAATTTCTTCTTCGTCTTTGATCATGCGTAGATTTTCAATGAAAGCGGTCATTGCTGTCAGCTTATAATCTGAAAAAAGCTCTTTGAGAGTTCTGAAATAATGATAAGAAATTTCATCATCAAATCCAATAGTTTCTATTTTATCATTTGCAATGATCTTCGCAATTTCTGACAAAGCATCACGTGTTTCGACAATATCAAAACCTTTTACCACACCTTTGGCAATCAAGGTGTAACGTGAGTCGGTCAGAAAAATTCGGCGATTGTTACTGATAAAAACAGTTGCTTCTGTTCCGCTAAAACCTGTCAAATAATAGATGTTTTTAAGATTGGTCACAAGGACAGCATCACAATCTGTTTGTTCAAGTGCTGCTTCTAATTTTTTTACTCTTGATAACATGAGAATCCCTCCGTAAAATGATTAAGATTATTATACCAAAAAAAGCTGTAAATAGCATGGTATTATTAGAAGACATTGAATTAAAGAAGCAAAAAAAACAACCGTGCCCTCTAGATAGAGAAGCACAATCTTTTCTTTATCGTTGAATATATCAGTAACGTGTTAAACTTTTCAGTTCAACTTTTCTTTCAAATATTGTCCTGTAAAGCTTTCTGGATTTTCAGCTACTTCTTCTGGTGTGCCAGTTGCGATAATCGTGCCGCCACCAACACCACCTTCAGGACCAAGATCAATGATGTGGTCTGCCATTTTAATTACGTCTAAATTGTGTTCGATGACGAGAACGGTATTGCCATCATCTACAAAACGAGCTAAAACTTTTAGGAGTTTAGCAATATCTTCTGTGTGAAGACCCGTTGTTGGTTCATCTAAGATATAGAAGGACTTGCCGGTCGAACGTTTGTGGAGTTCGCTGGCTAGCTTCATGCGCTGAGCTTCTCCACCAGAAAGGGTTGTCGCAGGTTGTCCCAAGGTCACATAACCTAGCCCAACATCTTTAATCGTTTGTAATTTGCGCTCGATTTTCGGAATATGTTTGAAAAATTCGACTGCATCATTGACGGTCATATCCAAAACTTGTGCGATATTCTTTTCCTTATAATGCACTTCCAGAGTTTCACTATTGTAGCGAGTGCCGTGGCAAACTTCACAAGGAACGTAGACATCAGGCAAGAAGTGCATTTCAATTTTGATAATCCCATCTCCAGAACAGGCTTCACAGCGGCCACCTTTGACATTGAAACTAAAGCGTCCTTTTTTATAGCCGCGAATTTTCGCTTCATTGGTCTTAGCAAAGAGATCACGAATATCATCAAAGACTCCCGTATAAGTCGCAGGATTGGAGCGCGGAGTCCGTCCAATTGGACTTTGGTCAATATCGATCAAACGATCGATATGCTCAATTCCTGAAATCTTTTTAAATTTCCCCGGTTTATCCGAATTTCGATTGAGCTTTTGCGCAATCGCCTTTTTCAAAATTGAGTTGACCAGAGTAGACTTTCCAGAGCCAGAAACACCCGTCACAGCGATGAATTTTCCTAGAGGGAAACGAGCAGTGATATTTTGCAAATTGTGCTCTTGCGCACCTGTGATTTCGATAAAGCGACCATTTCCAACTCGGCGTTCTAATGGAACTTCAATCTTACGCTTGCCTGACAAGTATTGACCTGTAATCGATTTTTTGTTTTTCGCAACTTGATCTGGAGTTCCTGCCGCAACAATTTCGCCACCGAAAACACCAGCTCCAGGTCCCACATCAATCAACCAATCCGCTTCACGCATGGTATCCTCATCATGTTCAACTACGATGAGGGTATTGCCCAAATCCCTCATTTTTTTGAGACTGGCAATCAAGCGATTATTATCGCGCTGATGAAGACCAATAGAAGGCTCATCTAAGATATAAAGAACACCGCTGAGATTAGAGCCAATTTGAGTCGCCAAGCGAATCCGCTGACTTTCACCACCCGACAGCGTGCCTGCCGAACGTGATAGGGTTAGATAATTAAGTCCAACATTATTAAGAAAAGTCAAGCGATCTCGGATTTCTTTGATAATCGGCGTTGCAATGGTCACCTCGTTTTCAGTCAATGTCAGATGAGAAAGCAATTCTAAATGATCCGCAATAGACAAATCAGACACTTGACCAATATTGAGACCACCTTCGCCGCCTACTTTAACAGATAAGGCTTGTGGATTCAGTCGATAACCATGGCAGCTTGCGCAAGTCAGTTCATTCATATAAAGCCGCATTTGAGTACGGGTAAAATCACTATTGGTCTCATGGTAACGACGGTTGATATTGGTCACCACTCCTTCAAAAGGAATGTCGATATCTCGCACACCACCAAATTCATTTTCATAATGGAAATGAAATTCTCGCCCTTCAGAGCCAAAAAAAATCAGTTGCTGCTCGTCTTCTGTCAGTTCCTCAAATGGCTTATCCATATCAATCCCAAATTCCGTCATTGCCTGTTCTAGCATTTGAGGATAGTAATTTGAAGAAATAGGATTCCACGGAGCTAAGGCGCCTTCCCGCAAGGTTTTACTACTGTCAGGAACCACCATATCCAAGTCCACTTCCAGCTTCACACCCAGACCGTCACAATCAGGACAAGAGCCAAATGGTGCATTGAAAGAAAAGAGACGAGGCTCCAACTCAGGTACCGTAAAGCCACAGACTGGACAAGCATAATGCTCGGAAAAGAGTAATTCTTTGCCGTCCATCGTATCAATCACTACGTAACCGTCCGCAATTCTTAAGGCTGCTTCAATCGAATCAAACAACCGACTACGCACGCCGTCCTTAATAACAATTCGGTCCACCACTACTTCGATATCGTGCTTTTTCGTTTTAGAAAGCTCTGGAACTTCTGTGACATCATAAATGTCTCCCTCCACGCGCACACGCACGTATCCGTCTTTCTGAATTTTCTCAAAAATTGTCTTGTGCTGCCCTTTTTTCTTGCGAACAATGGGTGCTAGGACTTGCAACCGCTGACGTTCGGGTAATTCCAAAACTTGATTGACGATTTGTTCCACAGAAGAAGCGGTAATGGGTCCATGTCCATTGATACAGTAAGGAGTGCCCACACGTGCATAGAGCAAACGAAGGTAATCGTTGATTTCCGTTGCTGTTCCAACCGTTGACCGCGGATTCTTGCTGGTCGTTTTTTGATCAATAGAAATGGCTGGACTAAGACCGTCAATAGAGTCCACATCTGGTTTTTCCATATTGCCCAAAAATTGACGAGCATAAGCCGACAGACTTTCTACATAGCGTCGTTGCCCCTCTGCATAGAGAGTGTCAAAAGCTAAGCTAGATTTGCCTGAACCAGACAAACCAGTCACGACAACCAGCTTGTCTCGCGGAATCGTGACATCAATATTTTTTAAATTATGAGCTCGCGCTCCATGAATGATAATTTTATCCTGCATTCTTACCACACTTTATTTTAAACTTCTTTTTATTATAACAAAATTTTCTGCAATCTTTTACCCAAAAACTCGGAATTTTGTAGTATAATAATACGGTGTGCAAATAACTGAAGGAGGAAAATATGAAACAAGTCTTTCTATCGACAACAACTGAATTTAAAGAAATTGATACGCTTGAGTCGGGGACTTGGATCAATTTGGTCAACCCTTCTCAAAGCGAGTCTACTGAAATTGCCAATGCCTTTGACATTGATATTACAGACTTGCGAGCACCGCTTGACGCAGAAGAAATGTCTCGGGTTACCATTGAAGATGAGTACACCCTGATTATCGTGGACGTTCCGATTACAGAAGAACGAAACAATCAAACTTACTATGTGACCATCCCTCTGGGAATTATCATTACCGAAGATGCGATTATTACCACCTGTTTGGAAAAACTTCCTTTGTTGGATATTTTTATCAATCGACGTTTGCGTAATTTTTATACTTTCATGCGTTCGCGCTTTATTTTCCAAATTCTTTACCGCAATGCCGAGCTTTATCTGACAGCACTTCGTTCCATTGACCGTAAAAGCGAACAAATCGAAAGTCAACTGCACAAATCCACTCGCAATGAAGAATTGATTGAACTCATGGAGCTTGAAAAAACGATTGTCTATTTCAAAGCATCCTTAAAAACCAATGAGCGCGTGATTAAAAAATTAACTAGCGCTACAAGCAATATTAAGAAATATTTGGAAGATGAGGACTTGCTGGAAGATACACTCATCGAGACCCAGCAGGCGATTGAGATGGCAGATATTTATGGAAATATCTTGCACAGCATGACCGATACATTTGCTTCTATCATTTCAAATAATCAAAATAACATCATGAAAGCTCTGGCTTTGGTGACGATTGTCATGTCCATTCCAACCATGATTTTCTCAGCCTATGGGATGAACTTCAAAAACAATGACTTACCACTCAATGGGGAACCTCACGCTTTTTGGATTATTATTTTTATCGCCTTTGCGATAAGTGTTTCCTTGACAGTCTACCTCATTCACAAAAAATTATTCTAATTAAAAGGAGATCTTATGACACAAGTTTCTTTGGATAAACTCAGCAAAAAAAATCAAGAATTTATCCGTATCGCAACCCACCAACTCATCAAAGACGGAAAGACAGACGAAGAAATCAAAACCTTGTTAATGGAGATTTTGCCGACCATTCTTGAAAATCAAGCAAAAGGCATCACCGCTCGCGGGCTTTATGGTGCACCAACTGTTTGGGCAGCGAATTTTTCAGAAGCAAAACAAAAAGAAGCTCAAACTGTTCAAGAAAATACCAACCCTTATCTCATGATTATGGACGCTTTCTTATTTGTCTTTAGTTTGTTTGCTATTTTAAATAGTAGTGTTAACTTATTCTCCAAAAATCCTAGCAATTATGGTATTGTGACGATTGTGCTTGGTAGCGCGGTGGGGGCACTCGTATTTTACGGAATGTACTACTTTATTTATCGTTTTTATTATGCTGACCAAGACCAAAGTCAAAAACCACCATTTTTCAAATCGCTTCTTATCATTTCAGCTGCTACGATTTTGTGGGCTGTTGTTCTTTACGGCACAACCTTCCTGTTGCCAGCAGTTTTAAATCCAAAACTGCCGAACTTATTTATCCTTGTGTTTGGTGGAGGAACTTTGGCATTTCGTTTCTATCTCAAAAAGAAATTCAATATCCGCAGTGCTTTAACCGCCCCAAGACAACTTTAGTCATATTCTTATTAAAACATCCGCTTGTTTCAACAAGCGGATGTTTTGAATAAAATACAGCAGACATTTTGGGTAACTATCGCAAACAATATCATTTAAAGCTACAGTTTTATTTATTTTAGTAATTTGAAATTGAATCTGAGACAAAAGTGCTCCGCTTCATTTTTTATGTAGCTATAATGACAATCGCAGTAGTTGAGTGGATTCTAAAGGTTCTCCGAACCTTTAAAATCGGGAAATGAACCTTACGAAAGTAAGTGTCAAAAATGGTCTAGGAATAGACCGTTTTAGGTCAGCAATGAGAAATCAAGATTTTACGAAATTACTGATTTCTGTCTCACTCTCATATAGTCCCTTCTTCACACTTTCCTCAACTAATTCCTCAACCAGTTTCCATAACGCTATAGACTCACCTTCGATAAATTTTTTCTTTTCTAATACCATTTTTGAACTAATATTATCAGGGTTATAATTTATCTCTGAAACTGCTAAATGGTTTATAAGTGGTACCAAGGCATCAACGACTCTTGCATATCTTGCTTCAGCACTATTTCCTTTTTCAAATTCAAGCCAAGATTTTTTCATATTTAAGTATTGATCCTTCGGAAGGATACTCATTGTTTTTTTGATAGATTCTAGCTCTCTATCATGAGAACACTCTCTTTTTTTATCATCAAAAACCCAGGTATCTCCTGCATAAATCTCACCTAAATCATGAATCAATAACATGGAAATTACCTTTTCCATATTCAATTTTTCGGGATAGTAGTCTTGAAGAATAATCGATGCTAATGCAGTTTGCCAAGAATGTTCAGCACTATTTTCAAATCTTCCATCAATAGTTCTATTGAATCTCGTTACTGACTTTAATTTTTCTAGTTCTTTAATAAACTCTACTCGTTTCTCCAGATTATTCATTTTTCAACTTCTACTTTCTAATAAATTATAGGTTGCACCACTAGATAAAAATTATTTTTGAATTAAGTTCTGCTAGGTAGGCTAAGATACCAAGCTTAGGTGAGAATGGATTATTACAGTTATAGTCATTCAATTTATACCTAAAGGCAACCACACATCTGTAAACTCGCAAAAGCGAAAACAGCGCTGCCTTTTTTATTGCTTTATTAACTCGCCTTGCCTAACTTCAGTTACACCTGTAGCTTGTTTCCTAGTGTAAAAAGTAAACTGAAAGACTGTATCTAATAATCTCTCTTTATTCTCACAACTAACGAGTACAACATTTAAATCCTTAATATCTTTCATCATGTTTCTCTATTTCAAAAAATAAATTACGTTCATTCTAGCAAAAGTCTTCATCAATATCAATTTTTTACCTGTATTTATTTCTGAAAACCGCTGAAAAATGAGTTTTTAAGTCAAAAACGTACCTTTTAATATTTTGAGCATAAGAAAAGCAACCTATTTCAGTTGCCGAATTGAATTTTTTAAAAAAAGAGCATGGATTTATGGAAACCATGTTCTTTTTAATTTTTTAGTCTTCATTTACGAAAGGCATCAAAGCCATCACGCGAGCGCGTTTGATTGCTGTTGTTACTTTACGTTGGTTTTTAGCTGAAGTTCCGGTTACACGACGAGGAAGGATTTTCCCACGTTCTGAAACGAAACGGCTAAGAAGCTCAGTATCTTTGTAATCAACATATTCAATCTTGTTTGCTGCAATGTAATCAACTTTTTTACGGCGTTTAAATCCGCCACGACGTTGTTGAGCCATGTTCTTTCTCCTTTATATATTTATTCTGTTTGTCCATTAAAATGGTAGATCGTCATCTGAGATGTCCATTGGATTGGTATTTCCAAATGGATTTTCATCACGAGAAAAGTTGGGTACTTGATTGGCAGAAGTTGAGTTCCCAAAATTGGAAGATGAATTTCCGAAGTTATTAGAAGCATAGCCACCAGAAGATTGACCTTCACGACTGGCACGGCTTTCTAGTAGTTGGAAATTATCCGCTACGACTTCTGTCACATAGACACGTTGACCTTGCTGATTTTCGTAGTTACGCGTCTGAATCCGACCAGTAATTCCGATAAGAGCTCCTTTTTTAGCCCAATTTGCAAGATTTTCTGCCTGCTGGCGCCAAATCACAACGTTAATGAAATCTGCTTCTCGCTCGCCACTTTGATTTTTAAAGTTGCGATTGACAGCAAGAGTAAAAGTTGCGACCGCTTGATTTTGCGGAGTATAGCGAAGTTCGGCATCTCGGGTCATCCGACCCACAAGTACAACGTTATTTATCATAGTAACCCTTCTTATGCGTCAAGTTTGACGATCATGTGACGAAGAATGTCAGCGTTGATTTTTGAAAGACGGTCAAATTCATTCAAAGCGATAGCGTCTTCAGCCTCAACGTTTACGATGTGGTAAAGTCCTTCACGGAAATCTTGGATTTCGTATGCAAGACGACGTTTTTCCCAGTCTTTTGATTCAACAACAGTTGCACCGTTGTCAGTCAAGATAGAGTCAAAGCGTGCTACCAAAGCGTTTTTTGCTTCTTCTTCAATGTTTGGACGAATAATATAAAGAATTTCGTATTTAGCCATTGATTTTTCCTCCTTTTGGTCTAATGACCCCCAGCCATTGCAAGGGGTAAGTGAGGTTTTCTCACGAATAACTATTATACTAAACTTTCTGAGAAATAGCAAGAAAAATTCGTATGTGTTTTTTTGAAACGCCTTATAACACCTTCTTTTTTAGCATATTTTTCTTTACATTTTCCACTTCAAAACCTTAAAGAAAGCTGATATCAGTTAGCTTTAAGCTAGCCTCTCTATACTAGTGTGTAACTTTTCTATCACTCTTCTAAGAAAGGAGTAAACCTATGAACTATTTAGTAATTCCCGCTTACAAACCTGACCTCAATCTCCTTCATCTTTTGCAAAAAGTGAAGGCAAAGAGTTTACTGCAAGTCTTTGTAGCCAATGACGGCAGTCCGACTAGTTATGATTCGATTTTTCAGGAAGCTCAAAAATACGCTACGGTTCTAAGCTATATGACCAATCAAGGCAAGGGGCAGGCATTAAAAACTGCTTTTTCTTATATTGATTCCTTAGGTCAATATGGGACAGTGGTCACAGCTGATGCGGACGGTCAACACAAAGTGTGGGATATTTTCCGAGTGAGCAAAAAGGCTCAAGAAAACCCAAATCACTTGATTATGGGAGCGCGTTCTTTTTCTGGCAACGTTCCTTTGCGTTCAGCTTTTGGAAATAAATTAACACGATTTCTGTTTAAGCAACAGACTGGTGTTTCCGTAACAGACACCCAAACAGGACTTCGTGGATTTACAACCAACATGATTCCATTTATGTCGGAGATTGAAGGGCAGCGTTATGAATATGAAATGAATATGTTGCTAGCTGCTTCCAAAGAATATCCTATCATTGAAGTTCCAATCGAGACAGTTTATATCAATGACAATCAAGCTTCTCACTTTAGACCCGTACGCGACGGGCTTATGATCTACAAAGACATGTTTAAATTTGCTCTTTCTTCAATTAGTAGTTTTTTGATTGACTATATCGTCTATGCTCTGGCCCTCTTAGTGCTTGCTGCGGTGCCAACTAGTCTCAAAATTTTACTAGCAAACGGAGTGGCCCGCGTCACTAGCTCGATTTTCAATTATTCCGCAAATAAAAAACTGGTCTTTAAAAATAAAGACAGTGTCGCCAAAACAGGGACTGGTTATTTCGGATTAGCCTTGGGCTTGTTTATCCTTGACACCCTTTTGATTAGACTCTTTTACGCCATCTTCGGTCTCAATTTGCTGATTGTTAAAATCATTGTCGGCGCTCTACTTTTTTGCCTATCTTGGCTCGTCCAAAAAAAGTTTATTTTCAAAGAAAGGACTCACACCTTATCATGAAATTTTTAAAAAAATCCTATGCTTATGCTAGTCTCTTTGGTATTTTTCTGACAGGGGCGTTTACCTACTCAATGTTAAAAACCTTTGTCCTGTCAGAGGCTATTACAACGGTCAAAAGTTCTTCTAACTCAACGAGCACAACAACTGCTAAAACTGCAACAAATGCAACAATGACTGATACAAGCTATCAGGATGATAATATTTCTATTAATCTAACTACAAAAACCGTCAGCAACACGAAAGTGTACATTGCAGATATTACAGTCAGCTCGTCTGAATATCTCAAAACCGCTCTAGCGTAAAATACTTATGGAAATAATGTGACTGCTAAGACTTCTGTCACAGCAGCCAATAACAACGCCATTCTTGCTATCAACGGAGACTACTACGGAGCCAACACGACTGGCTATGTTATCCGTAACGGTGTCGTCTATCGAAATACAGTACGAGAAGATGCTAGCAATGGTGATTTAGCAATTTATAAAGATGGGAGTTTCGGAATTGTTTACGAAAATGATGTTTCTGCTGAAGACTTGGTTAAAAATGGTGTTGTAAATCTTCTTGCCTTTGGTCCGACTTTGGTTGAAAATGGTAAGATTACTGTTTCAAGCAATTCGGAAGTGGGGCAATCCATGTCTTCTAATCCACGTACAGCGATTGGGATTATTGATGAAAACCATTATATTATCGTCGTATCAGACGGTCGAACTTCAGAAAGCGCTGGGCTTTCTCTTTACGAACTCGCAGAAGTTATGAAGTCTTACGGTGTGAAAACAGCCTACAATCTGGACGGCGGTGGTTCGTCTACTCTTTATTTCAATGGAAAAGTTGTCAATAAACCAACGACAAACGGAACGATTTCAGAAAGGGCGGTGAGTGACATTGTCTACATCGGTTACTAAAGCAAGTAAGAAACGCTTTAAAAAAACAGCGGTGGTTTACACCTTAATCACAGTATTTTTCTTCATTTTCAGTCGTATTTACGAGCACTTCAGCTTTGGAGAGACTTCAGTCTATATGCATTATCTCCTTGGAGTACCACTGATAGGAGGGATGGTGCTTCTGATTTTCCAAAAAATGATTCCTAATCTTTCACGGCTCAGTCTCAATCTTTGGAATTCTGCGGTCGCAACCATTACTACGGGTGTGCTCTTTCGTGGCATTGTCAACCTGTCTGGACGCTCCACCACAATGGATCTCCCCTACTGGTATGTAGGAATTGTGCTTACTGGATTAGCTCTGCTCTCCATGATCTTCACCAGAAGCGTGTGGGTGATAGAAGAATAGTTTTTACGTTACCTATCAAAAGGACTTCAACAAGGTCGAAAAACAAGCCAAACAGTTTATCATTGATGCTGATTCAGATGAAATGTTAAACAAAACAAAGGAATAATAGATTTGTAAATCCGAAAAAATTTTTCCGCAAATAAAAGCCTCCATGGTTATGAACGGAGGCTTTTTGTACGTGTCATTATACTAAAGATGAGTGTCAGCAAGGCTAAGAGGAACACTAGACCAGCTTCTACCAAATAAATAGAAGAAACGGTTTTGAGCTGAAAGAGATTTTGCAAGAGGCGGACGCTGACAGGAGCAAAAGCAGAACCGATGTTAAACCCTGCTAAAAGGAGAGAAGTCCGCTGTTCTCCTGATCCATCAGTGACTTGATTAGCACGATTGAGAAGAAAAGGAATGAAGGTTCGAAAAGACAGACCAGATAACAAACACATGAGCATAATAAGCCAGACTTGATGTGTAAGAGCTAGACCCAAAAGCGACAGGGCTAAAAGACTAAAAGCCAAGGGTAGCAACCATTGTTTGAAGAAAGCTTCGGCTCTTCCAAATAGAAAACCCGCTCCCATGGCACCAATTCCCATTAGAGCCAGTGCATTACTGCTGTCACGCGCAGTTCCAAAGCCACCTTCGGTCAAAAGAGAGGTCAATTTGACAGAAATGGACATATAGACCGTGATGAGAATGACCAAAAGAAATAGGTAAATAACAAAAGATAAATCCAGCTGAAACGGCTTTTTTGCTTGTTTTGTCGTCTCCAACTCCGACGCTTCATTCTGTAAATCTGGTACAAATAAAGTGAAGAGCAGAAAAATTGGGATGACCATCAGATAGGTCCAAAGCGTATGCCGCCAGCCACCAACGACCAAATAAGCCACTAGAAAGGACGTCACAATCCCGCCCATTCCTTCAAATGCTGACTGATAACCAATCATATCTGATAATTCTTTGTCTTGATACATGGCAGCTGAAAAACTGAAAAGCAAGGGATTGAAGAAACCGACACCAATCCCAAAGCCAATCCGAGTAGCAAAAAGAATCCAAAAATTACTAACAAAAATTGGCAATATTCCAGAAATAAATAGGAGAATCAAACCTAATTGAACGGTCAGTTTATATCCAATTTTCTTAGCCAGTCTGGGACTAAAAAGTACCGTCAGCATGGTAAAGAGAGCAGGCAGAGTCCCTAAAAGCTCAACAAATGTCGCATTCATTTCCCTATATTCTACTGTAATTTCAGGGAGAGAAGGGAGGATGACTCCTGATGAAATCACCAAAAGAGAAACGAATAAAAGAGAAATTTTTGTTATGTATTTTTTCATCTCAATGTCACATCTTCTTTCTTTAGACAATTGGGAGAGAGCACTTGGGTCATTCTGCTCTATTATTGCGGACTGGTTAAGTCCTCTCCGTTGCTCACGATGACTTGCTTGTACCAGTCGAATGATTTCTTCTTGCTACGTTTAAGGCTGCCCTTTCCTTCATCGTCACAATCTACATAAATGAAGCCATAGCGTTTGCTCATTTGACCAGTGCTAGCTGCTGTCAGATCAATACAGCCCCATGAAGTGTAACCCATAAGCTCTACTCCGTCCACTTCAACCGCTGCTTTAAACGCCTTGATATGTTCACGCATATAATCAATGCGGTATTCATCATCCACATAACCATTCTCATCTGGCTGGTCTTTTGCTCCCAGACCATTTTCTACGATAAAGAGCGGTTTTTGATAGCGGTCATAGAGCTGATTGAGGGAATTGCGCAACCCCTGCGGGTCAATCTGCCAACCCCACTCGGTTGATGGCAAATAAGGGTTTTTGATGGATTTGAAAAGGTTTCCAGTCGTTGCTTCATAATCTTCTGGATGAGAACTGACTGTTCGCGAGGCATAATAAGAGAAAGAAACAAAGTCGACCGGATTTTCAGCTAAGACTTTTAAATCTTCCTCCGTCATCTGAATCGAAAGTCCTTCCCGCTCAAATTTCTTTAAAGCGTAGCGCGGATAGCGACCACGAGCCTGAACATCAATGAAAAAGTACTCTCCGTGGTCACGCTGAATGGCTTCAAAATAATCTTCTGGTCGGCAAGTATAAGGATAGTGGCTTCCACCTGCTAACATACAGCCAACTTGATTTTCAGGGTCAATTTTATGTGCCAATTCCGTCACACGCGCAGAAGCCACCAATTGATGATGAGCGGCTTGATATTTGACTTCTTCGACATTCTCATCTTCTGAGAAAATCAAGCCTCCTCCAACAAAGGGCTGGTGCAAGAGAATATTGATTTCATTGACTGTCAGCCAGTAGCGAACCAAGCCCTTGAAGCGAGTCATGACTGTTTCTGCATAATGCACATAGGCATCAATCATGCGTCTGTCACGCCAAGCACCGTATTTTTTAATCAAAGCAACTGGTACATCAAAATGAGCTAGAGTCACCAAAGGCTCAATCTTATGTTTTTTTAATTCTTGAAAAATCTTTTCATAGAAGACTAGACCTGCCTCATTTGGTGTTTCATCGTCCCCATTTGGAAAAATTCGCGTCCAAGAAAGTGACATACGATAAACTTTAAAGCCCATCTCTGCAAAGAGCTGAATATCTTCTAGATAGTGGTGGTACATATCAATAGCATTTTCAGAAGGGTAAAAATAATCTGCTTTGCGTTCCAGATTATTCAATTTTCCTGCAGCAATTGCTGCGCGATCTGCTCCAATCGGCAGGAGATCTGTATTAGTCAGGCCGCGACCTCCTTCTAACATTCCGCCTTCTGTTTGGTTGGCGGCTGTTGCACCGCCCCATAAAAATTCCTTTGGTAATGCCATGATTTTCTCCTTCTATACTTGTGCTTTTAAAACAATTTGCCCTGCAGCTTGACGACCTTTTTCAAGCAAGTCAATCGTCTGATAATTGGCAGTATTGGTGACAATTACTGGTATCTGTGTTCCATACCCTGCAGCTTGAATCTCATCCAGCTCAAAACTTAGTAATTTTTGCCCGCTTTTCACTCTATCTCCTTCTTTGACATAGGTTTCAAAGAATTGACCGTTCAATTCAACCGTATTCAAACCAACATGAATCAGCAATTCAACACCTGTATCAGATAATAGTCCAATGGCATGTTTAGTCGGAAATACTGTTACCACTTTCCCATCAAAAGGAGCGAGCACTAATTCTTCGCTAGGTTCAACCGCAAAGCCTTTCCCAAGCGCTTCAGAAGCAAAGACTGGGTCTTCAACTTGGCTTAGCTCAATAATCGTTCCTCCGATTGGATTGGCAACAGTGGCATCTGCAATCGTAATTGTTTTTTCCGTTACTGCTTCTGCCGTTGCTGTCGCTTTTTCGTATTTTAAAGATAAGAAATAGGTGATAATAGCTGTTGAAATAACCGTAATCCCCATGGCAATGATAATATTCCAGAAGAATTCCATCGTATTATTTCCAATATAAAGCAGAACTGCTGGAAGCCCAGATGAACCTGTTGCAAAGCGGTGCACATGGGTTAATCCGGCATAGAGACCACCCAAACCACCACCAATCATGGAAGCATAGAGCGGATATTTCTTCGGTAAGCTAATTCCGTATAAGATAGGCTCTGTAATTCCCATATATCCTGTAATAGCACCAGAAGTCGCTACTTGTTTCGTTTTAGCATTCTTCGTTCGGAAAGCGACCACAGCTGATGCTGTCGCTTGAGCCATATTGGAACAAAGAGCTCCCGGTCCAAAGATAGAGTCATACCCTAACTGAGACATCTGCATAATGCCAAGAGGCGCAATCCCATTGTGTATGCCAAACATGACCATAATAGGCAAGAAACTTCCGATTAAGACAGCTGGCGCCCAACTAGCAGACTCGGCTAAATAGTTAAAGACATTAGCTAGAAGCCCACCGAGGATAGAACCGATTGGTCCTAAGACGGAGAAAGCCAATACACCCATTACAAGAAAAGTAAGCAAGGGAACAAAGACTAGTTCAACAGACTTTGGAATAACCCGATTTAGGAATTTTTCAAGATAAGCTTGAACAAAAATCACCAAAATAATCGGAATCACCGATGAAGAATAACTTGCTAGAGTAAAAGGAATCACTTCAAAAAAGTGAACTGCCTTCCCAGCCGTTACCAAAGCTGACCAATTAGGATGCAGCATCATCGCTGCCACACCAACTGCTAATATGGGATTGCATTTTAATTTCTGAGCCGTTGTAAAAGCTAAAATCATAGGCAAGAAATAAAATACACCGTCCGCAAAAACATTAAACATATAGTAGGTCTGCGAATCTGTAGAAATAATTTTAAAAACAACCAACAAAGCTAAAACAGCTTTAATCATACCAGCGCCAGAAAGAGCTGGAATCACAGGCTGAAACACACCAGCCACAAAATCAATCACCTTTTGAAAAATGCTGGACTCATCTTTTGTATCTGCATCTTCAGCAGTATTTGTCAGGTCTACATACTTTGCAACTTCTTCAAATACGTCCTTAACATGAGTTCCAATAACGACTTGGTGAACACCAGCATTTACCAAATACATCGTAACACCATCAAGATTTTCCAACTTTTCTTTGTTTACTTGCCCTGCATCCCGCAGTTTAAAACGCAGGCGAGTCTGGCAGTGATAGACATCGCTGATATTTTCTTTTCCACCGAGGCAGCTGATAATATCTTTTGCTAATCCTTCGTATTTCTGAGACATGTTTTTTCCTCCGTCAAACATTTTTCTTGACCTTATTATAAAAAAGGAAGTAGAAAAAAAGAAGTTTTTTTGGTAAACTTGGTATGCGGTTTCATTTTCTTCAGAAAATTAGACAAAATCATGAAACAAACTGAAATAGGAGGAAGAGATGACACTATTAAAAAACATTGCCAACTTACGAAATGACAAAGGGTCAAAGGGCGTCATCGCCTCTTATATTCTGGAGCATTTGGAGAGCATTGAGCAGCTTTCCATGGATGAGATTGCTCAGGAAACCTATGTCTCCAAGCCGTCTCTCGTTCGTTTTGCTCAGCATCTCCATTTTAAAGGCTGGAAGAACTTCATCCCTGTCCTCATCCGAGAAAAACATTACGAAGACAGCCATTATTCTGACATTGATCACAACTTACCTTTCACAGAGCAGGATACAATGGAGAGTATGGTGCAGAAAATCGCCATTATCGAAAAGGAAAGTATTCAAGATACGGCTGATAAATTGCAGACGAAAGACTTAGAAAGGGCTGTGCAACTTCTGGAAAAATCTACCCGCATCGTTATCTTTGGCCTCAGTCCTAACAATTACTTAGCCAGCGTCTTTCGCCGCAAAATGATGTCTATCGGCAAGACTGTTGAAATTGCTCAAGCTGGGGAATTTGGTCTGACTGCCAATAGCATGGATAAAGAAGATTTAGCGCTTATCATCTCTTACTCTGGCAATGCGCCCGAAAGTGAGACCCTCCGTATTCTTCCTATTCTGCAAAAAAAGAAAGTCGCGCTTATTGGATTGACCAAAGAAGCAGATAACTATGTCCGACAAACGATAGAAACCTGCTTTACCATTTGTACCCGCGAAAGCTATTTCAAAAAAATCGGTAATTTTTCTACTGAGGAATCCATTCTCTTTATCCTCAACGCTCTCTACGCAGCGTATTTCAAGTCTAATTACTGGAAAAACTACAGTTATCGCTTACATATCTTGGAAGATTTAGAAAAAGAAAGAAAATGATGGCCAAGCCATCATTTTTTCTTGAGTTCAAAAGGTTGACCGGCTGCTAAAATATGTACCCGCTCTGGGTTGTCAATCCGACCTTCCAAAACAGCTGGATCTCCGTTAAAGACCGCCCAATCTGAGTCCACCGTTCCCCAGTGCTGTAAAATCAAATCCGCCTGAGGATAATGATTGGCTACTTTTATAGCATTTTCCGTTCCAATGTGCCAAGAATCATTACAGAAGTCAAAGAAGATAAGATCCGGTTCGTCCAAGTCCATAAATTCAGGTAAAAAGCGAGAGTCACCAGGCACCCAAATCTTGCCATCCTTGGTTTCAATCCAAAAACCGCAGAAATCTTCAAATTGGAATACTCGATCATATTTCTTACGTTCATTTTGCCAAGCATGATCAGCTGGTGTCAGAGTTACCTGTACATCGCCAACTGAAAAACTGCTATGAATATCGTGACCTGTACCGTCAATATCAAATCGTTCCTTCATCAAATCCTTGACATAGTGAGGGGCATGATAAGAACCGACCTTGCCTTTTGTATTTTCAAAAAAACTATTAGAGAAATGATCATTATCAGAATGCGTGATAAAGACACTCTCTAGCTGAGGAATCTCCTTGCTGGATAAAGGCATGTCAATCAAGAGAGGCATGTCGAAATCCTCCAAGACTGGATCGACCATAATATTGGTTCCTCGATGATTGATATGAAGACCAGAATTACCCAACCAACGAAGCACCGTCCCGTCTATTTTTTCAAAAGCCTCTACTCCATATGGCTGAGTTTGTGGTGGAGTAGCCTGTTTTTTCTGTGTAACTGCCATTCGTCTTTCCCTCTTTCTTTTCTATACTCAAGCAACATCAACACCAGACTCGTCAAAAATCTCAAAGTCAGGATTGACTTGATGTCGGAAGAGTAGTAAAAATATCTTTGATAGCTTCAGTATAATCCTTTCTTAGACAGAAAACATTCTCTTAGACCAAAGTTGAAATAGAATTTTACAATTTATTCAATCATTAAAGAAAGAATGAAACTCTTTTTCATTTTTCTTTCCAGCCACTAAAATCGTGATTGATGACCTCTTCCAAATAGAATTGATCATCTTCGAAAGAAAATCTCAAAATACCACAGTTGAGCATGTGACCCAGATTATTCAGCCGCCAGTTGTCTTCCCAAACATATGCAAAATTAGCCATAGCACCACCGTGAGATACCATGAGAATAGACTGCCCGTCCGTTTCCTGCATCAGCTTCAAGATAGTCTCTGCCATTCGCTCTCGAACTTGGTCTTGAGATTCCCCACCGTAGGTCACAAAAAAGTCTTCATAAGGCAAGGGTGGATTGAGATCTTCGCTTTCTCCTTCAAAAGTTCCAAACCCCCATTCCTTTAGTCCTTTCACTCGCTGGTAAGGAAGGCTGCGATTTGTGACAATTTCCAAAGTATCACAGGCTCGTTCAGATGTTGAGCTGTAGGCTGCATCAAACGTAATCCCTGCATTTTTGAAATAGTACCCAGCCACCTGAGCCTGATACACTCCTAAGTCCGTTAAAGGGGCATCACACCACCCTTGAATCCGATGCCGTTTATTGAATAAAGTTTGCCCGTGTCGCATCAAATAAAGTGTTTTTGTCATAAACTGTTCCTCTAAAGAAGTCCTAATTTTTCAAATGCGTTGTAGAGACCGTCCTCAGCCACGTCATCTGTCACCATATCCGCCATGGCTAATATTTCTGGACCACCATTCCCCATAGAAACCCCAACTTGACAATATTCCAACATTGGAATGTCAATCTTGGCATCTCCAAAAGCAATCGTATCTTCTTTTTTCGCCCCCAAATGCTCTAACAGCACATCAATCGCATGAGCTTTCGTAATATCCTTAACTCCTAAGTCGCCAAAGAGAGCTTCTTCCCCACGACCGCCCCAAGTACCAGCTTTCAACTCTGGAAAAGCATCCTTCGAGTCCAAATGATCTTGATAAGAAGTGAGAATAAAGCTGATTTTATTTAGATCATCTCGGTAAAGCTCGCCGCCAAAGACCATACCGTGCATCACATCCTCAACTTCTTGATGTTCAACTTCTGCATCTGTTTTCCCTTTTTTCTTGGCATAAAGTTTCATGACCGGACGCGCTGCATCACGAAAATGTTCACTAGCAAAGAGACCGTTGTTGCTTTCTAAATAAAATTCCAATCCTCTCTCATGCAACCAATCTACAACTCTCTTTTCTACTTCTAAAGGAATCAGCTGATGCATGATAACCTGACCTTCATGCTCCACATAAGAACCATTCCCACCAATCATACCGTCTAAACCGATAGCCCAGATTTCCTCTGGCATTTCCGCCTTACTGCGCCCTGTACAAACATAGACTAAATGCCCATTTCCCCGCGCCTGACGAATAGCCTGGATAGCGGATTCTGGAATGCGGTTGTCATAGTCTACCAAAGTTCCGTCTACATCTAAAAAGATAATTTTTCTGCTCATCTGTTTACCTCTCTATTCTTCCAAGGCCGCTGCGCCGTTTGTTTCAATCACTTTCTGATACCAGAAGAAAGAATCCTTGCGGGAGCGGTCATAGCTTCCATTTCCCTCATCGTCTGCATCCACATAGATAAATCCATAGCGCTTGCTCATCTCAGAAGTAGAGGCAGAAACCAAATCAATACAGCCCCAAGGTGTGTAACCCATAAGCTCCACTCCGTCCTCAATCGCTTCATACATTTGCTCAATGTGAGCCTTGAGATAGTCAATTCGGTAGCTGTCGTGGATAGAGCCATCTGCTTCTACTTTATCCAAAGCGCCTAATCCATTTTCTACGATGAAAAGCGGGACCTGATAGCGGTCATAGAGCTTATTGAGGGTAATGCGCAGACCCACTGGGTCAATTTGCCAACCCCAATCAGAGGCTTCTAGATAAGGATTTTTTTCACCCAAGGAGAAATTGCCTGCAGTTCTTTCACCTTCTTCTGTTCCTTTAGCACGCGCTACAGAAGACATGTAATAGCTGAAGGACATAAAGTCCACCGGATACTGCGCTAGCAATTCCAAATCCCCGTCTTCAATTTTCAACTCAATACCATTTTGTT
Source organism: Streptococcus constellatus (assembly GCF_902167705.1). Classification (GTDB taxonomy): domain Bacteria; phylum Bacillota; class Bacilli; order Lactobacillales; family Streptococcaceae; genus Streptococcus; species Streptococcus constellatus_A. The sequence continues at coordinate 86,110 of NZ_CABHMZ010000029.1, read as the reverse complement.
TGAAAAAGCGTCGAGCATAGCTTGGATATTTTCCGCGCACCTGTACATCAGAGAAGAAAAGATTTTCATGGTCCTGCTGAATTTCTTCCATAACATCCAAAGGATTGCAAGTCGCTGCATAGGACTGCATACGCGCCAACATCATACCGACTTTAAAGTCTGGATTGATTTCCCGTGCTGCCTTGACTGCTAAACTGCTGGCTACAAACTGATGATGAGCTGCTTGATACAAATCTTGGAAATTTTGTTTACCGTCTTCAAAAAGCAGTCCTCCGCCGACATAGCCAGAAATCCCCATAACATTGATTTCATTAAAAGTCAGCCAGTACTTAACTTTATTTTTATATCGCTCAAAAACCGTTCGCACATAGTGCTCGAAAAAGCCGATAACTCGACGATCTTTCCAGCCACCATATTCTAACGTCAAATGAATCGGTGTCTCATAGTGCGACAGGGTCACCAAAGGTTCAATGCCATATTTCAAGAGCTCGTCAAAGACCGCATCGTAAAAAGCCAGCCCTTCTTCATTAGGCTCCACCTCGTCTCCGTTAGGGAAAATCCGACTCCAAGCGATAGAAAGGCGGAAAGTCTTAAAACCCATTTCCGCAAAAAGAGCAATATCTTCCTTGTAACGATGATAAAAGTCAGAGCCCCAGCGCTTAGGATAGAGGCCTTCCTTATCATTAAGAGCAGCTTCTACTTTTTCTCTGGTCATGGGTGCGGCAAAACCTTCCATATTTTGACGCTCCTCAGGGCGTACAGCTTTGGCTGTATCAGACGTAGCCGGACCGCGACCACCTAAATCCCAGCCACCTTCATACTGATTAGCAGCAGTTGCACCGCCCCACAAAAAACCATTCGGAAACTGTTTTTCTGTCATTTCATTCACCTCGTTCTTTCGTTACTTCTATTATACTCTTTTTTGTAACCCCTTTCTTGTAGAATAGTCATAAATACTGATACTATTCTCTTCTATAAAATGAGCATTTTACACGATCATGAAAAAAGCTGGGACAAAAGTCTCCAGCTTCAAAGTACACGAGGTAGTGGCTGATTGCTTAAAGTACCGCTTGAACTTACAGATAGAGCGTGCGAAGCAAGACTCAATGCTATTCGCTTTTTAAACTCGGAAGACTACCTTTGACGAAAACTTTGTTTTCTTAGTCTCCCAGACTGTCTCACGCCCTAACTTGATACTTTATTATTAAAAAATGTATGTGTCGCCTGATAAATTTGATGAGCAGTATTGGAATTGTTCATTGTATATAGATGAACACCCGCCACATCTTGAGTGACTAAGTCAACAATTTGGTCAATCGCATAGGCTAATCCTGCTGCTCTAAGAGACTCTGGATCATATTCATATTTATCCAAAATCGTTTTAAATTTTCTCGGCAAATGAATATTTTCGCAGGTTTTAAGCAAACGCAGGGCTTGATTACGATTTAGAATCGGCATAATCCCTGCATGAATGGGAACTTCAATCCCAGCCAGAGTACATCTTTCTTGAAAATCATAAAAACGCTCATTATCAAAGAAAAGTTGAGTGACCAAACTCGAACAGCCTGCATCTACTTTCTTTTTGAGATTCTTGATATCTGAAACTCGGTCTGGTGAATCTGGATAGCAAGCACCAATAATTTCAAAATGCGGTGCCTGTTCCTTAATATACTCAATCAAATCCGTCGCATAGGTAAAATCTTTCTTTGGCTCCATATTTGGAAAAATATCTCCTCGAAGTGCCAATACCTTATGCACACCTACTCTATCAAGAGCTTCTAGCGTATCTGAGACCATCTCCTTGGTCAAATACACCGCAAGCAAATAAGCAATCGTTGGAATCTGCAGATCATTGTAAATAAAATCAGCCAAACGAACCGTTGTCTCTTCAATATTAAATTTACGATTACTCGCAGTAACACTGATGAAATGTGGTGCCAAATCCTGCATCTCTTTCAATGCTGGGATGATTGTTTCATTGCCTACTGTTGGATTTGGAGGAAATACTTCAAATGAGAGAGATGGACTTTGGCTAGGATTGCTTCGATAGTGTGGTCGATTTCCCCTTCATTTGGCACGCGCGGTGAGTGAATATCGTAAACCCCAGGGCCCACTTCGGTTTGGAAGTTTTGTGCCTTGAGTTCGTCCAGAATTTCCAGATTGGAGCGGCTGGCTTCAAAGGAAATGACATCGGCATCCATATTGTCAATGGCTGGGATAATATCGGTAAATTCTGAATAACACATGTGGGTATGGATCTGGGTATTCGGCGCTACGGTCGAGTGAACCAGACGGAAGGCTGGAATAGCCCAGTCCAGATAGTCCTCATACCAGTCACTACGGCGAAGCGGCAGTTTTTCACGCAGGGCAGCCTCGTCGATCTGGATGATCTTGATACCGGCTGCTTCCAAATCCAGGACCTCATCCTTGATAGCCAAGGCAATCTGCAGGGTAGAATCCTTGATGGAGATGTCTTCGCGTGGGAAGGACCAGTTGAGGATGGTTACAGGCCCTGTCAGCATACCCTTGACTGGCTTGTCAGTCTGGCCTTGAGCATAGCTGGACCATTTAACAGTAATCGGGTTGAGACGGGTTACATCGCCCCAGATGATTGGCGGTTTAACCCCACGCATACCGTAGGATTGGACCCAGCCATTCTTAGAGAAGAGGTAGCCAGACAGGTTTTGACCGAAGTACTCTACCATGTCATTGCGCTCAAACTCTCCGTGGACCAGGACGTCAAAACCGACTTCCTCCTGCCACTTGATCCATTCGTCAATCTGCTCAGCCAGGAACTTGTCATAGTCCTCCTGGGAAAGCTCACCCTTACGGAAGGCCAAACGCTTAGCACGGACTTCCTTGGTTTGAGGGAAGGATCCGATGGTCGTTGTTGGCAGGGGCGGCAGGTTGAGGGCTTTTTCTTGGATGGCTTCGCGCTCTGCAAAGGCTGGCAGGCGGGTATAGTCTGCGTCTGTCAGAGCAGCCAGTCGGGCAGCCAGCTCAGCATTTTGACCGACACGCTCAGTAGCAAAGAGTGCTTTATTCGCAGCCAGGGCTTCTGCACCACCGCCATTGCGGATGGCATCCAGGTCACGAATTTCATCCAGCTTTTCAACTGCAAAGGCGAAATGCTTGAGGATAGCTTCTTCAAAGTCTTCATTGGCTGTGGTGAAAGGCACATGCAGGAGAGAGCAAGAGCTGGTCAGCACGACCTTCTCAGCTGGTACCTGCTCCAGGACAGCCAGGCTCTTTTCATAGTTGTTGCGCCAGATGTTCTTTCCATTGACGATACCGGCATAGAGGGTCTTGTCCGCTGGGAAACCAGATTTGACCAGCTCCAGGGTCTTCTTGCCTTCGACAAAGTCCAGACCGATGGCATCGACTGGCAGCTCGACCAGATCAGCATAGATGTCACGAACATCGCCAAAGTAGGTTTGGATCAGGACTTCCAGGCCTTTCTTGTCCGCCAGAAGCTTCTTGTAAAGGTCCAGGAAGAGAGCTTTTTCAGCTGCTGACAGGTCCTTGACCAGGCTTGGCTCATCCAGCTGGATGCGCTCAGCTCCCAGCTCGGCCAATTTGGCAAAGACTTCTTGGTAGGCCGCTACCAGAGCATCCACAAAGTCCTCTGCTACGACACCCTCATCAAAGTCAGATACCTGCAGAAGGGTGAATGGTCCCACCACGACCGGACGGGTCAGGAGGTCCAGTTCTTTGGCTTCCGCAAACTCATCAAAGATTTTGCTGCCGGCCAATTTAACCTGAGTATCCTTTTCAAACTTCGGCACGATGTAATGGTAGTTGGTATTGAACCACTTCTTCATCGGCAGGGCACGGACATCTCCTTTTTCTCCTTGGTAACCACGGGCCAGGGCAAAATAACGCTCCAGGTCCGTCAGGTCCAAACCTTGCACAGATGACGGCACTACGTTAAAGAGGAAGGCTGCATCCAAAACATTGTCATAGTGAGAAAAGTCATTGGATGGAATCTCTGAGATTCCCTTTTCTTGGACCAGCTTCCAGTGCTTAGCGCGCAGCTCCTTAGCAGCCTCCAAGAGCTCCTCAGCTGAGATTTCATTTCTAAAGTATTTTTCAGTGGTAAACTTTAATTCGCGGAATTCTCCCAAACGCGGGAAACCAATAATCGTAGTTGACATAGTCATCCTCCAAAATTTCTTGTTGAACCTATCTTATCAGAAAATTCCAAACCTGTATAATTGGAATTTTTTGGTTTTTCCTATAGTTCAAAACTATAACCGAATTCCAAATATATATTAAACGTTGATTTCATCGCATGTCGTTTAACATTTTATGATTTGATATAGTTTAAAACTATGACAATCCAGCGAATTTAAACTTTTGAAATCCTTTTCTTGCTATTTTTGAAAATAGATGTTAGAATAGCAACATAATAAAAAGCAAAGAACATTTGGGGTGCTGAGGCTGAGATTATACCCATAGAACCTGATGCAGTTAATGCTGCCGCAGGGAAATGTATAAGAAAGACCAAACCGTTCTAATCATTTGTGTGATTAGATTTTATTTTGTCGTGCCAAAACTCCTCATCTGCTTTGTTAGAAGGAGTTTTTTATGTTTGAAAAATGGAGTTTACGAGATGTTATCCTCTTAGCTCTTTTGGCTATTTTATTTGGAGGAATCTTTGTTGGTTCAGGCTTCCTTTACAATATTTTGACAGCTATTTTAGCACCAGCCGGTTTAGAGCCTTTTGCGAATGAAGTTTTATTTGGTCTTTGGTGTATGGCAGCTCCTATGGTAGCCATGCTCATTCGTAAAGCTGGCAGCGCCACGATTGGAGAAGTCCTTGCAGCCCTCGCCGAGGTACTGTACGGCAGCCAATTTGGCATGAGCACCTTGATTTCTGGGCTCATTCAAGGGTTTGGTAGTGAGCTTGGTTTTGCAGTGACGCGATACAAACGCTATGATTGGCTATCGCTGACTTACAGCGCCATTGGTACGACTCTTTTGAGCTTTACCTATGAATATTTCAAAATTGGTTACTATGCTTTCAAACCCGGTTTTGTCTTAGCATTGCTTGTTGTCCGCTTCCTCTCTGTCTTCTTCTTCTGTGCTGTTCTAGTCAAAATTATTATGAATCTTTACGACAAGATTAACCAAGCTGCTGGTAAATAATATGAAATTAACATTAGAGCACATTTATTTTAGAGATGTCTTTGAAGATTTAACTTTCGCCTTTGAAACAGGAAAAATGACGCTCTTGATTGGTGATACTGGTGTTGGCAAATCAACCCTTTTCCGGATTTTAACAAATTTCAATGAACTAGATTTCTCTGGAGAAGTAAAATTAGGTGACACACTGCTATCCCATTTACCTATTCATGAACGGGTCACCTACCTCAGTATGATGTTTCAAAATCCAAGTCGTCAATTCACCATGCCAACTCTCTATGAGGAATTGATTTTTACATTGGAAAATCTCCAGACACCCGCTGACCAGATTGACGAAAAAATTCAGCATGCGGTTGCTCTGGGCAAAGTGGAGCACCTGCTTCATCGGGACTTTCTGACCTTATCTGGTGGAGAAAAGCAACAAGTCTCTCTAGCGGTTCTGCTGGCTATGGATTCACAGATTATCCTATTAGACGAGCCCTTTGCTTCTGTCGATCAAGAAGCACGCAAGCGCTTGATTCATTTACTAGCAGATTTGACAAAAATAGGGAAAACGGTGATTCTGTGCGACCACGATCGTAGCCTCTATGCTGACTATGTTGACCACCTTGTTGAATTAAAAAATGGTGAGCTTTTTGAACGAGATGTAGCTTTTTTAAAAAAGGAGCTCCCAAGCTATCAGCTGGCACGTGAAAATCCCCAGCGAAGTCCTCTCTTACAATTGCAGCATGTCTCCTGTCAATTTGACTCAAAAATACTTTTTACGATTGAGGATTTTACTTTTCAGCAAGGTATTACGACTCTCATCGGAGCTAACGGTGCCGGAAAATCAACTCTCTTTCGTGCCATTTTGCAATTACAAAAGTACAAAGGCAATATGAGTTATCAGGGACGAAAAATTAAGAAGAGCAAGCAATTGTATCGCCATATTACTGCCGTTGTTCAAGATGCTGAAAAGCAATTCATTCGGACGACACCCGCAGAAGAATTAAACCTGCCTTCTCTTTCCAGTGAAAACCAAGCAAAGGTACAAGAAGCTTTGGATTTATTTGGTTTAGCGGACAAAATGGATTCTAGTCTTTTTCACTTGAGCGGCGGACAGAAAAAAATCATTCAATTATTGGCTATCCTGACCTTGGAAACCCCTGTCATACTCATGGACGAGCCCTTTACTGGCTTAGATAAAAAAGCCTGTGATTTTTTTGCTAATTGGATCAAAGAAAAAGCTGCACGACAGAGCTTCATTATCATTTCTCACCGCTTAGAGCCTTTGGACGGCATTAGTGATTACTTGGTAGAGCTGACATCTCACGGGCTGACAGAAAGGAGAGCGCTATGAAAAAAGAAGAAACAAATGTCCTAGCACTCTTGCTCCTTCTCATTGTATTGACGTTAGAAATTTCCTTTGTCCGCTCAACATGGCTCAACTGCGCTATTGTCGCAGGAACACTTATCTACCTTACTTACCTTAGAAAATGGTGGGGCATTTTCTGGGCCCTGCTCTTGCCCTTACTGCCGGCACTGGCAAACTACTGGGCCATTCAACTTCATGGTGACAACAGTCAGGCAATGATCCTATTTACTCGCTCCTTTGCTTTAGCCGCCTTGGGAATGACCTTTTTATACGGTGTCAATCTCAATCAGCTATTTCGCTATGGACATCAAAAAGGGCTTCCGAGTCATTTTACCTACGGACTGCTCGTTGTGCTAAACGCCATTCCAGTCATTCAAAAGGAGATTCAAGCAGTTCGCGAAGCCAGTCTCTTGCGAGGTAAAACCTTACATTTCTGGTCGCCAATCTTTTATATCAAAGCTATTTTTATCGCTTTCAACTGGCGTGATTCCTATGTAGAAGCTATGTATGCACACGGCTTTGATGAGACTGTCAGGCGAAGCTATTGCCGACATTTGGAAACCCCAAAAAGTGCAAGCCTTGTCTGTTTCTTGATTTTCCTCATCATCAATTTAACCCTTTTTATCCCAAAGTAAGATTGGATACAAAAAACACTGTGAAATTTATCGCAGTGTTTTTGTATATCTATTTTCATCGAACTTTCTACTCAATGTCCACACAGAAAGCATCCCAAGTTCCTTCAAGTAATCCAATTTACTTGTAATTCTTTCCGTCTCCATTGCTATTCATAAAGCTTTTGGGATAAATCTGATAAATCACGGCAGCATGCTACCATTTCTTTGCATTAGACATCTCACTTTCTTCTTTTTTCACTTTCCATACTATACAAAATTTGAATCATTTGCAAGCGTTTTCATTGAATTTTATTCTTTTTAGAAGGCCTTTTTATCCACTTAAAGTCGGTCATCGTCTAATTCTATCGCAACACAAGCACCGTCTTTATGCTATAATGATATCAAGTAAGCCAATTTATGATAGATTTTAATAGGTTTACTCTTACAATCGTTCCCATCTCTTTTGCTGAAAATAAAAAGGAATCACTCATGAAAATCATTTTTTTACACGGACTTGGACAGGATAAACACTCTTGGGATAAAGTCCGTGAACTTCTGCCACAATATGACACCGAGGCTTTAGACCTCTTTTACACAAATAACAACATCATGACAGTCTCTCAGCTAGAACAACACCTTTGTCAGGAACTTCAAGCCATCAATGAGCCATTTGTTCTAGTTGGATTGTCTCTCGGTGGAACTCTTGCCTTAAAGGTGGGGCAACAATTTCCTCAGCTCCAAGCACTCGTTTTATCAGGAACTCAATATAAACTAAGCTCCAATCTACTCTATAAACTCCAGCTGCTTATTTTCTCTTGCCTACCAGACTCCCTATTTAAAAAAGAGGGGCTTCATAAAAAATCTTTTGTTGGTCTGTTAAAAGACTTGAAAAATTTAGATTTATCAAATCAATTAAGTGCAATACAACTTCCCAGCCTCATCATCTGCGGCAGCAAAGATTGGCCTAACCTGCCTTCCTCTAAAAAATTAGTTGCAGCTTTACCACAAGCAGATTTTGTTACACTTTCAGGTGGAAATCATACACTTAACACAGACCACCCTCAAGAAATGGCCGCTATGATTGAAAGATTTATCCTACAAAATTGTGAAATCTGAGGTTTTCTCAGATTTTTTAAATTTTAGAAATATTTGAGAATTGCTTGAGACTTATTTGACAGGCATTTTGTATACTAAATAGTGAAAAGAGGGAGAACTCTACGATAGAAAAAATGGAGGTCACGTTATGGAAACTGTTGTAAATGTGAAACACATCAGCAAGAGATTTGGACAACAACTCGCTTTGGATGATGTCAGTCTCACCGTGAAGCAAGGGGAAATTTACGGGCTAATTGGGAAAAATGGAGCTGGTAAGACAACGCTTATCAAAGTGATTACCCAGATGATTCAGCCCAATAGCGGTACGATTGCGCTCTTTGGCTCTTCTAATAAATCCGAATGGACGCACGCTCTCAAGCGAGTCGGTTCTGTCATTGAAGCACCCGCTGCTTACAATCATTTGACGGCCTATGAAAACTTAAACTATTGCTGCAAGATACGGCATATCCCAAATGCGGACAAGGTTATCCGAGAAACTCTCTCTTACGTCGGACTAACCAATACTGGTAAGAAAAAATTTCGAGATTTTTCTCTTGGAATGAAACAGCGCTTGGGCATTGCCATTGCACTTCTATCCAAGCCTGATCTAATGATTTTGGATGAACCGATTAACGGGCTTGACCCCGTCGGAATTAAAGAATTTCGTCAATTGGTGCAGCGTCTCAATGAAGAATTGAATATGACCTTCATCATCTCCAGTCATATTTTAAGCGAACTATACTTGGTCGCTACAAAATTCGGTATCATCGAAAACGGTCAACTTATCAAAGAAATCACTAAAGCAGAGTTTGAAGAAGAAAATGAAGATTATATCGTTTTGAAAACAAGTGACCTTGCTAGAGCAAGCAAAATCCTCCACGATCAACTAGGCTACCGTCTCAAAGTCGTGAATGCGACAGATGAAATACACATCTTCACTCACTCGCACGAAATCAACAAGATTGTTCAAACGCTAGGGGCAGAGAATGTTACCATTAACGAAATTTACTATGCTCGCCAAGATTTAGAAAAATACTTCACAGATTTGGTAGAATAGGGAGGTTTATCATGTTTCATACAATTCAAGCAGACTTTTATCGTCTTTTTCGCTCAAAAGGTTTTTGGATTACAGAATTCCTTTTTATCACCATACTCTTATTAGGTGTGCTATACGGTGTTGTGGGAAGTGTCGGGGTTCATACAGATACAAAAGCTTTAGAAAAACTGGGTGATAACGGAGGCTGGACTGGCTTTGAAGCTATCAATAAAATTTCCGGTAATTTTAGTAATACTATTATTTTTATTATTATCCTTGTTGTTTTATTGATTGGAATTGATCTCACTCAGAAATTATATAAAAATTCTATTACTAGTGGTATCTCACGGACAGAATTCTATTTATCTAAGTTTCTTGTTCTGGCAAGTCTCATCGTACTTCAATTGATTCTAACCTATTCCTCATTTATTCCTGCTACACTCATCAATGGCATGGGAACCGCACCCAAACATTTCCTTTCTAATTTTCTCATTACGATAGGGATTCAATTTATTTGTACCCTAGCTTGGGTTAGTCTTGTTTCTTTCGTACTGTATGCTACCAACTCTATTATAGCTGCTATTTTCACCTATTTTATCGGTATTTCCCTACTAAGTCTGCCAATTACCTTTTACCCAGATATTGATTGGTTTAACTACCTTAATATGCAATTTTATTTAAATATGGCATCTAAGCATGATATGGTATTTAAAACCATGACCATCGCTCTTCTCATTACACTTCTTTTTACATTTTGTGGTTTGCAAGTGTTTAAAAGAAAAGATTTATAACAAAAGAAAACAGCTAGTCAAAGATTAGCTGTTTTTCGGTATAAAATATTCACAAACGGATAAGCAATTCAAACCAATTTCCTTTAGCTTTCATGGTTAAATCACCGCCAAGAATATCTACCAGTTGTTGAGTGATATAAAGTCCCAAACCAGAAGATTCTTCCGTGTTAGAGAGGTTTTCAGAATAAAAGCGATTGGTTAATTTTTCCAAATGTTGAATGGGCTGACGGACAATGTTTTTTACACTTAAATGAATAGCCACATCTTTTCGGATTAAAGACAGCTGGGCAGTTTCCTTTCCATGCTTGAGGACATTACTCAGCATATTTTGGACAATCCGCTCCAAAATTTCTGGGTCTGACTCTATCATTAAACTCTCCTGCAAATTCACCTGTAGCTCAATTCCTTGCTTTTGAAAGGCATTATAATAAGGAAGCATTTGCTTTGCAACCAGTTTGGAAATGTCTATTTGCCGAAATTGTGGTCGAACTGCACCTTCCATAAGACGGCGGTATTCCATGAGAGCCTCCAGCCGTTTTGAAACGATGACGAGGTTTTCTGCTACTTTTGCTAACTGCTCATTTTCGTCACGTTTTTCTTTCATCAGCTGCTGAGTAAAGCCGCTTGCTATCGTCAGAGGCGTGCGAATATCGTGAGCAATATTGCTAATGGCCATATCCAAGGTTCTCTTTTCCTGACGAGCGATAAAACGTGTCTGCTCTACTTCTTGAAAGAGTTTTTCAACTTCATCTGCCAATTCAACAATCGTTTGGTTATGGTTTTGAGGTGTCAAACGAATTTCACTGCTTGTTTTTCGTTTTTCTCGAATCTGTGCCGACAGATTTTTCACTGCCAAATGGTAACGTAACAGCAAAATTCCAAGCAGACTGATGAACATAATTAGTATAAAATCAAGCACTCTCAGTCCTCCTTAAGCCGTACACCCAGTCCCCAAATTGTTTCGATATATTCTGTTGAATCATCCACTTGTGCCAATTTCTTACGGAGATTGCTGAGATGAGTGTTGAGCGTATTATCTCCCGGAAAATATGTCTCTTCCCAAATCAATTCAAACAGTTCTTCTTTTGTGTAAATCTTCTTAGGGTGACAAAGTAAGGTTTGAAATATCTGATACTCCTTCTTCCCCAAACGAACCCGTTTCTCACCATTGACCACTTCAAATGTATCTGGTGAAAGACGGATATTTTTTATCCCTTGAATTTCCGTTGCTTGCTCTTGTGAAAGGTGGTTGCGCAGCTGTACTGTCACACGCGCAAAAACCTCGTCTAGATCGAACGGTTTGACGATGTAATCATTCGCGCCGTCCAGCAAATACTGACTGACCAGCGACTTTTCTCCCAAAGCTGTCAGCATGACAACTGGAACCTGACTGCTTTTACGAATTTCTGCCAAGACCTGATCGCCATTTTTCCCTGGCAGCATAATGTCCAGTAGCACCAAATCAATCTTTTCCTGTGCAAAAACAAGCAGTCCTTCCGTTCCAGAATAAGCTGAAAAAACTCTGTGCTCAACTTGAAACAAATCTTTTAACAGTTCATGAATGTCGTTATTATCTTCAATGATTAAAATAGTAGCCATATTACGTCCATTTCCAACAAAATCTCTTATCCCTAGTGTAGCAAGGAAAAAGGCGGAAGTCAACGGAAAGCAAAAAGAGAGTGGGATGACGAAATCAAGTTTCTACGAAACTACTGATTTCTGTCCCACTCTCACCGAATTCTTGAAATAAGAAAGCCGATTAAAATGATTTTAAATTCTGTCTCACTCCACAATTGCTCTATTTCACACTTGCTCCATTGGTTGCGATGACTTCCTTATACCAGTTAAAGGATTTCTTCTTGGAACGTTTGAGTGTTCCGTTTCCATCGTTGTCACGGTCCACATAGATAAAGCCATAGCGCTTCTTCATCTCACCAGTTCCAGCGGAAACAAGGTCAATACAGCCCCAAGTAGTGTATCCTAGAAGTTCTACGCCGTCTTCATTGATCGCATCACGCATCGCCTTGACATGGGCTGCTAGATAGTCAATACGATAATCGTCTGCTACATAGCCATTTTCATCCGGTGTATCAACTGCTCCCAGACCGTTTTCTACGATGAACATGGGTTTTTGATAGCGATCCCAAATAACATTGAGGGTAATTCGCAAGCCCAGCGGGTCAATCTGCCAGCCCCATTCAGAGCTTTCCAGATAAGGATTCTTAAGCGAGGCAAAAATATTTCCCTGTGTTTTTTCATTGACCTTAGGATCACCAGAAGCCACTCGGCTGGAGTAGTAAGAGAAGGAGATGAAGTCAACCGTATAGTTTTTCAGCAATTCTAGGTCTTCCTCTGTCATTTCCACTTCAATACCCAAACGTTCCCATTTCTTTTTGGCATAGTTTGGATATTCACCTCTGGACTGTACATCAATGAAGAAATAGCTTTCTCTGTCTTCTTGTAAAGCTGCCCAGTAATCTGCCGGATTTGCTGTATTTGGATAATACTGACCCGCTGCCAGCATACAGCCAACCTTGTTTTCAGGGTCAATCTCATGGGCTAACTTGGTCGCAATAGCTGATGCTACCAATTCATGGTGAGCTGCTTGGTATTTGACCTGATATTCATTTTCCCCTTCTTCAAAGTAAAGTCCTGCTCCCATAAACGGTGCATGAAGGATCATATTGATTTCATTAAACGTCAGCCAGTATTTGACCAAACCCTTGTAGCGGGTAAAGAGAGTGCGACAAAGACGCTCGTAAAATTCGAGCATTTTGCGGTTGCGCCAGCCCCCGTATTCCTCAATCAAGTGCATCGGACAGTCAAAGTGAGTAATAGTTACCAAGGGCTCAATACCATACTTGTGGCATTCCTTAAAGAGATCTTCATAAAATTTCAGGCCTGCTTCATTGGGCTCCAGCTCGTCTCCCTTTGGAAAAACCCGAGACCAAGCAATAGAGAGACGGTAAGTCTTAAAGCCCATTTCGCCAAAGAGAGCAATGTCCTCTTTAAAATGGTGGTACATATCGATGGACTCTTTTGCTGGATAAAAATATCCATCCTCAAAGTCAAACATCTTTTTCTTACCAGTGATAATCGGTAAACGATCCGCACCAATCGGCACCACATCCACATTGGCAAGACCTCTGCCGTCTACATCGTAAGCCCCCTCACATTGGTTGGCAGCCGTCGCTCCGCCCCACAAGAAACCATCTGGAAATGTCAATTTTTCAACCATGTCTTCCTCCTTGTAATATAAAACGTTTTCTACACTTTATATTATAACAAACAAATAGGAAAGTTTCTTATAAAATCCTGTCAAATGTTGGTACTATTCTTGGTTAAATAAAAGAGGCTGGAACGAAAGTCTCCAGCTTCATAGTATACAGTGCAATAAACTAAGAACACCCTAGCCGATTGCTCAAAGCATTGCTTTTAGGTGGCGGATAGAACTTTCGAAGCAAGGCTCAAGGCTGTTCGCTTTTCAAGCTCGGAAGAGTACTTTTGACGAAAACTTCGTTTTCTTTATCCACCACCGCAATAGCCTCTTAGACTATTGAGCAACCTTGCGAGGTGAGACTACGAACTAAAAATTTTCAAGATGAGTTCTGTCTCACTCCCTTTATAAATCTTATTTAATGGCGCGTGACTGCAAGCCTTCTTCTTCCAAGAAAAAGCGGAATGGCACCAGTTCTTGAGCTTCGTATTTTTCTTTGAATGCTTTTATTGCTTCTTCAGAGTGTTGTTTTGGATCCAATTCCAATACCTCTACTGGCAATGGACGGTGTTGAGTGATGCGGGCATCGATGACCACTGTCTTACCTTCTTTGTTGAGTTTGACAGCTTCTGCGACAACTGCATCAATGTCTTCGATACGGTCTACTGTAAAGCCAACCGCACCTTGAGCTTCTGCGATTTTAGCATAGTCAGGGTTAGGGAAGTCTACACCAAACAAGTGTTTGTTAGTATCTTCGTACTTGTTCTTGATAAAGGCATACTCAGCGTTTGAGAAGACCACGTTGATGACTGGCAGGTCATACTGGACATTGGTGATCACGTCTGGATAGCACATATTGAAGGCACCGTCGCCCATGATATTCCAAACTTGGCGATCTGGGTTGTCTTTCTTAGCAGCGATACCACCAGGAAGGGCAATACCCATAGTCGCAAAGAGCGGAGAAGTCCGCCACATGTTCTTAGGAGTCATGTGCAGGTGACGGGTTGAAGTTTGGGTAGAGTTGCCGACATCGATAGAGTAGATAGCATTCTCATCAGCGTACTTGTTGATAGCATTGTAGACTTGGTACAATTGCAATTCACCCTCAGTTTTACCTTCGAGCTTGTTCATGTAATCACGCCAGTTTTGGTTGTTCTTAACGTTTGCACGCCACCACGGAGTTGACTCAACTGGGTTTACCTTGTCAAGGATAGCTTGAGCGGCTTGACCAGCGTCACCAAGGATAGAAGCGTCAAGAGCATGGCGTTTGCCCAGCTTGTATGGATCGATGTCCACTTGGATGAATTTTTCAGTGTTCTTGAAAGCTTCATAAACTTCTGCAAATGGGAAGTTTGAGCCAAGGAAGAGAACTGTATCTGCTTCAAAGACCACTTCGTTGGCTGGTTTCCAACCAACACGGTAAGCAGAACCTGTCAGACCTTCATAGTTCCATTCAAAGGCTTCGAAGTTTTTACCAGTGGTGATGATTGGAGCTTTGATCTTGCGGGACAATTCTGTGATGACATCACCAGCACCGACACCACCGAAACCAGCATAAATGACTGGACGTTCCGCATTGTTGAGGATTTCAACAGCCTTGTCAATCTCAGTTTGGTTGAGGGCTGGAGCGATAAATTTGCGCTCGTAAGAACCTGATCCGTAGTAAGAGTCCGCATCGATTTCTTCAAAACCAAAGTTGACAGGAATTTCGACAACTGCAGGGCCCTTCTTAGAAACAGCAGCACGGCAGGCTTCATCGATGACTTTTGGCAATTGCGCTGCGTAAGCCACGCGTTTGTTGTAGACCGCAATACCATTGTACATTGGATTTTGGTTGAGCTCTTGGAAAGCATCCATGTTGAGCTCATTGACTGGACGAGAGCCCAGAATCGCCAGAAATGGCGTATTGTCCATAGCCGCATCGTAGACACCGTTGATCAAGTGAGTCGCACCTGGTCCACCTGAACCAACCGCTACACCAATTGATCCGCCCCATTTTGCTTGCATAACCGCAGCCAGAGCACCCGTTTCTTCGTGGCGCACCTGCAGGAAGCGGATGTCTTGGTCTTCAGCCAAAGCATCCATGAGTGAGCTGAGGGTTCCAGAAGGAATACCGTAGATAGTATCCACACCCCATGTTTTCAAAACGTTGAGCATTGCTGCAGAAGCAGTGATTTTCCCTTGAGTCATCATAACTCTCCTTCAATATATGTTTTCTTGTTCAGTAAAACAATTTTCAGATAATATAATGAAAACGTTTTAATAAACTTTACTCTACCAATTTAGCACGTTTTTCTGGACTTGTATAAGGATATGCTCATAGATCTTTGATAACTATTACATAACAAAATACCTAAATTTTTCAAAATTCTGCAATGTATTTTATAATAGATTTCAGAAAAGGCTTGAAACAAGGTTTATTATGAAGAAAAATTTCAACTATATTTTCATATTGTTTGCATTTTTACAAAATTGAAATCTATTTATCCAGAGGTTTATAAATCTCAAAAGAAAATCATCATGAAATTTTTTAAGAAATTGTTTTTATTATCACATTGTCGTAAATCTTGCTGACGAGAAAATCACTTTTTATATTTGCATCGTGATTTCAAATTCCATAAAGAAACTACAGCTCTGCATTTTGGTAGAAAATGTACAGCACATCAATGCTTTAGAGGAAGAAGACATGCTACAGAATACCTTACGTTGTTAAAGCTAGAAAGTTTATGAAACTACTACTTAATCTATCCAATTATTAGCATTTGCTTGCACTAGTTTCTTAGTAAATAGAAAAAAACGAGTCTGGCAATAAAGCCAAACTCGCTTTATAGATTGCTGAATCAGCTGATAGCAATATATCGTCTGTTGCCACTAAAAGCAATGTAAGAAATCCATGTCGCGCCATCTGCATTTAAAACTTTGTCATAAGTGACCGATTGTCCAGCATTATAATAGGCTAGTTCAGGAGCCGATATTCTAGGTTCCGCTTTGATAGAGGAACGTTTTGTGAAACGATAGACTCCTTGAGCAGGGATAGCTGGCTTTTGAGAAGGCGAAGTAGACGGTTTTGACGGTGTGGCTGATGAAACATAGTCTCCACCTTCAAAGCTATAATATTCCTCTAAACTCAAACCAGAATGATAAACCTCATCAGCTTCCTTACCAATATAACGAATATGCCAGGCTTCTGGCATATAGCCTGTTGAAGCTTCTTTGCCTGGTTGGTAACGAACCACGAAACCATAATGGTGGGCGTTGTTTTTCAGCCAATTACTTGCAGCAGCGTCCTCTAAAAGATTGCCCGCTTTATCCGTTAAATCAAAGACAAGACCTGTTTGATGCTCACTATAACCCGAACGTGCAGAGTAACGATCCGCAGCAGCTTGACCATCTTTGTTCACATAATTTTGGTATAAAACTTTTTGATAATCATAAGTTCTGAACCCACTATAAGCATATCCGACATTATAGCCTTTCGCAATCATATCATTTCTTAATCGAAGAAAAGCAGCTTTAGCAGTTGGATTTTCACCAGGATTGTAGTTAGCAGCCATCGGATGCTTTTTATTTGCCACTACAATTTCGTCATATTTGCCTTGGATAAAGTAGTAAGAGCCGTTATATTGTACTTCTTTTGTACCCATTTGAGAGCCTTCCACCTTGGTTGTCGTACCCGTCACGCCTTGCAAACTACCGTCCGACTGAACGTAATACATGTGCACGTTGTAGTCACCATAGTTGTTTTTATGGCGGCGGATGTCCACACTCAATTTATAGCTGCCGTCATTTTGCTTAACGGCATCGTACCAGATGATGTCATCTTGACCGCCTTGGCTAGACCAAACAGGCAACTTCACCGTCTTCACACCTTTGGTGGAGCTAACATCTGTTACTACCACATCAAAGCCTTGCGAAGTCTTGTTTTCAATGTGAATCGTGCCAGTCACGCTATACTTTGGTTCTTCCACCTTAGTTGTTGTACCCGTCACACCTTGCAAACTACCGTCTGACTGAACGTAATACATGTGCACGTTGTACTCACCATAGTTGTTTTTATGGCGGCGGATATCCACACTCAATTTATAGCTACCATCAGTTTGCTTAGCGGCATCGTACCAAATCACATCATCTTGACCGCCTTGGCTGGACCAAACAGGCAGCTTCACTGTCTTCACGCCTTTGGTGGAGCTGACATCTGTCACCACCACGTCAAAGCCCTGCGAAGTCTTGTTTTCAATGTGAATCGTGCCTGTCACTTGAACAGGCTTAGGAGCTTCTTCATTTGTTAAGGTTGCAATTGGGATATAACGACGTGTACCACTGTAGCTAACATAACTAATCCATTGATGATGATCTGCGTCTAATACCTTATCATAGCGAATTCGTTCTCCTTTTGCAAAGGTAAATTCAGTCTTAGCTGCCATTGCGGGACTATTTTTGACTTCAACCTCTTTTTTAAAAGTATAAACTCCTTGAGACGGAATGATTTCTCTCGCAGAACTTGGCTCAGCTACGGTTGTCTTAGTTCCGCTAACACCTCTTACTTTGCCATTTGATTCAATGTAGTAAAGGTGAATATTATATTCGCCATATTCCCCCTTATGCTTATCAATATTGACAGAAACTTTATAATTTCCATCACTTTGCTTAGTGGCATCATACCAGATAATATCGTCTTGACCGCCCTTATCTGTCCAGATAGGAACTTTCACTCTAGAAATTCCATTGCTGTCTGACGCATTTGTAATCACCACATCAAAACCTTGCGAGGTCTTGTTTTGAATGTGAATCGTACCAGTCACACTATATTTTGGCTCTTCTACCTTGGTCGTTGTACCCGTTACACCCTGCAAACTACCGTCCGACTGAACGTAATACATGTGCACGTTGTAGTCACCATAGTTGTTTTTATGGCGACGAATATCCACACTCAATTTATAGCTGCCGTCATTTTGCTTAGCGGCATCGTACCAGATGATGTCATCTTGACCGCCTTGGCTAGACCAAACAGGCAACTTCACCGTTTTAACACCCTTGGTCGAGCTGACATTCGTTACCACCACGTCAAAGCCTTGCGAAGTCTTGTTTTCAATGTGAATCGTGCCTGTAACCTTGTTTTGAGCTGGTTTTTGAGACTCTGACTGAACTAATTTTGTCACAGCCGCATAGCGACGAACACCACTATAAGAGCGGTAACTTAGCCATTGGTATCCATCTGCAATCAAAACTTGGTCGTAAAAAACGCGATCCCCCGCATTCACATAAAATTGCAATGCTGCACTCGCTTTCGGTTCATTTTTCACTTCCGTACGTTTCGTATAAGTGTAATAGCCCTGATTTGGTAAGGAAGGTACACTTTGCGTTGCTTTGGATTCTGCAAGACGAGCTTGTTGTACTGGTTGCGTTTTATCCATCAATTTCGCAACATCAATTTCTTCTTTCCCTGCTTCTTTTTCGACAGGACTCTTTTCAACTTTTGCAGTTGTTGAAGGAGTAGCTGTGTCTGTTGTTGCATCAACAGTCGTTGTTTCGTCTTCTGTCTGTGTCGCTGCATCAACAGCCGTTGTTTGAGAAGGTGTCGTTTCTGTAGCTACAGAAACAGCTTTATCTGCTGATGAGCTAGCTGGTGCAGTTGTTATTACAGCAGTTTCTGTCTGAGTTGTTGCTGGTTGAGAAGATACATCAGTTGATTCAGTTGTATTTTGAGTCTTATTTGCTGTGCCAACTTGAGCCGCTTCAGGTATTATCCCAGTCGTGGCTTGTTCGTCAGCTGACACGGTTTGACCGCCCATAAAGAGGACGCATCCAATCAAAACAGAAGCCGCACCGCACGAATATTTGCGAATGGAAAAACGTTGTTCTTCGTAATCAAACATTCTTTTTTTCATCACTTGTCCTACTTTCTAATTTATGTTTATCATCTTAATTTCTATAAAAGGGATGTGCATCGGCATTTTCATCTTGCCCACTTAAAATCCGATCTGCATTTGAAACTTGCCCTGTAATAGGATCAGCTATGCCTGCAGGAATCTTTAAATTCCAAAGTCATTACACAACTTCGTTTTGTAAAAATCAACACATTTTAGAAATATTTGTAATTTATTTGTAACATTCATCTTGCCCAAGAAGAAAAGGTTAACAATATCTTTAATGTTTTACATCTGAGTAGGCTATGTAGTAACGCTTAGACTCTGCTCCATTAGAAACTACAAAACTATACCAATTTTCACCGTTTTCAAAAACATACTGATCCCAATCAACATTTCCTTTAGGATAAGTGTAAGCAACTTCGCTTGATTTATCTGGTGAAGCATAAACTGGCGTGTCTTGATACAGTTCAAGAGTTCCAGAGGTCACTTGAGTACCTCCTCCTTGAGATTGGACAATTGAAGGAGTCGAAGATTGCTGACTACTTGCACTATTTTGGCTATTTGAGTTACTAATCTCTGATGATTGAGCATTTGTAACCGAATTGTCTTGCTCTTTATCAGTTGTTTTATTATCATTAGTAGACGTTTTGTTATTTTGAGAAGCTTTTGTTTTTTTAGAGCTACTACTTTTTGTTGTTTTCGTTGTTTTTACTGAATGTCCATTTGTCCCACTTTTGACTTCGTTTTTATGACAAGCACCAAGTAAGAGCATAGAGCACAACATGGTTACACCTGCTAATTTACATGATTTTTTCATTGTATTTCCTTTCTTTTTCAGGAATCTTTAAATTCCAAAGTCATTATATAACTTTGTTTTGTAAAAATCAACATATTTTAGAAATATTTGTAATTTATTTGTAACAATTATCTTGTTCTCATATTCCTGATAAAAACAACAAAATTTTGATAACATTTTTTATGTTTTTCACAGAATTAAATCTCCTTTCTAGGTACACATTATATACCTTTGAATAAACTATTTCAATAGATTTTTATAAAAATAGTCATTTTTTTTATAATTATAACTATAATTATCTTCTGCATTTGGATATATTCCCTTAGTTTTAAGGTAGCAGTTCAAAAAATAAAACACGAATAAAATTATCCCCATAATCAACTGGACATAAGATTATTCGTGTTTTTCTACAATTATCTTTAACTTACACTGTTTGAAAATTATCACGAAGATACTTTTCAAGCGTCAATGCCATTTTTTCATTGCCGCTTAGTTTATATAATACTTGCGAAAGCGTAAAATATTGTTTTACAATACTTTGGCTAGAAAAACCCTCGCTAATATTTGCTAATATACAGTATAAATCTGCTAATAAATAACTACAACTGTATTTATTACATTTTTCAATAACATCAAGCGTTTCCTCTATTCCCTTTTCAATCTGAGAGCTTTTCCAAAGATAGCGACAAAAATTATATCTAATTTTAATATAAATTTTCAGCTCTATTATATGAGTAAAGTCAATACTTTGAAGTTTAGGTAGTACTGCTTGATAACATTTTTCAAATTCATCATTATTTTTTTCTTCTGAAAAGAAATTAAGCAAGGTATTAGAGATACGAAGGTACATTAACTCATCTTTATTTAATCGCACAAGCATTTGTTCTAATTTTTTAATAGCCTCTTCTCTTTTATTATCACAATGAAATGAAACAAGTGCGCCTATCCATTCAAGATAATTTTGGTCTGATAGTGGCAATCTATGTTGTTTATCAATTTCTAAACTGTATAAATATTTTAATGAATCATACTCACGCTTTACTAGAAAAGATTCTACCAGCTCTTTAAATTGTACCAACTTAGATGTCTCACCAAGTACACTATCATCAAAAAAATAGTTCATTGTTACATTCATTTTTTTTGACAATGAATATAACAGATCCGAACCAGGCATATACTTGCCTTTTTCCATCCTACTAATCTGACCTTGCTCACATACCCCTTCTGCTAATTCTTTTTGGGATAACCCTAATTCCAATCGCTTACTTTTTAATCTTGTAGCTAATAATGTACTCATACTGTTCCTTCAACATTTTATAATTTATTTTTGATTATATCATATGAGTTAAAGTATATAAAATTAAATTTTTATGACAATAATAATTTTTTAATATTATATCTATTGAAACGAGGCTGAAATTGCCAATCTATAGTTGACCCAAAGATTATAACTGTTCTGCGATTCGCTCTGCCATTACTTGATAGCCTGCGACCGTCAAATGCAATCCGTCGGTGGTAAATGCTTCTTTTAATTGTCCTGTTTCATCCAGCAGGTTGTCATAGACATTTACAAAGGTCACATTCATATAAGCAGAAGCTAACTTTTCATAGGCACGGTTGAGATCTTGAATTTTTTGATTGCTTCTTCGATGAACGCGTTTTTTGTAAGTAGCGGTTTCATTGACTGGTAGGACAGACAAAAGGCAAACTTCTGCAAGGGGATAATTCCTAGCAATCGTTTGGATGATACTTTCCACATTTTTTATCGTTTCTTGCTGCGGAATTTCCTTGCCAATATCATTGGTGCCGATGAGGAGAAAGACCTTATCAACTGCCTGCCCAAATAAAAGAGATTCTAAATGCTCTAGCAACAAATCGGATCGATAACCTCGAATTCCACGATTTATTAGCGTTTTTGACGTTTTAAATAACTCATGTAAGGGGAAATACTCCACGATAGAATCTCCCAGAAAAAGTACATCGGGATCTTTGACGGATATTCGATTCAAATCGTGGTATTTTTTTCTGATCTGCTCTTGCTCATTCAAAAGCCATTCGTCTAATAATTGGACAGCCATTGACTATCTCCTTTGCTCAAATAATTCTCTAATACTGTCAGGACACCCGCCTCTGTATTTGCTGGTGCAAGGTGATTGGCAACTGCCTTGGTTTTAGGATCCGCATTCTCCATAGCATAGGAAATTCCTGCTAATTGTAGCATTTCAATGTCATTTTCACTATCTCCAAAGGCCATGATTTCCTGCTCTTGAATTTCCCATTTTTGCATCAACTGCTCCAATCCCCAAGCTTTATGGATCCCTTTTTGCAAAATATCAATCGCTCCATAACCGCTTGTGACCGCATTTAATGTGCCTGCAAAATCCTGATTGAGCTGTCGAGTAGCCTGAACGGTTGGTCAGACTTTTATCCAAATCAAGAATAGCCTTAATCTCTACCTCATCCAAATTCCCTGTCATTTCCTTCCGATAACGAGCGATAAATGGGATTGTGTTGCCTTCTGCTGTCAGTTCCAATACTTTTTCAACTTGCTTCTGACCAATCTTTAAACTTTGCGATAGTTCGATAATATTTGTTTCCATGAAAAATATTATACCATATCTCATACAGCAGTCCAAATACAATTATCTCCCTAACTACTTTCTTCTTTCACCATTATTTTATTTATTTGATAAATGACAAGAACAAGTGCAATTTATCATTCTAAAAAGTAAAAGAGCCCTCAAGCAGGACTCTAAAAACACTGATAAAGATGAATTATTCCTCAGATTATGTACTTAACCAATCATTGTAACAATTCAGTTAGATACCCTTGCTTCATCATTTCAAGATTAAATACATTTGGAATATGAGCAAATGCTTCCGCAAGAGGTAAGTGTGCTGTTTTCCAGCCCTGTCCATCTGTTACCCAGACAAAGGACACATCATCCGTTGAACTCTCGACAAATTGGCTTAGTTCTGTAAATTCCCCCGCAACAGCTTTCAGCTTGCTGCCACCACCACCATAATAGTTCGTTTCTATTAACCACAACTTTCTATTTTGGGGAGAAAAAACGGCTACATCAAAGCGTCTCTCAGATTTATCAACTGGAACAGTAATTCCCCAATTTTCCCTAATATAAGCCGATGTCGCCTGAGCTTTAAACTCCAAACCATATTTTAAACAGACTTTTTCTACACTACGCTCCAAAATGCCTTCCATAGTTGTTCCGCTCCGATTTTTCCGAGCGTTACTGTCTAAACCAGCCTCAACACCATATACATAATCCACCAGTGAGCGATTGGCTTCATATTGTAGAAAATCAAGCAGGCCAGACTGATCGACAAACTCCACATAATCTTCTATTTTTTCTGTTGCAATTTTTTTAAAATTAAGCTGATGGAAGGACATGTTGTCTTCTTCATCCAGACTCAAAACATCTAAAACTTTGTCTCTACTAGCAATCAGACTTGGAATCGCCTTCAGCAAATCAGGTTGCTTCTTAAATAAATTAAGAGCTGTTTGGTAAATATCATCTTTTCCGATCAAATAATTAAGCGTATTCAGTTCTAATTCAAACTTTTTCGTCTCTCTTCCTACTTTCTCCCAGTTGACATAGTATCCTGGTGTACGGTTGGTGACAGAAAGGGTGGAGAGAAAATGGCCCAATCTTTCGTCAGAGTTCAATTGCAAATAAGATTCAAGATTCATTCTTTTTCCTCCTCAGGAATTGGTAACCCTAGTGCATCTAACGGAATATAATTAAAGTAATAACCGCAGCCAACATCAATAATATAGTTTAGTGTATCTTGATAGCTAGGCTTATCAAACCATTTTTTATCTAGCAAATAGTAGTACTTGACTTCTTTATTGAGTGGGGCAAATAATTTTCTATACTGCTTTAACTTAAAATCACAAGTTTGTAATTTTTCATCTACGCTACCTGTAGTACTTTGAGTTTTCTTCTCAATAATAAAAACAGTATTATTGTTAATTACAAATATTGAATCATCTGGTAAAAGTTTTTTTGAAATAACTTTATTGTAATCAAATTCTAATTCATCAAAATATCGATACAAGCCATATTTCTGAAATATCTCACCAACTTCTTCTGAGTTAAAAAATACTTTCCATCTCCCCTGTTTTTGCCGAAGTTTTTTTCTAATCGTCCCATTTTTTAAACATCTAACATCATAGTCATTTGGTTCAACAATGTATCCTTTTTGTTTAGCAATAAAAGTAGGTAAATCCGTTTTTAGCTCAAAAACAAGACCAGTCCTTGTATTTGCTCCACCGACACCATCTTTCTTCATCACTCGGCCTCCAATCTTCTTTTTGCTATTTCTAAATAATCTTGTTCTGCATCAATACCAATGAACCGTCTGCCTAGTCTTTTAGCTACAACCCCTGTAGTTCCGCTTCCAACAAAAGGATCCAAAATGTAATCACCTTCTTTTGTACTAGCTAAAATGATCCGCTCCAATAAATACTCTGGTTTTTGAGTCGGATGTTTTCCAGCCCATTTTTCAGCTTTTTTTGTCAATGAGCCTGTCCAAACATCTTTCATTTGTTTGCCACCGTTTATTTCCTTCATCAAATCGTAATTGTAATAATGTTTGGCCCTTTTGTCATTCTTACGAGCCCATAAAATTGTTTCAGTAGAATGAGTAAAATAGCGACAGGATAGATTCGGTGCCGGATTTGTCTTTTGCCAAGTAATATTGTTAAGAATTTTAAAGCCTTCTTGCTCTAGAGCCATTCCAACTGAATAGATATTATGAAGACTACCAGAAACCCAGATACTCCCATTAGGTTTTAAAATCGGTTTAACCAATCGCAGCCAACGCCGATTAAAGCCGTGTTTCTCATCAAGACTAGAAACCTTATCCCAGTCTCCTTTGTCTACAGAGACAATATTTCCGCCAGAATTCGAAAAGCCACCATTACTCAAAAAGTACGGTGGATCAGCAAAGATCATATCCATGCTTTCTGGTTTCATTTTTTCTAAAAAAGAAAAAGTGTCAGCATGAACTAAAATGGTATTTTCTTTATGATAGTATGGCTTGGTCATCAATACACCTCCATACTTATATTCGCTATTCATCATAATTTGTTACTATAATTTCAAAAATTTTTCTACGACTAGAACTTTTTGCACCATTAGTCCGCTGCGCTTTGACAAAGTGGATGTTAAAACCCTGATACAGTTCTTCCACCAAAGGACTGGAAGAATTTGACAACATAACATAAACTCCTCTGTCAGTTAATTCCTTAAAGGTATCCCTCAAGCGAACTTGTTCTTCATAAGAAAAACCTTCGTGAGTATAAGAAGTAAATGAACTCGTTTCATTTAAAGGAATGTAAGGCGGATCAAAATAGACAAAATCTTCTGCTTGGGCTCCCGCAACTGCATCAGCAAAGTCTGTTTGCAGAATTTCCACATCGTTCTCATTCAGGTAGCCACTAATCTGATGAATTAAATCTACATCTACTATCTTAGGATTTTTGTAGCGACCATAAGGAACGTTAAATTGATTTTTAGAATTAACTCGATAAAGACCGTTAAAGTCAACTCGCAGCATGTAAAGGATCCGAGCAGCTCGCTCAACTTCTGACATTTGATTTATGCGACCATCTCGATCTGCCGCACGCAATTCCAAATAGTAGTCTTTACTATTGTTTTTCTTATGCTCAAGAAGCAAATCAATCAAGTCAGCTGGCTTCTCCTTTATTTGCCGATAAACATTCATCAACTCCTCGTTAAAATCATTGATAACAGCTCGTTCAGGAGCTAAATCAAAAAATAAAGCACCTCCGCCTACAAAAGGCTCAAAATAACGCTTATACTTTTCAGGCATATAGCTTCTCAATTCACTCAAAAGTTGCCGCTTCCCGCCCGTCCACTTGGTAAAAGGTTGCAGATTATAGTATTTTAGTTTTATATTATTATCTGAAGACATGACCCTTCCTTTACACACATAGTCTATTTATTATACCATATTCCTCCCCTTCTTTCACAAGCTAATCTCTATGCTAATGACTTTATTTCACCATAATTTTCAAAATGATAGTATAATAGTTAAAAAGGAAAAGGAGGCTGTTATGGCTATTAAATTTACACGTTCAGATGATTTGGACAAAATGTTTGAAGAATTTGCAACGTTACCTAAAATTGAAAAAGTAGAATTTCCTGATGAAAAAGAAAAAAAGATTAAAAAAGCGGAGAAGGCTAAAAAGTCATGAGCTTTTTTAATCAACTGCCACCTAGCGTTTTGCAAGCTGGTGCGATTTTCCTCTCCATTATTATTGAAGCACTACCTTTTGTGCTGATTGGGAGCATTATTTCAGGTTTTATAGAGGTTTATATCACACCAGACAAAGTTTATCGCTATCTGCCTAAAAATAAATGGGGTCGGATTTTCTTTGGTACTTTTATTGGCTTTATTTTCCCTTCTTGCGAATGTGGAATCGTCCCTATTATCAATCGCTTTTTGGAAAAGAAAGTACCAAGTTACACGGCTGTGCCTTTTATGGTGACAGCACCGGTTATCAATCCTATTGTTCTTTTTGCGACTTACTCTGCTTTCGGGAATTCCTTTAAAATGGCTTTGCTCAGAGCTCTCGGCTCTATTGTTGTAGCAATTGTTCTAGGAATTTTCTTTGGCTTTCTCAATACTGCAACTATTCAAAAAGAGAATCGAGTCATTCGGCATGAGCATGACTTTTCCCACTTAAACCAAGCTCAGAAAGTATTTCAAGTGTTTGTGCAATCCATTGACGAATTTTTCGATACAGGTCGTTACTTAGTTTTTGGCTGTCTCTTTGCCAGTATTGTCCAAGTCTATGTGCCTACACGCATTCTGACTTCCATTAGTGCAACACCACTTATGGCTATTTTACTAATGATGTTGCTTGCATTTCTTCTTTCACTTTGCAGTGAAGCAGACGCCTTTATTGGTAGTTCGCTCATTTCTAGTTTTGGTTTAGCGCCAGTTCTAGCTTTCCTCGTCATTGGACCAATGTTAGATGTGAAAAATATCCTCATGATGAAAAATTACCTCAAAGGACGTTTTATTTGGCAATTTATTGGAATTGTTAGTTTAGTTGTTGTCCTTTATTCTTGGCTTGTGGGGGTAGTGCTATGATTCGTTTTCTAATTTTAGCTGCTTATTTTGAAATCACCATGTATTTGCAACTTTCTGGCAAGCTCAATCAATACATCAACATGCATTTTTCTTATTTAGCATATATTTCAATGGTTCTTTCTTTCGTGCTAGCCATTGTCCAGCTCATTGTCTGGATGAAAAAAATGAAAGTACACAGCCATTTGACGAGTCGTTCAGCAAAATTTGCTAGTATTGCTTTTCTTATTATGCCACTGATTGTTGCTCTCTTCTTTCCAACAGTCAGTTTGGACTCTACGACCGTTTCTGCTAAGGGCTACCATTTCCCGCTGGCTGACGGTAGCTCAAAGAGCATTCAAGCTGATGAAGGCACTACCAATCAATACCTAAAGCCTGATACCAGTACCTATTTTACTAAAAGTGCTTATGAGAAAGAAATGCGGGTAGCTGCAAAAAAATATCTGAAAAAAGATGTTATCTCCGTTACGACCGAGAATTATATGGAAGTCATGGAAGTCCTCTATGATTACCCAGATGAATTTGCAGGAAAACGCTTGGAATTTACTGGCTTTGTCTACAACGACCCAAGCGATGCTAAAAGTCAATTTTTGTTCCGCTTTGGTATTATTCATTGTATCGCCGATTCGGGGGTTTATGGACTTCTGACAACTGGTAATACGGAGCATTTTGAAAATAATACCTGGATAAGAGCGAGTGGGAAAATTACTATTCGCTACCATAAACAACTAGGACAAAGTTTGCCAACTCTTGAAGTAGATAGTTTCAAGAAGGTTGAAAAACCTGGCAATCCTTATGTCTATCGTGTCTTTTAACCTACATTGAATAAACAAAAGAAGACCTGAGAAGTATTTCTCTAGGTCTCCTATTATGCTCTTTTGTGAGCAATTATGATAAAATTAAGAGAGATTTGTTTTTTTAGGAGGTACTATGTCACAGCACAACCAAGCCGTTTCAAGAAAAACGTTGCTATCTATTTTTGCCACCGCTCTACTTACTTTTGCTGGGATTCTTTCTGAAACCAGCATGAATGTCACTTTTCCGCATCTTATGAAAGTTTTTCATACAGACCTTGGCACATTGCAATGGATTACAACAGGCTATCTACTTGCTGTTTCCATTACAATTACGCTCGGAGCTACATTAGCACACAACTGGTCTGAGCGTAGAATTCTCTTCACTAGCCTAGCTATTTTTACATTCGGAAATGGTGTGGCGATGCTTGCGCCTAATTTTGCCCTGCTCATGCTAGGACGCATTTTGCAAGGTTCAGCAACTGGAATTGCTATTCCTCTTATGTTTAACCTTATCGTCGAACGCATTCCGCGCAGCCAAATCGGTTTTTACATGGGGCTAACAGGTCTCGTTGTCAGCCTAGCTCCTGCGATCGGCCCTACCTACGGTGGCTTTATGATTGGCTTGTTTGATTGGCACATGATTTATACATTCATCATGCCGGTTCCAATTATCTCGTTCATTTTAGGATTTTTCTTTTTAGAAAATACGCCCAATAAAAAGAAACGTCCTTTTGAGTGGATTTCTTTCTTGCTTCTTGCAGTCTCACTGACTTTTTCTATCATGGCAATTTCTAGTTTAGAAGAAGGCAGCTTTAATTGGAGCTTTGTCATCATCTTTTTATTATCACTTCTACTGTTCGTTTGGCGAAGTCTAACCGTTGAACATCCTTTTTTAGACATCCGTATTTTGAAAAATCCAGCTATTTTACTCGGAATTATTCCGTTTTTCCTCTACCAATTTTCAAATTTATCAGCCAATTTTCTAATTCCTAATTTCTTGGTTTTAGTGAAACATGAGGCTACTTCTGCTGCTGGTTTTGCATTGCTACCTGGAACAATGTTAGGAGCTTTCTCAGCACCTTTCTTGGGAAAATTATATGACACCAAAGGACCCAAACTTTCCCTATATGGTGGGAATCTTCTCTTTTTCTTAGCCGTTTCCGTTTTTGCATTCTTTACGAAGTCTCTAACATTACCACTGATTATTCTCTTTTATATTTTCTTTACGATTGGACGCAATATGGCGTTCAATAACACGATGGCTTTGTCTGTTTCACAGATTAGCCGAGAGAAGTCGCCAGATGCCACAGCACTTTTTCAAATGGCACAAACATTTGCCGGTGCTTTAGGAACAGCTATCGCTGCCATTATCGTCAATCAAGCTCCTAATACAACGACCGGTGTGCATCTTGTCTTTCTACTCCTTTTCTTCCTCGTTATCCTTATTTTTTATCTCTTTTACTCTTTATTTCGAGCTATCAAAAATCAGTAATTTTAATCAATTTATGGTAAAATAAATAAAATATTAGAAAACAGGTGTTCAAAATGTCTTCAAAAGTGATTATTACAATTTTTGGTGCCAGTGGAGATTTGGCAAAAAGAAAACTCTATCCTTCTCTTTTTAGATTGTATAAATCTGGCAATCTGTCTAAGCATTTTGCCGTTATCGGTACAGCTCGCAGACCTTGGAGCAAGGAATATTTTGAATCTGTCGTGGTTGAGTCTATCACAGACCTCGCAGACAGCCCTGAACAAGCGCAAGAATTTGCTAGCCATTTCTATTATCAAAGTCACGATGTCCAAGATACTGAGCATTATATTGAATTAAGAAAACTGCAAAATCACCTCAATGAGCAATATCAAGCAGAACACAATAAACTTTTCTTCCTGTCTATGGCTCCTCAGTTTTTTGGTACGATTGCCAAACATCTCAAATCCGAGCAAATTGTAGACGGGAAAGGATTTGAACGCTTAATTGTAGAAAAACCTTTCGGCACAGACCTTGCCTCTGCCAGCAAACTGAACGACGATTTGTTGGCAACATTTGAAGAAGAGCAGATTTTCCGTATTGACCATTATCTCGGCAAAGAAATGATTCAAAGTATTTTTGCCATTCGCTTTGCCAATCTTCTTTTTGAAAATGTCTGGAATCGTGATTATATTGACAATGTACAGATTACCTTTGCTGAAAAGTTAGGTGTGGAGGAACGTGGTGGTTATTATGACCATTCAGGTGCACTGCGCGATATGGTGCAAAATCACACACTTCAGCTCCTGTCCTTGCTTGCTATGGACAAACCCAAAACTTTTACCAAAGATGACATTCGGGCTGAAAAGATTAAGGTTTTCAAGCACTTGCACAAACCCACCGACAATGATCTGAAAAAACTCTTCATTCGTGGTCAATATACTTCTGGTAAAGTGGACGGGAAAAAGTATATTTCCTATCGCAGCGAACCAAATGTTGACCCAGAATCTACCACAGAAACCTTCGTTTCTGGTGCGTTCTTTGTGGACAGTGACCGCTTCCGCGGCGTGCCGTTCTTTTTCCGTACTGGAAAACGTCTTACTGCCAAAGGAACCCATGTCAATATTGTTTTCAAACAAATGGAATCCATTTTCGGCTCCTCGCTCCAACCAAATGTACTGACGATTTACATTCAGCCAACTGAAGGATTTTCTCTTAGCATGAATGGCAAAGAGGTAGGCGAGCAATTTAACTTAGCTCCATTGACACTTGATTATCGTACAGATGCGACAGCTTCTGGTGCATCACCGGAGCCTTATGAGAAGCTCATTTACGATGTGCTAAACAATGACTCAACCAATTTTAGCCACTGGGACGAAGTGCGTTCTAGTTGGGAATTGATTGAACGTATTGAAGCCTTGTGGGCAAATAACGAAGTTCCCCTTCATCATTACAAATCAGGTACTATGGGACCCGAAGCCAGTTTTGAGCTCCTTAGCCAATTTGAAGCTGATTGGAATTGGCGTCCAGATGAAGCCTATCGCAAAGAAGGACGATTGGGGTAAAGTAAATATATACAAAAGACTTGCAAAATGAATAAATTGCAAGTCTCTTTTCTTATACCAAGCCCTCCAAGAGTCCTTTCATAAAGTTTTCAGAGTTAAATACTCCAATATCGTCAATTTTTTCTCCGAATCCAATCAGTTTAACTGGAATATCGAGTTCTTGACGAATTGCAAGAACGACACCACCACGCGCAGTTCCGTCGATTTTTGTTAAGACAATCCCTGTTACTGGCGTAATTTTTGAAAATTCCTTAGCTTGAACAAGGGCGTTTTGACCAGTTGATGCATCTAACGCCAAGAAAGTTTCATGCGGCGCAGCTGGGTCTACCCGTTTGATAATCCGTTCAATTTTTTCTAATTCTGCCATTAGGTTATCTTTGTTTTGCAAGCGTCCAGCTGTATCAATCATGAGAATATCCACATTTTCAGCCTTTGCACGCTCCATACCGTCATAAACAACGCTAGCTGGGTCACTCTTTTCTGGACCTGTCACAACAGGAACATCTACTCGACGTCCCCATTCCACCAACTGAGCAACAGCTCCTGCACGGAAAGTATCTGCTGCAACTAACATGACTTTCTTGCCAGCCTGCTTATATTTATAAGCCAATTTCCCAATCGAAGTGGTTTTCCCAACTCCGTTTACACCCACAAAAAGCATGACTGTCAAACCGTCTTGTAAATTGATTTTTTCGTTAAATTGACCATCTTTCTCATAGATGTCTACTAACTTTTCAATGATGACCCGACGAAGGACATCTGGCTTTTTGGCATTTTCAAGGCGAGCTTCTTGGCGCAATTCTTCAGTCAGACTGGAAGCAACTTGCACCCCAACATCACTCGTAATCAAGAGCTCTTCTAACTCTTCAAAAAACTCCTCATCTACTGAACGGAAATTTGCAAAGAAGGCATTAAGCCGCGCTCCAAAACCTGTCCGTGTCTTCTTGAGACTGCGGTCATACTTTTCCTGAACCGTTTCTTCTTGACTAGATGAACTTGCTTCAACTGGTTCGCTAATAGTTTTCTCTACCGTAGTCGACTCTGCTGAGCTGGATACTGCATTCGCTGCATCCAGTTGCCTCATTTTTTCTTGTTCTTGTAGGCGTCTTCTAGCTTCAGCTAGACGTTCCTGTAAATCTGTAGCAGCACCTGCTTGGTGAGTTGGATTGGGTGAAAGAACTTTTTCATCAGCTTGTGAAACAACTACAGCTTCATTTGGCAATACATGCTTTTCTGGAGCTTGCGAATCATTTTCAGCTGACTCTACGTCTGCCACTGTATCAGCCGCCTTTGGCTCCATTTCTTTTACTTTTTCTTGAATGGTTTCAAGACGTGCTTCATCCTCAGCAAGGCGCTCTTTCAGCTCTGTTTGGAATGTTTGTTCATCTAGATTCTCAGATTGCGCATTCTCTATAGGAGCTGTCTCTGCTGTTTCTAGCTTCTCTCCTTGATAATCCTCTGATGCTGTTTCTACAGCTTCTTCAGGAATATTTTCAACTGGTTTTTCTTCTTTTTGGCGACCAAAAAGGCGATCAAATAAGCCCATTCAATTCCTCCTTTATTTTAGTGCATATTTTTCTATAGCCCAAGCAACAGCATCTTCGTCATTCGTCATCGGCGTCACTACATTGGCGACTTCTTTGACTGCTGCTACTGCATTTTGCATAGCTACACCAAGCCCTGCCCATTTTATCATAGACAGGTCATTTGCTTCATCTCCGCAGGTCATGACTTGACTTTGTTCAATTCCTAAATGAGCAATCAATTTCTCTAAACCATTTGCCTTATGAACATTCTTCGGAGACCATTCTAACAACATATCGCGTGACTTAAAAATTTCATATTTGTCAAATAAATCGGACGAAAGTTGAGCAATACCACGATCAAGCGGATCTGGTGCATAAGCTGTTACACATTTATTATACGTTTGTTGGCTAGATAAATCTGCAAATGAAACTGACTCAAATGTTAGAGCAGGATTGCAAGTTTGGTAAAGCGATTCATGGTCTGACTGGATTTGATAAACAGTTCCTTCGCAAATCGCATCCAACGGCAAGCCCAACCTTTCTGTTTCCTCAAAAATACGCGCCACATCGTCATAGACAAAAACTGTTTTATCAAGAATTTCCCCTGTGTTGCGTTGCACCAAACCACCATTAAAAGTAATGGTGTATTCGTCCTCTTGATTAGCAACGCCTAATTCGTTTAAGAAAAGTTCCATTGCTTTGAGAGGGCGACCAGTCGTCAAAACAACCTTGATTCCCTGCTCTTGAGCCATCTTAAGAGCTGCTAAATTTCGAGCAGAAATTTTTTTCTCAGAAGTCAGTAAAGTTCCGTCTAAATCTAAGGCAATCAATTTTATATCTGTCATTATAAGCCCTCCATATACGTCATCACTGAATGCGCTGCATGGTGTCCAATAACCTCTTTGGCTACTTCCAAAATCTCTGGACGAGCATTTTCAGGAGCAATGGGATAACCAGAAACTTGCATCATGTGCAGGTCATTCAAATTGTCTCCAAATGTCATGACTTGATCCATCTCAAGATTTAACTTCTTCGCCAATTCGACAATAGCAACTCCCTTATCCACATAGTCTAGGACAATATCAATGGACTTATAACCTGTCGTCATAGCTTTGACACCAGGAACGTGTTCATTGACCCAAGCCTCACCTGCAGCTACTGTTTCTTCAGAAAAATTCGTTGTAAATTTGAAAATTTCATCTGTGATATCCTCCAAGCGAGCTACTTTTTGGATATTTTCATTATAGTGCGCACTAAAAGCTAAATAAGTTGGAGCAACTGTTTCCAAAACATAACAGCCTTTTTTTCCTGTCAAGAGCAATTCACTGGTATTGATAAAAGGAGATGTTTTTAATTTTTCAAAAGCTGATAAGTAAAAGTCCTTAGGCATAGTCGCTTCGTAAAGATCTTTTCCATGAAATTCTACCAAACTGCCATTTTCAGCAATGAAGATAATCTCATCTCGCACATCTTCAAATAGCTTTTCTAATGACAGCAAGCCGCGTCCACTGGCTACTGCAAAGTAGATGCCCTTCTCACGATAACGTTCGAGCAGTCGTTTGAGACGCTCCATATCAAACTGCCCTTTGTCATCTAAAAAGGTGCCGTCCATATCTGTTGCAACTAATTTTATATTCATTTTACATACTTTCTAAATCTTTTAATTTTACAGAGACAATCTTTGACACACCAGATTCTTGCATGGTTACTCCATAGATAGAATCCGCTGCGGACATTGTTCCTTTACGGTGTGTCACCACGATAAACTGGCTATCTTTGTCAAAACGATTGAGATAGTCTCCGAAACGTTTGACATTAGCTTCGTCAAGTGCAGCTTCCACCTCGTCCAAAATGACAAATGGTATCGTCTTGACACGGATAATGGAGAAGAGTAATGCTAAGGCTGATAGAGCCTTTTCTCCTCCACTCATCAGGTTGAGGGATTGGATTTTTTTGCCAGGTGGCTGTACTGAGATTTCTACCCCAGCGGTCAGCAGGTCGCCTTCGGTCAAAATCAAGTCCGCTGAACCGCCGCCAAACATCTGTCTGAAAGTCACTTTGAAGCTCTCGCGAATCGCTTCAAAAGTTGATTTGAAGCGCTCTTTTACTTCATCATTCATTTCTTCAATGGTATCCAAAAGCAGATTTTTCGCAGAAAGTACGTCATCTCTTTGAGTATTGAGGAAATGCAGTCGTTGACTGACTTCTTCAAATTGTTTTACCGCATCAAGATTGACTGGTCCCAGTGCCCGAATGGCTTTTTCTAAATCTTTAACCTTGGTTTCAGAAACTGCTAGGTTTTCTAGTGGACGAGCCTGTTTGCTGGCTTCGTCAAAAGACATTTGATAATCATCTGTCACATTCGTCAAAAGACGACGAAGGACATCTGCAATCTTATCTTTTTCAGCTTCTGCCTTAGCTTGTTTGCGAATCAAATCTTCATTTTGCTGGCGGGCTTGTTCCAGATGATTCGTAAGATCTTCTGCTTGCCCTTCCAAATCGTCCAACTCAAACTGACGACGAATGGCTGTTTGGTTCAGCTCTGTTTTTTCCTGTTCTGCCTGTGCCAATTGCTCTTCTAAAACAGCAATATCCACTTTTGAAGCAGTTTCTTCCTTTTGTTCCATCAAATATTGCAAGGTCGAAATCTCTTTGTCCAATTCAGATTTTTCATTGGACAAACGTGTAAGATCTGTCTGAACATAACGTTGATTCCCCGTCACTTCAGTGCGAGCCAAACGAAGTTCAGATAAGTGAGCTGTTAGCTTATCTAAACGTGCTTGAACAGCATCTTTATCTGACTTAATCTGCTCAATTTCAGTTTCCGTTTCTGTTTTTTCCTGCTCAATTTCTGCAAGGCGATTAACCAATCGTTCTTTTTGCTCCGCCATGTCAGGAAGTACCTCACGAGACAGCTCGCGTTCTTGCAAGGCCAAAAGCTCAGATAGGTCTTCAACCTGTTTGTGCATTTGCTCATAAGCCAATTGAGCCTTTTGCTCTGCTAACCGAGCTTCTTCACCACTTGCTTTTATCTCTTCTAAAAGATTATTGGCTTTGCTTAGCTGTGTGTGCAAATCTTCCACTTGTTTTTCTTGCTCTGCTAAAGTCGCATTCTTCTCAGAAAGTTCCTTTTGTAAAGCGTCCAGTTCCGGCTTGATGAAAATCGTATTGTTATTCCGATTGGCACCACCTGCATAAGAACCGCCTGTCCGCAATTCTGTTCCGTCCAGCGTGACAATTCGTACTTGATAGCGAACTTTGCGAGCAGCTGCTCGCGCATTTTCTACCGTATCAAAAATGGCTGTCGTTCCCAGCAAGTTTTGGAAAATGTGCTCCAAACTCATATCATAATGCACCAAAGACGAAGCCAGGCCAAGAAAACCCGTGCTTTTTTCAATGCTTGCTCGATGATGATCTGGTAAATACCGCGCTTTAATCGTTGTCAATGGCAAGAAAGTCGCCCGCCCTGTTCGATTGCGTTTTAAAAATTCAATCGCTTGTGTCGCTGCCTGCTCATCTTCAACGATGATATGCTGACTACTGGCTCCAAGCGCAATTTCAAGTGCTGTCTGATAATGCGAATCAAAGCTCAAATTCTCGCTGACAGCACCAATAATACCACCTAATCGCTCTGCTTCTTGCAGCACACTTTTCACCCCAGCATAGAAATGACTGTGGTTTTTCAAAATAGCCTCTAAGCTACCAACACGCGCCTTTTTATTTTTTACATCATCTATCAAATCAAACATTGCTGTTTGAACTTGCTGATAATCCGCTTTTACAGTTTGAACTTGCTTGAGCTGTTCCTGATAATCTACCAACAATTGCTGAACCGACTGTCGAGCTGTCTCCAAATCTTCTAGCTGGCTCTGCTCGTTTGCTTGTGTGTGTTTTAAATTTTCTTGCAGCTTGGCAAATTCTGCTTGTTTGCTTTCAGATAATTGCAATTCGCTGGCTAAACGACTTTCCAAAGCAGTTAAGTCATTGGACAAATCCGCTTCTTCTTGCATCAATTGAACAAATTTACCACGTAATTTTTCAATCATCTGGTCAGGATTATCCGAGAATGTCTCAATTTCAGCTTCCAATTTATGAATAGCCTGTTGATTTTGCTCTAATTCTTTTGCAAAATCAGTCAACTGTTCATTTTTTTCCTGCCATTCTTTTTGAGCCACAGCTCGTTTTTCTTCTAGCCCTTGCAGACGTTCTTCGTTTTCTTTCCGACTGCTGGCAGCTTGACTTGACTCTAACTTAGAAACTTCAATTTGGCGTTCTAAGTCGCTGATGAGACGTGTTAATTCAAGCAAACTCGCTTGGTCATCTGCCATTTGTTTCTGCAAAGCATAGCGTTTTTCTTTCAGAAGAGTATTTTCTTGCTCCAGCTGTTCCCGCTTATTGTAATAAGCAGACAAATCCTGCTGAATGCTTGCTAGTTGTTCCTCCGTCGTATTCAACTGCGTTTTGTTTTCTGTGAGTTGAGCAATCAGCACATCCAAATAGAGGGCTCGTCGCTCTTCGTCTAATGTCAAAAACTGCTTAGCTGTTATAGCCTGCTTTTCAAGAGGTTTCACTTGACTATCGAGCTCATAAATGATGTCTTCCAAGCGATCCAAATTATCCTGCGTTTGGGCTAACTTGCTTTCGGTTTCTTTGCGCCGCGTCTTGTATTTCAGCACGCCGGCAGCTTCTTCAAAAATAGCACGACGCTCCTCTGGCTTGCTGTTAAAAATCTCTTCTACCTTTCCTTGAGAGATAATAGAAAAACTATCTCGTCCAAGTCCAGTATCCATAAACAAGTCATGAATATCCCGCAAGCGCACTTTCTTGTCATCAATTTTATACTCGCTGTCTCCGCTGCGATAAATATGTCGTTCTACACGAATCTCGTCTGTAGCCTGCTGGATGAAACGATCTTTATTGTCCAATACAACAACAACAGAAGCATAATTTAATGGCTTTCTACTCTCCGTACCCGCAAAGATGACATCTGGCATTTTGCCACCACGAAGGCTTTTAACACTGGATTCACCCAGCGCCCAGCGCAGACTTTCTGTAATATTGGACTTTCCTGATCCATTTGGTCCAACGACAGCCGTCACTCCTTGATCAAAAACAACTTTAGTCTTATCAGCAAAAGATTTGAAACCTTGAATTTCAATTTCTTTTAAATACATGAATAATTTTCCTTTTCAAATGCATTTTTTGCGGCTTCCTGCTCCGCTAATTTCTTAGAACGACCTTGCCCTTGCCCAACCACTCTGCCGTCTACTGACACAGATACAGCAAATTCTTTGGCATGAGCTGGACCAGACTCAGAGATAACTTGATAGACAATCTCAACATCGCCATTCACTTGGAGCAATTCTTGCAGCTTGGTCTTGTAATCAATTACTTGCTCAAAGTCTCCTGCTTCCACCTTTGGAATCATGACTTGATAAAGGAAATTCTTAACAGCTTCCACATCTTTATCTAACAGAAGAGCACCTAAAAAGGCTTCAAATAAATCACCAAGAATAGTGTCACGATTACGGCCACCTGACTTTTCTTCGCCACGCCCCAATTTGATAAATTGATCAAACTGACAATCTCGGCTAAAGCCAGCCAAACTTTCTTCACGTACAATCGTTGAGCGAAGTTTTGACAAGTCTCCTTCTGGTTTTTTCGGATATTTTTTATACAGATATTCTGAAATCAATAATTGCAGAACAGCGTCTCCTAAAAATTCCAAGCGCTCATTGTGTGAAATGTTTAAGAGGCGGTGCTCGTTGGCATAGCTAGTATGAGTAAAAGCTGTTTCTAACAACTTCTCATCTTGGAAGACAATTTCAAACTGTTTCCTCAAAACCTTATGTAAATCTTTCATTTTTTCTCCTTTCAAGAAGAGCTTTTTTCTTTTAAAATGAAAACAAATTCTCTACTATTATATCAAAAAAATCCTTGATACTCCAACGATACCAAGAATTTGATAGCAAAAGTTCACCAGAGACGAAATGAATTTTCATTCCTTATCTGGAATGACTTTGAATAAATAATAAGTTATAAAAATAGTGAGTCCCACCAAAGCAAATTTGACCCAAATAATTGGCGCAAAGAGAATTGAAATTCCCATTAGAATATAAATGGAAACAAGAATTTTTCTTTTACGTTCACGAGCAATGGAGCCTGTTTCACGAAAGTCCGCCACATAGATTTGGTATAGCTTGGTGTGATACAACCATTTTTCAAATCGCTTAGAACTGCGTGAAAAACAAGCAATGGTAAGCAGTAAAAAGGGAGTTGTCGGCAACAACGGTAAAACAACTCCTAAAAGTGCTAATCCTAATGAAGTAAAACCAATCATTAAGTAAAAAATTCGCATGATTTCTCCTAAATATTTGTTAAGGGCGTAGCCGTATCTGGTAAGGTATCATAAACATGAAAATCATGCTCAACCGCCAAATCAGCCTGTGCCAATTGATTGACCATTGTAATATGAGCCAATTCTTTGGTATTATTTTCCTTGCTAAGATGTCCTAAATAGATTTTCTTTGTCCTATGCCCCAATGTCCGAATCATGGTTTCTGCCCCGTCATCATTTGACAAGTGTCCTTGATCAGATAAAATCCGCTGCTTCAAACTCCAAGGATAGGCACCACTGCGAAGGGTTTCAATATCATGATTGGATTCAATCAAATAGCCATCCGCATTTTCAATAATCCCTGCCATACGGTCGCTGACATAGCCTGTGTCCGTCAGCAACACAAAACTTTTATCAT
Organism: Streptococcus constellatus; assembly: GCF_902167705.1. Lineage (GTDB taxonomy): Bacteria > Bacillota > Bacilli > Lactobacillales > Streptococcaceae > Streptococcus > Streptococcus constellatus_A. The sequence goes on along the minus strand of NZ_CABHMZ010000029.1, from coordinate 46,941 downwards.
CTTTCATCAAGCGATAAAATTGCGGCGCAACCGCATCATGACTGACCCCAAAACTTTCAATATCAATATCACCAAATGTCTTGGTTTTTCCCATTTCAAAAATATGTTTTTGATTGACATCAATCTTCCCAAGAGCTGCTTCCATAGCATTCCATGTTTCTTGATTGGCATAGATGTCTAAATGATATTTTCGTGCTAAAACTCCGACACCATGAATATGGTCCTTATGCTCATGCGTTACCAAAATGGCATCCAAATCCTCCGGTTTACGGTCAATTTCACTCAGCAAACTAGTAATTTTCTTCCCAGACAAGCCCGCATCAATCAGCAGCTTTTTCTTTGGGGTTTCTAAGTAGAAACAATTGCCAGTAGAACCTGACGCTAAAATACTGTACTTAAATCCTTTCTCGTTCATGCTATCCTTCTAATTCATCTTCTTCCCAATCATCATCTTTGACAGCTTCTTTGTCATAAGGCAGAACGATTGTAAATGTTGAGCCTTTGCCATACTCGCTCTTTGCCCAGATAAATCCGTGATGTTGCTTGATAATCTCTTTGGCAATGGCTAAGCCTAGTCCAGATCCACCTTGTGCACGACTTCTCGCTTTGTCTATACGATAAAATCGGTCAAAAATTTTCGGTAAATCTTTTTTTGGAATCCCTAAGCCCTCATCTGAAATCGACAAAATCATTTGGGTATCCGTCGTCTTCATACTAACCGTAATCTTACCACCATCAGGAGAATATTTAATGGCATTGTTGATGATATTATCAATCACCTGTGTCATCTTATCCGTATCAATTTCGACCCAAGTAGAGTTAATCGGATAATCTCGGATAATTTCATATTTTTTATCATCGTTCTGACTTCTAATCTTGTCAAAACGATTCAAAATAAAGGTGATAAATGCTGTAAAATTCGTCAGTTCAATGTCTAAATGGCTGGTAGCATTATCAATACGTGACAAACTCAGCAAGTCTGAAACCATACGCATCATCCGATTGGTTTCATCTAACGAAACCTTGATAAAATCCGGTGCAACTGGTTCTAGCAAAGCACCTTCATCTAATGCTTCCAGATAAGACTTGACACTGGTCAAGGGAGTACGCAACTCATGACTGACATTAGAAACAAATAGCCTCCGCTCACGCTCCTCTTTTTCCTGCTCCGTTGTATCGTGCAACACCGCAACCAGCCCTGAAATAAAGCCAGATTCTCGACGAATCAAGGCAAATCGGACACGTAAACTTAAAAACTCTCCATTTTCATCCTGCGAATCAATGGTCAATTCTGGAACTTGCGTAATCAAGTCTCGTAAGTCATATTCGTCTTCAATATCCAGCAATTTTAAGATATTCATCTTTCGTGCTTCGGATTCCTTGACTCCCAACTGCTTGGTCGCCATGTCATTGATCATAATAATCTGCCCACGACGATTGGTCGCAAGAACGCCGTCCGTCATATAGGACAAAATACTCGACAAGCGCTTGGTTTCTTGCTCTAAATTTTCATGCGTTAGGCGAATTACCTCAGATAAGTCATTGATACTGTTGGTAATATCCGTGATTTCTGGACCACCTTGCATATCTAAAACTTCTGAATAATCTCCTGCGATCAAGTCTTTCACTTTTTGATTCAATTGGCGAATACGAACGTTGTCACGTCGGTTTTCCAAGGAAAGCAAGGTAATAACCAAAATAAATCCTAAAATGAGTAAGACAAATACAAAATCCTTTGATACAACAAATTGTCTAATATTATCAATCATTGTTTCTCATGTAATATCCAACGCCGCGTCGTGTTAAAATATACTCTGGTCGGCTAGGAATATCCTCAATCTTCTCTCTCAAACGGCGAATTGTCACATCGACCGTCCGCACATCTCCAAAATAATCATACCCCCACACCGTTTCTAGTAGATGTTCACGTGTCATCACCTGCCCGATATGCGTTGCCAAATGATGCAGCAATTCAAACTCACGATGTGTTAAATCCAATTCTTCTCCATGCTTTTTCACGACAAAAGCATCGGTCAAAATCTGCAAATCTCCAATCACAATTTCTGTCGGAGCAGCTTCTGCTTCTTGATTTTCAATTGTCAAATCTGTGCGACGCAAAATCGCTTTGACACGCGCCTGTAACTCACGGTTAGAGAAGGGCTTTGTCATATAGTCATCTGCACCGATTTCAAGACCAATAACTTTGTCAAATTCACTGTCTTTGGCAGAAAGAACGATGATTGGCACATTACTCGTTTTCCGAATCGTTCGCGCCACCTCTAAGCCGTCCATTTCGGGCAACATCAAGTCCAAAATCAAAATATCTGGACGTTCTGCTTCAAACATCTCTAATGCTTCGCGACCATTAAAGGCTGTGACTACTTCATAACCTTCTTTTACCATATTAAATTTTATAATATCTGAGATTGGTTTCTCATCATCTACAACTAATATTTTTTTCATTCTATTCACCTTTTTCTATCTTTTCATTATACCAAAATTTCCTTAAAATTTACTAATTTAACCTATAAAACATCATTTCTTTACTTTACAAATTTAGAACAAATCTGTTCAAAATATAACACACTTTCTTCGTGAAGATAGACTTTTGAATATCAAAAAAGGTCAAGACAAAAATCTTAGACCATTCATTAAATTTTTAGTTGAAAATTACAAGTTACACTTTAATTGTCTTCACTTTTTACTGCTACTGTAGTAATTTCCTAAAGAAGCAACTGCCCTGAACCGCTCGATGTTCATTTACTTGTCTTTCTCCAGCGAAATACGCCATAACCTAACAGCGTCCCCACTAATAAGCATATAAAATAAGCTGCATGATATAGTAAAATCCATTCACCAAAGGACAGAATCGTCACAAGGAACATAAGCGTTGCTAGAAGCACGAAACGACGAGAAAAACCGTACAATCCCGCATAGACAGCTCCCACAAGGAATGTTACCAGCGGTGAATATATCAAAACATTATTTACCACCAAACCCTTTCGTAACAATTCGTCCATCGGTATCACGTGAACAATTCCATAAAATAACAAATAGAAAAAGAGTAGTACGGCTAAAAAAGGAATATCGCGTTTCATTTTCTCACCTCGCTAGTTTAGGAATTTTATTTTAGGTATTTCTGTATATTTTTGATTTGTCGTTTTGAGGCTTTAAATATTCGTGCTGAGCCATTTACAGGAAGGGCAATCGCTTTTTGGGGAAGATAGATGACCGATTTAGCCAATCGCTTACTAATCGACTCTTCTGGATACAAGTCATTGTTGAAATCTTTTGAAATGGTCAAATCCAAATAAAATTCATAGACACGACGTCCAAAGTTTTCAGCAGAAATTTCATATAATTTTGCAGCAAGACTCTTTTCATCCAAGTCTGGTGTTGCAATAATGGCTTCCAAAATCGCTCCCGCCAAATCACGTTCTTCATAATAAAGCGTTCCAAACATTTTATCATTGATAACATTGTCTAGATAAGGATTTCCATGCGCAATAATCGGAGTGCCACTAGCCAGGCTTTCTAAATACGTCAAGCCCTGCGTCTCACTTGTTGAAGCAGAAATAAAGAAGTCAGCTGCTTTATAATATAATGCGGTCTCACTTGGCGCAATCATTCCCGTAAAAACGACTGCATCTGTAATACCCAAGCGTTTGGCTTGTGCTTTTAAGTCAGATAAATAAGGTCCATCTCCTGCGACTACCAATTTCACATCTGGATTTTCTTCCAAAACAGCCGGCAGAGCAGCTAAAACTGCCTGAATATTTTTTTCATATGAAACACGTGACAAACTAAGCAACATAGTTTCTTGATTTGAAATGCCTAATTTTTCCCGTAGATCAGCAATATTCTCACTAGTAATTTCTGGACGTTCAAATTTGGCCAGCTCAATTCCAGTCGGAATAACACGTTTTTCTACTTTTACTTTGTATTTCATGAGCAAATCATAAACAATCTCGCTCGGACAAATCACACCGTCTAAATCACTCATAAAACCGCGAACAATGTATTTGACCATGCTAGGACGAATGACCATGCCTTTAGCAATATAACGTACATAATCCTCATACTGTGTATGATAAGTATGAACAACTGGAATTCGCAGCTCCTTCGCAATCCAAACACCTAATAAGCCCAAAGAAAATTCAGTCTGGGTATGGATAATATCCAATTGATATTGACGTGCAATCTCTAAAGCCGTTGAAAACCCGCGATAAGCAATTCGTCGATCCTTAAAAGCAAAAAATGGCACACTAGGAATTCGAATAATTTGCCAATCTTCATAGCGATTGACATCCTTATCTGTCGTTGTAAAAATAAAAACGGTATGTCCAAGCTTTTCTAATTCTGTTTTTAATGTCCGAATACTGGTTGCCACTCCTGAAACCTGAGGAAAATAGGTATCCGTAAAAAGAGCAATTCGCATGCTACATCTCCAATACTTCTCGATAAGCATCCACAAGCTTATAAGCCACATCATCAATTGAACGACTCTGCGCTACCTTATAGCCAGCCTCCCGCTTATCCACCTTTCCATCCAAAATCTTTTGGATAGAATCTACAAACTCATCTACATTGTGCCCCAATTCAGCCGATTGCTCATCAATCCAGCCCTCATACACAGGAATATCTCGCAAAACCACGTGTTGATGACTAGCCAGCGCCTCTAGCACTACAATCCCTTCTGTTTCTTCATAGCTGGGGAAAAAGAAGAGACTGCTGCCACTCATAGCTCCTTCAAAAACAGAACCCTTGAAATAACCCGGAAATTCAACATTTTTAGGATGATTAAAAAGCACAAGATTTCTGATTTTCCGTGGAATGATCCATTTGTTAATACTGCCCAGCCAAATAAAGCGAACATCTGGCATTCTGCGTGCTACTTCTACAAAGTCTTCTATTCCCTTGCGTCTGAAATAAAGTCCCGCACAGACAACAACCTTGTCTCCTTCTTGAATATGAAAATGTTTTCTAAACACTTCCTCTTTATGTGGATCTTTTTGATATTTATGAAGGTCAATCCCATTAGAAACAGCCACAATTGGTGTTGTCACGCCATAGCCCTGAATCAACTTTTTGGAGTATTCAGACGGTGTAATGATAAAATCCGCCATTTGGTACATGTGAGCTAGATATTTCCCCAAAGCAGAGGCAAAGAGATTTGACCCAATAAACGAATTGCGAAAATCTTCCTTCGTTGAATGCCCATGCATAATCACTTTTTTTCCTTGCTTTTTTGCTTTGTGTAAAAGTCGCAAACTCCTAGGTCCATAGGTATTGATATGCACCACATCATAATCTCCTGAAGGATCTGTCGTGTATGGAATCCCAGCCAAGTCCAGTGCTTTCATCTGATGCTGCAAAGCTCGTCCAATACCTGACTTTTCCAAAACTGCCTTGCCTTCTAAATAAAGTAATACTTTCATGTCTTCTATTATACCCAAAAGATTGAAAAATTAAAACCAAGAAGGTCAAGGCATTATAAAAGCAAAAGAAAAAGACCTTACGGTCTCTTCCTTATTTCCTTGTTGAACGGCGCTCAATAAGACCATGAGCTAACACCACTTCACGTTCTTCCAGCTCTTCCTTGTGCATAATCTTCGTCAGCATGCGCATACTAATCGCACCAAGATCATATAGAGGCTGACCAATTGTTGTCAAATTCGGACGAGTAAAGCGTGCTACCTGCGAATCATCGCTAGTAATGATTTCAAAATCTTCTGGTACATTTACACCTTTGTCTGATAAGCCATTTAACAAGCCAGCTGCCAGCTCATCACCAGTCACAAAGGCTGCTGTTGCTTTAGAAGTAATCACACGTTCTGCCAATTGATAACCATCATCATAGCTATATTTAGACTCAAAAACAAGCCCTTCGCTATAAGAAAGTTTGGCTTTCTTCAGAGCCTCTTTGTAACCAGCCAAGCGAATCTTACCATTTATATCATCTACCAAAGGACCGCTCACAAAAGCAATTTTTTGGTTGCTTTGGGCAAGGCGTTCAACTGCATCCATAGTTGCTTGTTTGTAATCAATATTAACACTTGGCAATTGATGCTCGACATCAACTGTACCCGCAAGCACAACTGGCGTCCGTGAACGAGAAAACTCAGAACGAATCTTTTCTGTCAAATGATAGCCCATAAAGATAATACCGTCCACTTGTTTTGAGAACAGCGTATTGACAACAGAAACTTCTTTGTCATCATCTTCATCACTATTGGCTAGAACAATATTATATTTGTACATCTCTGCGATATCATCAATTCCTTTTGCAAGCGTTGCAAAATAACTGCTTGTGATATTTGGAATGACAACTCCAACAGTCGTCGTCTTTTTACTAGCAAGACCACGCGCCACCGCATTTGGACGGTAATCAAGGCGGTCAATCACTTCCAAGACTTTTTTTCTTGTATTTTCCTTTACATTTTTATTTCCATTTACCACACGGCTAACGGTTGCCATTGAAACTCCCGCTTCACGCGCGACATCATAAATGGTTACTGTATCGTCTGTGTTCATGCTTCTTCCTTTCTATATTGAAAATATCGTTTTCACATTCCTACCATACTCATTTTATCACTTATTGGAAACACTTTCAAGCATTTTGATAACTTTTTGAAAAATCTTGTTCTTTAGGCAAATTCTTAGCAATTTTACCAATGATTTTACAAGAAAAATGTACCCAATCTGTAAAATTTCTGAAGTGAAAAAAAGTTTTTACTGTCCTCTTGATTTTTACCCTTTTTTTTGCAAAAATAGAGGGGTAGAAAGAAGGTACTAGAATGACCAAAATAAATCAAATTATTTCTTATCTAGAAACAGAAAAAACAGATGTTGCCGTGGTTTCTGATCCTGTTACAATCAATTATTTAACAGGATTTTATAGCGATCCTCACGAACGTCAGATGTTTCTTTTTATTTTCACAAATCATGAACCACTACTCTTTGTTCCTGCTCTTGAGGTAGAGCGAGCTAGCGCAATTGTTGATTTTAAGGTTGTGGGTTATGTTGACTCTGAGAATCCTTGGGAAAAAATCAAAGCAGCCTTGCCAACGGACAGCGCCCGCAAAGTTGCTGTTGAATTTGATAACTTAATTTTGACCAAATACAATGGATTGCGCACCGTTTTTGAACAAGCTGAATTTACAAACTTAACCCCTTGTATCAATCGTATGCGCCTCATCAAATCGGCCGATGAAATCAAGAAAATGTTTGTCGCAGGAGAATATGCAGATAAAGCTGTTAAGATTGGTTTTGAGACTATTTCTCTCAATAAGACAGAAACAGATATTATTGCTCAAATTGACTTCGGTATCAAACAACTCGGATATGAGATGAGCTTTGAAACTATGGTTTTAACAGGTGATAATGCTGCTAATCCACACGGCATCCCAGGCGCGAATAAGATTGAAAACAATGCTTTGCTTCTCTTTGACCTTGGCTGCATGGTGAATGGCTATGCTAGTGATATGACTCGGACAGTTGCTGTTGGAAAACCGGATCAATTCAAAAAGGACATTTACAATCTAACACTTGAAGCTCAACGAGCTGCCCTTGAATTTATCAAACCAGGTGTCACCGCTCATGAAGTAGATCGTGCTGCTCGTACGGTCATTGAAAAAGCTGGTTATGGAGAATATTTCAATCATCGTCTGGGGCATGGTATCGGCATGAGCGTTCACGAATTTCCATCTATCATGGAAGGAAACGACATGGTGATTGAAGAAGGTATGTGCTTCTCTGTCGAGCCTGGAATTTATATTCCAGGAAAAGTTGGTGTCCGTATCGAAGACTGCGGTCATGTCACTCAAAATGGCTTTGAAGTCTTTACAAGCACAAGCAAAGATTTACTCTATTTTGATTAAATGCTAAAAATTAAACTTGGCATAATAAAGTGACCATAAATTAAGTGGAAACACGGAAATATTATGTCACGAAAATATTCAACAAGACTTGCAACCTAGCGGTTATTAACCTTATCTTGGAAGAGGCTGAACCTGTACAAACAGCCTAAGTGTTCATCCAACCAGCTTATACCGCTTGGTTCAAGAAGATGAAAATATAGATAATAAAAAGAGGTTGGGACAAAAGTTCCCAGCCTCATTGTATTTATAGTTTGGCCTGCAAAAACGCAGTGGTTGGTTGGATATCCTTATCCCTTGTTATACCTGTGATAGTGGCGCTCCTAACCCAACTGTCCCAGCCTCACTTTGTTATGCTCAATATGAAATTAAACAACTTGAAAACTCAAAAAAGAAAATTGATAGAGTCGGTAACTACTGTAAAATCTGAAAGTATTTTTCAAACTGAACTTATAAAATAAAAGAAAATCAAAGTCTCTGAAGAAAAATTTTTGTTCACTTCCTATGTTATTGTGCTGATGTCAAGAAAAGCTCCGCATAATTTCCTAAAAAGAGTTCCTCTGCACTATAAATAACCTGAGATTTGACGGATGAGAAACCGCTTTGAGACAGTTTTCCTTCCAAGTCAGCAAGATGAAAACCATGATGATTTCTATCTGTTTTGACAAAATCAGCAATAAAAAGTTGCCCGTCATCAGCAAGGTGATTTCTAAACACAGTTAAAGTTTCTTCAACATTTGGCATATGATGAAGAACACGACTGACTAAAATGATGTCAAACAATTGATTTACTGGATTTGACAGTAAATCCTGCTGCAACAAATGAACATTATCAATAGCTTGCTTTTCCACTTTTAGACGAGCTTGCTCAAGCATCTTTTCAGAAATATCAACAAGCGTTATTGACTTTGATTGTGTCGCCAATGGCAGGCTCACCAATCCTGTACCACCGCCAAAATCTAAAATGCGCTTGTCAGAAAAATCCAAAACTTGTTTTTCCACTCTTTGGCGAATGAGATTGGCAATAAATCTATTTTTGGGAGAATCAAATGATTCTGCTTTATGATTAAAATGATGTTCCATACTTTTAGTTTAACAGAAAGTAAGTCATTCTTCCAGAAAAATGCTTAACTGGTTTTCTAATTTCTTAGTAAACTTATTTTGAAATTACTATCAGTTTATCATTCACACAAGGTTTCTCAGAATAAATGGCTAGAACTATTACAAGCCTCAAGAGCAATCAACTACTGTGCGTCAGACTTATTTCTATTAAAAAGCGAGGCTGAGAAACTATTATCTCAACCTCGTTTATTATTTGAAATATCCTTTTACTTAATCATCAAATCCATTTGGATGTTTGCTTTGCCAATGCCAAGCATCTTGACACATACGTGAAATATCAAATTGTGCTTCCCAACCAAGTTCTTCTTTTGCTTTTGTAGAGTCGGCATAACAAGTAGCAATGTCACCAGGGCGGCGGTCAACAATCTTATAAGGGATTGGTTTGCCGACTGCTTTTTCCATATTCTGAATGATTTCCAAAACAGAATATCCTTTGCCAGTACCAAGATTATAGATATTCAAGCCTGCAGTCCCTTCAATCTTTTGAAGAGCAGCCACATGACCTTTTGCCAAATCCACCACGTGAATATAGTCACGAACACCGGTACCATCAACTGTAGGATAGTCATTACCAAATACTTGCACTTCTTTTAATTTTCCAACTGCAACCTGCGTCACGTACGGCAATAGATTATTTGGAATGCCATTTGGATTTTCGCCCAGATCACCACTTTCATGGGCACCAATTGGGTTAAAATATCGAAGCAGGACAACATTCCAACTTGAATCAGCTTTGTAAATATCTGTCAGCATTTCTTCAATCATTAACTTTGTGCGTCCGTAAGGATTGGTGACTGACAGAGGAAAATCTTCTAAAATTGGAACAGTATGAGGATCGCCATAGACAGTTGCAGAAGAGCTGAAAATGATATTTTTACAATTAACTTCTTCCATGACGCGCAATAATGTCAACGTTCCTGTAATGTTGTTTTCGTAATAAGTCAGCGGAATTTGTGTTGATTCACCGACTGCTTTCAACGCCGCAAAATGAATCACACCCGTTGGTTGTTCTGCTTTAAAAATTTCCAGCAAGGCTTTCTTATTACGAATATCCACTTGGTAAAATGGAACTTTCTGACCAATAATTCGTTCTACAACTTCTACACTTTTTTTGCTACTGTTCACTAAATTGTCAACAATAACAACTTCGTGTCCAGCATTGACTAACTCAATAACGGTATGAGTTCCGATAAATCCGGCTCCACCTGTTACTAGAATTTTATGTTTCATGATTCTCCTTTTAAGACAAAACTTCAATAGTTACTTTTTATTTTAATACTTTTTGAGTCTTGGCATAGTTGGCTTCGACAGCTTCCTTTTCAGCTTTCCACCAATCTTGGTGATCCGTGTACCACTTGATTGTTTCTTTCAATCCAGCCTCAAAATTAGTGAATTCTGGTTTCCAGCCTAGTTCATTACGCAACTTACTAGCATCAATAGCATAGCGCAGGTCGTGACCGGCACGGTCTGTTACATGGTCGTAAGCATCAGCTGGTTGTCCCATTTCTTTGAGAATGAGCTCTAGCACTTCTTTGTTGTTCTTCTCACCATCTGCACCGATTAGGTAGGTTTCACCGATTTCCCCTTTTGTGAGAATAGTCCAAACCCCTGATGAATGGTCATTGGTATGAATCCAGTCACGAACATTCTTTCCTTCACCATAAAGTTTTGGACGAATACCTGAAAGGATATTGGTAATTTGACGCGGAATGAATTTTTCGATGTGTTGATAAGGTCCATAGTTATTTGAACAGTTAGAAATGGTCGCCTTGACACCGAAAGAGCGCACCCAAGCCTTGACAATCAAGTCAGAAGCTGCCTTGGTTGAAGAATAAGGTGAACTTGGATTGTACTTGGTTTCTGGAGTGAATTTTTCACCCGGTCCTTCACCGTGACCTGGAAGATCTTCACGAAGAGGAAGATCGCCGTAAACTTCGTCAGTAGATACATGATGGAAGCGAAGATCATATTTACGAGCTGCTTCAAGAAGCGTATAAGTTCCGACAAAGTTCGTATCAATAAACGGACGTGGGTCATTAAGTGAATTGTCATTATGGCTTTCTGCCGCATAGTGAACAATAGCATCCGCATTCTTAGCCACTTGGTCAACAATCGCTGCATCTGCAATGTCTCCAACGACTAACTCCACACGGTCGCCTAGAATTTCTTCAATGTTGGCACGGTTACCAGCATAAGTTAGCTTATCCAGAACTGTGATATGCACATCTGGAAAGTTGTTGTACACATAATGAACAAAGTTAGAGCCGATAAAACCAGCACCACCTGTCACTACAATATTTTTATATTCAGTCATGAAAAGATTTTCTCCTATTTTTCTGGGGGTATTATAACATATCTTTGGTCAAAGACTTAACATCCTTAAGCATTGGGTGATTCTTATCTGCTTCAGAAACTTCTGCTTGGTCAAGATTTTCCCATTCAATCCCAAGAGCGGGGTCAGCATAGTTGACAAAGGCATACTTAGGTTTTAATTCCAATGCCCAATAATCATTGACCAAATAGCTATAAGAAACTGTATCTGACAATACTTGGAAGCCATTTGCTACACCACGAGGAACGAAAATTCCTTTGCTGGCATCAATGACCGTTTGGTAGGTATTTCCGAACGTTTCTCCTTCACGCAAATCAACCCAAGAACCGAGAACTTTTCCGCCATCTGCGACAGAAATGTACTTATCCCAAGGTTCCGCATGAAGACCACGGAGCACATTTTTGCGGGAAAAGCTGACATTGTTTTGGAGCTTACCTTCTGCAAAAAAGCTTTCTGGAAAACCAAGTGGCACCATTTTTTCTTTTTGAAAGTTTTCCTTGAACCAGCCACGATTGTCTCCATGAACTGGAATATCAAATTCCAGCATGCCAGGAATGGCTTCAATCTTACGGGCTGCTAATTTTTTTTCAAAAAATTGTTCAGACATGTTTTATTCTTCTCCAATCAAGCGCAATAAGTAATGACCGTATTCGTTCTTTTTAAGCGATTGTGCCAAATCATGCACTTGTTCTTTGGTAATATAACCCATACGGTAGGCAATTTCTTCTAAGTTTGCTACTTGCACATTTTGCATACGTTGGACGGTTTCAATGTATTGAGCAGCTTCTAACAAGCTCTCGTGTGTGCCGGTATCCAACCAAGCAAAACCACGTCCCATAAGCTCAACAGACAAATCGCCGCGGTCTAAGTAAGCCTTATTGACATCAGTGATTTCCAGCTCTCCACGTGGACTAGGCTTGATATTTTTAGCAATTTCTACTACGTCATTGTCATAGAAATAAAGTCCTGTAACTGCATAGTTAGAACGTGGCTGTTCTGGTTTTTCTTCGATAGAGATTGCATTCATATTTTCATCAAATTCAACCACACCGAAACGCTCTGGGTCTTTTACTTGATAACCAAAGACAGTCGCTCCGTTTTCCTTAGAAGCAGCTTTTTGCAGCATTTTGCTAAGACCTGGACCATGATAAATATTATCACCTAAAATCAAAGCCACATGGTCATCTCCGATAAAGTCAGCACCGATGATAAAGGCTTGGGCCAAACCATCTGGACTTGGTTGCTCAGCGTAAGAAAGTTTGATACCAAACTCCGAGCCATCACCCAACAAATCCTCAAAGCGAGGAAGATCTGTTGGTGTTGAGATAATCAAGATGTCCTTGATACCAGCCAGCATAAGAGTTGACAACGGATAATAAATCATGGGTTTATCATAAACCGGCATGAGTTGTTTAGATGCAGCTCTAGTCAAAGGATATAAGCGTGTACCAGAACCACCTGCAAGGATAATACCTTTCATAATGAGTTTCCTCTCTTAATGTATTCTCTTTATTTTACCATTTTTGAAAGCGGATGTCATCCCTCAAGAAAGAGAGTGCTTTCATTTAAAGTCTCTCATACTTAATGAAAATCCAAAACGAAACAAAAAATCAGCCAAAGTAGAACTGCTGTTATCTAAATAGGCTGATAAAATATACGATTGGTTTCAAAAAAGTATCTGCTATCCTAAAGCCACATCCAATACCATCATCAACACAAAGCCCACCATGAGACCTAAAGTCGCAACATCTGTATTGCCATTTGTCTGAGAATCTGGTATCAGCTCCTCCACGACGACGAAAATCATGGCTCCTGCCGCAAAAGACAGGGCATAGGGTAGAATAGCCGTCATTGCCATAACTGCATAAGCACCAAGGACTGCTCCAATAGGCTCAACAATAGCCGACATTGAACCCCAGTAAAAAGCTTTAAGACGCGATTCCCCGTCTGTCCGTATAGGAATGGACAAGGCCGCCCCTTCCGGCACATTTTGGAGACCAATTCCCAGAGCCAGACCTACAGCTCCAATAAAAACTTCCGGACTGGAATTGCTGGATAAGGCACCAAAGGCTACTCCTACTGCCAAGCCTTCCGGAAAATTATGTATGGTAATAGCCAGAAAAAGCAGAGCTGTTTTGGACAATTTATTCCGATTGTGCTCCGGCAGGCTTTCTGCCTCAGATACATCTTTCTTACTAAGATATAGGTGGGGTACTACCGCATCAATAAAGCGCAAGAAGAAACCGCCCAACAGAAAACCAAAGGCTGCTGGTACCCAAGACCAGATTCCATAGTTACCTTTTGCATACTCAATTGAAGGCTGCAAGAGCGACCAAAATGAAGCTGCAATCATGACACCAGCTGCAAATCCCATCATAATATCCAGTAGCTTACGACTGACTGTTTTAAAGAAAAAGACAACCGCAGAGCCTACAATGGTACAGCCCCATGTAAAGAGTCCCGCCAAAAAAGCCTGCAGCACCACAGACTGTTCCTGCAACCAGTTCATAACAAATTCATCTCCTCATTATCTTTCATCATACAATATCGTCTTGGTTTCTTTGATGCAATGGTTCTCTTCATCCCAATAGTGAATCCGCTCAAAGGAGCCTTTGCGCCAGTACAAAGGAAGCCTGTCTCTGATGTCATCCTGCATGGGTAATGACTCCAACTCATCAATTGACCACCATTTGGGCTGACCTTCTCGTGATTCCGTTAGTAGTTCCCCTTCAAAATCCTCGCAGAGAAAATCATAATAGACATAACGCTCTGCTTTTGTTGGATTGGTAAAACCTGAAATGCCTTTAAGCTGTAAATTCAAAGCTATCAGTCCAGTTTCCTCTTTCAACTCACGAGCCGCTGCTTCAAAAAAAGATTCTGGAAACTCAACTTTCCCACCTGGCTGAATCCAGCCTTTAAAATCATCATGCTGTCGATTGAGCAAGAGAACTTGATTCCCTTTTTTCACACAAATATTGACCCAATTTAAAATATTCTCTGTCATCTATTTCTCTTTCTTAATATATCTTTCAATAGGATAATCCGCTGGATTTAAACTACCACTTTTTCCCTGAACCATCTTAGCTAAATGATATCCGATGAGCGGCCCTGTCGTCAAACCAGAAGAACCTAAGCCACCGGCTGCAAGTACCTGCGGAAGATTTGGCACCTGACCAAAGAAGGGAGAATAGTCACTTGTATAGGCTCGAATTCCAATCCGCTCGCTCACCACTTTTGCCTGAGATAAACTAGGAAAATAGTAAAAAGCTTCTTGTTCCATTTTATCCAGCAAACCTTGATCTACTCTTAGATCATAGCCCATTTCATTTTCGTGAGTAGCTCCCATACTGATTTTGCCATTTTGAAAAGGAATAATATCTAGCTCTCCTTCTGGCATAACAACTGGATAATCATCTGTCACCAGATCAGTCTGATAATCTCGTAGCTGGCCTTTTTGAGGACGAATATCCACTTGATAACCTAATGGTTTCAAAAGCTCAGGCAACCAAGCTCCTGTCGCTAATATAACTTGGTCAAAATAGCAACTATCAACCCAGAAAGCATCATCTCGAATGTCCAAACTTACTTTCTTTTGGATTACTTCTGCACCGCTAGCCACAAGCAAAGTCTGGGTCAATAATGAGCCTTCCACGCGTGCTCCTCCAGAAGCATAGAGCAGACGGTCAAACCCTTTAAGATTGGGAAAGTACTCTGCTACTTCCGCCTGTGAAAGTAGCTGCAAGTCGCCAATGAGCGGTGATTCTTTTCGCCGTTGGTCTGCTAAGTCATAGAATGTCTCCAAGCTTTCCTCTTTTTTCTTCAGCAAAAAGACACCGGTCTGTTGATAAAACTCCGTTGCAAAACCGTCCTTCTGTAAATCAGCTACCAAATCCAGATAGAAATCTGCTCCCAGTCGCGCCATACGATACCACACTTTATTGCGCCGCTTAGAAAACCATGGGCTGATAATACCAGCTGCTGCCTTGGTTGCCTGACCTTGACCATAGTCAAAAACTGTCACCTGAAAGGTAGGATTTTTCGATAGATAATAGGCGGCAGTTGATCCGACAATCCCTGCTCCGATAATCGCTACTTTTTTCATACAATTTCCTACTTAGATATGTTTAAAAGGATTTGTAGAAACCTGACTGGCTAAAAATTCTACTTCCCAACCCTCTTCTACTTTCCAGTCTTGAAACTTTTCAACCAATTTTTTTACAAAGAGCACTTCTATATGGTGACCTGGATCCAAAGCTAACAGCCCATCACTCAGCATATCCTGTGCTGTATGGTAGTAAATATCACCCGTAATATAAACCTGTGCTCCCTTAGCAAGCGCCTCTTTATACAAGGATTGACCACTGCCACCACAGATTGCTACTTTCTCAATCATTCGCTCCAGATCCACAGCCGAATAACTCACCAAACGCAAACTATCTAAATCAAAAATTTCCTTAACCTTGCTTGAAAATTCTCCAAAAGTCTGAGGTGCAATCTTACCAACACGACCAATACCGTGTCCAGGAGCCGTTTCGCTAAGATAATCCGTATCGGTGATTTCCAGTAAATCACAGAACCAATCATTTAGACCGTCATCTACAATATCAATATTGGTATGGCTAACATAAACTGCAATATCGTGCTTAATCAGATTGATATAAATCTGATTCTGAGATCGCTCCGCCACCAGATCCTTAATAGGACGAAAAATTGGAGCGTGCTTAACCAAAATCAAATCCACTCCCTTTTCAATCGCCTCTGCAACTGTCTGCTCGCGGATATCCAAAGCTACCAATATCCGCTTAACTTCCTTATTCAGAGTTCCAATTTGCAGCCCTCGAACATCTCCCTCCTCGGACAAGTCCTGAGGACAGTATGCTTCATAACGGTTAATGACATCACTCGCCAGCATGGAGTACCTCCTTGATTTGTTTAATTTTTTGGGACATAGCAGAGCGTTTTACCAGATTTTTCTCTGGGATTTTAGCCAGAGCTTTTTCTAGCTTATCTGCTTCTCGCTGCCATCTATTTTGAAAAACAATCGATTGTTCCCTCATCAGGTATGGTCCGAAGCGTCCTTGTTTGGCACTTAGTATCTGTTTTCCCTGCTCGGCTATCATTATTTCGTAGAATTTCCCATTTTCTTCCAGAATAGCTTCCTCAATAATTTGAAAATTATGACCACATAACCACCTGCGAAGCTCATCTTCCCGATTGTTAGGCTGAAGAATCAGACGCTTAACAGATGCCAATTTCGCACTGCCATTGGCTAAAATATCTGCTATCAATCTTCCTCCCATTCCTGCAATAACGATAACATCAATCTGATCTTCTGCATCAAAAGCTGCCAAACCATTTGCCAAACGAACAGAAATTTTATCAGCCAATCCATTGTCCGCCACATTGGCAACCGCAGATTGATAAGGTCCCTCAACAACTTCTCCAGCAATAGCCGACACAATCCGTTCCTGTTGCATTAAATAAATGGGCAAATAGGCGTGGTCACTCCCCACATCCAAGATTTTAGCACCCTGTGGAACAAAACTAGCCACTTTCCTCAATCGCTTTGAGATATTCTTTACTTGCATAACAACTCATTTCTAAAATAATCGTTTCATTTTAGTATATCATTTTTAAAGAACTAAAAAAAGAGCTGATCCAAAGGATTCCCCTCCTACTTGTCAATCCAAACGGGAGAAACCTTACAACTATATCCACCTCGCAATACAGAGGAGGAAATCATTGTCATATTTAGAGTTTACATGGATTAGTGACCATAAAAAATTAAAGACTTGACTCCTATGTGCCAGAAGTCAAGTCTTATTATCTAGTATAATTTTCGTCCATTTTAAATGGAAGTTAATAATAGTTGATTTTTTTAACCAACTATGCAATTTTAGAACCGCATATCACAACTTTTATTCACTATGTACTTTGAAAAAATCCTTTGACAAATAGCCTTTACCTGCCACCATATCATACTGAATCAACTTCAGGTCTTCTGCAATTTGCTGCCCTTCTGCATCTAAATCTTTTTTATCAACACTTGCCTTATGCAAAACTTCTGTTAATAAAGCATAATAAGGTGACACTTTTGAATTGGTTTGTTCTAACAATAAAGCTGTGAAGTCACTTGAATTTACAATTGGATAGTCCAATTTAGGTGTTTCATAATTACTCCACACAAAATAGTCTGTTAAATATTGACTCTCTGGATTATTTTTGAAAGCCGACTGCGGATAAAGCCCTGGTAAATGATCTCCATAAAAAACAACTGTAACTTTCTTATTGACTTTTGAGAGTTGGTCAAGAAACTCTTTTGTAGCAATATCTGTATGGTATAACAAACGAGTATAGTTACTTAATTGGTTGTTCTCCTCACTAGAGAAATTTGAATTAGAAGCTTCAATATTATTTGGCTCTTCTTCTTTCCAAGGAGAATGATTTTGCATCGTCATAACAGAGAAAAATTGATTTTGGCTATCTTTCATATTATCAAGAATTAATTGATAAGAAGAACTATCACTATAATTTACTCCCTGATAATGAACATCTAGTCCCTTTGTTAATAAACTAACAAATTTAGAATACCCTAGAGACTTATAAATAACATTTCGAGAATAATTTGTTGGTGCGGCCAAGTGAATAGCAATGCGATTCTTGGCTTCAAATTGGTCACTAATGACAGGAAATTTGTTCATTTTAGGAACAACTTCTGTATAAGCAACAGAAATACTAGGTGACAAATTATAGAATGGTAGACCGGTTAGCGATTGAAACTCCATATTTGCTGTTCCACCACCATAGCCATCTGATTTCATTAAACCACTCGTAGTTTGGTTCTTAATTTCTTGAATATTTGAAATAGGGTTTTGAGAAAGCTTAACCCCTTCAACGCGAGCAGGATCAGAAAAACTTTCACTTAATATGTAAACAACCGTTTGTTCTTCTATCTTAGTTGTTCGTTCTGTATTTAAAATTTGAGAAGCTTTTTGATATTTTTGCTCAATTGCTTTAATTTTTTCGGCACTATAACCCTGAGGTTTATACATGGTACTGTCTGACAATTGCGATAACCATACAAATGCAAGTGAACGCGAGCGAGCATTTATTGTGTTTCCATACCAATTCAAATCTTCATAATTATTAAGAACAGAAATTATAGGTATATTCTCTTGAATTTTCCCATCTTTTCTATTTGCAAATATCCCTACAATTGAGGTGAGAAATATTACAGTTAACATCAAAATAGATAAACGATATTTGTAATTTTGTATGATCTTACTTACTAGTATTTTGTTCCTGAAAAAATAGTACAAACTTACTATTACAAGAAGGCCTAGTAAAAGATATACTATATACGAAAATCCGTTGATGAATTCTAATAGTAACTTAGGATCCTTTAACCAAACTATATCACTAGGTAATATTGGTTCTTGACGAAATTGGAATTTAAGGCTACTTGCTACTGTCACTCCACTAATAACTAATAAGATAAATATTGTAGAAATTAAAAAACGATTAAATATTAGATAGATAATCAAAAAAATAGCAAAGAAAATAATAATTTGAAATGGAGTTGCTCCTGTTGAAAGGCGAAATTCCGCATCTCCTCTTATACTATTTTGTATTGTAAAATTAAAAACAATCGCAAATAATAGACTTAGTAAACTAGCAACTGAAAAACTAGCTTTATTTTTACAAATATCCTTTATTGCTTTTATTGAGAAAAAACTAGGAATGATAAGTAAAATCGTTAAATAAACAAGTAATCCTATTAAAGAGAAGGTGAAGTAATCAGTTATTTGAAATTTATTATTAACAATAAATTTTTTTAAAAAACTGGTCTGTTTAAGAAATTCTAATGTTTTACTGTCCAATAATATGAAATTCAATAATATTTGTGATAAAAAGAATGTTTCTAAAATATCACAATTTTCTTCATCAACTGCCAAACTATCTAAAAAATTTATGTTATTTAACTTTGGAGTATATTTAAAAATAATTGCTATCAATAATGTTGGAATAATAAAAATTAAAGAGTTAAATTGCAATAAATGGTTAGCTTTAAAATCCCATAAATCATAAGAAGGTACAGTTAAGTGTATGGATATTTCTAGTAAATAAGAAAAAATTAAATATCCTATATAAATAAATAATATAAAAAAATATAATCTTTTATTTAAAAGCTTTGATACAATATACCCTAAACATACTGCGATGAACAACACACATAGTAATCCCAGTATCATATAAGAATTGACTGCTTTGTTTCTATTTTCTTCTAATATAAAATGTAAACAAGTCCCTATTACATTAAAAAATAAGAAGCTGATTAACAATATACTAAATTGTCTATAATATTTAATTAAAAATTTCATAATGATTGCCCAATAAAACTGATTTATCTTAATTACTAAAAGACAAGTCTACACAGTCTTTAATAAGTAAAATTCCTCGATGCTTGTTATAAGATAAAACTAACTTGAAAGACTTCACGAAGTAAGTTTTCTTTTCAATCTTCTCAGTAAATATTTAACAGCACTCCCCGGTCCACGATAGATATATTTCAGAGCCCCTTTAATACCGCCAATATTGTCGAAGTTTATATATGTGTTTGGTAAGGTATCTGGACGGATATTTAAAACAATATTATCCACAAAAGGAGTGATATAAATCTCATTTTTAGAGATTGCATAGTCATAACGTTGAGACCAAGCTAAATAAACTAAAATTCGTTCAATAGAATGTAGAATGGTATGTTGTGGCAATGGTTCTGCTGGAATATCAGCATCTTGCAAATTCAAATCAAATAAAGGCTTTAGAGCATCATATTTGAACCAAATAAAAGTTCCATAACTCATGATAAATGTATTTAATTGATTGAAATCTATAGACCGTTTAATATTCATTCTTTCCCAGAGCAAATTCATATCGTCTGCGAATTTATTTTCATTCCACGGATCAACAATCTTTGTATAACGGAAAAAAGTTGGAATATCAGCAATAACTAAACCTAACCGTTCATCATTTTCCAAACTAGCCATAATTTTATCCGCCGGTTTGATTAACATATCAAAAAGTTCATTTTTCCATGAATCTCCTACCCAATGCGGATATTCTGGAGATTTTTTCGTATGAAAATGACCAATATAGTCATATTTTGATAGTTCATTTTTGAGTTTCAACATCGGAATAACATCACGACCGCGATTCCCAGTAATATAAACTTTGCCTACCTTGCCGCATTCTGTTAGAATCTTATCAATTTCTGCTTTCTTTTTCTCAGAATCTGTTGTCAAAAATAAATCATAATTAAAATGAAAATTTTCAAAAGCCGTTAAAAATACTTCCAAAAGATCTACATAATAAGTATGGAGATGCACCGCAACTTTCTTTTGATTTGAATACTGAAGTTGATTATCTTTTAATACTTTTCTATCAAGCAAATATGGAGGCGTTGGTAAACTCATATCAGACATGTGAGATAAAATAAATTCTATCGGATAATCTGATACCTTTTCAATCTCTTGCAGTAAGTAAGGGGATAAATGTTGAGTTAAATCAAACGTTTTTATCTTAATAAAAGGAACGTGATTTTCCAACAAAACATGCGGATAATGAATTGTGAAGTTACTATGGAAGAAGTCATCCTTTAAAGGCACTGTATCCAAAATTGCCTGGTATTTAAAACCTGCATCTACAAATTTCTTAGTGTACTGGGTCTCATAATTATCAATAACCTTTTGTACATCTATATAATTTTCAACCGATTGCCAGAAGTTTTGAAATACAGTTGACTGAACGAGTCTCTTTTTAAAAGAAATAAAATAAGATTGAAGATGCTCATTAATGAACAGATTTCTTTGTTTTACTTCTTGATGATTTGTCATTCCCCAAAAATCTACTTCTGAATCAGACTCATATCTTTGATAAATAGGTTCCATATCCCAAAGTGGACCAAAACAAGTATCGTTCATCACGGTAATTGAATCATATTCTTTCAACTTATCAAAACCAACTAGATCCATGCCATCGTGCCAAGCTCCAAAATCATAGCCAGTATTTTCACGTTGAATAAATTCATCAATCAGCTTTTTGTCACGAAGTTTTTCTACTTCAGATAGGCTTAACTGACTATTTGAAATGAAAATAAGTTTTTCAAATAAAGGTCGCATATGCTCAATTTGGTAAAATACATGTCGACTGATATGGTCGTATTTATTAAAATGAACATAAATTAATAATCGTTTCATTGTCTTCTCCTAAAGAAGTTAATAATTTTAGTCGGAATTATCCAGCGTCGGCTTCCTATAACCGCATTGTATTCATGAACTAATTCTTGATAATTACATTCTAACTGGTGAATGCGCTCTTCCAAATCCGTAATGTTCTCCAGCAATTTCTGGTTAACTTCATTCGCCTCTGAAAGCTCAGTCAAAACTGAACCTTCTTTCATAGGATCAGAAATATCTTTCATTTCATACGAAAAAAGAAATTCTGAATCCTCAACATCATTAATATGATAATGAAGCTGAGGATCATTTTTCCCGAAAAGCAATTCATTAGAAAGCAAGAGCCCGTTTGTAAAGGCGACTTTCAACTCTGTTTGGTTATGATAAGTTTTTAGACTAACGTTTTTATAATAATTTGGAACCTCAGATAAATCAATTCTCAATCTAGCCGCTTCATGTGGTATCTGAAAATAAAGCTCATCTGCATATTGCAATGGGAATTTCAGACTATTTGTTTCCGAAAATTCTTCATCCGCCCGTGCATAAAAAATCGTAATATGCTGGTTCTTTATATTCAATATGGAATGATTTGGCAACGTTTCTCCTAACATGGTGCTAAGAGCTTGTAGTGATTTTTCTGTTCTTGTCGAAAGAGATGCTATATTTGCAAGTAAATTATTATAACACTTATCAAGTGTATAAAGCTGTTTAGCTCTCTCGCTTGCAAGAACTGCATTACTCTTATTTATATCGAAATTTTCAAGAACATCTGCCATCTCATCAGCCAATGAATCAATATTTCCTAACTGATAGGTTGTACCTACACCAAAATACTCTTTCACTGATTTATAACCATTATTATTTGAAACTATTGTAGGAACTCCTCTTAAAATAGATTCAATAAAAACAAGAGGAAAGGCTTCGGATTTAGAGGTGTACACACAAATATCTGAATCTGTCACTTCTGTCCATGGCTGATCATTATAAGCTAAAAATTGGACATTGGTTAATTCATATTTCTCAATAAAAGCATCGCATTCTTCTTTCGCCTCTTTTTGCCAGCCGCCAATAAAAATTAAAGGAATATCATAGCGACCCAGTTTTTTATAGGCTTTGAGAAGCTCAATTTGATTTTTATTTTCATTTATAACACCAATTGAAACGATTCTTCTTTGATTGGACTTGCCCAAAACTTCAGATGTAAATTGTGTGTAAGGAATAAATGTTTCTAAATTAGCAGGATTGTTGTTTAGCGCAGCTAATGTTTGAGCTAGATTTCCTCGTACAGAAAAAACTTTATCCGAATTCTCAAAAATAAAATTCATTTTTTTAGTATAATATTGAAATTCTCTCTCTGGAAATTCATGAATAAGCCAAAAATGTGGAATATTCTCACAGGCTGCTGCTACAGCTCCTTGGAAAACATTTGCTGTGTTAGAAATAACTAAATCAATATCTTGCTCAACAATAATATCTCGTATTTCTTTAATATTCTTTTGATAATATATTACCCTTTCTTCCTTAGAAAAAAGACGCTCACCAGGTGCTTCTTCCCACCACCATTTTATCGTAGATAGTGGAAATAAATGAACATTGGCATTAGACAGCTTGCTTTCATAATTTGCATGAGTTGGGTGCCCATTTTCAGGATAGACGTTGTAAATATCATAGCCTATTTCAGATAAATAAACCATTAAATTCGTTATTGATTTCTCGGCTCCATTATCTAATGTTCCAGTTGGAGAGATAAATAAAATACGCTTTACCATATTAAGCCCTCGCTTTGTAAAGTTTTATGTGTGCGATTCTTGCCAACTTCCATTTCTAACAAGTAAACCTGTTGCTGAATCTAGTGCAGATTCGTCATCCTCTGGAATATCATTCCGTTCAATAAAGACGATTGGAGCTTTTGAAGATACGGCAAAGGCTAAAACACGTTTGTCAGAATCACGAACAGTTGCTTCCAATCTTAAACGAGCATGATTTAAATAAGGAAGTTTGCATGTATAGATGACTTTCTTTTCTCCTGTTCCACTAATTTTTAAATCCATAGAATTATCATTGTAATAGCCATAATTAGTGTTAATATCAACGAACGACATAGCAATATGAGTCTCAATATCTTGAAGCTGTGTAAAAGTAAATTCAAACTTCAATTCATCGTCTGGTGTTACTTGATTTGGAGATAACAATTTTACTTCAAAGTTCTCAACCAATGCAACTTGTTTCGTTTTATTCTCTGAAGCAGTAGCTTTTTCTTGTGTTGGTTGAATCGCATTATCAAAGCTATACTGATTTGCAACATCATCAGGATTTCCAATCGCCTTAATCAATCCGTCCTCAATCAAAACAGCTTTATTGCAATATTTCTTAACAGCGCCCATGTCGTGCGTAACAAGAATGGTTGTTTTCCCAGATTTTTTTCGTTCTAAGAAATAGTCGTTACATTTTCTCTGGAAAGCTTCATCACCGACTGCAAGAACTTCATCAAGAATGAGAACATCACCTTGTGCTTTAATCGCGACCGAAAACGCCAAACGAACTTGCATTCCGCTTGAATAATTCTTCAGTTTTTGATTCATAAATTCATGCAACTCAGCAAAATCAACAATGTCATCGTACATGGCATCAATTTCTTCTGTTGTAAAACCAAGCATAGCCCCATTCATATAGACATTTTCACGTCCAGTTAATTCTGGGTTAAAGCCAACACCAAGTTCAATAAAAGAAACCATTTTCCCGTTGACTGTGACTTTTCCTTTCTCAGGGACATAAATTTGAGAAATGATTTTTAAAAGAGTGGACTTTCCTGAACCATTACGGCCCACAATCCCAAAGAAATCACCTTCTTCAACTTCAAAGTTAATATCTTTTAAAACATGTTGTTCCGTATAGCCTTTAATTCCCTTAAAATAATTGACTAAATTGGTACGTAAACTTTGCGTTGCTTCAGTAGGAAGTTTAAAATACTTGCTGACATGATCAACTTTTACTGCAATTTTTTTATCTGACATTATAAAATCTCCGCGAATCTCTTAGCATTTTTGTGGAAAATATAATACCCAATTCCAAAAATAAAGAAAGGAAGAATGTAGGGTACCATAGCAACACCTTTATGACCAATTAAATCCCAGCCACGCATGCTTCCTGAAAAAACAATATAGTGCCGCAAATCTTGAATAATCTGTGCCAAAGGATTTAGCATCATGAGTTTTGCAATTGTTACCTGACCACGTTGCAAAATAAAGGTAAGAGAGTAGATAATAGGTGTCGCATACATTCCTGCTTGCATCACCACTTCCCAAATCGGACCAATATCTCTATATTTAACAAATAACGTTGCCAACACAAAAGCGATTCCTGTTGAAAATAAAATCAATTCAACAAATAATGGGACAACTGTGAGCCAGCCAATGGATACTGCTACTCCATTAACCAAAGCAAAGATGAAAACGACCAATAAATTAATAGAGTAGTTAATTGCTGCGCCGACAACTGAAGAAATGACAATAATTTCTTTTGAAAAGTTCAGTTTCCGAAGCAAATCACCACGAGAAACGATAGACATCATTCCCATATTTGTGGCTTCAGAAAAGAAATTCCAAGTTACCATACCAACTAAAAGACCAATAGCATAATGTGGTGTTCCATCATCAAATCTCAAGAAGCGCACAAAAACTAAATACATAATCGTAAACAAGAGCAAGGGCTTCAAAATGGACCATAAATGTCCAATCAAGCTCCCTTGATACCGTAATTTAAAATCTGTTTTAATCATCTCGCGTAAGAGAATCATATTTTTTCGACTAAATAAGTCCATCATTACTCCTTATAAGCAAATTTTGTAAGAATGAGTGTTGTAAAGACAAAAGTATGGAAGGCACGATTTTTTCGATAGCCATATTTTTGAAGACGGCGCAAACGCTCCATAAAAGGGACTTCCATGATTGTCACAAAATTTTCAATCAGTTCTTTATTTTGAGCAGTCAGAGGCAAAGCCAATAAATTCCTCGCTTGTTCTTGGCTATCTTGAATCAATTTCCAATATTTGGCAAAAAGAATATGCGGGCGAATCCAATTTTGCATTCTTTTTCTGAGGGTTCTTGCACCTAAAACATTATTGGAATGTTGCCGATACAATTCGCTTGGGTGGTCTATATAGACTAAACGACCAAAAGCTGCTGCCAACAAAGCTAAATACCAGTCATGCATGAGAAGGTCATGAACTTCTTGACCTGTCCATAAGTCAGCCAGATCTTGGTTAATCATCGAAACGCCGCCTGTAACAGTATTTTCTGTTAATTCTTGAAGCAGTTCTGTGTTTGCATGGTCAGACTGTGTACGAATCATACTTTCATGTACGACATTTAACTCTTGATCAACAACTTTTAAATCCGTGTAAACCAGTAAAGGTTGACTGCCATCGTACTTAATCGCTTCTTTTAGCTGCATTTCTACTTTCTCAGGCAACCAGACATCATCTTGGTCGCTAAAAAAGTAAACATCTGATGTTTGATATTTCAAAAGATAAAAGAAACTTTTGATAACACCAAGATTCTCGACGCTATCAGGATTCACAAAATGAATGCGATTATCTTTTTGACAAAAATCTTGAATAATCTCACGCGTCCTGTCTTTAGAACCGTCATCTCGGATTAACAGCTGCCAGTCTGTATAGGTCTGCTGCCGAATACTTTCAATTTGTTCTGCTAAAAACCGTTCACCATTGTAGGTGGACATGAGAATGGTCACTTTCATGATAAGAATAATTCCTCGTATTCACCCACAATTTTTTCCCAAGTGTAGTGTTCTTTCATGTTTTCTTTCGCTGCTTGACCTAGGTCTGAAAAGTCGGACTGTTTATCTACCTGATGAATGAAATCAACTAGGCTGTCTTCTTTCTTATCCCAGTAAAGAGCCGTTTCTTTTGCCACTTGTCGGTTAAAGTCCACACCCAGCACTAAATTCAAATCTGTCTGAGCTAGCGCCTCCAGCAGTCCTGGATTGGTACCTCCGACTTCGTGACCGTGAATGTAAGCAAAAGCTTGATTGCGAATATACTTCAATAAATCTTGATCATAAACGGTTCCGACAAACTTAATCCGCTCATCTCGGTCAAAATTTGTTTTTTGTCGTAGTTCTTCAAAATAAGCATTGCCTTGATGATTGCAGACAATCAGTAAATCTCGTTGCGTCTGTGACTTCATAAACTCACGAATGATGATTTCATAGTTATTTTCTGGAACAAAACGCCCAACAATCAAATAATAATCTTTTTCTTTACTTGCCCACGTGTCAAAAAAGTGTCGGACTTTTTCATCCTGAGCAGTTAAAGATGACAAGCGCAAATCGGTCCCATAGGCAACAAAAGTGGTTTTAGCCCACGGATAAGCTTTCTGGATATAGCTTTCAATTCCTTGATTGTCCGAAATCACCAAATCGGCATGTTTAGTCATCACTTTCTCAGAATATTTGAGGTACTTTTGAACGGGCTTAGACCACTTGGCACGTTTCCACTCAAGTCCATCAGGATTGATATAAAAGATACCACCAGCATTGTGAATTTTTCGAGCAAAAGGTGCGATAAAAGCGCCGATTGTATTTCCTAAAATATAAAAAATCGGTTGAGCAATTTTTTGACTGTTTACTAACTTCAAAGCGTAGTTAATTGCCATCATATCATAAGAAATAACGCGAGCTGGACCAAGTTTTGGTGCTTTAATCGTAAAACAATCTACGCCTTTGTAATCAAAATGATGATAAGCTTCATCATCTGATAAACAAGCTACATGGTATTGGATTTGAGGAGATAGGCGGTTCTCCACTAATTTCTCAACAAAGGTTTCAAATCCACCATATTTAGCAGGAAGGCCACGACTTCCGATGATGAATACATGTTTCATGATTTCCCTCAATTCAAGATTTTGCAATCTAATCTATTATATCACTTTATAAATCGTTTGTGTAACATAAAATAGAAAAGAAAAGCAACCTTTCGGCTGCTTCTACCTTATTTCTTTCCTTGTTTATAAAATTCCTTGAGGGCATCTTGCCAAGTTGGAATGACAAAGCCGGTTTCCTTAGCTTTAGCGAGGCTCATGGTAGAATTGAGAGGTCGCTTCGCTTTCGCTGGAAACTTGCTAGAGTCTACTGGCAAAACTTCGACATCTGTATCTTTTAAGATTTCCACTGCAAAATCATACCAAGTCGTATCTTCTGTAGCATCATTTGACAAATGATAATAACCAAATTCTTTTTGATTTTCTGCTAAGTACGTCATAAATTCAGCCAACGTACGCGTCCAAGTTGGACGACCATGTTGGTCATTCACAACAGTCAGGGTTTTATGTGTTTTCGCTAAATTTTGCATAGTGAAAACAAAGTTCTTTCCATAATTTCCAAAGACCCAAGCTGTGCGGATAATGTAGAAACGGCTAGAATATTTCTCAACCAATTCCTCTCCCATGCGCTTCGTGCGACCATATTCCGTCTGAGGATCGGGTTGATCATCTACTTCCCATTCCTGCCCAACTGGCTTATCTCCAGCAAAAACATAGTCTGTAGAAATGTAAACAAGTGTTGCACCATGCTTTTCTGCTGCTTTAGCAACATTTTCAGTTCCTGTGACATTGATTGCATAGTCCAGTTCTTTACCTTCATCTTCTGCTGCGTCCACAGCTGTATAGGCAGCACAATGATAAACAAGACTTGGCTTCACTTCTGCAAAAACCTTCTCTACCATTTCGGCATTTGTAATATCCATTTCTGCCACGTCAACTGCCACATACTCTTCATTGCGTTCATCTAAAAGATAACGAAGTTCTGTCCCAAGCTGTCCGTTAGCCCCTGTAATTAAAATCATTTGAAATTCCTTTCTGAACAATAAACATTCAATAAATCCATTATATCAAAAAAAGCAGAAAAAATCTGCTTTCTACTTGCTCTTCTCTTTAATGACATAAATTGGTCTTTTTTTGGTTTCCATGAAAATTTTTCCAATGTATTTACCAAGAATGCCAATTGTCAACAACTGAAAACCACCTAGAAAAAGAATAATCGA
This sequence comes from Streptococcus constellatus, assembly GCF_902167705.1. Classification (GTDB taxonomy): domain Bacteria; phylum Bacillota; class Bacilli; order Lactobacillales; family Streptococcaceae; genus Streptococcus; species Streptococcus constellatus_A. Next base: position 18,315 of record NZ_CABHMZ010000029.1, on the reverse strand, counting down.
AACCATAGAAGGCCAGCCAGACGTTGGGTCACCAAAAATCAACGTACGAACAATGACAATCATGATAAGGAAGAATGCCAATAAACAGGCAACAACACCTCCCCAAAAGGCTATCGTCAAAGGAGCATCTGAAAAGTTGATGATCCCTTCTAAAGAATAATTCAATAATTGCCAGAAACTCCAACTGGTTTTTCCTGCAACTCGTTCCACATTCTTATACTCCAAATATTCTGTTTTAAATCCAACCCATGCGAATATTCCCTTGGAAAAACGATTGTACTCAGAAACTTCTAAAATGGCATCTACCATTTGCCTGCGCATGAGACGGAAATCACGCGCGCCGTCCACCATCTCAACTTGGCTAATTTTATTAATCAATTTATAAAACATCCTAGCAAAAAAACTACGAATTGGTGGTTCTCCATCACGTGTTGTCCGTCGTGTCCCCACACAATCCAAATCCGAGTTCTTCTCTAGCATAGATTTCATTGTAAGTAAAAGTTCTGGAGGATCTTGCAAATCCGCATCCATGACAGTCACTAAATCACCAGTTGCATGTTTGAGACCTGCATACAGAGCTGCTTCTTTTCCAAAATTTCTCGAAAAAGAAAGATAACGAACATTATTATTTTTCTGACTGAGTTCTCGTAAAATAGCTAAAGTTCTATCTTTTGAGCCATCATTGACAAAGATGTATTCAAAATGATCATTTATTTGAGATTTAATTTTTTCCATTTCCGCATAAAACAACGGAAGCGACTCTTCCTCGTTAAAACAAGGAACGATGATTGAAATTGTCATTTTAGCCTCCTTATATCATTAAATATATTCTAACATAAAAATAAAAAAGTTAGGAACAAAGCCTAACTTTAAAAGGACTATTTAAAAATAAATGATTTGCTAACTATTCACAAGCGACCCCGTCTCCATCTTTATCCAATTTACTACTATAACCAGGCTGTCCACGATAAATAGGAGTTACACCGGCTCTTCGGGCAGCTTCACAATTTGGATACATTTCTGGATTAGCTATATTTCCTGAATTAGAAGACGATTGATGAGAAATTGGAGCTCCTAACCCAACAGCATACCAACTAATACCTTCATAACGCCAACCAACGTGAGTTAAATGCACTTTTTCTGCTTCAGATAATGTGTAATGATGACTACCTGCTCTAGCATTTGGATTATAAAGTCTATATAATGGATATTGACCAGAAGATTTCCATGCCACTCCTTCATATCTCCATCCTGACTTAATAAGGAAATCTCTTTCATTAGCATTCAAAGTATAATGATGATCGCCAGCATTAGGATTGTACATTCTATATACATCTTGTCCTTGCAAAGGAGCAATCCAACCACCCCCCTCATAACGCCAGCCCACTCTTGAAAGCATTTCTTTTTCATTCCAATTAGCTGTATAAAAATGTTCGCCACTATTTGGATTATACAGACGGTACATTTCTAAGCCTTCATTGTCAGCGCTAGCCTTTTCAACTCCTAACAGTATCATTAATATCAATAAAACAAAACCGCTTAGTGCTTTTTTCATTTTACATCACTCCTAACTTTAGCTATTAATTTTTAAAACCATAATATTGAAGTACTGTTAACACAACAGACATCATTATAAAGACCAATGCAATAAATAAAACAAAGGTATCTCTTTTCTCCTCTTCTTCTGAAGAGAGTGTAGGGGATATCGGCACAAATAGTTTAATACTATTAAACGTTAAACCTAAAAGTAAAATAACCCCAGTAAAATATCTACCTTGAACACCTTGAATAGCAATTTCATTAACTTTCCCCCACATTAAATAGGCTGTCATCAAAATGCCAAACGTAATTCCAACCCCGACTAAAAAAGTTCCATATTTACTAATTTTAGGTAAAGGATTATATTGAGGTATCATAAATATGACACAACTGATAAATATTAAATAGAACCATAGTAAGTTTCCTAAACCATAGGTTAACCAGCCAAATGTAAACAGGGAAGGGATTTTATTTGGAATTAAATTCACCCACTCTTGCACAATCATTCTTAAAAATTCATTCATATGTCCTATTGTGTATTTAATCTTTTCAACTGGGTTTACATCAGAAGTTACCTGATTCATATTAATATTACTAGATAAACGCAACCAAAAGAAGCTTAAAATTCCTACTAGCAAAATGAGCCCAATAATAAATACATAAGTATACCGATCTGGTAATTTCTTTTTTGGTATAAATAATAACAATCCTATCAATAATACATATGGCAATTTCATGGTAGTCATTATTAAACATAATGTTGCAAATAATAGAATATCTAATAAAGAAACCTTATCTTTTTGAACATACTCACAAAACAAAGCAATAATCAAGAAGAGAAACCCATTCACCATACCGTCTGTACTGAAAGAAGAGGCTAAATATACACTCATTGGTAGCATCGCTAGACTTGCGAACAATAATTCTTTCCCCTTAGCTTTTTTTATAGCTAACCTAATTAACAACGCATAAGCCAAAAGATTACATAAACGCCCTAAAATGATTGAAGATAGAACACTTAATCCTAAAATCTTAGCGATTGTCAAGCCAAATACTTGGGGTAAATAAGGAATAAACGATGAAGCATTCGTTGCTAAAAATTTAGGATAACGTGCAGTTTTTGAAGAGGTCTTAACTTTATCTAACCCAGAATGTATCAACGGTTTTTTAAATACTTTTTCAGCTTCTACAGCATCCTTAGAAACTCTAAACTCTGAAGACTTTTTGGGAAGATAGAGGTGCGCTTCTGATATGTACAAAGCTCTTGAATAATGAGCAGTCTCATCAGGAACATCTAAAACAGGAGTTAAAATAACAAAAAGCCCCCCCGAAAAAAGAATACTCCAAAATACCTTATTATGCAATTTTCCAGGTAAACAAATAGTTATGCTAAATACCAAACCTGTTATAAACAATAAAGTCCTTGGAATGGTAGCCGTTGAACCACCTAAATAAAAATAAGTAAGGAATAACAGACCCCATAATCCAAATAAATATTTCCAGCGTTTTGTTATATTCAATACAAAAGAATAAAACCAGCCTTTTATATTGAACATAAACGACCAATTAATAGACTTCTTTATCACAATTACCCATTCTCCAATCTTTTTAATAGAATATTAGCGTTTTTTTGCCAACAATAGTAACCCAAACCATTCATTCTTCAATACTTTTAAAAACAATGGTACAACGTAAGCTAGTTTAGAGTGAATATTTACTTTTTGTACACCTTGTTTGATATATTTATTCTTTTCCCAGTTTTTTCCAAAATACTTTTCCATAAAGAGGATAATATCTTTAAAATCTTGCTTCTTCACTTCTGGATATTTCAACAATCTGTAGGTATGACCAACACATAGATGTTCCAAAGCTAAATATTGTAATTCTTCTTTATATTTATCAAAATCATCACCAAATAAAGCAAACAGATATTCTAAAGCATCATAGATATCAAAAATATTTGACTTACTTGAATTCATGATTGAGCCAGAAGTATCAACTGTATATCGGTATAAATATTTTTTTATATAAGAAATACTAGTGCATTTTGAAGTCATATAGGGCATCAATGCAACATCTTCATAAATTTTCCCTTTTGGAAAATAATTGGAATCAAAAAAATGTGACTTGTAAATTCTAGTCCAAGAAGCGTGTTTTGTTAGCATGAATGAACGAATGTTATTGTTTGAATCTTTACTATCATTAAAGAAAGGATTGACATTTAAATGTTTTATCAATTTCTCATCACTATCAATTAAATCAAAATCAAAATAAATAACATCATTTCCTTTTGCTAACAAAAACTCTGTTAAATAATTAGGATATATACAATCATCTGGATCAATAAAAGTGGTATACTCACTATCACAAACTTGATTTAATCCATAGTTTCTTGCATCTGACACTCCTCCATTTTCTTTTGAAAACAGTTCGATAAATGGATATTTTGCAACATATTCCTTAATGATCTCTTCCGAATGGTCCGTACTCCCGTCATTAACACAAATAACGCGGAGCGCGCATTTCTCTAAATTGTCTTGATTGACAATACTATCTAAGCATCTTCTTAAATATTTTTCTGTATTATAAACGGGAATAACGACAGTTAAATCATACTTCATTCTTATTTCCTTTTTCTCCCAGCTACCATATAAATGCCAAAAATACCGACTAAATAAGCGGTCATAACAATCAAAAAGCTGAGTGCTGCACCTAACATATGATGATGATAAATAAATGGTTCTGTCACCAACTTAGTGATAACTAATAATACGATATATAAACCTACTAATAAGTGTTGTTTTCGAATAATGGTTAAAATATTTTCAAAAACAATGGCTAAGGCATATAAAACTCCTGCAAAGATTAAAATTGCAAAAGGAAGAGTGTATTGTGATAATGCCACTCCAAATACCAAACTAAGAATTGGAGTACCTATGAAGTAAGCCACTATCGTAACGGCTATCCCACCTAGAAATAAATAGAACAAGAGCTTTTTCACAATTAGAGAAAATTCTGCATACTTTTCTCGATTCCACAAAATAGCCATTTGGGTTATTAGGGGTCTAACCATTAAAATGATGAGACTCATAAAAAAAACAGGCATAAAAAGAATGTTAAAATCACGTTGCATGCCAGTCTGCAAAACTCCTTGATTTAGGCCTTTTTCAATAATAATCTTAGGCTCGTTTAAAATATATAATAAAATAAATCCATTCACAAATAATGGCCAACAAGCCAGAAAAATATCTTTTATATCTTTTTTGTAATTGCTAGAGAAGAGTTCTTTCCAGTGAATCGTTTCAAAATACTTAAGAAAACTGGTTTCATAAAAAATGATAACTAAGCCATTCCAAACGACTAATGAAAATAAACCTACAATCACAGATTTGGAAAGCAAAATACTAAAGAACAGAACAACTACACTAGTAGAGTAGCGATAGAACATTGTTTTCCCAGCTATATCCATACGTTCTCTTTGTTGAAATAAGCCTTGAAATAAATCAGACACCGCATCCCACATACGATACAAAATCATTAAAAATGTCAGTAAAATCGTTTCAAAAGAATAACGGCCTTCTCCGACAATATATAAATAGGGATACAATGTAACCAACATCGCTAAAATTGTTATCAACCTAGTTTGAAAATATCCTATGAACGAATGCTTTTGATTCACATCCGTTCCTTGATAATTTCTGACTTGAAAAAGTCCGATAACAATCCAAAGAGTCCCAATGGAATTCGCCAAGCTAAATTGGTCTGCTACTTTGGCAGAAGTTAATCTTGTTACAATTAGTAGATAAAGGACAGAAACTCCTGAAGCCGCTAAATTCCCCAATAAATTCCAAAAATAAATCTCTTTAGCAGAAGGGTTAGTTTTTATTTTCATCTTTATCCCTCAATGCGATTGTTTGAACTAAATTTTTAAATTTTGTATCTAATTTTGATAATTTAAGGGTGAGTTGGAACTGATTGATGAGCAATAAAAAAATGACAAATAAAAAGATAAAATTGACCGCTGATACAATTCCTAATGCACTTGCAATAGTTTCTGCTAAACTTGGGAAAATGCTAAATACTAATAGAATTAAAGAGAAAAACACCCAAAATATAGCATCGTTGATTTGAACTTGTGATTTTCGAATGCTACGCAAAATAAAGGCACAAGTCATAACAGAGACAAAAATCAATACAATTTGAAACCAAATAGTCATTTAATGTCTACCCTCTCTTTCTGAAATTCTGAATAATCAAGATAGATACAAACATATGCGTCATATATTGAATAGAGCGAGAAAGTGTCAGATAACTCTCGCCAGCTTGTCTCTCTTCCATTCGCACTTGGGCTTCTGCTACTTTCACACCATGACGAATTAGATATGAGACGGTATCTGGTTCAGGTCCATAATTGATATTGAGAGCAAATTCTTTGATAAGTCCTTCAGAAAACATCCGCATACCAGAGGTTGGGTCATTGATTGTCTTTCCTGTTGTTAATTTAATAACTGCGCTAATGAGAATATTCCCCATCATCCGCAGAGACGTTTCTCGCTTTTCTGTCACAAATCGAGATCCGATAACCATTTCATAGCCTTCGTCCATTTTTGCTTCTAAAACCGAGATATATTCAGGCAAATGTTGCCCATCCGCGTCGAACTGCACCGCCTTTTTATACCCTTGCTCATAAGCATATTGAAGACCCGTCTGAAATGCGCCTGCCAATCCTAAATTGACTGGCAAATCCACAATATTATAACCGTTTGCATGGCAAATGGCTGATGTTCTATCCTTTGATCCGTCATTGATAATCACATAATCATATTGTGAATAATTTTGAATAATATTATTTACAACATTTTCAATAGAGCCTTCTTCATTGTAGGCAGGGATAATAATCAATAAATCCGAAGATTTCACTTAATCTCATTCTCCTTCAAAATTATATAACTCATTATACTATATCCACGCGGCATTTTCTACTATTTCCATAAAAGAAACAAGAAATTCTCAATATTATAAATCAAAATACTTTTATTTTATACCAACACTTCAGCATTAGAAAAGCAAATTTTACAAGTTCTAAATGCTGGTTAAGTATTTTTGCAATGAAAGCCATACTTTCCAAAGCTTTATTAAAGATATTTTTTAACAAAAATCCCCTTGATATAATGAATCAAGGGAAATCTGCTACATATTATCTTTCACTGCGACTGCTACCATTCTGGCTTTGGCACGCACCTGACCCGCTACTGTCATTTCCATTGTCACAATGGCTTTTCTTTCACCCAATTCCTCAAGTCGAGAGATGACCGTGATTTCCTCATCAATAGGTGTTGGACTTTTATAATCTATTTCCAATCGAGCTGTGATAAATCGTCCAATCATCGTTTCTTCTGTCAAATCCAAACCCTTATTTTGATGGGCAAACCAAGCTGCTGAAGCGGTACCATGACAGTCAAAAATCATGGCAATCATACCGCCAAATAGATTAGCTGGAACACCGCCAGTATACTGGTGAGCTGGTGTTATCTTACTAATGCAGCTCGTTCCATTTAAGCTAGGATAAGTTTTCAAATGCAAACCTGACTCATTCTTAGGACCGCATCCCCAACAATGCTGGAATCGCTCACCATAAGTATCTTGGATGGCAATATTTTTTGTTTCTAAAGTCATTTATTCTCCTTTTTAAACTGAATTTCCAAGCGCTTTCATGGTTATTATATCAGTCTTTTAGTGAAGAGTAAATACGAAGCACATTCAAGATATTTTAATTGTTCGTCTAAGTTGAATTTATAGAAAGGTGGCGGAAGGAAAGCTCATCTTGGAATGTTAAGAACGATAATACTATAGAGCTAGACTGAGCTGTATGAGGCTTTAGAGCTTCTTCTCCTTTCTTTTTAGTTTTGAGCTATAAAAAACAGCAATCTCTTTGATTGGCTGTTCCTCAAATTGCTCTGTTGAAGCTTTTAATTTAGTGATATTCTGTTCGATAACTGGTAATTTTGCTAATCAAGCCATTGTATAAATGCTGTTTTGTCCTCGCTATTATAGCCAGCATTTTGATAGAAGCTTAATGTCGTTTCGCTTTTTGTACCTGTTAATAGCATCATCTTATAGCAATTATTTTGAATCGCTATCTCCTTGGCATAATGAAGGCATTCTGATGCGAAGCCTTTCCCACGGTACTCTTCGTTTGTAACTACATTTTCAATAAAGGCATAGGGACGGATATTTCTGGTTAGGTTTGGAATGATGACACAAATACAGGATGAAACAATTTTGCCATTTATCTCATTGACAATGATATGATGGTTGGCATCTTCAATCATTGTTTTCCATGTATTCTCTAAATGACTTGAATTTCTCGGAATCCTATCCTCGTGCAAAAACAGATATAAACTCAATAATTCATGTAAATCTTCTTTAACAGCTTCTCTTATCATCATCACACCTCACATAACTTTTCATTTATCTTCCTAAATCATTTTTAGTATTATATCATTTCATGTTCCAAGAAAATAATATTTGTATTCCAGTAAATTAAGAATTGATTTTTACCTTATCTATCCTATTTGTTCTAAAATTTCACTTGCTTTAGATGATTGACTTAAAACCGATGGGTTAGCTTATTTAAATTTTATAACGATTGACAAGATTTTACAAGTTGTCCACCCTCGTATGTGGAAGCATATTAAACAACTGCACTCGAAATCTCAAAATCATTCTCGCCAATTTAACTAAAGTCACTATCAGAAGTGACTTCATGAAAGGTTTCGCTAAGAGGTTCTCACGCTCTCACAAGCAGTGCTACACACTTGACATGTGTTGATAGCAAACTCCTATACTATAGAACGAAATGAAACAGGTTAGTCTGAGATTATACTATGGAACGAAACAAATTATAAATTTTATAGATCATGACTCAGTCATTTCCAATTTATCTCTTAATTCCTCCAACGTTTCTGTCATACGAGCCAAATCAACAAAATGCAATCGAACAATTGTTCCATCACCGGAATTAAACTTAATATCTGTGCGACTTCTCATCTCATCATTCAGTGGATATAATAGCCATATCTCAGAAGTATTGTATTTCTTTGAATAGGCATACATCTGATACATATCGCTCTGAGAAATACCATAATTTTTACGTTCATTATTGATGAGACTCTTCCATTTTGTATCCATAATGATAGTTCTATTATCTCGTTTACAGACAATATCTGGTCTAAGAGCAAATTTACACCTTGGTTCCATGAATAAATAGTATCCTTTATTTTGGGTTAAAACCTCCCATCCATCTGATCCTAATATCTTTTTCATCTGTTGTGCAACATAGTTCTCATAGACCTTCTCCATTGGGAATAATAATGACCTCGAGTGATCTTCACCAGAGAATGTTGAAAATGATTTATTCATAAGAAATATTCTTGACCACTGAATGAGCATGTCATAATATTTCATATTTCTATCCATTTTAACTTGTGAAAAGTCCTTCGTATAATTTGTTGATGGCTCTACCAATTCGAACGCAGCTAGCAACTGTCTAATTACTTTTGAGTTTTCAGCACTAGTGGTTAGTCTCTGTAATTTAAGTAAGGGAATTATATACTTGTTTACACAACCCCAAAATATAGTTGTCGAATTTACAAAAATCTTGTTTTAAAATACTACATATTGCGATTGGTGTAAACTGCTATATAGTTCCCTTTCATTAAATATCTCTTGGGATACCAAAACAATAATGAAGTAACTTCTTACATTTTACTATAAATAATTGACAAAACACGATTTTAGTGATAAAATACAATAAAATGACAGGTCACTAAAAATAAAGGAGGATTATTATGCCAAAAACATCTTTTGAAAATAACCAAAACACTGCTAAAGCCATCAGGCAACGTCGTTTAGAATTAAACTTAACCATTGAGGAAGCTGCCAAAAAAGCAGGAATTGGAACTAAAACTTGGAGCCGCTACGAAGCTGGAAATCCTATTAGAAAGGATAAATTAAACATGATTATTAAAACACTAAAATGGCGAGAAATCCCAGAAGAATTTCAGTCAGGGCATTCTCTGACAACCCTTCTAGGCGAGTATAAGGAACATGAGGCTTGGTCAGATTACCTTTATCAAAACTTTGGGCTAGCTGCTGCCATTTCTTTTGCTATTGGCTCCGACCTTATCTCAGACTTTGTCGCTGACGACTTACGAGAATTAGCTGAGAAACCAAAGGGAACACATATCGGCGAATTGGGAACTTCTTTCATCAGTTCTTTACTTCCTGAACAATTCCTCATGGAATATGATTATGAATTCATGTACCATCTATCAAAGACCATTCAGGGCTTTAGACAAAAGGCCAAAGCTGACACTCCACTCATTGCCCATTCCGTTTTGGAGGAACTCTGCCTCTACTTAATAATGGAAGAATCCACTATTCTCATGGAGGACATGGCCGAACAATTGTCTGAAGAGGAACAAGAAGAATTTATGTATTCTAATACTTGGATATTTGATTTATTTGATGACATGGATGTCTATACTTTCCTCTATTCTGATTTCTGTATCAATAGAGACAATCCTTATCACTTCTGCCATTGGTTAGACAATCAATTCTATATGGACTCACAATAATCACATTAAAAACACTCAGACCATCATAATCAGTCTGAGTGTTTTTTATGATATCCTTATAAATCATCCTAAAAATACCTGCGACAGTCACCTTATTGAAATGAGGTTCCCCAAAATGATGAATACTCCCTCTCATTTTCTCTTTAATTAGATGCTGGAGCTTTTTGTCATCAGTCATTCCAAATTGTACTAATTGTTTCAAAAAATCTTGGCCATAAATCTTTTGATATTCCTCCATTCCTTGAACAATCCAAAAGGTATCATAAAAGCTTGTCTGATAGGCTTTTAGCCAGTACCACATAATTTCCGGGTCTACAACATTTGGATTTTCTAAGTGACATCTTTTGCACAATAAAACCAAATTAGAAGGACTATCTCCTCCTCCCAAAGAATAGGGAATAATATGACAACGTTCTAACCTTGTTTTATGTGCACATCGCCAACATCTCTCGTGGGCTTCCGACCAATCAACACTCAAATCACCTTCGTAAACTTTATTGGCCCAATAAGCCACAATGTCGTTAATTGTTGTCCTTATCGGTGGTCGTTTAGTCATCATTTACCTCCATAAAACCTTTACTCTAATATATCTTGAACTGATAAGGCTGCAACATGCGCCTGATTATGATGATCAACAATATAAAAATAAACTTTTCTTGTTTCCGACTACCGACTAACTGATGCATCGTTTGCTTCATAATATCATCTTCAACTTCTAGATAGACACTCTCACCTGGTCGTAATGTACTAGAATAGTTTGTAGGTAAATTCTTTTCGCTATAAGTCCATTCCAATACCCCATCAAAATCCACCTGTTTACTAAAGGCTAGTCGTTTATGCCTAGATAATCCTTCATAAAGGAGGGTTGTGGGAACCTGTCCAATATTTAAAATTTCAAAAATATGAGTAGATTTATCAGTTTCTGAATCATAATCTATACAATAATAAATATAGCAGCTCGGCTTCTCTGTTCGTCTAGCCAGCCACAAAGAGATAATAACTGCTCCAACTGTACCAATAGCTGATAACATTTCCCATAAATTACCTAAATCAAGAATAAGTTGCATTTTTCCCTTTCTGAAAAAATAAAAGTAATAATAGGGACTTTCAAAAATCCAGTAATTTCTTGTAGAAGTAATCATCTCCAGTGGGGGGTGATTAGCAACCTACCTTAAAACAAGGAAACACAAGAGTTATACTGTTGAGGTTTTGACTAAGAGTTTCACCGTCTCAACATGTGCTGATAATTCTCTCCCATACTAATAGGCGAAACAGAACAAAAGTGATTTTAGAATTACATTATAGGAAGACTATTTTAAAAAACTATTTAGTAAGTAAAATTTCTAGATCCCTAATTAATTCTATCTTTAAAAATTGAGGTCAATACTCTAATCAGTTTCATTACGATGACGCAAAATAACGGATTATCTCCACCCTAAAATACCTAAGTAAATATCCAGTTTCTCATTGATATATCGTGCAAATAAATCCTCCATAGCAGATAAATCTCCTTTTGCATGATACTGGTCAAAGGCTTGATAGTAGGCTAACCTATCCGTGAATTTAATATCAATCGGTGGATAACCTGCCTAACGCTCATATAGTCCATGTTTATCCTCGCTTTCCCTCTCATTATACCATAGTTCGGAACAATAGTTCTTTTATCGGAACAATTTGACGCAAGACTATTCGTCTGTTCAACAACTGGTGCTGGTTGAACTTGAGCTAAATTAGTAGCAGGATTTTCCGTTCGTTGAATGATGTTATCTTGTAGCTGTGGTGTCGTCACTTCATCAGCCTGCAACACTGCACCACCCCATGCAACAATAGCTGTGACCACGGTTCCAAGAGCTACCGAACACAGTGTACGATACTTCTTACTTTTACGGAAGACATGCTTTTCTGCTTTTTTCTGATTGACTAAAAAGTGAGGATAACATTGTTTGATCATAAAAGGTCCTTCTTTTCTTTTGATAAGTAGCAACAATCTGTCGCTCTTTCCCCATCATAAAAAAGAAGCCTTGATTTTGGTATCACATCAAGTAAGAGAATAGTAAACTGTATGTATAACATCTAAAAATGTTGCTTTTGTACCGTAAAAATGTTAAAATTGCGGTACAAAAGCAACAAAGAGAGGGTCGAATATGTCTAAAAAAGAATTGTTACTTGAGTACTTAGACAGTCACAATGGCATGATTACTTATAGAGATTGTAAAAAATTAGGTATTCCAACCATTTATCTAACTAGACTAGAAAACGAAGGGGTTATCTTTAGGGTCGATAAAGGAATCTATCTGTCCTCTAGTGGAAATTATGATGAATACTATTTCTTTCAGTATCGTTACCCCAGAACTGTTTTTTCTCATATCTCTGCTCTTTATCTACAGGGACTTACAGATGAAATTCCTCAATATTTTGAAGTAACAGTTCCAAAGGACTACCGTTTTAGGAATACACCATTAAATTTAAATATCCACACTGTTTCTAAAGATATTGTCAACCTAGGGGTCATCAGTGTAAAAACTCCAATGGGAAACACCGTTAACGTTTATAATTTTGAACGTGTTCTGTGTGATTTTATCCTTAATCGAGATAGCATTGATGCTGAGCTATTTGTTAAAACACTTCAAACTTATAGCAACTTTCCTAAAAAAAATCTCGCAAAGCTCTATAAATATGCTACAAAAATGAATATCTTAGATGAAGTTAAACGAACTCTGGAGATTCTACTATGAATAAAGCAAAATTAACAGCACTCTGCCATAAAATATCGAAGAATACTGGATTAACTTTTAATTCCGTCATGACCTATTACTTTCTTGAAGCTATTCTGAAAAAATTAAGTCAGAGTTCTTATTCGAATCACTATATTTTCAAAGGTGGATTCCTACTTTCAAACGTCATTGGGGTCGAATCTCGTAGTACTATGGATGTTGACTTTCTGTTTCATAAACAAACTTTATCAGAAGAAAATATTAAACAACAACTTAAAGAAATTTTAACTGAAGCGAAAGATGGTATTCAATTTTCAATTCAATCCATAACAGCTATTAAGGAAAGCGATGATTATGGTGGTTACCGAGCAACCATTTTATGTCAACTAGAAAATATTAAACAAATTATCCATTTGGATATTGCAACAGGTGATGTTGTGACTCCTCAGCCAATTACTTACTACTATAAAGCTATTTTTGATAATGACAATTTTCCAATCATTGCTTATACAATTGAAACAATCTTGGCTGAAAAACTCCAAACCATTTATTCACGAAATTTCTTGAACAGTCGCAGCAAAGATTTTTACGATGTCTATATCCTTTCAAAGCTAAAGAAAGATGACATTGATTTCTCACAATTAAAGATTGCTTGTGAAAGAACCTTTTCCTATCGTGAAACTGAACTCGATTTCAATAAAATCATTGAACTACTGGAGAGATTCAAATCTGACTCTGTTCAACAGCAACAATGGCAAAATTATTCAAAAAAATATAGTTATACAAAAGACATTCTATTCACAGATATACTTAATGAGATTATCAGCCTCCTGATAGCTCTCAATTCTAATCATAACGCTTAAGTCGTGACTGAAAGACTTTAAAGGTAGCAGCTGACCTTGCCATAAAAAACAAAAAGGATATGCTAACATTTTTATACTTTGTTAGCATATCCTTTTTCTACCATTAGTCCTCAAACACCTAATAATAGCCACCAAAACATCTCACTCACCTCCCTTCGCTTCTTGTCGCCTTAGTTGCTTGTCCATTCAGACAGTATACCATTAAACACGTATTCGGCTATCGCTTCTGCCGACCGAGCAAATCTCATATGTTCCAAAGCATACTGATAACGGTCACTAAAATAAATCATGGCATAGTCACTAGCCGACTGAGATAGACCTGTCTGTCTTAACTGGTCATGAACCAAGCCCCAAATATAGTCTCGATCGTACTTGGTCACATCGTCTACTTTTGGAGAAAAGGTATCTTCTTGTTTTTCAACTACAACTTGTCTCTCCTCCTCGTCCTCAAAAAGGAAATCACTCTTTTCAGTTTCACTATATTCAGTCTCACTTCTTTCAGTCTCACTAGGGGCTGAATTTAATACCGGCCTCGGCTGATTTGGAGACCCTTCTAGTGTTTTTTGAACACTACCCCCGTCTGAATTTAAGACAGGGGTGGTGTCATGTTCCAACTCCCCTAAATAAATCTTATTAGCCAAACGCCCTTTTTCACTGGAAGACTGTTGGACTTCATCAATCAGTCCATAATCTCGTAATGTTTTCTTAATCGTCAGCAATTTAGACTTGGAGTAACCAAGGAGTGTCATGAGTTTGGAGTTAGAGTAAATCAGATAAATAGCCCCATCCTCATCAATCCATCCCTTACTCAGAGATAATTCTAATCGGTCTTTTAAGACTGCATAAGCCACTTTAACCTCTAGTTTCATCTCCTTATAGCGGGCACTCTCAAACAAAAGTTTTGGGAGCTTATAGTAACGCTCTGACGTTTGATAGTGATTTGCGGTAATACGTTTCATGATTGTCCCTCCAACAATAAAAGTCCAACATTCCCCAGTTCGTCAAATTGAATCAGCTTTGCTTTCTCCATTTCAGCAACTAAATGTGTTGCTTCATCAACATCAATTCTCATGATAGCCATGAGATGACACATCACAGCATACCGTGAGGACTTTTCTTCTTTTTGCATGATTTTCCTCCTGAAAATAAAAAAGTGAGAACACTTATTAAGATGTTCTCACCTAACTAAAATATTTTACGACGTATCTATTTTTTGTCTACGCAGTCGACATCCAAACAGACGTTCACATCAATGTACTTTTTTGAACCTTTTTTATGTCAAAAGCACTCTTTTCAATAAAGACGAAATGCTTGAAAAAGTGCTTAAAATAAAGGATTTTTACACTTTTCTTCGTTGTAGCAACACTACACACTCAGCGGTTCGCTGTTACCGCATCATTTCATTCTGCGACAGCTATCGCATGGGCGGAAGTAATTGCTACTCTTCGTCGCTTCACTCCTTAACTAGCAAACTTACCGCCTCAGCTTGCTCATTATTGTCCAAACTTATATTTAGATCCTCATCAATAATAGGTAGCTTAAAAGTAATTGATTTTAGCCATTGCCCATTAGGCTGCTTCTCTTCATAAATTTGAATTTCAGAAATGAGTGCTTCTATTAGCTGCCTGCGTTCAACATCGTTCATGACTTTATAAAGCTTGTCAAAATAAATCAAAACTTTATATATATTATCGCCCGTAAGTTTCTCAGCTTCTATTGTTTCTTTTTTTGCTTTAGCTTCTATTAACTGACCTTCTAACTCTTCAATTTTATCATACATACGATAAAGTCTGTCATCTAAATCGGTTTTTCTTCTCTTATAATGTTTATCATCAACATCTAAGTTATCTATTTCTTCAATGAGCTTAAACTTTGTAGAATGACTTTTTCTCAGCTCTTTTTGGTAATTATCTATCTCATTTTCAATAGCTGATGTATCAACCTTCATATTGATTTTTTCTTGTATCATAGACGCAAATTTAGGGTTGCTTACTAACTTGATTATTACCTCAGCGACAGCATCGTCTAACAATTCTTCTCTAATTTGTTTGTTATAGGTGCATTTATGTCCTCTATTCATAAGTCTATGCTTACAACCATAGTAATAGAAGTCTTTATACTTCGTCCCATCTTTTTTATATTTTATGGATTTGTTCCCAAACATTCCAGCTCCACATATTGGACACTTTACTATTCCTGATAATAAATGTGTCCTCATGTTCTTGCCCTTATTTACATGCTCATACTTTTTAGCCTGTGCTTTCAGTTTAACTTGTGCAGCCTGCCACAATTCATCCGGAATTATTGCTTCATGAATGCCTTCTGCTACTAAATAATCGTCCTGCTCTACTTGTCTGTATTCATTCCTTGTACCATGAACTTTTTCTAAAGTTCTTCTTCCAAATGCTATTTTCCCGTTATACACAGGATTCTTTAATATTTTTCTTATAAGACCTGCGTCAAACAATGGATTTTTCCCATTTTGTCTTGGTATTTTCCTTATACCATGCTTTTCTAAATATTTAGAAAGACCATTAGCTCCAATACTTGTATTTACATATTGATCAAAAATAGTTCTTATTGCAATTGCTTCTTCCTCATTTATTAACAACTTTCCATCAATCAGTTGATAACCGTATGGAGCAAATCCACCATTCCATTTACCCTCTCTTGCCTTTTGAATACGACCTTCCATTGTTTGGACACGAATGTTTTCTCTTTCTATTTCAGCCACTGCTGATAAAACAGAAATCATCAATTTACCTGCATCTTTAGATGAATCAATTCCATCTTCAACACAAATAAGATTTACTCCAAAATCTTGCATTATTTGCAAAGTCGAAAGTACATCAGCAGCATTTCTTGCAAATCTCGATAATTTAAATACAAGAACGAAAGACACTCCATCCTTTCCGGATTTTATATCTTCCATCATACGAGTAAACTGAACTCTACCTTCTATAGATTTTCCAGACTTACCTGCATCTTCGTATTCACCAACAATCTCATAATCATTATAGAGAGCAAAAGCCTTCATTCTTGATTTTTGTGCCTCTAAAGAATAACCGTCTATCTGTATTGATGTAGATACTCTTGTATAGAGGTATACTTTTATTTTTTCTTTTGACATAGCATTAACCTCAATATCCTTTTTCAATATCTTTATATTTTTACCAATTATGGTTTGGACTTATATATCAAGTATATTATATCACTTTTATTGCTTTTTCTCAATCTGTGTTTTTGCCATGTCAAATTTATTTTTACCTTCTGTACTTTTTACTGGAGTTGGATTTTGAAGATTATCTAAATCTAAAACTCCAGCATATTTTGTAATCAGATTTGCTATCAAATCAGCCAATCCATTCCAGTCATTATCCACTAATACACCTCCTCCGTTTTAAATTCTTTATAATCAAGTATTTTTTTTACTAAGTTTTATGACATTGGTAGGTGCATTGGCTGCTACATAGGAATCTCACCTCCGCCCCTTGTTTCAGACGAGGCAGCTTAAACTATTGAAGTATCATTATCACCACTTACATCATCGAAATAAGCTGCCACGCTTATCTTTTATGTATTCCTATCTATCGCTCGTTTTCTTCTAACCTCGACATTATGCCGGTATTCATTTGAACCGATTTTCATCAGCAGAAAAGTCTTAGCGTAGGTCATAACTCTCAGTAAGTAGATAAAGTCCTACCTTGGTCTATTCAGTTGTCAAAGAGCAATATTTGAAAGGGATTGTTTTCTTTACATTTTCCTATTTGCCATAAGCAGGCATATCTCTTACCCAAGAAAGTAAAGGAGGTCAAACTCCCCTTCACTTTACATAAGGAAAATTTGACCCCTTTGGTTACCGAAGTTTTAAAGTTCTTCGATGAATTTTTTCAGCTTTTCAAGAATTTTGTTTCTTCTTTTGATTAAAGCCGGATGTGTAATACTTTTGAGCTTTGCCACTGAGCGAACCGTCTCATCATTGAAATACAAGCGTTCAATAATATCTCTTTCTTCTGCATTGAGCCTTGATATAGCATTTCTAACTGCTTCAATCATCATCTGTGTTTCAACGATCTTTTCTACATCAACACTTTCATCAACAATATTGTCTACAAAGTGTCCGTCATGATCCAATGATGAAAAAAAGAGCAAGTGGTTTTTCTTGTCCACCTGCTCTAAATACTTTTCGTGTTCTTTTTCTCGCCAGTAGACTTTATATATCTGCTCGCTGACTTTAACCCTTTGTCCGTTGACATAAAGGTAATATTCTTTTGGCATTTTATTTCCTCCATTTCTTTTTTGTCTGCGTTTTTAGACAAAAAAGGAGGACTTCTGCACATAGGCATAATAAGTCCTCTGAAATGAAAGAAAATTGCTCTTTCTCTATATTTTAAATTTGATTTTTTATGATAATTACCAGTATCAAAAAGGTCTATTGTTTTTTTCTATATGATAAATTGTAAAATATAGTTCAACAAAAAATCTCATAGCGTTTCATTGGTGTAAACTGTAAGTAACCACACAAACAGAACACGAGGAAAAACTATGAGCTACTCCCAT
>NZ_CABHMZ010000028.1 GCF_902167705.1 Streptococcus constellatus | reverse complement strand
CCGAACACAGAAGTTAAGCCCTAGAACGCCGGAAGTAGTTGGGGGTTGCCCCCTGTGAGATAGGGTAGTCGCTTAGCATTTATCCGGCATAGCTCAGTTGGTAGTAGCGCATGACTGTTAATCATGATGTCGTAGGTTCGAGTCCTACTGCCGGAGTTGCATATGATTAGAAATCTTGTTTAAACAAGATTTCTTTTATTTGTGTTCAACTTTTTGCTTAACTAATCTTTTATTGTAAAGATTTGTAAGCTTGTTAGTTTTTTGATTGTTCTTTGATAATGTAATATGTTTCTAAAACAATAAAAATTGACTCTATCATGATGATAGAGTCAATTTTTATGCAAAAAATGCTTGGTATAGTGCTTTAATAGCTGCTTTTTCTTGTTCGGAATTGATAACAATCATGATTGAAACTTCACTAGATCCTTGTGAAATCATTTGGATATTAATATGATTATCTGATAATGCTTTTGTTGCAGTAGCGGTCAAACCAATATGACTTTTCATTTTTTCACCGACAATCATAATGATTGAGAGATCATGTTCGATTTCTGCGTGATCGACTTCTAACTTTTGTCTTAATTGCCGAAGAATTTCTTCCTCTTTAATGGGGGTTAATTCACGATCCCGAAGAATAATAGATAAGTCATCGATACCGGTAGGCATGTGCTCCCAGCGGATATTTAGATCTTCCAATATTTGCAGAACTTTTCTACCAAAACCGATTTCACGGTTCATGAGGTATTTAGACATGTTGATGCTTGTGAAATGGGCATCTGCAGCAATACCTACTACAGGGAAGTCCCTGTTGCTGTGCTTTAAAACAATTTTTGTCCCAGGATGAGTGGGATTGTTTGTATTTTTAATAACGAGTGGAATTTTCCCACGGTAAGCTGGAATGAGTGCTTCGTCATGTAATACAGTAAAGCCTGCATAAGCTAATTCGCGCATTTCACGATAAGTTAATTCTGGAATAGAGTGTGGCATGTGGATAATGCCAGGGTGAGCTGCAAAAATACCATCAACATCTGTAAAATTTTCGTAGAGATCAGCTTTTACACCGGCAGCAATAATGGATCCAGTAATATCGGACCCGCCACGTGAAAAGGTGCAAATTTGATCGTCTTTTGTTACTCCAAAGAATCCTGGGATAATTAAGACTTCATCGGCTTCATTTAATTCTTCAATTTTATCATAACTGGAGGGGAGAAGTCGCGCATTTCCTGGTTCGCTGGACACAATGAGTCCTGCTTCTCTGGGATGAACATAGCGAGCATCTACACCATTTTGGGTAAAATAAGCCGCAATGAGTTTCGCATTGTTGTTTTCACCTGCAGCAAGAAAAGTATCGTACAAGAATTTATTGTCTTCGATGGGAAGGCTTGCGAGTTTTTGGATACTTTTTGAAATTCTCTCTAGAATATTTGGCTTGAGCTGCAGTTCTATCGCCATATCTCGATAACGCTGAATAATCCATTGTTGGTGTTTTGTTACGTCATTTCCAGCAACATAGTCTCGATAATATTTAACGAGGGCATCTGTTACCTTTGTATCCTGAGTGCTTCGCTTTCCAGGCGCAGATACAACCACGAAGCGACGTTCGGAATCTGCTTTAATAATCTGTAATACTTTTTCCAATTGGCTAGCAGAAGCAAGTGAGCTTCCTCCAAATTTAACAACTTTCATAACTTCTCCTATTAGCTGATTGTTTAAATTATAGCAAAATTCTGAAATCTTTTCAAATTTGTTTGTGCATACTTGCGAAAGCAAATTGTTTATGCTAGAATATAATAAATTATTTGATAGTCAAATAATTTAATTGACAAAGAAAAGAATTGTCGGAGGCAATTTAATGCAATTTGAAAATATTTTATATAGTGTCAATGACGGTGTTGCAACATTGACTTTGAATCGCCCAGAGGTTTCCAATGGGTTTAATGTTCCCATGTGTGAAGAAATTTTAAGAGCGATAAAAATGGCTTCTGAAGATGAAGAAATCCAAATATTGCTCATCAATGCAAATGGGAAAGTATTTTCTGTTGGTGGTGATTTAGCAGAAATGCAGCGTGCGGTGGAGGCAGATGATGTTCAGTCTTTGGTCAAAATCGCTGAATTGGTAAATGAAATTTCTTACTCAATGAAACAACTATCTAAGCCAGTCATTATGAGTGTGGATGGGCCAGTCGCTGGTGCAGCAGCTAATATGGTAGTCGCCGCGGATTTCTGTATTGCAACGGAGCGTTCTCGTTTTATTCAAGCTTTTGTGGGGGTAGGTCTTGCTCCGGATGCAGGAGGACTGTATTTGCTTGCAAGAGCGATTGGTGTGACGAGAGCAACTCAATTAGCAATGACGGGAGAACCATTAAATGCTGAAAAAGCTTTAAATTATGGTCTCTTGTATAAAGTTTGTGAGGTTGAAAAGTTAGAAACTACAACAAATCAGTTGATTAAAAAGTTAAAACGGCATTCACTCAACTCATATCGTGCTATTAAAGAATTAGTGTGGAAAAGTTTATTTACTGGCTGGAATGAATACGCCAATCTCGAATTGGAGCTACAGAAAACTTTAGCCTTTACAGAGGATTTTAAAGAGGGCGTTCGAGCTTATTCTGAGAAACGTCGACCAAAATTTTCTGGGAAGTAAAAAAATAGTTGCAATTTATTTTGATATCTGATATACTTTTTTAGTCAAATGTTTTGATAGTAAAAGTTTTTGTTAGAGGAGGATAGATTTTTGGATTACCAATTGGTCAATGATTATTTAACATCTATTTTCAATAATGTGTTGGTTATTGAAGAATCTAGTTTGAGAGGCAGTCGCTTCAAAGATATCTCTATCAAAGAAATGCACACGATTGATGTTGTTGGAAAAAATCCCAATGCGACTCCTAGTAGCGTAGCAAAGGAATTGATGGTGACATTAGGAACCGTAACAACTAGTTTAAATAACCTCGAAAGAAAAGGTTATATTGAACGGACACGTTCAGAAGTTGATCGTCGTGTGGTTCATCTGAATTTGACAAAAAATGGTCGCCTGATTTATCGCTTGCATAGAAGATTTCACAAGAGAATGGTTGAAAGAATCATTGAAGGAATGGATGCTGAAGAGATGAAGGTCATGGGGAAAGGGTTAACTAATCTGTATCATTTTCTAGAGGATTTGAAATAATGAACTATGCTAAAATTAGTCAAGTCGCTCATTATGCTCCGAGTCAAGTGGTTACAAATGATGATTTGGCAAAAATAATGGATACGAGCGATGAATGGATTTCAAGTCGAACAGGAATAGAACGTCGTCATCTATCACAGACAGAATCAACGAGTGATTTGGCTACTAAGGTGGCAAGACAATTGTTGAAAAAGGCGAACATCAATGCAGATGAGTTAGACTTTATCATTGTGGCAACTATCACCCCAGACTCTATGATGCCTTCAACGGCTGCACGAGTTCAAGCGAATATTGGTGCAAATCATGCTTTTGCCTTTGATTTGACAGCGGCTTGCAGTGGCTTTATCTTCGCTTTGTCAACAGCTGAAAAGTTGATTTCCTCAGGTTGTTATCAGAAGGGTTTTGTTATAGGAAGTGAAACCTTATCAAAAGTTCTTGATTGGTCTGATCGTTCAACTGCGGTTCTTTTCGGTGATGGTGCTGGTGGTGTTTTGCTAGAGAGCTCAGAGCGGCAGCATTTTTTAGCTGAAAGTCAATATACGGACGGTTCGCGCGGGGAAAGCTTGACTTGTGGTAAGTTTGGTTTATCTTCACCTTATTCTGAAAAGGAAGAAGCGGCACCATATTTGACGATGGATGGTCGTAAAATTTTTGATTTCGCTATTCGAGATGTGGCAAAATCTATAAAAAATACGATTGAATCTAGTGATATTCAAGTACAGGATATTGACTATTTACTATTACATCAGGCCAATATTCGTATTTTAGATAAAATGGCGAAAAAGATTGGTGCAGCGAGGGAAAAACTTCCTGCAAATATGATGGAATATGGGAATACGAGTGCAGCGAGCATTCCAATTCTTTTATCTGAGTGTGTTGAAAAAGGACTTATTCACCTTGATGGCAGTCAAACAGTTTTGCTGTCAGGATTCGGTGGAGGTTTGACATGGGGCACACTTATTGTTACAATTTAGTTATTATGTGGTAAACACATGAATATAAATATTTATTTTTAAAGGAGTCTATCATGGCAGTATTTGAAAAAGTACAAGAAATTATTGTGGAAGAACTTGGTAAAGAACCTTCAGAAGTTACTCTTGAGTCAACTTTTGATGATCTTGACGCAGATTCATTGGATTTGTTCCAAGTCATCTCAGAAATTGAAGATGCATTCGATATTCAAATCGAAACCGAAGAAGGATTGAACACAGTTGGTGACTTAGTTGCCTACGTTGAAGAAAAAACAAAATAAAAAGATGAAACGGGGCTGAGATAAGATTCTCGCCCTCTTTTGAAAAAGGTATTGAGGTAGGCAGTAAAGTTGACTGTATAACCGATTTTCTTTTGAGAAAAGATCAAGAGACAGTTAATTTTGCTGGGGTGGAACAATAAAATCTATGGTTGGATGGCATGTTTCACTCCCTCTTGTTTAGGTAATAGTTTGATTTTCAAAGTATACAAGTGCTTGAATTGAAAGGATTGAGCCATTACTTAAGCAATATAAAGGAAGGTATTATGCAAACACGTGTTACAGAATTGTTAAATATTAAATATCCTATTTTCCAGGGTGGGATGGCCTGGGTTGCTGATGGTGACTTGGCTGGTGCAGTTTCTAAAGCTGGAGGTCTTGGAATTATTGGTGGTGGTAATGCACCAAAAGAAGTTGTTAAAGCTAATATTGATAAGATTAAATCATTAACAGACAAGCCTTTTGGTGTGAATATCATGCTGTTGTCTCCTTTTGTGGAAGATATTGTTGACTTGGTTATTGAAGAAGGTGTCAAGGTTGTGACAACTGGTGCAGGAAATCCAAGTAAATATATGACTCGTTTCCACGATGCAGGCATCACAGTCATTCCGGTGGTACCAAGTGTAGCATTGGCTAAGCGAATGGAAAAAATTGGTGCAGATGCGGTGATTGCTGAAGGAATGGAAGCAGGAGGCCATATCGGGAAATTGACTACGATGACATTAACTCGTCAAGTCGTTGAAGCTGTTGATATTCCTGTGATTGCAGCAGGAGGAATTGCCGATGGTCATGGCGCAGCTGCAGGCTTTATGCTTGGTGCAGAAGCTGTGCAAGTAGGAACGCGTTTCGTTGTTGCGAAAGAGTCAAATGCGCATCAAAATTATAAAAATATGATTTTGAAAGCTCGGGATATTGATACAACCATTTCTGCTCAACATTTTGGTCATGCAGTACGAGCTTTGAAAAATAAACTAACTAGAGAATTTGACCAAGCAGAAAAGGATGCTTTTAAGCAAGAAAATCCTGATTTAACTGTTTTTGAGAATTTAGGAGCTGGCGCTCTTGCAAATGCAGTTGTTCGCGGTGATGTTGAACATGGCTCTGTCATGTCAGGACAAATTGCGGGGCTTGTCAGCAAAGAAGAAACAGTTGAAGAAATTTTGAAAGATATTTACTACGGTGCAGCAGAGGTAATCCAAAAAGAAGCTAGCCGTTGGGCAGGAGTAACTAGAAATGACTAAAACAGCCTTTCTATTTGCAGGTCAGGGTGCTCAGTATCTGGGAATGGCTCGTGACCTTTACGATCAGTATGATGTAGTGAGGGCAACCTATGATGAAGCAAGTCAAGTATTAGGCTATGATATACGTTTTTTGATTGATTATGAAGAAGAAAAACTCAATCAGACACGTTATACTCAGCCAGCGATTTTGACCACTTCGGTTGCTATTTACCGACTATTGCAAGAAAAAGGAATGCAAGCTGATATGGTAGCAGGCCTTTCTCTTGGAGAATACTCTGCCATGGTAGCAGCAGGTGTTTTGGATTTTAAAACAGCGGTTGCTTTGGTTGAGAAGCGTGGTGCTTTAATGGAGGAGGCGGCTCCTGCTGGCTCTGGTAAAATGGTTGCGGTTTTAAATGCGGATTTAGCTACAATTGAAGCAGCCTGTCAAGCAGCTAGTCAGCTAGGAATTGTATCACCAGCAAACTACAATACACCTAGTCAGATTGTCATTGGTGGCGAAGCAGAAGCGGTTGACAAAGCTGTGGAATTGTTAAAAGAAGCTGGTGTGAAACGCTTAATTCCGCTTAAAGTTTCTGGTCCATTTCATACAGCTTTGTTAAAGCCAGCAAGTGATAAATTGGCAAAAGTTTTAGAAACAGTTGAATTTGCTGATTTCAAACTTCCTTTGGTAGGAAATACCGAAGCAACTGTCATGGAACAAGGAAAAATTAAGGAACTCTTAACTCGTCAAGTTATGGAACCAGTTCGGTTTTATGATAGTATTGCAACGATGCAAAAAGCTGGTGTAACTGATTTTATCGAAATTGGTCCAGGTAAGGTTCTGTCTGGTTTTATTAAAAAAATTGACAAATCAGCGAAGGTAGCTCAAGTAGAAGACATAACTAGCTTGTCTGCTCTTCTAGAAGATAAGGAATAGGTATGGAACTTAAAGGAAAAAATATTTTTATAACTGGTTCGACACGTGGGATTGGGCTTGCAATGGCTCATAAGTTTGCGAGTCTAGGTGCCAACATTGTTTTAAACGGTCGCCGTGAGATTGATGAAGGGCTCATCTTTGAATTTTCAGATTATGGGGTACAAGTGATTCCGATTTCTGGTGATGTGTCAGATAGCACAGATGCCAAGCGAATGATAGAGGAAGCTATCGAAAAACTTGGAAGTGTGGATATTCTGGTCAATAATGCAGGTATCACAAAAGATAAACTCATGTTGAAATTAACTGAGGAAGATTTTGAGCAGGTTTTGAAAGTGAATCTTGTGGGTGCTTTTAATATGACACAAGCAGTTTTGAAGCCGATGACCAAAGCTCGTCAGGGAGCTATTATCAATGTGTCTAGTGTTGTTGGATTGACTGGGAATATCGGTCAAGCAAATTATGCAGCTTCTAAAGCTGGGCTGATTGGTTTCACAAAATCTGTGGCGCGTGAAGTAGCAGCTCGTAATGTACGAGTAAATGCTATTGCGCCAGGTATGATTGAATCAGATATGACCGATGTTTTGTCTGATAAAGTGAAAGAAGCTACGTTAGCTCAAATTCCGATGAAGCGTTTTGGTAATACCAGCGAAGTAGCAGAAGTGGCAGCCTTTCTAGCTCGTCAAGAGTATTTAACTGGGCAAGTCATTGCTATTGATGGTGGGCTAACCATGCAGTAGAAGGAGACTAGAACTTATGAGTTCAGTCTAGGTATTCAACATATTTTCTTAATAAAGGAGTTTTAAATGAAACTAAATCGAGTTGTTGTAACAGGATATGCCTTGACTTCCCCTATTGGAAACACACCAGAAGAATTTTGGAAGAGTTTAAAAGAAGGCAAGATTGGAATTGGTCCAATCACGAAATTTGACCATAGTGATTTTGCAGTTCACAATGCTGCAGAAATTCAGGATTTTCCTTTTGATAAATATTTTATCAAAAAAGATACCAATCGATTTGATAACTATTCCCTTTATGCTCTTTATGCCTCTCAAGAAGCTATAAATGATGCAAAATTAGATGTTGAAACAATCGATCATGATCGTTTTGGTGTTATTGTGGCATCAGGAATTGGTGGTATTAAAGAAATTGAAGATCAAGTTCTTCGTTTGCATGAAAAAGGTCCAAGACGTGTCAAGCCAATGACATTGCCAAAAGCTTTGCCGAATATGGCAGCGGGGAATGTCGCTATGCGCTTTGGTGCAAATGGAATTTGTAAATCCATTAACACGGCTTGTGCTTCTTCAAACGATGCTATCGGAGATGCTTTTCGCTCTATAAAATTTGGTTTTCAAGATGTCATGTTAGTTGGTGGATCTGAAGCTTCCATTACACCGTTTGCTATTGCTGGTTTCCAAGCCTTAACAGCGCTTTCTACGACAGAAGATCCAGCTCGTGCTTCTATTCCATTTGATAAAGATCGGAATGGCTTTGTTATGGGTGAAGGTTCTGGTATGTTGGTTCTAGAGAGTTTGGAACATGCTGAAAAACGTGGAGCAACGATTTTGGCAGAAATCGTTGGTTATGGAAATACTTGTGATGCTTATCATATGACGTCTCCACATCCAGAAGGAGCTGGTGCGATTAAGGCGATTAAATTGGCGCTTGATGAAGCTGAAATTGAACCCTCAGACGTTGCGTATGTCAATGCTCATGGAACTTCAACTCCAGCTAATGAAAAAGGTGAAAGTCAAGCAATCGTTGCAGTTTTAGGAAAAGAGGTACCGGTTTCTTCTACGAAATCCTTTACCGGTCACTTGCTTGGAGCAGCTGGAGCCGTTGAAGCCATTGCAACGATTGAAGCGATGCGTCATAATTTTGTGCCGATGACTGCGGGAACACAAGAGCTTTCAGACTACATGGAGGCAAATGTCATCTATGGTCAGGGACAAGAATATGATATTCCGTATGCGATTTCAAATACCTTTGGTTTTGGTGGGCACAATGCAGTTCTTGCATTCAAGCGCTGGGAGGCTTAAATGAATATCAATGAGATCAAAGATTTGATGGCTCAATTTGACCAATCAAGTTTGCGTGAATTTTCTTATAAAAATCAAAGTGATGAATTAACGTTCAGCAAAAACGAAAGAACAGTTGAATCAATTGCTCCTTCTGCAGAGGATTCAACAGTGAACACCAATCTTGTTTCACCAGTAGAAGTTGCCCAGCCAACTGTTACTCCAATTGTGGAGGAAACGGTTAGTCCAGAAGTACCAACAGCTGAAGGCGATGTGGTTGAAAGTCCCTTGGTTGGAGTTGCTTATCTTGCTTCTGGACCTGATAAACCTTCCTTTGTTTCCGTTGGCGACCAAGTGAAGAAGGGGCAAACCTTGATGATTATTGAGGCTATGAAAGTGATGAATGAAGTTCCGTCACCTAAAGACGGTATTGTGACAGAAATTCTTGTGCAGAATGAAGAAATGGTCGAATTTGGGAAAGGTCTGGTGCGGATTAAATGATTGATATCAATGCGATAAAAGAAGCTCTTCCACATCGTTATCCTATGCTGTTGGTTGACCGTGTTTTGGAAATAAAAGAAGACGAGATTGTGGCTCTGAAAAATGTTACGATTAATGAACCTTTCTTTAACGGTCATTTTCCTGAATATCCTGTCATGCCTGGTGTCCTCATCATGGAAGCTTTGGCTCAAACGGCCGGCGTTTTGGAATTGTCCAAGGAAGAAAATAAAGGGAAATTGGTTTTTTATGCCGGGATGGACAAGGTGAAATTTAAGAAGCAAGTTGTTCCTGGGGATCAGCTCATCATGACAGCGAAATTTGTGAAACGCCGTGGAACGATTGCTGTTGTGGAAGCCAAAGCAGAAGTTGACGGGAAGTTGGCAGCGAGTGGTATTTTAACTTTTGCCCTCGGACAATAAAAGGAGATTTCACCATGTTTCGTAAGATTTTAATTGCCAACCGTGGGGAAATTGCGGTTAGAATTATTCGAGCAGCCAGAGAATTAGGAATTGCGACAGTCGCAGTTTATTCTACGGCTGATAAAGAAGCTCTCCACACCTTACTGGCAGATGAAGCGGTTTGCATTGGTCCAGCAAAGTCAACGGAATCCTATCTCAATATGAATGCGGTTCTTTCTGCGGCAGTTTTGACTGGGGCAGAGGCGATTCATCCAGGTTTTGGTTTTTTGAGTGAAAATTCTAAGTTTGCGACCATGTGCGAGGAAGTTGGTATTAAATTTATCGGTCCTTCGGGAGCAGTAATGGATTTAATGGGTGATAAAATCAATGCGCGTGCTCAGATGATTAAGGCTAATGTGCCTGTAATCCCAGGTTCTGATGGCGAAGTTCATACGTCAGACGAAGCACTTGCAGTTGCAGAAAAAATCGGCTATCCAGTCATGCTAAAAGCTTCCGCTGGCGGTGGTGGTAAAGGCATTCGGAAAGTCGAAAAGGCAGAAGATTTAGTAGCCGCCTTTGAATCGGCTTCCAGCGAAGCCAAAGCGGCTTTCGGAAATGGCGCCATGTATATGGAGCGAGTCATTTATCCAGCTCGGCATATTGAAGTCCAAATTTTGGCTGATCAACATGGTCATGTCGTTCATTTAGGCGAGCGCGATTGTTCACTTCAAAGAAATAATCAAAAAGTGCTGGAAGAAAGTCCGTCGGTTGCGATTGGCAAGACCCTTCGTCGTAAAATTGGCGAAGCTGCTGTGCGAGCTGCTCAATCGGTTGGCTATGAAAATGCAGGAACGCTTGAATTCTTATTTGACGAAGACAAAAGAGAATTTTATTTCATGGAAATGAATACTCGTGTTCAAGTGGAACATCCGATAACGGAATTTGTAACGGGTGTAGATATTGTCAAGGAGCAAATAAAAATTGCTGCGGGGCAAGAATTGCCTTTTAGTCAAGAAGATATTCATATAACAGGTCACGCTATTGAATGTCGAATCAATGCGGAAAATCCTGCATTTAACTTTGCGCCAAGTCCAGGAAAAATTTCAAATCTCTATCTACCAAGTGGTGGTGTGGGGCTGCGTGTGGATTCGGCAGTTTATCCAGGCTACACGATTCCGCCGTATTATGACAGTATGATTGCCAAGATTATTGTGCATGGTGAAAATCGATTTGATGCACTAATGAAAATGCAGCGCGCACTCTATGAATTAGAAATTGACGGTGTTGTGACAAATAGCGGTTTCCAACTGGATTTGATTTCGGATCCGCATGTTATCGCTGGAGACTATGATACAGCTTTTCTTATGGAGAAATTTTTACCAGCTTATCAAAAGAAAAATTAGAGGAGTAAAGATATAGATCATGGCTTTGTTTTCCAAAAAGGATAAATATATTCGTATCAATCCCAATCGTTCAAGTCGTGAGATACCTCAAGCAAAGCCTGAGTTTCCCGATGAATTATTTTCAAAATGCCCAGGATGTAAGCATATCATTTACCAAAAAGATTTAGGAGGCGAACGTATTTGTCCACAGTGTGGTTATACGTTTCGTATTTCAGCTTTTGAACGTCTCAATCTGACTGTAGATGCCAACAGCTTTGAGGAATTGTTTACGAGAATTGAAACAACGGATCCACTGAATTTTCCGAATTATCGTGAGAAATTGAAAAAGATTCGCGAAAAAACGAGTTTAGATGAAGCAGTACTCACAGGAATTGCGACAATTGACGGACAAAAGACGACTTTGGGGATTATGGATTCCAACTTTATCATGGCTTCTATGGGAACGGTCGTTGGAGAAAAAATTACTCGTCTTTTTGAATATGCTACAGAACATCAGTTGCCAGTCACTTTGTTTACAGCTTCTGGTGGCGCTCGCATGCAAGAAGGAATTATGAGTTTGATGCAAATGGCTAAAGTATCCGCAGCGGTGAAACGTCATTCTAATGCTGGCTTGTTTTATTTGACAATCTTAACCGATCCGACAACAGGTGGTGTGACGGCTTCATTTGCTATGGAAGGAGACATCATTCTTGCTGAAACGCAAGCACTAGTTGGTTTTGCAGGTCGTCGAGTGATTGAAACGACTGTTCGTGAAAAATTACCTGATGATTTCCAAAAGGCAGAATTTTTGCTAGAACATGGATTTGTAGATGCCATTGTCAAACGAGTAGAAATGCGCTCCACCATTGCCAAACTACTTGCTTTCCATGGAGGTAAACAATGACGAAGATTACTCGAATTATTAAAGAAGCACGAGATCAGACACGGTTGACAGCTTTGGATTTTGCGCAAGGAATTTGTGAAAATTTTATTGAATTGCATGGCGATCGCTCTTTTCGAGATGACGGGGCAGTCATTGGCGGTATTGGAACTCTGAATGGTCAACCTATCACCGTTGTTGGGATTCAAAAGGGACGTAATCTACAGGATAATTTGCAACGTAATTTCGGTCAGCCTCATCCAGAAGGGTATCGAAAGGCTCTTCGTTTGATGAAACAGGCAGAGAAGTTCGGTCGTCCTATCGTGACATTCATCAATACAGCTGGTGCTTATCCGGGAGTTGGGGCTGAGGAGCGCGGTCAAGGAGAAGCTATTGCGCGTAATTTGCTCGAAATGAGTGATTTAAAGGTGCCGATTATTGCTATTATTATCGGTGAGGGCGGTTCTGGCGGAGCGCTCGCTTTAGCGGTCGCAGATAGAGTGTGGATGCTCGAAAATTCGATTTATGCAGTGCTTAGTCCAGAAGGCTTCGCTTCCATTTTATGGAAAGATGGCAGTCGTGCTATGGAAGCTGCAGAACTTATGAAAATCACCTCTCATGAACTTCTTGACATGAAAGTGGTGGATAAGGTCATTGCTGAGACAGGGCTTAGCAATCAAGATTTACTGAACGCTGTGAAGCAAGAAATTGTTGCTGAGCTAACCAACTTATCTCAACTGCCGCTTGATCAATTGTTAGAAGCGCGTTACCAACGATTTAGAAAATACTAATCTCAAAAGAGAGAGTGGGACACTCTAAATTGAAAGTCAATAGAGTTTCTTCAAGTTACAATGTCTTGTAGTTATAACGATATAAACCAAAGAAGCTGAATTCTTTTATTTCAGCTTCTTTTTATTTTTAAAAATGTGCTTTTTGTGCTTCATTTTTTGATATAATAAGTAATGGGCGGAAGGAGAAGAGATGTTTATTATTGATTTTATCTTGCATATTGACGAGCATATTTACAATATTGCCAATGCAGTGGGTAGCTGGACTTATCTGATTCTATTTTTGGTGATTTTTATTGAAACAGCTG
Source organism: Streptococcus constellatus (assembly GCF_902167705.1). Taxonomy (GTDB): domain Bacteria; phylum Bacillota; class Bacilli; order Lactobacillales; family Streptococcaceae; genus Streptococcus; species Streptococcus constellatus_A. Next base: position 82,431 of record NZ_CABHMZ010000028.1, on the reverse strand, counting down.
CTGTTGTATTTCCGTTTTTGCCAGGAGACAGCTTACTTTTTGCAGCTGGTGCCTTATCAGCCAATCCAGAAATGCATTTTAATGTTCTGCTTTTTATGCTCCTGTTTTTCGTTGGAGCTTTCGTTGGCGATACCTGTAATTTTTTTATTGGCAGAACCTTGGGCTATCGTTTTGTACATTATAAATTTTTCAGTAAGTTGATAAAAGAAGAGAATATCAAAGAAGCAGAAGTGTATTTTGAAAAACATGGTTCTACTTCCATTATTTTAGGACGTTATATTCCTATTATTCGTACCTTTGTGCCTTTTGTAGCAGGCATTAGTCAATTCCCTGTTCAGTCTTTTCTGAAACGAGCTTTTATTGCGGCCTTGTCTTGGTCTTTGATTGCGACAGGGGCGGGTTATCTTTTTGGGAATATTCCTTTTGTAAAAACTCATTTTTCAGCTATTATTTTGGGGATTGTCATTGTCACCTTACTCCCAACGGTGATAAGTGTTGTTCGAAGTGCAATGATTAAAAAGCGAAACAATCAAATGAAAAGATAAGAAAACTCTGAGATGATTTGAGAATCTCAGAGTTTTTATGTTATTTTGGAGCAATCACTTTCACACCGCCCATATATGGACGAAGTGCTTCTGGGATAGTGACAGAGCCGTCTTCATTTTGATAATTTTCAAGAGTAGCTGCAACGGTACGACCAACTGCAAGACCAGATCCATTCAAAGTATGTAGGAGTTTGACCTTGCCGTCTGCTTCATCACGGTAACGAATTTGAGCGCGACGAGCTTGGAAATCTTCGGTATTGGAACAGCTAGAAATTTCACGATAGGTGTTTTGAGCTGGAATCCAGACTTCCAAGTCGTAGGTCTTCGCCGCAGAGAAGCCCATATCCCCTGTAGAAAGTGCAACGACACGGTAAGGAAGATTCAATTTTTGCAGGATATTTTCAGCATTAGCGGTCATTTTTTCTAATTCTTCATAAGAATGTTCTGGTTTGGCAAATTTGACCATTTCCACTTTGTGGAATTGATGCAAACGAATCAAACCACGGGTGTCACGACCGGCAGAACCAGCTTCAGAGCGGAAAGACGGACTCATAGCTGTGAAGTAGATTGGCAAGTCTTTTCCGTCTAAAATTTCTCCACGGTAGTAGTTTGTCAAAGGAACTTCAGCAGTTGGAATGAGAACATAGTTTGTGTCGCTCAATTCAAACGTATCTTCTTTGAATTTTGGATATTGCCCAGTTCCAAACATAGAATCGTGATTGACTATGTAAGGAGGGATGACTTCTGTGTAGCCCTCTTTTTGATGTTCGTCTAACATGAAATTGTAGATAGCGCGCTCTAAACGAGCTCCAAGTCCTTTGTAAAAGAGGAAGCGAGCACCAGTTACTTTTGCTCCGCGTTCCCAGTCGAGAATATCAAGATTTTCTCCAAGATCCCAGTGAGCTTTTACTTCAAAGTCAAATGCACGTGGTGTCCCCCAACGGCGGACTTCTACATTATCGTCTTCATCAGCACCTACTGGCACACTATCGTGAGGAATATTTGGCAATGTGGTTGTAAACTCGGTTAATGCAGCGTCAATTTCTGCTAATTCTGCGTCTAATGCTTTAACTTCAGCAGATAATTTTTGCATGGCAGCAATTTTATCATCAGCATTTTCTTTATTGCGTTTTGCTTGGGCAATTTCTGCTGACACCGTATTACGTTCTGCTTTTAAATTTTCAACTTTGACCAAGAGTTTACGGCGTTTGCTATCAAACTCTTTCATTTCATCAAGTGTTGCAGCGTCAACGCCACGAGTTGCTAATTTTTGCGCAATAGTATCAAAATCTGTGCGAATGCGTTTAATATCTAACATAAGGACCTCCTAGAATAAAAATGCACCTGTGAAACTGTTGGAGTGGCAGAGCCACGGTTCCATCCAACTTCACATAAGTGCACTTGATTGTTTATGAAATTAGTATCACGGTAGAATTTCAAGCTAGCTCTCTATCTGCTCACAGCTGCCGCAGACTTTCTGAAAGAGATTCTAGATTTACTTATCCGTTTCTTACGATTATACAAAAATTCTTATTTTTTTGCAAATAGATTTTTAAAAAATTGACCAATTGTTTGAATCAGTGTCGGTAGTTTAACGACTTTTTCATTACCGATATGATTTCGAGCGTGTTTTAGAATGGTTCCAGCATCTTTTGAGGCAAAGAGAAATTTACCTTTGTCAGTAAAGACTTCAAAATGACGACTAATTCGTTTGCCCGAAACATTGGCGCCAATCTGTTTGATAGTATCCCAAGGAATTTGAATGTAGTCTTCGACATTAGCGTCGGCATAAAACTCAAGCGCTTTATCTCCCACTAAGAATTTTCCAACTTTCCCTCCAATTCCCAGATAAGAAGTCCCCGTTGTTTGAAAATCAATTTTTGTATTTTGTGATTGTGCCATCTTTCCCTCTTTTTCTTAAATCTTTCCTTTCCATTATACCATATTTGCATTGAAAAATTTCTATTTTCTTCTTTGAAGGTGCTTTTTGATTGAGCAATTTAACAGCAAAAAAAGAAGGCTTTTGCCTTCTTTTCGTTTTACATCAAACCAATAACTTTGGCGATAATACCAACGATGAATAATCCAATGATGATAGTGATTGGTGAAACTTTCTTCTTAAGTAACCACATACAAAGGAAAGTAAGGAGAAGTCCCATCAAACCAGGAATCAATGAATTCAATTGACCTTGTAGTGAGTTTGCTCTTTCAGGAGTTAAGCTAAGTCCACTTGCAACATCACCTAAGATTTTTTGAAGTTGTTCACCGTTTACAGCACCTTTAGGGAAATTGATGTAAGCTCCTTCTGAGAGTTTTGTTGAAGGAAGTTGAAGGGCAAAGCTTACGTTTACCCAGCGTTCAACAAGCACAGCAAGGATGAACATACCGAGAATAGAAGCTCCTTTAGTGATGTCTTGAAGGATACCACCTGACATATCTTTAGTAATTTCAGAACCAGCTTTGTAACCAAGTTCTTGAGTGTACCACAAGAAGGCCATACGGATAAGATTCCAAAGAACGAAGAAGAGGATTGGCCCCATGATGTTTCCTGTTGAGGCAAGAGAAGCACTAAGAGCACCAAGGATAGGACGAACTGTGAACCAGAATACAGGGTCACCGATACCAGCAAGAGGTCCCATCATACCGATTTTAACCCCTTGAATAGCAGCGTCATCAATTTCAACACCATTTGCTTTTTCTTCTTCCAAAGCAAGTGTAACCCCGATGATAGGAGCAGCTACGTATGGGTGAGTGTTAAAGAATTCCAAGTGACGTTCAAGAGCAGCAGCTTGGTCTTCTTTTTTAGTATAAAGTTTTTTGATAGCTGGAATTAACGCATAAGCCCAACCTAAGTTTTGCATACGTTCATAGTTCCAAGAACCTTGCAAGAAAGTTGAACGCCACCAAATTTTTTGACGATCTGATTTTGATAATTGAATTTTTTCTGTCATGATATTAGTAGCTCCTTTCTTAGTAGTCTTCTAAAATATCACCAATTGGGTCATTTGATGTAGCAGAACCGCCACCACCGTTTCCACCTTTTTTAGAAAGGTTAAGGTAGATAAGAGCGATTGCAACACCGATTGTACCAAGAGCGATAAGAGTTAATTGACTAACAGCTGCAAGTGCAAAGCCGATAGCAAAGAATGGCCATACTTCACGAGTTGCCATCATGTTGATAACCATAGCGTAACCAACGGCAACGACCATACCACCACCGATAGCCATACCGTCTGACAACCATGAAGGCATCATTGCAAGCAAGTCTTGTACAGCTTCAGCAGGGATTGCAAGAAGAAGTGCAGCAGGAAGAGCGATACGCAAACCTTGAAGGACAAGAGCAAACAAGTGAGCGCGTTCTACGCCTGCGATGTCACCTTTTTTAGCAGCAGCATCAGCACCATGAACAAGGGCAACTGAGATAGTACGAACGATCATTGTAAGGAAAAGACCAGCAACAGCAAGTGGGATAGCAACAGCAGTTGCGACAGCAATACCTTTGTTTGTAAAGTCTCCACCTTGTACCATAATAATAGCGGCAGCAACAGAGGCAAGAGCAGCGTCAGGCGCAACAGCAGCACCGATGTTTGCCCAACCAAGAGCGATCATTTGTAGTGAGCCACCAAGCATGACACCTGCTTCCAAGTGTCCTGTTACAAGACCAATCAAGGTACATGCAACAAGTGGTTGGTGGAATTGAAATTGGTCCAAGATTCCTTCAAGTCCAGCAAGAAAGGCAACGAAGACCACTAAAATCATAGAAATAATTGACATATTCTAAATCCTTTCTATTATTGAACGTTGGCTTTATTAATTAAGACAAACAAATCTTTTTTAGAGTCGTTTGGTACTTTACGTACGTCAAATTCAACTCCTAGGTCACGCAATTTTTCAAAGGTTGCAACGTCATCTTTATCCATTGACAAGACGTTGTTGACCATTGTTTTACCAGTTGAGTGAGCCATTGAGCCAACATTAAGTGTTTTGATATCAACACCGCCTTCAACAGCACGGAGTGCATCTTGAGGAGTTTCAAAAAGAATAAGTGCATGTGTGTTACCAAAACGAGGGTCTTTTGCTACCGCAATCAATTTGTCAATTGGGACAACATTTGCTTTGACATTACCAGGAGCAGCTTGTTTGATCAACTCTTTACGAAGTTCATCAGCTGATACGGAGTCAGAAGCAACGATGATACGGTCTGCTTTAGAATCTGGTGTCCAAGCAGTTGCAACTTGACCGTGAAGAAGACGTGTATCGATACGAGCAAGATTGATTTTTAACTTGCCATCGCCGATAACAGTTCCTTCTGGGATAGCAGCTTGAGCAGTTGGTGCAACAGGTGCACTTGCAACTTCAGCTACAGGATTTAGTTCTTCAGGAAGAGCTTTTACTCCTTCCTTGGCTTCTTTGATGATGTTTGCGACAACAGCGTCAACGCCAGCATTGGCATCCATCATCCGTTCTGTATAAGCTTGAATCAACATTGGCAGATTCAAACCTGTAATGATCGCGAACTTACGGTCAGGATTTTCACCCATTACGCGGCTAGCTTGGTTAAATGGAGAACCACTCCAAAGGTCAGCCAAAACTAGAACTTCATCGTTCGCGTCAAAAGCAGCCACAGCATCATTGAACTTAGCATACAAATCGTCAGGACCTTCGTTTGGCATAAAAGTTACAACTTGAACTTTTTCTTGCTCACCAAAAATCATAGAACCTGATTGATGAATACCAGCAGCAAATTCACCATGGCTTGCAATAATGATTCCGATACTCATTATTGTCTTTCCTCCTTATAAAATGTTTGACTTAAGTTTAAGAAAAATTTAAGACTATTTAAGTATAAAACGTTTTCATGAAAAATGCAATAGTTTGAGCTAAAAAAAGTCAAATTATTTCATATTTTTGACAGATTGTAAACGAATAAAACCAGTTATTTAAACAATATATTAACCTTGAAAAACGCTTACAAAAAATTATGAAAGTCTGAAAAATATTCTTTCTTTTCTTTGAAAACATTGAGCAGAAAAAGAAACATCAATAAATAATCTAGACAAATTTTAAATTCAAAAAGCAAAATTCATCATATAGAATTTTTAGCACAAAAAACGATATAGCTGATTGAAAATAACTAGATTAAGAAACTGTTTTTTTGGTAAATAATTTTGGAAATTTACCTAATCAACTTTTTGGTGCATGATTCTGTGACAAGCTAGTAAAAAGAGTCAGGCAGAAAAACTGTCCGACTCTAGGCATTATTATAAAAATAGTTTCAACAATTGATGAGCGACCCCATCTTGATCATTGGTAAGTGGCAGCTGTTCATCTGCATAAGGAAGAAGTGTCTGACTAGCATTTTTCATGGCATAGCCTGTACCAGCAAATGCTAACATCTCTGTATCATTGTGCTCGTCGCCAAAAGCAATCAAATCCTTCCGATCCACATTCAGAACCTCTAACAAATATTTCAAAGCTGAGGCTTTATTAACGCTTTTTGGAGTGCATTCAAGAATATTGAGTGGACCGCCCCAAGTGTTGATAGAGAGCTGCTGTTGATAAAATTGGTTCAATTCATCCGCCAAGGCATATTTATCATTGGCATGTGTTTGCAAGAGGATACAGTTAGGATTTTTAGTCACTAAGTCAGGAATGAACTGATTCTCAGGCCGAAAGGATTCTACACCGAACAATTTTGGATCGGCAATGGCTTCGTTTGGTGCTGTAATATAAAATTTCTTTCGGTACTCGCCAGCGATGAAATCTGCTTCAATCTCTTGTTTCCTTTTGACAATATCTAATAGATATTCTTTATCTAAGGTGATACATCTTTCTTGCTGCCAATTTTTTTCTGGAATATGGGTCAAGGAGCCGTTGAAATTGATCATAGGGGTATGTAGCTCTAATTCTTTGTAGAATTCATGTGCCATTCGATAAGGGCGTCCTGTTGTGATAACAACATGGTGTCCTTTTTTAGAAATTTTTTTGATTGTTTCTTTTGTAAATTCAGACAGTTTGCTGTCAGAATTGAGCAAAGTCCCGTCTAAATCTACTGCAATTACTTTTTTTGTCATAGTCTACTCTTTCATTTGTGCTGTTTTCTATTATAGCAGATTTTAAGATGAAAGTGCAGAATTTGTGATATAATGTTTTCTTATATAAATGAAGGAGGAGATCGAGTATGCGTAAAACAATTATCATTCATATTTTCTTTGCGATTATTTCTGCTATCGTTTATGCCGAAGGAATTTTGACTCAGGGACCGGATTTAATCTGGAATATGTTTCTCGCTTTGGTTGCCTATGATGCAGCTTTTATAGCGGTTCAGTTTAAGAAAAAATGGTTTTTCTTGCCCGTAGCCATTCTTTGGTTTGTTTTTTATCCGAATACTTTTTATATGATTACGGACTTGGTGCATATGCATTGGGTAAGTGATACTTTGTGGAATCGAGAAAGTCTGCATCTCTTTATGGCCTTTGTTCCAAGTATTTTCTTTGGAGTCTTATGTGGAATTGAGAGCTGGAACTTGATTTCTGGCTATTTGAAGCTCAAATGGTGGCTGGAATATTTAGCTATCGGAGCCGTATCATTTTTATCCAGTTTAGCCATTTATATTGGGCGTTATGATCGGCTCAATTCTTGGGATCTAGTCAGTCATCCTAGGCTGGTCTTTGAGCGGTTGGCAGCTGCTTTGCAGAGAGAGCGTCTGCTATTTATTTTAGGGTTTACCTTCATTCAAATCATGTCTTTAGTCTTTTTGAGTAGAAATAAGTCAAAATAACGGTTTTTAGTGAGAATATATGCTTGTTTTTTTGAAAATATATTGAAATCATGAATGTTTTGTGATATTATATCTACTATCGTTCGTAAATATAAGGAGATTTTTAAAAATGGACAAGTTTTTTAAACTAAAAGAGAACGGTACGACTGTTCGTACAGAAGTTCTTGCTGGTTTAACCACTTTCTTTGCAATGAGTTATATCCTCTTTGTCAACCCTGAAATGCTCAGTCAAACGGGCATGCCCGCACAAGGTGTTTTCTTAGCAACGATCATTGGGACTGTTGCAGGGACGCTGATGATGGCTTTTTATGCCAATATTCCTTATGCTCAGGCATCTGGTATGGGACTCAATGCTTTCTTTACTTATACCGTTGTATTTGCACTTGGTTATACATGGCAAGAGGCGCTGGCAATGGTTTTCCTCTGCGGGATTATTAGTATTATTGTCACGCTGACTAGAGTTCGTACGATTATTATTCATGCAATTCCTGAAAGTTTGAAATATGCGATTTCTGGTGGGATTGGAATTTTCCTCGCTTATATCGGAGTGAAAAAAGCAGGACTTTTGAAATTTTCAATCGATCCAGGAACCTATACTGTTGCGGGAAAAGGAGCTGATAAGGCACAAGCAGCTATTACGGCTAATGGAATGGCAACACCGGGCTTGGTAGATTTTAACAATCCAGCTGTTCTTGTCGCCTTGTTTGGAATTCTCATTACCATTTTCTTTGTCTTGAAACGTGTGCGTGGAGGGATTGTTCTATCCATTGCAACAACTACAATCGTAGCTATCTTGGTAGGGGTTGTAGACCTTTCAAAAATCAATTTTGCTTCCAATAATATCGGAGCGGCTGTTCAGGATTTAGGAAAGATTTTTGGTGCGGCTCTAGGTAAAGATGGCTTGTTGGCGTTGTTTGCAAAACCAGCTCGCATTCCAGAAGTGCTTCTTGCCATTTTGGCCTTTTCATTAACGGATATTTTTGATAATATTGGAACTTTGATTAGTACAGGGCGCAAAGCAGGTATCTTTAATGTTGCAGACGAAGAAGCCGCTAAAGATTCGTCTGGTCTTCAAACTAAAATGGACAAGGCGCTGTTTTCAGACATGGTTGGAACAACGATTGGTGCGATTGCAGGGACTTCAAATGTCACAACTTATGTAGAAAGTGCAGCTGGGATTGAAGCAGGAGGCCGTACTGGATTGACAGCACTTGTTGTTGCGGCTTTGTTTGCTATTTCAAGTTTCTTTAGTCCACTTCTTGCCATTGTACCAACAGTAGCAGTAGCTCCTATTCTCATTATTGTTGGGGTCATGATGCTATCCAGTATGAAAGATATCGAATGGGATGATTTGTCAGAAGCGATACCGGCATTCTTCACGTCGATTTTCATGGGCTTTACTTACAGTATTACTCATGGTATTGCCGCAGGATTTACCATGTATGCTTTTGTGAAAATCATCAAAGGTGAAGCCAAGGAAGTCCACCCTATTATCTGGGTATTGGATGCTTTGTTTATCCTAAACTTTATCAGTCTAGCTTTGGCTTAATGATTGGGAAATCGCTAGTTCTTTGGAACTAGCTTTTCTTTTGTCAAATTTTAGCAGAAACAGAAAAATTTTGATATAATAGTAGAATGTTTAGCCATAATGAAGATGAGTTGATGGCGTGGGGCGAGAAATTAGGTGCTTTACTCCAAAAACAAGATGTGTTGATTTTAACGGGTGATTTGGGTGCTGGGAAAACAACCTTCACCAAAGGTTTAGCGCGTGGCCTGGGTATCAAACAAATGATTAAAAGTCCGACCTATACTATTGTACGAGAATATGACGGACGCCTGCCGCTTTATCATTTGGACGTTTATCGCATTGGAGAAGATCCAGATTCTATTGATTTAGACGATTTTCTCTTTGGAGATGGGGTGACGGTTATTGAATGGGGCGAATTGTTGGGAGCTAGCTTGCCAAGCGACTATCTAACATTGACAATTCTAAGAAAAAATGATGGTCGAGAATTGGTCTTTGACGCAAAAGGCTCTCGAGCTGAGAATTTGCTTGAGGAATTTGTCAATGGCTGAGTTAGAATTGCTGATAAGAGAAGCGGAAGCTCAGGATGCCAAACATTTGGTTGATTTTCTTAATCAGGTTGGGCAAGAGTCAGATTACATGACATTAGATGACGCAGGGATTTTGATGACAGAAGAGGAGATGAGCTCTTTCATTCAACATCAAGCTGTGTCAGATAATCAGATTTATCTAATTGCACTATTAGATGATGGAATTGCTGGTCTTGTAAGTATTACAGCTGATTTTCATGAGCGGATTCGACATATTGGACAGGTCTTTATCGTGGTTAAAAGAGCATTTTGGAATCAAGGTTTAGGAAAACTTCTTTTGGAAGAGGCAATTGACTGGGCAGAGAATTCTGGAGTGATTCGGCGATTAGAATTAACTGTACAAGTAAGAAATGAACGTGCTGTTCATTTGTATCAGGCGTTTGGGTTTGAGATTGAGGGCATTCAAAAAAGAGGAGCCTATCTTGCAGAAGGGAAATTTCTTGATGTTTACCTAATGGGAAAACTGATAGACTAGAATAAATATGTTTAAAAAAATTATCTTAATGTTTTTGAGCTTGTGTATTGTAACTGTTGCGGGGCTGGGCGTTTATGGGTTTACAATTTATAATCAATCGACGGATGTCTTATCTAAAACATACAAGAGCTTTGGGAAAGATACAGATGTTATTGCGGCGACCAAACCTCTTACGTTGCTCTTAATGGGGGTGGATACGGGTAGTGGTTCACGCTCAGATCGGTGGGCTGGAAATAGCGACTCTATGATTCTCATGACGGTCAATCCTAAAACAAAAAAAACAACGATGATGAGTTTAGAGCGGGATATCCTTACTAAAATTGAAAATGGTGATGAAACAATGCAAGCCAAACTCAATGCTGCCTACGCAAACGGCGGAGCTGAATTGGCTATCTCCACGGTGCAAAAGATGATGAATATTCATATTGACCGCTATGTGCTCATCAATATGAAGGGGCTAGTACAATTGGTTGATGCTGTGGGGGGAATTACCGTGAACAATACTCTTGGTTTCCCTATTTCGATTGAAGAAAATGAACCAGAGTATAAAGCAGTCGTTGAACCAGGTGAGCAACACATCAACGGAGACCAGGCATTGGTTTATTCTCGCATGCGTTATCAAGATCCAGAAGGAGATTATGGCCGTCAAAAACGTCAACGAGAAGTGATTCAAAAAGTAGTCCAAAAAGTGCTGAGTTTAAATAGTGTCAGCCATTATCAGGCTATTTTAAAAGCTGTTAGTAACAACATGCAGACCAATGTTGAGTTATCTTCTGGTAGTATTCCGCAATTATTAGGTTATCAAGATGCTTTCAAGAATATTAAAAGTAAGCAGTTAAAAGGTGAAGATGCAACTTTATCCGATGGTGGTTCTTATCAAATTGTTACATCAGAGCATATGTTAGAAATGCAAAATGTTCTGAGAAAATCACTTGGCTTAGAAGAAGTGACTGAATTGGAGACAAACGCTGTTTTGTATGAAGAATTGTATGGCGGTACTGCTCCTAGCTACAGTCAATCAGGAAATGGATCAGCAAGTGGTGTAGCTGATTCATCAGCTTATTCCAGCAGCCCTTATGAAGCAGACTCGAACGGGCAGTATTATGGGCAATACGGTCAACAATGAAAAAGGAGTGAGACAGAACTAAAAGTTGAACATTTTTAGTTCTTAGTCTCCCGCAGAGTTGCTCAATAGTTTTTTGGACTGTTGAGGTGGTGAATGAAGAAAACGAAATTTTTGTCAAAGGGACTTTTCTAAGTGCGAAAAGTGAGCAAAGTCGGCACTTGCTTTGCAAGTTCTATCTGCAACCTCAACATCAATCAGCTACTGTGTGTAATCTTAGTAGCATGATAAAGTAAGGCAGGGATAATATTGTCCCTGCCTTACTTTATATCTATTTTTGATGAGCATTCCAGACGTCTTGGATTTGACGAAGTCGTGCGGTAGCTTCTTGTTCAAAGAGCCTAAATTGGTAGGACAAATCCTGTGTAATGGTTTCTAGGTTGCCTTTTTGTGCTTGAATGACTTGTAGATTTTTTTGAATATTTTGAAGGTCATGCTGTATGTTGTCTATTAAATCGTAACTTTCAATTGCTTCATTTATGACTTTTTCTCTATTTTTAACAAGGCAAAAACTGGCTGCTGCTACACCAGTGAATAACAATAGGTTACTAAGTTTCATGTTTTCTCCTTATGCTTTTGAAATTTTTTCGGCTAAAGCTGCCAATGCGGGGAAATCGGGTTCGTGAGCAGCAAAGGTTACTTTTAAATCATCATCTTCAGTATAACGTGGCGCTAAGTGGACATGTGTATGGAAGACAGTCTGACCAGCGATTTCTTCGTTGTTATTGATGATATTCATTCCCTTTGCATCAGTCGCCTTCATCACTTTCCGAGCAATATCTGGTATTCGTGCAAAAAGTTGGCTAGCAGCTTCTCCATCCATTTCAAGCATATTACGAAAATGTTTTTTAGGGACAACTAAGGTATGTCCAGGAGTAACTTGTGAAATATCTAAAAATGCCAAGATTTGTTCGTCCTCGTAAACTTTAGAAGCTGGAATTTCTCCTGCGATAATCTTACAAAAAATGCAATCTTCCATCAAATTTTACCTCCACTTTGCTAGATTTTGTTATAATATAAGAACATTATACCAGAATTTGGAGAAAATATGTTAGAAATAAAAGGGCTTACAGGGGGCTATGTGAATATCCCTGTTTTAAAAGACATTAGTTTCACGGTGGGAAATGGTGAACTGGTGGGACTGATTGGCTTGAACGGTGCAGGTAAATCCACTACAATCAATGAAATTATCGGACTTTTAACTCCTTACAAGGGTGAGATTTTAATTGACGGTGCTAAACTGCAAGATAGTCCTACGGCTTATCGTAAGAAAATTGGTTTCATTCCAGAAACACCTAGTTTGTATGAGGAATTAACGCTGCGTGAGCATATTGAAACGGTTGCTATGGCCTATGATGTAGAGCAAGAAGTGGCTTTTGCGCGCGTGGAGAAATTACTGACCATGTTTCGCTTGAAAGAGAAATTGGATTGGTTTCCGGTGCATTTTTCTAAAGGAATGAAGCAAAAAGTCATGATTATTTGTGCCTTTGTGGTCGATCCAAGTCTTTTCATCGTTGATGAGCCTTTTTTGGGACTGGATCCAGTTGCCATTGCTGATTTGATTGAACTTTTAGCAGATGAAAAGTCCAAAGGGAAGTCTATTCTCATGAGTACGCACGTGCTGGATTCGGCAGAAAAAATGTGTGATGCATTCGTGATTTTGCATAAGGGAGAAATCCGTGCTCAAGGCAATTTAGCAGAGTTGCGAGCAAAATTTGCCATGCCAGACGCTAGTCTCAATGATATTTACCTTGCATTGACAGAAGAGGCCGACTTATGAGAGATGTGTTTCAGAAGCGCAAGCAAGTATTTCGCAATCAATGTTTGAAGTATTCACGCTATGTTTTTAACGATCATTTTGTTTTGTTTTTACTGGTTTTCATTGGTTTTTTAGCTGTCCAATACAGTCAACTGTTGCGAAATTTTCCTAAAAATCACCTGCCAATCATTCTTGCTTTAGCGGTTCTTTTGGTTTTATTATTGCCTTTGGGACGAATTGCAACTTATATGGAAAAACCAGATAGTCTGTTTTTATTGGTCAAAGAAGAGGAATTAAAAAGCTACTTACAAGAACAAACACGTTTATCTTATCGATTATGGGCCTTGCTTCAAACGGCTGTTCTATTACTAGCAGCGCCACTTTTTCTTGCTTTAGGTCTGCCATTTTGGGGATGGCTCATTCTTGTATTTCTTATGTTGATAGCAAAATGGTTCGTGTTTTTGCAGAAAAGTCAAAAATTTTACCAAGGTGCAGGGGTGAATTGGAGCTATCTCATTGATTATGAAGAAAGACGCAAGCAGACAATCCTACGTTTCTTTGCTCTCTTTACCAATGTTAAAGGAATTTCCAATAGTGTGAAACGCCGTGCGTATCTTGATGGTTTGACAAATATTCTACCCAAAAGACAGTCAACTACTTGGCAAAATATGTATTTGCGTTCTTATTTACGAAATGGTGATTTTCTGGCCTTGACTATACGATTGCTGTTTCTGTCTCTTTTGGGAATTGGCTTTATCAGTCAATCGTGGATTGCAGCTATTTTCGTGGCTTTGTTGAATTATCTCTTGCTATTTCAATTGACAGCTTTGTACAATGCTTTTGATTATCAATATTTGACGTTCTTATTTCCTTTGGAAACCGGATTGAAGTTAAAAGGAGTGAAACAAGTGATTACTCTTATTGGCTACAGCGTGCTTTTTGTGGAAACAATGATGGCTTTGTTGTTTTTCCAAGATAGAGTAGCTTTGCTTTTTATGATTGGAATCACATTGCTACTTTATTTCATCTATTTGCCATTTAAATTAAGAAGTTTGGTTGACTAAAGGAAGTAAAATTAGTAAAATAGATAGGAAACTTTTTACGGAGGGGAATAATGGACTTGGTTGATAATGAGCTAACTCTGACGCCGATTGCAGGTAAGAGTGGAAAAGCCTACATGGGCACCTATCCAGATGGGGCGCGCGTTTTCGTCAAGATGAATACAACCCCAATCTTAGTAGGTTTAGCTAGAGAACAAATCGCACCGCAACTATTGTGGAGTCGTCGCAGGGCAGACGGCAACGTTATGAGTGCGCAAGAGTGGCTGTCAGGAAAGATCTTGACACCAGCTGAAATGGACAAAAAGCAAATTGTCAATATTTTGACGCGTTTGCATCGCTCACGTCCCTTGATGACACAACTGCGCCGGCTGGGTTATGCTTTGGAGACGCCAGCAGATTTAGTGGAATCTTGGTTGGAACATGCTCCGATCGCACTTAGTAATAATCAATATTTACGGTCTGTTTTAAGAGACATGCGCAGCAATCTGCCACAATTTCGTGAGGATTATGCAACGATTGTACATGGAGATGTTCGGCATAGCAATTGGATTGAAACGGACAGCGGCTTGGTGTATTTGGTAGATTGGGATTCTGTGCGTTTGACAGATCGAATGTTTGATGTGGCTCATATGTTAAGCCATTATATTCCAGAAGCGCGTTGGAAGGAATGGTTGACCTATTATGGCTATCGGTATAATGCGACCGTATTGAAGAAATTATATTGGTATGGTCAGTATGCTTACTTGTGCCAAATTGCCAAGTATTATGAGAATGCAGACTTAGAAAATGTGAATCGGGAGATTTATGCACTACGTAACTTCCGTTCAAAATACGGAAGAAAGGTGTCATGAGAGTTAGAAATCGCAAAGGCGCAACGGAATTACTAGAAGTAAACCCGCAATATGTAATTTTAAATCCTGCTGAAGCAAAGGGCAAATGGCACGAGATTTTTGGCAATAATCATCCTATTCATATTGAAGTGGGAAGTGGAAAAGGTGCGTTTGTTTCAGGAATGGCAAAAGCTCATCCAGAAATTAACTATATCGGGATTGATATTCAAAAATCTGTTTTGAGTTACGCTTTGGATAAAGTTTTAGTAGCTGATGTTCCCAATATCAAACTGCTTTGGGTAGATGGTTCTGATTTGACCAACTACTTTGAAAATGGGGAGATTGATCGCTTGTACCTAAATTTTTCTGATCCTTGGCCCAAGAAACGTCATGAAAAACGGCGTTTAACCTACAAATCTTTTCTTGATACCTTTAAGCGAATTTTACCAGAACATGGTGAGATTCATTTCAAAACAGATAATCGTGGTCTCTTTGAATATAGCTTAGTGAGCTTTTCTCAATACGGGATGAAACTAAATGGTGTTTGGTTGGATTTGCACGCGAGCGACTTTGAAGATAATGTGCTGACAGAGTACGAGCAAAAATTTGCCAACAAAGGTCAAGTCATCTATCGGGTTGAGGCAGAGTTTTAAGATGAAATAGATAATTGAAAGAGGCTGAGTAAAAAGTGTCCTAGCTTCTATCAAATTTAGTAATAAACGAATAACACAGCTTCAACAATTCACTGAATTGTTGAAGGCGGGAAATCAGCCTTGCACAGCAAGCCACCGTGATTGGGCTCTTCATTCGCTGTTCAAGCTCGGAAGAGCACCTAATCACCCCCTTTTCTGATTTTCAGGAGAAAAGATTGCTTTAAAAATCTGATGAAAAAGGGGAAAAGCAAAGATATCGAAAAACTCTTACGAGAATATGAAGTGATTTAACTGGATTTCTTTCGATTGTCCAGCGTGACATCAAATAAAATACAGGAATATATTTTCTTGCATTTTATTTTTTCTTATGCTATAATACAAGTAACGAATATGAAAGAGAGGCGAGGAAATATCTTCGCCTCTTATCTGTGAGGAGGTGTAGTCTTATCGCAACGATTGTAGAATTGGTAAAAGAGGTTGTCGAGCCAGTCATTCAAGAACCGTATGAATTAGTGGATATTGAGTATGGTAAGATGGGGAGCGACCATGTTCTCAGTATTTTTGTAGATAAGCCGGGAGGGATTACCGTAAATGATACGGCAGACTTGACAGACATCATCAGTCCACTTTTGGACACGATTAAGCCGGATCCTTTTCCTGAGCAGTATTTCCTTGAGGTGACGAGCCCAGGGTTGGAACGTCCGCTGAAAACGAAAGAACAATTAGCAGATGCAGTTGGGCAATATATCCATGTTAGTCTGTATCAAGCACTTGATAAAAGTAAAACCTTTGAAGGAACATTGCTTTCTTTTGAGGAAGATAGTTTAACAATGGAATATATGGATAAGACTCGTAAGAAAGTTGTTCAAATTCCTTACAAACTAGTATCTAAAGCAAGATTAGCAGTCAAATTTTAGCAAGAATAAAAAGAAAGGATTGCTTTTGTTTCCGCAAAAGCTAAAAAAACATGAGTAAAGAAATGCTAGAGGCCTTCCGCATTTTGGAAGAAGACAAAGGGATCAAAAAAGAAGACATTATCGAAGCAGTGACTGAGTCACTTCGTTCGGCTTATCGTCGTCGTTATGGTCAAGCAGATAGCGCAGCCATTGAATTTAACGAAAAAACAGGAGATTTTCGTGTTTATACAGTTCGTGAAGTGGTGGACGAAGTTTTTGATAGCCGTTTGGAAATCAGCTTAAAAGACGCTCTTGCCATTAGCTCGGCTTATGAACTTGGTGATAAAATCAAATTTGAAGAATCACCAACTGAATTTGGTCGGGTAGCAGCTCAATCTGCTAAGCAAACGATTATGGAGAAAATGCGCAAGCAAACTCGTGCGATTACTTATAATAAGTACAAAGAGCATGAAAACGAGATTATGAGCGGTACAGTCGAACGCTTTGATAATCGTTTCATCTATGTCAATCTGGGCAGTATTGAAGCGCAATTGTCTAAACAGGACCAGATTCCTGGTGAAGTCTTTGCTTCACACGACCGCATTGAAGTTTTTGTTTATAAAGTAGAAGATAATCCTCGCGGTGTAAATGTCTTTGTTAGCCGCAGTCATCCAGAAATGATCAAACGCTTAATGGAGCAGGAGATTCCTGAAGTTTATGACGGAACAGTTGAAATCATGAGCGTTTCTCGTGAAGCAGGTGATCGAACCAAGGTTGCGGTACGCAGTCACAATCCAAATGTAGATGCAATTGGTACAATCGTTGGTCGTGGTGGTGCGAATATCAAGAAAATCACTAGCAAGTTTCATCCAGCTAAGTATGATGCAAAATCTGATCGGATGACTCCTGTCGAAGAAAATATCGATGTGATTGAGTGGGTGGCAGATCCTGCGGAATTTATCTACAATGCGATTGCTCCGGCAGAAGTGGATCAAGTTATCTTTGATAGTGAAGATAGCAAGCATGCTCTTGTCGTTGTGCCAGATAACAAATTGTCTCTTGCTATTGGACGTCGTGGACAAAATGTACGCTTGGCAGCTCATTTGACAGGTTACAGAATTGACATCAAATCTGCAAGTGAATTTGAAGCAATGGAAGAAGCTGGCGAGCTTGGCGGATTTGCCGAAGAAGCAGAAGAATTTGCAACAGTTGAAAGTCCTGTGGAAACAGAATTTGTAGAAAGTGAAGTTGAAGCAGCAGACTAAAGGAGGGAAAGAATGGCAAAAACAAGAAAAATCCCTTTACGAAAATCAGTAGTTTCAAATGAAGTCATTGACAAGCGTGATTTACTGCGCATTGTCAAAAATAAAGAAGGTCAAATTTTCATTGATCCAACAGGCAAGGCGAATGGGCGTGGAGCTTATATCAAGCTAGACAATGAAGAAGCACTGCAAGCCAAGAAAAAACGAGTCTTTAACCGTAGTTTCAATATGAAAGTGGAAGACGCTTTTTACGATGAGCTGATTGCTTATGTGGATCATAAAGTCAAAAGAAGAGAGTTAGGTCTTGAATAAACAAAAATTAGCCAATTTACTTGGCTTAGCACAACGAGCAGGTCGCATCATATCGGGTGAAGAATTGGTCGTTAAGGCAATACAAGATAGGAAAGCAAAGTTGGTCTTTTTAGCCAATGATGCTGCTCCAAATTTGACCAAGAAAATTACTGATAAAAGTCATTATTACAAAGTAGAAGTATCAACCGTGTTTTCAACACTGGAATTAAGCACCGCAGTGGGCAAGGCAAGAAAAGTGCTTGTTATCACTGATGCTGGATTTACAAAGAAAATGAGGTCTCTTATGGAATAGAAGAGGAGGACAAGATTTGTCTAAAGTAAGATTGTACGAAATCGCGAAAGAACTGGGAAAAGAAAGCAAGGAAGTTGTGGCGCGTGCAAAAGAACTTGGTATTGAGGTGAAAAGTCATGCCAGTAGCGTTGAAAATGAAGTGGCCGCACGTATCACAGCCAGTTTTTCTCAAGCAGCAACTCCTAAAAAAGAAACGAATCAAAAACCAGCTCAACCTTTGGTTAAAGAGCAGCAGCCAGCTCCAGCAGCCAAAGAAGTAACAATGGATGAAAAAGTGGTGCCTAAGCCAATAGCGCCGACGCAAAAGTCGGAAGTAGAAAGAAAGGTTGCACCAGCAAAGCCAAAAAGTCGTAATTTTAAGGCTGAGCGAGAAGCGAAAGCAAAAGAACAGGCAGAACGACGAAAGAAACAGCGAGAAAATCGGCCACAAAAACAACAAAGTGGTGAGAAGCGAAATCGAGAAGAGCGCAATCCGCGTAATGATCGAAACAACCAAAACCGAAATGACCGTGGAAATCGCGGAGAGCAACGTGACAATCGCAATCATCGCAACCAAGATAATCGTCGTCAAGGTCAAAACCGTTCAAATGTTACAAATCAAAATCGCCCTCAAATGAATCAAGGACCACGCATTGATTTTAAAGCACGTGCAGCAGCTCTGAAAGCTGAACAAAATGCCGAATATGCTCGTGGAAGTGAGGAGCGTTTCAAACAGGCTCAAGCTGCAAAAGCAGCTCAACGTGAACAGAATAAACGGAAAGAACCTGTAGAAGAATTATTCAAAGCAGCGGCTCCTATTGTGGAAGCTACGAAGCCAGCTCCACAGCCTCAAGTTGCTCCTGAAGCGAGTTCGACTCCCGTAGTTGATACTCGTCGGAAAAAACAAGCTCGACCAGACAAGAAACGCGATGACTTTGATCGCGAAGAAGATGGTCCAAGAAAACAACAAAAGAATCGAAGCAGTCAAAATCAAGTGAGAAATCAAAAGAATAGTAATTGGAATCATAACAAGAAAAATAAAAAAGGCAAGAACAATCGGAATACAAATCAAAGTCCAAAACCGGTTACAGAACGCAAGTTCCATGAATTGCCAAAAGAATTTGAATATACAGAAGGCATGACCGTTGCAGAAATTGCAAAACGGATTAAGCGCGAGCCAGCTGAAATTGTCAAGAAACTCTTTATGATGGGAGTGATGGCAACGCAAAATCAATCGTTGGACGGCGATACCATTGAACTTTTGATGGTGGATTATGGCATTGAAGCACATGCTAAAGTTGAAGTGGACAATGCAGATATTGAACGTTTCTTTGTTGACGAAGACTATCTAAATCAAGATGCTTTGGTAGAACGTCCGCCGGTTGTGACCATTATGGGACACGTTGACCATGGTAAAACAACACTATTGGATACGCTACGTAACTCTCGTGTTGCCACAGGTGAAGCAGGTGGTATTACACAACATATCGGAGCTTATCAGATTGAAGAAAATGGCAAGAAGATTACCTTCCTTGATACGCCGGGACATGCGGCTTTTACAAGCATGCGGGCGCGTGGGGCTTCTGTCACAGATATCACGATTCTTGTCGTGGCAGCAGATGACGGGGTAATGCCTCAAACGATCGAAGCCATTAACCACTCAAAAGCAGCAAATGTACCCATTATTGTAGCGATTAACAAGATTGATAAACCAGGTGCTAATCCTGAACGGGTTATCGGTGAATTAGCTGAATATGGCGTTATGTCAACTGCTTGGGGCGGCGATTCTGAATTTGTTGAAATCTCAGCGAAATTCAATCAAAATATTGAGGAATTGCTCGAAACCGTTCTCCTTGTAGCTGAAATTCAAGAGTTAAAAGCTGATCCGAATGTCCGTGCAATTGGTACAGTTATCGAAGCGCGTTTGGATAAAGGAAAAGGTGCGGTTGCAACTCTACTTGTTCAACAAGGTACCTTGAATGTACAAGATCCAATCGTTGTCGGAAATACCTTTGGACGTGTACGTGCGATGACAAATGACCGTGGCCGCCGAGTGAAAGTTGCTGGACCATCTACACCAGTATCTATCACAGGTCTGAATGAAACACCGATGGCTGGTGATCATTTTGCAGTTTATGAAGATGAAAAAGCAGCACGTGCAGCTGGTGAAGAACGTGCAAAACGTGCTCTCATGAAGCAACGTCAAGCAACTCACCGTGTTAGTCTTGAAAATCTCTTTGATACCCTTAAAGCCGGCGAAGTCAAATCTGTGAATGTCATCATCAAAGCAGATGTACAAGGGTCAGCAGAAGCATTAACAGCTTCTCTTCAAAAGATTGAAGTAGAAGGCGTTAAAGTAACGATTGTTCACTCAGCGGTTGGTGCTATTAACGAGTCTGACGTGACTCTTGCCGAAGCTTCAAATGCCTTTATCATCGGTTTCAACGTTCGTCCTACCCCACAAGCTCGTCAACAAGCTGAAGCTGACGATGTCGAAATCCGTCTTCACAGTATCATTTACAAGGTGATTGAAGAAGTAGAAGATGCTATGAAAGGGATGTTGGATCCAGAATACGAAGAAAAAATTATCGGTGAAGCTGTTATCCGTGAAACCTTTAAGGTTTCTAAAGTCGGTACCATTGGTGGCTTTATGGTGGTGAGCGGTAAAGTAACTCGTGATTCTAAGGTTCGTGTGATTCGTGATGGCGTTGTTATCTTTGATGGTGCTCTTGCCAGTCTTAAACATTATAAGGATGATGTGAAGGAAGTTGGAAATGGGCAAGAAGGTGGTCTCATGGTTGAGAATTACAATGACATCAAAGTGGATGATATGATTGAAGCCTATATCATGGAAGAAATCACAAAATAATCAGTGAATGAGAGTAAGCTAGGTGCGTGCATATAAATATGAGGATAGCCTTATCTGCTTACTTTAATAAAACATAAGTGAAAGGAGACATCATGGCAAACCATTTTCGTGTGGATCGTGTAGGCATGGAAATCAAACGCGAAGTCAATGAAATTCTGCAAAAAAAAGTTCGTGATCCGCGTGTTCAAGGAATTACCATTACAGATGTGCAAATGTTGGGCGACTTGTCAATGGCAAAAGTGTACTACACGCTGATGAGCAACCTTGCTTCGGAGCAAGAAAAAGCTCAAATTGGTTTAGAAAAAGCCAAAGGAACCATCAGACGTGAATTGGGTCACAACTTGAAGATGTATAAAATTCCTGATTTGACCTTCATCAAAGATGAATCGATTGAATATGGGAATAAAATTGACCAAATGCTCCGCGATTTAGATCAAAAATAAAACATGATTTTAACTAGATCAATATATTTAAAAAGAAAGGAAATTCTATTTTTCTTTCTTTTTTTGATAAAAATACTAAAAAAGGCTTGTTACTTTTACACTTATCCATTAAAATAGAAAAGGAGATAATCCGCTACATATTTTTCGGAGGGAAAAAGATGTCCATCAATTGGCAGCAAATTATATTTAGCTTTTTAGGCGGTTTAGGACTTTTCCTATATAGTATTCGGATGATGGGAGATGGTTTGCAGCAAGCTGCAGGTGATCGGCTTCGTTATTTCATTGACAAATATACAAGCAATCCATTTTTAGGTGTTCTAGTTGGGATTGGTCTAACAGCCTTGATTCAGTCCAGTTCAGGTGTGACAGTTATTACGGTTGGATTAGTGAGTGCGGGACTTTTGACGCTCAGACAAGCGATTGGTATCGTCATGGGAGCCAATATCGGAACAACCGTGACCTCCTTTATCATTGGTTTTAAGTTGGGAGATTATGCTTTACCCATTCTCTTTTTAGGAGCGGTTTGTCTCTTCTTTACCAAAAAGCGCTCCATCAATAACATTGGTCGCGTCTTGTTTGGGGTTGGTGGGATTTTCTTTGCTTTGAATTTGATGAGTGGCGCTATGGAGCCATTGAAAGATTTGGATGCTTTTCGAGAGTATATGATAAAGTTAAGTGGAAATCCAGTCCTTGGAGTATTTGTAGGAACAGGGATTACATTACTGATTCAAGCATCTTCGGCAACCATTGGTATTTTACAAAATCTGTATGCGAGCGGATTGATTGAACTAAAAGGAGCTTTGCCAGTTCTTTTTGGGGACAATATCGGGACAACGATTACAGCGATCATTGCGTCCTTAGGGGCCAATATTGCTGCCAAACGTGTGGCAGGCGCCCATGTCGCTTTCAACGTGGTCGGTACTATCTTATGTTTGATTGTTTTAGGACCGTTTACAAGTTTGATTCAATGGTTCCAAACAACTCTCCATTTAAGCCCAGAAATGACCATTGCCTTTGCCCACGGAACTTTTAATATTGCTAATACCATTATCCAATTTCCATTTATTGGCTTGTTGGCGACTTTAGTAACGAAGCTGATTCCAGGAGAAGATGAAGTCGTGAAATATGAACCGCTTTATTTGGATGCGATTTTGATTAAGCAAGCTCCGTCTTTAGCTTTAGGAAATGCTAAAAAAGAATTGCTTCATTTGGGAAATTATGCGATGCACTCCTTTGAGTTGGCTTATGATTATATTGCGAACAATACTGAAAAGTCAGCAGATAGAGGGCATAAAACGGAAGAGGCTATCAATAAGATTGATGAAGATCTGACGCGCTATCTGATTGATTTGTCTAGTGAGCCTCTTAGCCAAAAAGAAAGCGAAATACTGACAAATATTCTGGACTCTTCGCGCGATTTGGAAAGAATCGGAGATCACGGTGAAGCGCTCATCAATTTGACAGACTATATCCGTCGGAAAAAGGTAGAATTTTCTCCAGCAGCCTTGCAAGAGCTGGCATTGATTTACAATATGACCCTCAGTTTCATTAAAGAATCTCTGATTTCTGTAGAAAATAATGATATTGAATTGGCAAATAGTTTGGTGGCTAAACACGAAGCAATTGACAAAATGGAACGCAGATTGCGGAAAACGCATATTCGTCGCTTGAATAGAGGTGAATGCTCTACGCAAGCGGGAGTGAACTTCATTGATATTATTTCTCACTATACGAGAGTAGCAGACCATGCTATGAACTTGGCAGAGAAAGTTCAAGCGGAACAAATTTAAGATTGAGAAACAAACTGCTGATGTAGTTTGTTTTTTTGTAGTAAAATTCAACAAAATAGGTCTATACCATTTACAAAAAGAGAAGAAAGCGATATAATGAAAGGGACATAATGAATAGTGTGAGAGTAATTCAACATAACACTTGCAGTTGCCCAAAATGGTAACTTACATAAACTCTCATCGAATGAAGGAGGTTTTATTATGCCTAAATACATTCAAGCCGATCAATTTTTCTATCCCCATGGCATTCGTCAAGGTGGCTATCTGGAATTAGTAGATGGCAAATTTGGAAAATGGTTCAAAGAAATTCCAGCAGATGCGGATGTGATAGATTACACAGGGTATTCTATTGCGCCGGGCTTGGTAGATACACATATTCATGGCTTTGGTGGTGTGGATGTGATGGACAATAATATCGAAGGCACGCTTCACACCATGAGTGAAGGCTTGCTGTCAACAGGTGTCACTAGTTTTTTACCGACAACCTTGACCTCAACTTTTGAATTGTTGCTAGCTGTTACAGAAAATATTGGTGCTCATTATCAAGAAGCAACAGGTGCTAAGATTCGTGGGCTTTATTTTGAAGGTCCGTATTTCACAGAAAAATACAAAGGGGCTCAAAACCCTGCTTATATGAAAGATCCTCGAATGGATGAATTTTGCGCTTGGCAAAAAGCTTCAAATGGTTTGCTCAATAAAATCGCTCTGGCGCCAGAACGAGAAGGTGTGGAGGACTTTGTTCGGACCATTACCGATGAGGGTGTAACGGTTGCGCTGGGGCACTCAAATGCAACTTTTGAAGAAGCAAAAGCAGCTGTGGACGCGGGTGCTAGTGTCTGGGTTCATGCTTATAATGGAATGCGTGGACTGACCCACCGAGAACTTGGAATGGTTGGTGCTATGTACGAGCTGCCTCATACTTATGCGGAATTGATTTGCGATGGACACCATGTAGATCCGAAAGCCTGTGATATTTTGATGAAACAAAAAGGACATGAAAACGTAGCGCTCATTACAGATTGTATGACTGCAGGCGGCTTGGAAGACGGAGACTATATGCTGGGAGAATTTCCAGTAGTGGTCGCAAACGGAACTGCCCGTCTCAAATCGACAGGCAACCTCGCAGGCTCTATCTTGAAATTGAAAGACGGATTGAAGAATGTTGTCAAATGGGGCATTGCAAACCCACACGAAGCAGTTATGATGGCAACGCTTAATCCAGCCAAATCCGTTCATATTGATGATGTTTGTGGTCAAATCAAAGAAGGTCATGATGCGGACTTTATCGTTTTGGACAAGGACTTGGAGCTTATTGCGACTTATCTAGATGGTGAAAAACGATACGAAGCGTGAAAACACGGCATTGAAATGTTGATGATTTTCAGTTGGGTTGCATAAGATATATCAACTAGTTTTTTCAGCGAGACTGGGACCAAGTGTTCCAGTCTCGCTTGCTTTCTGAAATAAAACCCAATACACGGTAATTGAATGGTTTCTAATGCGCTGATGTTATTAGCTTTTGTTCCCCTCTTTTTTAAGTTCTCTTATGATTAACTCTTTATTTCCGAACAATAATTCAATAAATTAAATAACTTCATGTTTAAAACTTAATATTTTCTATTTTTTATATATGTTCATAAGGAAATATTACGTTTTCATTACAATTGTTGTTTTGTATGAATTTTCAGAAAAATTTACGGTATAATATCTTTTAAAAATAAAAATGAGGAGATTTATATGCAAAAACAACGTTTTTCATTGAGAAAGTATAAGTTTGGTTTGGCTTCGGTCGTTTTAGGAACGTTTTTAGTCATTGGAGCGGCACAAGCTCAAGCGGATGAACAAGCAGCCAATCCCGTTGGGACACAGGAAGCTAGAGTTGTTACAACAGCAGAGTCAAACAGTCAAGTAACTACTTCGGTTGCAAATACAGAATCTGCAGTAGAGAAAACAGATGCTTCGGTAGCTACTCCTGGTGAAACACCTCAACAAACAGAGGCTGCACAAGTTGACACGGTTTCATCTTCTGCTGAAACGCTTTCAAATACTGAAGTGCAGTCCACTTCACTTCACAAGACGTCAGTGCTGTAAGACAAAAAGATGAAGGAACTGCACAATCAGAAACCTCATCAACAGCACCTGGTTCTACTACGAATGCGGAGCCTACGACTTCAGTTACAAAAGCTGAGCCAACTAAGGCACCTGCTTCAGATGTAGCAACGCCTGCAAGTGTCAGCAGTAATGAAATCATCAAGGTTCCTCAAACATGGCATCAAGGTTATAAAGGTGAAGGCACTGTTGTAGCGGTTATTGACTCTGGTTTGGATGTCCACCATGAGGTGTTGCGGATTACTGACCCCTCAAAAGGAAAATATAAGAACGAAGCAGAGATGGAAGCTGTCAAGCAGGCAGCTGGCATTGACTATGGGAAATGGTACAATGACAAAGTAGTCTTTGCTTATGATTATATAGATGGCGATGATAACATCAAAGAAAAAGAAACGTCATCGCACGGGATGCATGTAACAGGGATTGCTACAGGAAATCCAGATAAGAAAAGTGCTAATGGTGAATATGTGTATGGAGTTGCACCAGAAGCACAAGTTATGTTTATGCGGGTCTTTTCTGACCGCAGCGGAACTACTAGTTCAGCCATTTATGCAAAGGCTATTGATGATGCAGTTGCCCTTGGTGCGGATTCTATCAATATGAGTTTGGGTTCTTCTACTGGTTCCACTGTAAATGCAGACCCAAGCATTGTGGATGCGATTAAACGTGCTCGTGCAAAAGGAGTTTCAGACCTCATATCTGCAGGAAACAGCAACACATTTGGATATGGGTATGATAAACCACTAGCGGAAAACCCTGATTATGGATTGGTTGGGAATACTTCTACGGTAGAAGAGTCAATCTCTGTTGCTTCCGTCAATAACACAGTGGTTACAGAAGAGGTCTTTAATGTTCTTGGATTGGAAAACAATGCAGAATTAAATCATGGAAAATTCACATACGCAGCAGCTGAAACAGAAGAACAGTTTGAAAAAGGAAAAGAATATGAGTATGTAGATGCTGGACTTGGACGTGAAGAAGACTTTAATGGGGTGGATGTCAAAGGAAAACTGGCTCTTATTCAACGTGGCAGTATGACATTTGCAGAAAAAGCAAATAACGCAATAAAATACGGCGCAATTGGAATATTGGTTTATAATAATGTTGCAGGTGCAAATGTCGCAATGGCCTTAGATGGTGAAGGAAAGAAACATCCAGCAGTCTTTATTTCCAAAGAATATGGTGAAGCGCTGAAAGCTGGTCAGTACAAGATAGTTTTTAATGGAGATATGGCTAATCAGCCTAATCCAGAGGCGAAAGAAATGTCTGATTTTTCAAGCTGGGGTGTGACAACAGATGGGCAACTCAAACCAGATGTAACTGCTCCTGGTGGCTCTATCTTTTCATCTCTCAATGATAATACCTATGGCAATATGAGCGGAACCAGTATGGCAGCACCTCACGTAGCTGGCGTAGCCGCTCTTGTCAAACAGTACTTACTGCAGAAATATCCAAGTAAATCTCCAGCGGAAATTTCAGAATTAGTGAAAGCCTTAATCATGTCTACGGCGAAAGCTCATGTCAATGAAGAGACAGGCGCTTACACATCTCCACGTCAACAAGGAGCTGGTATTGTAGACACAGCAGCAGCCGTATCTACAGATTTGTATGTGACGGGTGAAAATAACTATCCTAGTGTATCACTTGGAAATGTTAAGGATGAATTCACATTTGATGTGACAGTTCACAATCTTTCAGATCAAGATCGGACATTGAAAATGATTGTCAATACAAATACGGACAATGTTAAAGATGGACGTTTTACACTAACTCCTAGAAAATTAACAGAAACCGTCTGGCCAGAAGTTACGGTCAAAGCGAACAGTAGTGAACGGGTAACGGTCAAAGTCAATACTTCAAAATTTGCCGAAGAGTTGAGCAAGCTTATGCCGAATGGCTACTTCTTAGAAGGTTTTGTTCGTTTTGTTGACCCAGCTGATGATGGTGATGTGGTTAGCCTGCCATTTATGGGCTTCCGTGGCGAATTTCAAAATCTACCAGCAGCTGAAAAACCGATTTATAATTTAGTTAGAGAAGGAAAATCTGGATTTTATTACGATGTTCCTGAAGATAAGAGCATTTCAGCTGGTGACAATGCGACTACTATTTTAACAACGGCTAATGAAACGCTTTATTCAACTGGGCAAACAACAGCTCGTAGTCCGATTGTCCTTGGTACGGTGGAAAATGAACAAGGTGTCAATGTCTTGCAGTTGGATGCCAATGGAAATGTTCGCCTTGCCTTTTCTCCAAACAATGACGGAAATAAGGACTTGATCCAATATCGCTCAGTATTTTATCGTAATTTCACGAATCTAACTGCTAGTGTTTATGCAAGTACGGATACAGATTATCGTTCACCAATTTGGAAGAGCAGCAAAGCTTTAGATGGTCGTAAAAATTACTTTGATAGTAAAGGACCGAAATCTTATGTGGTCGAAAATACCGTATGGGATGGGCGTGATAGTAGCGGAAATGCTGTGACAGATGGTCTATATAGTTACGTGATTCGCTATACACCAGATGTTCCTGGAGCAGATGAGCAGCTTGTGGCTTTCCAACTTCAAATTGATACACAAAAGCCAGTTATCACATCAGGCTATATTACAAGCAAAGAAGGAGTTGAAACATTTGTTGCGCGTAAGGTGAAAGATGAAGGAAACGGTGGCGTTTTGAAAGAGAGTCTTTTCTATTTTCAACCAGATGAAAACAGCAGAGTTCTCTATCAAGCCAGAGATGCTTTGGGAAATGTACGTGTTTATGAACGTCGTGTTTACATTGCTGCAAATCAAGACGGTAGCTACACTTTGCCAAAAGGTGTAGAGAAGACGAATATTTTCTATCTAGTCGAAGATTTTGCTGGAAATAAAGATGTTATCTCTCTAGCAAAATTAGTAGGAGATGAAAATAGTGGTCGGATTCGTGTGGCTATGGTGGACGCTGAAAGCCACACAGATTTAGATACTAACTTTGTATATCGTATTAAAGATGCAAATGGCAAATATGTTAATCTTGATAAAGGAAACGACATCAATTTCTTGACATTTGGTCATTATGTTGCTGAATTGTTCACTTATGATAAAGGCGGTCTAAAACTGTACAGTCCTCAAATACAAGAATTTGATTTGACAGCTGAGGATAGCTTTAAAACAATTGAATTTTTAGCAAAAGAAATCGTCTATGCTCCACTAAGTGTAGCTTTTGACCAAGCGGTTCCTAAAAATACATCAGTTGTCTTAAAAAATGCAGACGGAGATTTATTGGTATTACCAGTGCAAAAATATGGTCAAAATGCTTTTGGCAAGACCGTTGCAGTAGGTCGTTATACAATTCTTGTAAAACTTCCGACAGGCTATGAATTGTGGGATGAAAATCCAACGGTTGAAGTTTTTGAAGGTCAAAACAATCTCCTTAAGTTAGCGGTTATTATCAAAACGCAGCTACTAGCGGCTGTCAATAAACAAGCTAGTCTTGTCGCATCTGCTCAGTATTATAATGCAGCTGCAGAAAAACGCACGGCTTATGATCAGGCTTATGCAGTAGCTCAAGCTGCTGTGACTGGCAAATTGACTCAAGCTGAAGTGGATAAAGTTCTAGCAGCCTTAAATACAGCTTCTAATGACTTGGACGGTAGAGATTCTGATGTTGCTTCTGTGAAGCAAGCCATTGCTGCCTATGGTGCTATGACAAAAACAGGACGTTATGCCAATGCCACAGAAAAATATCGTCGCAATTATGACCAAGCTTTCCAAGCAGTTGCGCTGTTGTTGGCACAAGATTATGTAACTCAAGAGCAGATCGATACAGTTTTAGCCCAATTAAAAGCAGCAGAGCAACGACTGAATGGCAAAGACACGAACTTTACTAGTTTGCAAAAACTAGTGGATAGAGAAGTGGAATTCCAAGCAAGTAACTATCGATTCATTTATGCTTCTGAGGATGTCAAAGAACTTTACTTAACAGCTTTTGAAGAAGCGCAAGCTGTATTGGCAAATCCTGGAGCAAGCCAAGAAGAAGTAAAAGTAGCTACTGCAAATTTAAGAGAAGCAAAACGAAAACTAAATGGGAAAAGACCCAAAAAGGTTCAAACATTGACTGTTTTGAAAAAAACAAAAGTGCAAGCTGCTTCTAATGAATTAGTTTCTTAATCGAAAAAGGAGCGAGGAGTACTCTTCCGAGATTGCAAAGTGAACAGTAGCCTTGAGGCTTACTTTACAAACTCTATCTACGCTTTCAAGAGTGCTTTGATACGCTACTTATTTATTACAAGAGCAGTTCGAGAGGTTGGGACAAAAGTTCTCAACCTCTTGTTTTTATAGTTTGGCTTGCAAGACGCAGTGCTTGGTTGGATATCCTTATCCCTTGCTATATCGGTGATAGCGGCTATCCTAACCGACTGTGCGGAGGTGGGAGTAAAACAGTCCAGTGGACTGTTTTAGGTCAGCAACTAGAAACTAGGACTTGCTGAAAAATCACATTCTTCGAATGATTGATTTCTGTCCCCCACTCTCTTTTTTATCTGCGAGAAATTTCATCAGTATTTCTATTTTACAAATTTTTCATTTCCTGCTATAATAGTCATTGTGAAAGAGGTCTTGTCAGGATACTTTCTAGCGAGTCTGGGGTGGTGGAAGCCAGATAAGTGAAAGATGAGGACGGAACTTTCGGTCAATTTTAGTCGGTAAATGTTTCATTAAGACTATATTAACAATGAAGTAATAAACTAGGGTGGAACCGCGTTTTGACGCCCCTATGCAAATCTGTATAGGTATGTGTCAAGTGCAGTTCTGCTTTTTGTTTATCAGCTAAACTGACAAACTCAGGCCGCAAGAATATTATCATAAAAAGAATGGAGTACATTATGTCGAAGAAGTTAACCTTCCAAGAAATTATTTTAACGTTGCAACAGTTCTGGAATGATCAGGGCTGTATGCTCATGCAGGCTTACGACAATGAAAAAGGCGCTGGTACCATGAGTCCTTATACTTTTTTGCGCGCTATTGGTCCTGAGCCGTGGAATGCGGCTTATGTAGAGCCTTCACGTCGTCCAGCAGATGGACGTTACGGTGAAAATCCTAATCGCCTTTACCAACACCACCAGTTTCAAGTGGTGATGAAACCAAGCCCAAGCAATATTCAAGAGCTGTATTTGCAGTCTTTGGAATTGCTGGGGATTAACCCACTGGAACATGATATTCGCTTTGTAGAGGATAATTGGGAAAATCCTTCAACAGGTTCTGCAGGTCTAGGTTGGGAAGTATGGCTTGACGGTATGGAAATTACGCAGTTTACTTATTTCCAACAAGTCGGTGGTTTGCCTACCAACCCAGTAACGTCTGAAGTAACCTATGGTTTGGAACGTCTGGCATCTTATATTCAAGAAGTGGATTCTGCTTATGATATTGAATGGGCTGATGGCGTAAAATACGGGGAAATCTTCCGCCAACCAGAATTTGAGCATTCAAAATACAGTTTTGAGGTGAGTGATCAAGCCTTGCTTTTAGCTAATTTTGATCATTTTGAAGCAGAAGCAAAGCGCTGTTTAGAGTACAATCTTGTTCATCCTGCCTATGATTATGTATTGAAATGTTCTCATACTTTTAATTTATTGGATGCTCGTGGAGCGGTTTCGGTGACGGAGCGGGCAGGTTATATTGCTCGAATTCGCAATTTAGCGCGTATTGTTGCTAAAACTTTTGTGGCAGAGCGCAGACGGTTGGGCTATCCATTATTAGATGAAGCAACACGTGAGAAATTATTGGCTGAGGAGGAATAAAAATGACAAAGAATTTATTGGTTGAGTTAGGGTTAGAAGAAATGCCGGCCTATGTCGTGACACCAAGTATGAAACAATTGCGCGATAAAATGGCAGCCTTTTTAACAGACAATCGTTTGACTTTTGATAAGATTGAAATGTTTTCAACTCCTCGTCGCTTGGCTGTGCGCGTGTCCAATCTAAGTGAAAAGCAAACAGACTTAACGGAAGATTTTAAAGGACCAAGCAAGAAGATTGCTTTGGATGCAGATGGCAATTTCACCAAAGCCGCGCAAGGTTTTGTTCGTGGGAAAGGCTTGACCGTTGAAGATATCACATTTCGTGAAGTCAAAGGCGAAGAATATGTCTATGTGACCAAGCAAGAAATCGGAAAACCTGTTGAGGAATTGATTGATGGAGTTGCTGATGTGCTGACTTCATTAAGCTTTCCAGTCAATATGCACTGGGGCACCAATACATTTGAATATATTCGTCCCGTTCACACCCTAACCGTGTTGTTGGACGATGAATCATTTTTGATGAATTTGTTCGATATTGAAAGCGGACGGACAAGTCGGGGACATCGTTTTCTCGGTCATGAAGTGAAGATTCAGTCAGCCGATTCTTATGAAGAGGACCTGCGCAAAGTTTTTGTCATTACCAGCCCCATGGAACGCGAAAATATGATTTTGGATCAAATCAAAGAAATCGAGAAAATGCACAATGTTCGTGTGGAAATTGATGAAGATTTACTGGACGAAGTGCTGAATTTGATTGAATATCCGACTGCCTTTATTGGTGGACGTTTTGACGAGCGTTATCTGGAGGTACCTGAGGAAGTCCTCGTGACTTCCATGAAAGTCAACCAACGCTATTTTGTCGTTCGCAATGAAAATGGCAAATTGCTTCCATATTTCGTATCGGTAAGAAATGGAAATGCGGAACATCTTGAAAATGTGGTCAAAGGAAATCAGAAAGTGTTGGTAGCTCGTTTGGAAGATGCAGAATTTTTCTGGCGCGAAGACCAACGATTGGTTATTTCTGACTTGGTGGACAAGCTGAAAAATGTGACCTTCCATGAAAAAATCGGTTCTCTAGCAGAGCACATGGAGCGAACAGCAAAGATTGCAGCTCTTTTAGCAGAAAAAGCTCAGTTATCTAAGCAAGAGGTGAAAGATGTAGCGCGTGCCGCAGCCATTTACAAATTTGATTTATTGACCGGCATGGTGGATGAATTTGATGAGCTGCAAGGGATCATGGGTGAAAAATACGCCCTGCTTGCAGGAGAAAACACAGCAGTAGCTAGAGCCATTCGGGAGCATTATTTGCCAATTGCTAGTGACGGTGAATTGCCAGACACGAAAGTTGGTGCTATTTTAGCCATTGCAGACAAGATGGACACGATTCTTTCTTTCTTCTCTGTCGGACTCATTCCAAGTGGTTCAAATGACCCTTATGCTCTTCGTAGGGCAACGCAAGGTGTTGTGCGCATTTTGGATAAATTTGGCTGGCATATTGCCTTAGATGAATTGGTAGAAGAGCTCTATGCGCTGCAATTTGACAGTCTCACATACAGCAACAAAGAACAAGTACTTGATTTCTTCCGTGCACGTATTGAGAAAATGATGGACAGCGATGTTCCGAAAGATATCGTAGCAGCTGTGTTGAACGGTTCAACGTTTGTTGTACGCGATTTGGTCGAAGTAGCTGCACTCCTAGCAGAAAAAGCCCAAGAAGATTCTTTCAAATCGTCAGTCGAAAGTTTGGCGCGTGTCTTTAATTTGGCAGAAAAAGCAGAAGCAGTTAGTGTCGTGGACGAGAGCCTCTTTGAAAATGCAGAAGAAAAAGCCCTTCATGCGGCAATCGAAGACTTAACGTTGTCTGATGACCTAGCAGACAATATTGAGCAACTCTTTGCTTTAAGCCCTGTGATTGACGCTTTCTTTGATAATACTATGGTCATGGCAGAAGATGAAGCTATCCGAGCAAATCGTTTAGCACTCTTAGCTGCCTTAACAACAAAAGCTAAAAAAGTGGCACAATTTAACCAAATCAATACAAAATGATAAGAGGTGAATTTTATGGATCCAAAGAAAATTGAACGTATCAATGAACTTGCCAAAAAGAAAAAAACAGTTGGTTTGACGCCAGAGGAAAAAATAGAACAAGCGAAACTACGTGAAGAATACATTGAAGGATATCGTCGTAATGTTCGTCACCATATTGAAGGGATTAAGATTGTGGATGAAGAAGGTAATGACATCACGCCAGAAAAGCTCCGTCAAGTCCAACGAGAAAAAGGTCTGCATGGCAGAAGTTTGGATGACCCAAATTCGTAATGAAAACAACAAAACATCGCTGAAAATTTTTCTCAGCGATGTTTTCATCTATTTTGTAATATCTTCAAAGTGGTCAAATGTTTTACTATCAATAACCGCCATTAACAATTCATTTTTTTTGAACATGTATTCAGGTGATGTATCAATATTGAGAACGCCGTCGGGAGTTTTTCGAAAGCCGATGATGTTGAGATTGTAATTTTGACGGAGTTTTAATTGTGCTAAATTTTTACCAATCCAAGATTGAGGTGGATAAAATTCAATAATAGATACATTTTTATCTAACTCGATGACATCAGTCGTAGCTTGATGCAAAATGTTTTTAGCAAGTGAAATCCCGGTCTCACGTTCAGGAGAGATGCAGCGGTCAGCTCCAACTTTCAGCAAGACTTCTCTGGTTGTCTTGCTTTTCACCTTAGCAATCACTTTTTCAACACCTAACGATTTGCAGTGCATGACAGCGAGAACACTCGATTCTAGATTGTCCCCAGTAGCGACCACTACCGTATCGCAGGTATCAATTCCTGCAGCTTGCAGCAAATCGCGGTCTGTAATATCGCCGACCACGCCTCGTGCTAAAATTGGTTCAAAATGGTTGATGACATCTTCATGATCGTCAACAGCGATAATATCGCAGTTATATTTACGGAGCGTGTTAATGATACTGCGACTGAAAACTCCTAGTCCCAGTATGCCAATTGTTCGTTTATCCATGAAATTCCTTCCTATCCGACAATAATATTTGCATTGGCAAATTTAATTGTGTCTTTTTTCTTCGGTTTTCGATTGGAGAGACTGACGATTAAAGTCAGCGGTCCGATACGTCCGATAAACATCAAAAACATGATTACCGTTAAAGCAGCATGATTTAAAGTAGGTGTTAGATTGGCAGTGACGCCCACCGTTCCAAGGGCAGACATGGCTTCAAACATTAAGTAAATAAACCGATGCCCATTATCTGCAGTCAGCGTTAAGAGTGTCAGTCCCAAGATAAAGGTTGTGGTAAAGACAATCAAAACACTAAAGGCCTTTTGAATGGTGGAGGGAGAAAATGTATGGTATCCAAAGTTAGTATGAGGCAAGCCAAGGATTTCTGTCCGAGCAAAAGCTAATACAACTAAAAAAGTGGTAATTTTCAGCCCGCCCGCTGTTCCTCCAGGAGCACCCCCTAGAAACATTTGAATGATATAAAGGAGCAATGTGACTGGGCGAGCCTGTGTATAATCAATCGTTGCAAAGCCTGCTGTCCTCATAGTGACAGTTTGAAAGAAGCTGACTAACAGTTTTTTTCCAAAAGGAAGTTGCCCAATAGTCGCTGCATTTTGGTATTCTGTTAGAAATGTCAAACAGGTTCCACTGATTAAGATAATGGCGGTCAAAGCCAG
The DNA here is from genome assembly GCF_902167705.1 of Streptococcus constellatus. Taxonomy (GTDB): domain Bacteria; phylum Bacillota; class Bacilli; order Lactobacillales; family Streptococcaceae; genus Streptococcus; species Streptococcus constellatus_A. The sequence goes on along the minus strand of NZ_CABHMZ010000028.1, from coordinate 47,658 downwards.
AACTAATTTTGTATGAAAACGTAGTTTTCGTTTTCGCCCATTTGTTTGAATATTTGTTTTTAAGTCAAACCAAACTGAAAAACCCAAACCACCCATGATAATCAAAGCAGCAATGGTCAAATTGACCAAGACATCTGTTTTATAAGCTAGCAAGCTAGTGCTGCCTAAATTGTCAAATCCAGCATTGCAAAAAGCAGAAATGGCAAGGAAAATGGAAGTTAGAACGCCCTTTCCCCACCCTAAAAGAGGAATAAAACGAAAGCTGAGAATCAAGGCTCCGAGTGCTTCTATACCGAAGGTGATTAGAAAAATAGAGCGAAGAAAATCACGAATAGAGTTTGTTTCATTTCGACTGAGACTTTCCTGCAAAGTGGTACGATTAGAAAAACTGAGTTTCTGATTAGAACGTACATAAATCAGTCCGATGAAGCTAATCAGCCCCAATCCGCCAATCTGAATGAGGAGCATACAGATCATTTGCCCCCAAATATTGTAAGTATCTGCAACAGACTGCGTAAAAAGTCCGGTCACACAGACCATTGAAACCGATGTAAATAGGTGATCAAAGTAGTTGGCTTTAGAAGTTGCTACCTGCACGAAAGGCAGATTTAAAAGAAGAGAGCCTACCATAATCACAAAGGCAAAGCTCAACAAAATACGCCTCGCAGGAGATAATCTTGATAAAAAATGTGACATTCGTATTTTCCTTCATAGAATAATGACTTTATTTTACCACAAAGCAGCATAAAAGACGAGAAGGAAGGAACAAGAAGTCTAGTCCTTCTTTAAAAGTTTTCGACCGAGAAAAATGCAACAAACAATTACTGCCACATCTATCCAGAACAAGATCGGATCTGTTAAGGTGAAGAAAAAGTAGAAGGAAATGATAAGGAGAATTGCTAGAAGAGGTAAGATAATTTTTTTGTATTGTTGAAGTTTCATTTGAATGTAGCCTTTCTATTTTTTACTTATTCCAAAAAAGTGTGTTTAGGTCAGTCTCCAAAGCTAGTGCTAGGTTAATGCAAAGTTCTAGTGTGGGATTATATTTGTTGTTTTCAATCATGTTAATTGTCTGCCGCGAAACGCCAATCTGTTTGGCAAGGTCTAGTTGTGAGAGGCCTAGATTTTTCCGAAAAGTTTTCACGTGATTCATGCATTGCTCCTTATCCTAGTGTCAACTATAAGTGACTTTTGTCATTTTATTATAAATATGCTTAGAAAATATGTCAAGTATAATTGACAAAAAACTTTACATGATTCTAAAATTCTTTTTTTAAATCTTTGTGGTATAATAGTAAAGATATGACAAATGAATTTCATCATGTAACAGTTCTTTTGCACGAAACTATTGATCAGCTTAGCGTAAAACCAGATGGAGTCTATGTTGATGCCACTCTGGGTGGAGCAGGACATAGCGAATATCTTTTGAGTAAATTAGGAAAAAACGGTCATTTATATGCTTTTGATCAAGATCAGACCGCTATTGAGCATGCTCAAAAACGCTTAGCACCCTATGTGGCGCGAGGAATGGTGACTTTTATCAATGACAATTTTCGTCATTTAAAGGCTCGTTTGAATGAGCTGGGTGTTGAAGAAATTGATGGTATTTGTTATGATTTAGGAGTTTCGAGTCCGCAACTTGATGAGCGTGAGCGTGGCTTTTCCTATAAACAAGATGCTCCGCTTGATATGCGAATGAATCGTGAGGCAAAGCTAACGGCTTATGAAGTAGTTAATCAATATAGCTATCATGATTTAGTGCGGATTTTTTTCAAGTATGGAGAAGATAAATTTTCAAAACAAATTGCTCGTAAAATTGAGCAAATGCGTGAAAAGAAACCGATTGAGACCACTACGGAGTTGGCAGAGATTATTAAATCTGCTAAGCCTGCCAAGGAATTAAAGAAAAAAGGTCATCCAGCTAAACAGATTTTTCAAGCTATTCGTATTGAGGTCAATGATGAATTGGGCGCAGCAGATGAATCCATTCAACAGGCTATGGATTTGTTAGCAGTTGATGGGCGGATTTCTGTGATTACTTTTCATTCGTTAGAAGACCGCTTAACCAAGCAACTTTTTAAAGAGGCATCAACAGTGGATGTACCGAAAGGCTTACCGTTTATTCCAGAGGAATTACAGCCTAAAATGAAATTGGTCACTCGGAAACCTATTTTACCAAGTAAAGAAGAACTAGATAAAAACAATCGATCGCATTCAGCCAAGCTGCGTGTGGCGCAAAAAGTACATAAGTGAGGATTGAGATGGCAAATAATAGACCAAGAACGACTAGCCAGATACTTCAGGCGCGTATTCAAAGATTTTCTCGTGTTGAAAAGGCATTTTATGGTGCTATTGTATTGACAGCAGTTATCTTAGCAGCAAGTGTTGTCTTTATGCAGACAAAATTATTGCAAGTACAACGTGATTTAACAACTGTCAATTCAAAAATCGAAGCTAAAAGAACAGAATTGGATGATGCCAAGCAAGAAGTCAATGAATTGATCCGTAGTGAACGTTTGTCAAAATTAGCGAGTTCACAAGAAATGACCCAGAATAATGAAAATATCAGAACGGCGGAGTAAAGCATGAATGGACTCAGAAGACGAATTTTAAACCATGCTTTGAAAAATCGGAGAAATCCTAGTTATAACCGTAGACGAGTGGGGAAAAACCTAAGCGTTTTGACGGTTTTTGTCTTTTTTGTTTTCTTGATCAATTTTGCAATTATCATTGGAACTGGAAAGAAGTTTGGCGTGAACTTAGCTGAGCAAGCGAGTTTGGTGCATCAAGTGACAAGGATTGTACCCGCAAAGCGTGGGACGATTTATGACCGCAATGGTTTGCCAATAGCTGAAGACGCAACCTCCTATAATGTTTATGCTGTCATTGATAAAAGTTATAAGTCAGCAACTGGAGAAATCCTCTATGTAGAAGAATCTCAATATGATACGGTAGCTGAAGTATTCAACAAATATCTTGGCATGGACAAGGACTACGTCAAAAAACAACTATCTCGAAAAAAATTGCAGCAAGTTTCGTTTGGTCCTCAAGGAAATGGAATCAGTTATAGTAACATGAATACCATTCGTGAGGAGCTAAAAAAGGCAAAAATAAAAGGACTTGATTTTACCACCAGTCCGAATAGAAGTTACAAAAATGGGAATTTTGCTTCAGTATTTATTGGATTAGCGCAACTTCAGGAAAATAAAGATGGCAGTAAAATGCTTGTTGGTACGACAGGTTTAGAAGCCGCTTTAAACAAGACATTAGCCGGAACAAATGGGGTTATCACCTATGAAAAAGATAAAAACGGAAATATAGTACCGGGGTCTGACAAGGTTTCAAGGCAAACACAAGATGGAAAAGATGTTTATACAACCTTATCTTCAGACCTACAGTCTTTCCTTGAAACGCGGATGAATGCTTTTGTGGAAAAAGCTAAGGGAACTTATGCCAGTGCCACATTAGTCAGTGCAAAAACTGGAGAAATTCTAGCAACGACGCAGCGTCCAAGCTTTGATGCCGATACGAAGCAAGATCTGACAAAAGACTTCGCTTGGTCTAGTGCTCTCTATCAAAATCAATATGAGCCGGGCTCAACGATGAAGGTTATGACGCTTGCTGCAGCAATAGACAATAACACTTTTCCAGCAAATGAAACCTATGATAATAGTGGTTTGCAAATTGCAGATGTGACAATTCGTGACTGGCTTGTCAATATGGGGCTTTCTGAAGGGCAAACATTAACCTATGCTCAAGGTTTTGCTCTCTCTAGTAACGTGGGAATGGCCTCTCTTGAGAAAAAAATGGGTGATGAAAAATGGCTAGATTACCTTAGCAAGTTTAAATTTGGATTACCCACACGTTTTGGAATGAATTATGAAGATTACGGTGGCCTTCCGGCAGATAATATTGTAACTTATGCAATGAGTGCCTTTGGTCAAGGGATTTCAGTTACGCAAGTACAACTGTTACGGGCTTTTTCTTCCATAGCCAATGATGGCGTAATGGTTGAACCGAAATTCATCAGTGCTATTTATGATTCAAAAAGTGGTCGTGTGCGTAAGAGTTCTACAGAGGTCGTAGGACGTCCTGTTTCAAAAGAGGCTGCCAAGTCAACGAGAGACCATATGGTGAGTGTTGGTACAGATCCTATTTACGGAACCTTATATAGCAAGGCAGAAGGCGAGCCCATTATCAAAGTGCCAAACCAAAATGTGGCAGTTAAATCAGGTACAGCGCAAATTGCAGGTGAACATGGTAGTGGTTATCTAACAGGTGAAAATGATTATATCTATTCTGTTGTAGCCATGACACCAGCTGAAAATCCTGATTTTATCATGTATGTAAGCCTGAAACAGCCTTCAGAAGCTTTTCAGCCAATCTTTTGGAGAGAGGTTGTCAATCCTGTCTTAGAAGAAGCTGCAGCGATGAAAGATACCTTGAACTTGACGACACAATCTCCTGTTCTAAAATCTGTTTCAAAGGAAATGACTTACAAAATGCCATCTACTAAAAATACCAGTCCTGGTGATTTTGCAGAGGAATTACGACGCAATCTTGTGCAGCCTATCGTTTTGGGAACTGGTAAGAATATTAAAAAAGTTTCCGTGAAAGCAGATGAAGCACTGAAGTCTAATCAGCAAATCCTTATCCTAACAGATGATTTTACGGAAATGCCTGATATGTATGGTTGGACTAAGAAAAATGCTGAAACATTTGGTGATTGGTTGGGCATAAAAATCCATGTCAAAGGTAAGGGCTCAAAAGTCGTAGCTCAAAGTGTTAAGACCAACGCATCGCTCAAAAAAATAAAAGAAATAACAATTACATTAGGAGATTAGCATGTTACAAGCTATCATTGCAGGTATTGTGACTTTCGTTCTAACTTTAGTTGGAATACCTGCATTTATTCGTTTTTATCACAAAGCTCATATTTCTGGACAACAAATGCACGAAGATGTGAAACAGCACCAGGCAAAAGCTGGGACTCCTACTATGGGAGGAACGGTGTTTTTAGTAGCTTCTGTCTTATCTAGTTTTGTGATAGCTCTCATTTCTAAAGAACTCTCAAGCGCTGCCTTGATGATATTGTTTATTCTTGTTTTGTACGGCATTGTTGGTTTCTTAGATGACTTTTTAAAAGTTTTTCGCAAAATAAATGAAGGTCTAAATCCCAAGCAAAAATTAGCTCTTCAAATTATCGGTGGTATTGTTTTTTACTTCTTCTTTGACACCCACGGTGGAGGCGATTTGCTTAACGTTTTTGGTTTCCCACTTCATTTAGGTTATCTTTATATCGCTTTTGCCCTCTTTTGGTTGGTTGGTTTTTCCAATGCGGTCAATTTGACAGATGGCATTGATGGATTAGCCAGCATTTCTGTTACAATCAGTTTGGCAGCTTATGCAGTTATTGCGGTGGTTCAGCATCGTTTTGATATTTTAATTGTCATTTTGAGTATGATTGGCGGTCTGCTTGCTTTCTTTATTTTCAATCATAAACCAGCTAAAATTTTTATGGGTGATGTAGGGAGCTTAGCGCTTGGCGGTATGTTAGCAGCCATTTCGATGGCGCTTCATCAAGAATGGACGCTGCTCATCATTGGAATTGTCTATGTCTTTGAAACAACTTCGGTTATGATGCAGGTTTCTTATTTCAAATTGACCGGTGGCAAACGTATTTTTCGGATGACACCAGTTCATCATCATTTTGAACTGGGAGGTCTATCAGGTCATGGTAAAGCTTGGAGCGAATGGAAAGTTGATTTCTTTTTCTGGGGAATCGGTCTTATAGCTAGCTTACTAACACTTGCGATTTTATACTTATAAGAGAAACGACTCATTTTAAAGTAATTTAAAATGAGTTTTTTATGTAATATCCGAAAAATTTTCTAAAAATTCATAATTTTTCTGGTATTTGTATAAAAAAAGTGTATAATAGGTTCAATATTTAGTTGAAGGAGGAGAGAAATTGCTATCTTAACGAAGTAAAGTATCTTATTTTTTTACTCAAAAAGAATGTTTATTCAAGTTAGGACAAAAAATAGAATTTGCAATTTTTAATTCTTTATGCATTATTTGAACTATATTGGTTAGATAATGCAATAAATGACTTCTTTTTGAATAAATAGCATCGTGGCTCTAAAAAAATAGGTCTTTACTTTTTAAGAACATTTCGGTATAATATGCAATGTAATAAGATGTGACATTAGAGGAGGTTTATCTATGAAATCATCAAAATGGATTATTGCAACAGGAGTTGTACTAAGTGCTGGAATCTTATTGGCAGGTTGTGGCAAGTCAACTTCTAGCACGTCAACCTATTCATACGTGTACACACAAGATCCAGACACGCTGAATTATCTGATGGCAAATCGGGCAACAACTTCAGATGTTGTGACCAATTTAGTCGATGGATTGTTGGAAAATGACCAATACGGAAACTTAGTTCCAGCGCTCGCTAAGTCATGGACAGTCTCCAAAGATGGCTTGACCTATACGTATACTTTGCGTAAGGATGCAAAATGGTACACATCTGAAGGAGAAGAATATGCCGGAGTAAAAGCACAGGATTTTGTGACAGGCTTGAAATATGTCGCAGATAACAAATCCGAAGCTCTTTATCTTGTGCAGGATTCTGTCAAAGGGTTAGATGCTTATGTCAACGGGGAAACAAAAGATTTTTCAACGGTTGGTGTAAAAGCTCTCGACGACTATACAGTGCAATACACTCTAAGTCGTGCAGAACCTTATTGGAATTCAAAAACAACCAATAATATCCTCTTCCCAGTTAATGCAGATTTCTTGAAATCACAAGGAAAGAATTTTGGTTCTGTAAAACCAACTAGCATTCTTTATAACGGTCCTTATCTGTTGAAGTCTTTGACAGCTAAGTCCTCTATGGAATTTGCCAAAAATCCTCATTACTATGATAAAAAGAATGTTCACTTGGACAATATAAAATTGACCTATTATGATGGCTCGGACCAAGAAGCCCTTATTCGGAATTTTACAGATGGTGCTTATAGTACAGCTCGTCTTTATCCAAATAGTTCAAGTTTTGCTTCTGTTAAGAAACAATATGCGAACAATATTATCTATAGTTTACAAGATGCAACTAGTTACTATTACAACTTTAACTTAAATCGTCAGTCTTATAATCACACATCAAAGAAGACAGACGCTCAAAAATCTTCAACGCAAGAAGCGGTGCTAAACAAAGCTTTCCGTCAAGCCATCAACTTTGCATATGACCGTACTTCTTACGGTGCACAAAGTAATGGGAAAGATGGTGCGACAAAAGTATTGCGTAATACACTGGTACCGCCAACATTTGTTTCTATTGGAGATAAAACATTTGGTGATGTCGTATCTTCTAAATTAGTGAATTACGGTTCAGAATGGTCTAATATGAATTTGGCTGATGCACAGGATGCTTACTACAATCCAGAAAAAGCCAAAGCGAAATTTGCTCAGGCAAAAGCAGAGCTGCAAGCCAAAGGTGTTCAATTCCCAATTCATTTAGATGTACCAGTTGAACAGACTAGTAAAATTGGTGTTCAATGGGCAAGTTCAATGAAACAATCTGTTGAATCTGTCTTGGGGAAAGATAATGTTGTCATTGATATTCAGCAAATGAGCTCGGATGAATTGAATAATATTGGTTACTTTGCCAATACTGCCGCTCAAAAAGACTATGACTTATATAATGGCGGTTGGTCTGGCGACTATCAAGATCCATCCACTTATCTGGATACCTTGAACACCAAAAATGGCGGTAGTCTACAAAACTTTGGTCTGGAACCTGGTCAAGAGAATGATAAGATAAAAGCTGTTGGTTTGGATACCTACACTACGATGCTTGAAGAGGCAAATGCTGAAACCAATGAAACAGCACGTTATGAAAAATATGCCGAAGCGCAAGCGTGGTTGATTGATAGCGGTTTAACAATGCCAAATCTCTCTCTTGGAGGAACATCGTCTGTGACAAAGACTGTTCCGTTTAGTCGTTCTTACTCTTTAGTAGGTATTAAAGGTGGCTCAGGTTACTACTTTAAATATGTTGAATTACAAGACAAAATTGTGACAACTAAAGAATACGAAAATGCTAAAAAGAAATGGCTGAAAGAAAAAGAAGTGTCCAATAAAAAAGCACAAGATGACTATGAAAATCATGTGAAATAAAACAAATGCAAGAAATTTCTATGAACGACAAGTTTCATAGAAATTTCTTTTTTGTACGAAAAGAGCTGTTTTAAAATGATACTGCCTAAAATGCACATTTCGGATTGTTTATTGACAATTCCATTTTTTCAAAAAAATTTCTTGACAAGGTGTTTCTATCCTGTTATACTAATAAAGTACTCAATCGCGGGGATGGCGGAATTGGCAGACGCGCAGGACTAAGGATCCTGTGACCGCTTTAGGTCGTGAGGGTTCAAGTCCCTCTCTCCGCATCAGACAAGCTGGCTTTGGCCAGTTTTTTTGTTGGCATTGTTACATTTTATTTTATTATTTTTGAAATATGAGGAAAGAAAAACAGTTTTATAAGAGAAAACGCTTAAAAGGTTAGGAAATGCTGGTATTTTTTCCTAAAAAGTGATAAAATAAACAATGTAAATGGGGAAACCCATAAAAATAAATAGGAGGCCTAATACTAATGGCAATCGTTTCAGCAGAAAAATTTGTCCAAGCAGCTCGTGACAATGGTTATGCAGTTGGTGGATTTAATACAAACAACCTTGAGTGGACTCAAGCTATCTTGCGTGCAGCAGAAGCTAAAAAAGCTCCAGTTCTTATCCAAACTTCTATGGGTGCTGCTAAATACATGGGTGGTTATAAAGTATGTAAACTTCTCATTGAAAGCCTTGTAGAATCAATGGGAATTACTGTACCAGTTGCTATTCACCTTGACCATGGTCATTATGAAGATGCACTTGAATGTATCAAAGTTGGTTACACTTCAGTTATGTTTGATGGTTCTCATCTTCCAGTTGAAGAAAACCTTGAAAAAGCTCGCAAAGTTGTTGAATTTGCGCATGCAAATGGTGTATCAGTGGAAGCTGAAGTTGGTACTATCGGTGGTGAAGAAGACGGTATCATCGGTGACGGTGAATTGGCTCCAATTGAAGATGCAAAAGCAATGGTTGAAACTGGAATTGACTTCCTTGCAGCAGGTATTGGTAACATTCACGGACCATACCCAGCTAACTGGAAAGGTCTTCACCTTGATCACTTGCAAAAATTGACAGAAGCTGTTCCTGGTTTCCCTATCGTACTTCACGGTGGTTCAGGTATTCCTGACGACCAAATCCAAGCAGCTATTAAATTAGGTGTTGCTAAAGTAAATGTAAACACTGAATGTCAAATTGCTTTTGCTAAAGCTACTCGTAAATTTGCTGCTGAATATGAAGCAAATGAAGCAGAATACGATAAGAAGAAACTCTTTGACCCACGTAAATTCTTGAAACCAGGTTTCGAAGCAATTACAGAAGCTGTTGAAGAACGTATCGACGTATTCGGTTCAGAAGGTAAAGCTTAATTGCGCTTACCAAATAAACAGGAAAATCTCGCCTTGTGCGGGATTTTTGTTGAATAAATAAGAGATAAAAATTTGTTGGCAGGGATGGGAGAGAGGAATGGCTCAGATTAAAGAAATCAAGAAAGAGGATCAGAAGTTAGCGATTGCAGCTGAGATTTTGGCTGATTTACCAGAGTGGTTTGGTATTCCAGATAGTACTCAAGCCTATATTGAGGCGGCTAGGAAACTTCGTGTCTGGGGAGCTTATGAGGGGGCTGAGCCGCTTGGTTTCATTAGTTTGTCCTATTCCAGTGAAGACTGTGCAGAGATTGACTGCTTGGCTATCAAGAAAGACTATCATAGACAAGGAATTGGAGCAAAGCTAGTGAATGTCTTGGAAATGGCAGCAAGACAACAAGTTGACTATTTACAAGTCAAAACAGTGGCACCAGGTCATTATCCAACCTACGATAGAATTAATGCTTTCTATCAGGCTCAAGGTTTTAAAAAATTAGAAATCTTCCCTCAGCTGTGGGATTCACACAATCCCTGCATGGTTTTAATCAAGAAAATTTCCTAAAAACTTCTTGACAAAAAAATTTGACGTGTTAGAATAAGAATGTGTTGAATGCCGATTTAGCTCAGTTGGTAGAGCAACGCACTCGTAACGCGTAGGTCGTAGGTTCAAGCCCTATAATCGGCATCATTGAAGGTCTTCATTGAATTGAAGGCTTTTTTTGTTTGTAAAGTGTTGTTGCGTAAAAAAGTGCTAGAATCTGGTCAGCTTATGAAAAGCAAGTAAGTTATTCAGATTTCACGACCACTTACCTCTCCAAATGAACCACTTACTGAAAATCACTTGAATTTCACGAAACAATTGTTATAATAAAATAAAGAAAAACGAGGGGAGCGTTTATGAAAATTCGAGTAGAACTAGATTCTAATCTGGAAGAAGCAGAAATTGTCATTAAGACACCTCGTTTTGATGAGCAGATAGAGCGCATTCAGCGTTCTCTGGAAGAAGTTGCCAAACCATCTATTCTTTTTTACAAAGATACGAGCGAATATTATGTTGATTTAGCGGATATCCTCTTCTTTGAAACGGATGGAAATAAGATTTTTGCGCATGCGAGGGACAATGCTTATGAAGTCAAATTAAAACTTTATGAGTTAGAAGAACATCTGCATGCTTATTTTTGCAGGATTTCGAAGTCAACGATTGCGAATACGCGTTCCATCTATGCACTAGATCGCTCTTTTTCTGGGACGAACACTATTCAATTTTATGATACGCATAAGCAAGTGCATGTGTCTCGTCACTATTATCAATTTTTAAAAGAAAAGTTAAATGAAATGAGGTAACAATTATGAGAAAAACAATTATAGGAGTCGCTTTTATTGTATTAGCAGCGCTTGTTTTATTCCAAGGGCAGTTTGGCCTTCCCTATCTGAATATCAATATTTGGACATTAGCGGTCATTGCAGGATTTGGATATTTTTCTCTTGATAATTTCTTGAAGAGAAATTGGGCGGCTGGGTTTATATTTGGCTATATTGCTTTAGTCATTGCTAATAGTCATTATCATTTCCTTCAAATTTCTAGCGGAACATTATTTGGTGCTAGTGTTTTGGCATGTATCGGACTGAGTTTGATTTTCAAGCCTCAAAATATCTGGTCTCGTCATCAGCAATGGAAGGAAGTATGACTTCAGGTGATGGAGATATTGCTTTTGGTAGTGGTACTCGCTATATCAATTCGGAAGATTTCACCTATGAAACGCTAGATTGTGCCTTTGGGAATGCTACTGTTTATTTTGACAATGCTACGATTAAAGGCGATTCCGCGACCTTTGATATTGATGTTTCTTTTGGGAATGCTACATTATATGTGCCAAGCAACTGGCATGTGGAGTTGAATGTAGATAATGCTTTTGGGACAGTGACCAATCCCCGTAATATCAATGTGAAAGACAAGACTCTCTATGTAAAAGGAGACGTATCGTTTGGTCGTTTAGGAATTATTTATATTTAAAATCTAGAAAAGTTATTGATTTAGCTGAATTTTGAAATATAAAGGAAATAGTCTTGCAAAATCTTAAAAATTGTGATAAAATTTTACAGTATGTGGTATAAAGCCCGTGAAACTAATCAGGAGGACAAGTATAAATGGCAAAAGTATGTTACTTTACAGGTCGTAAAACTGTATCAGGAAACAACCGCTCTCACGCAATGAACCAAACAAAACGTACTGTGAAACCAAATCTTCAAAAGGTGACAATCTTAGTTGATGGTAAACCTAAGAAAGTTTGGGCTTCAGCACGTGCCCTTAAATCAGGCAAAGTTGAACGCGTTTAATCAACGAAAGAATGAACCTTTGAGAGGTTCATTTTCTTTTGCATAAGAAAGCGGATTACGGGTCTATCTTTTCAAGATAAGTAAAAGAAGAATTCAATATTGACGGAATCCTTTTTAATTATGTACTCTCTCTTTTACAGTCCGCGTAAAATATGGTAAAATAAACTATAAAATACTTTTGAGGTAGAAATTATGACTGTAAAAATCAATACAAAAGATGGTCAAATTGAGCTGACAGATGATGTCATTGCGACAATCGTTGGCGGGGCAGCAACTGAAATTTTTGGTGTAGTCGGAATGGCCAGCAAAAATGCCATTAAAGATAATTTCCAAGCTTTGTTGGGCAAAGAAAATTATGCGAAAGGCGTTGTAGTAAAGACAACGGAAGAAGGTAGCATTGCTGTTGATGTTTATACAGTTTTGAGCTATGGTACCAAGATTAGTGAAGTGTCTAAAAATATTCAAGAGCGTGTGAAATTCAGTCTTGAAAATCAGCTTGGAATTACTGCTGAAACAGTAAATGTCTATATCCAAAATATTAAAGTTGTAGGAGAATAATCGTGTCAAATATTACTACTAGTTTATTTCAAGAAATGGTGCAGTCTGCATCTACTCGTTTGAATAAACAGGCTGAATATGTCAATTCTTTAAATGTTTTTCCTGTGCCAGACGGTGACACAGGTACCAATATGGGAATGACCATTGAAAATGGTGCAAAAGAAGTTGCGGACAAATCTGCTTCTACTGTCGGTGAAGTAGCTGGAATTTTTGCAAAAGGTCTCTTGATGGGTGCGCGTGGGAATTCGGGTGTTATCACGTCTCAGCTTTTCCGCGGTTTCTCTCAAAGTGTGAAAGAAAAGGAAGAATTAACAGGACAAGATTTAGCCCTTGCTTTTCAATCTGGAGTGGAAGTAGCCTACAAAGCTGTGATGAAACCGGTTGAAGGAACTATTTTGACTGTTTCTCGCGGAGCTGCAATTGGCGCCAAGAAAAAAGCAGAAGAGACAGACGATGCAGTTGCCGTTATGCAAGCTGCACTTGAGGGTGCAAAAACAGCACTTGCTAAAACGCCAGATATGCTACCAGTCTTAAAAGAAGTCGGTGTTGTGGACTCTGGTGGTCAAGGTCTTGTTTTCATTTATGAAGGATTTTTATCAGCATTGACAGGCGAATACATTGCGTCTGAAGAATTTCAAGCAACGCCTGCAACTATGACGGAAATGATCAATGCAGAGCACCATAAGTCAGTGGCTAGTCATGTGGCAACAGAAGATATCAAATACGGCTATTGTACAGAAATCATGGTAGCTTTGAAAAAAGGTCCAACGTATGTTAAAGAATTTGACTATGATGAATTCCGCAACTACTTGAATGAACTGGGCGACTCACTTCTTGTCGTAAACGATGATGAAATCGTAAAAGTTCACGTTCACACGGAAGACCCTGGTCTGGTTATGCAAGAAGGCTTGAAATACGGAAGCCTTGTCAAAGTCAAAGTAGACAACATGCGCAATCAACACGAAGCGCAGGTTGAAAAAGAAGAACGCGAAAGTAGCCAACCAATAGAAGAAAAAGAATATGCTGTCATTGCAGTTGTTGCAGGAGAAGGCTTGTCAGACATCTTTAAAGCACAAGGAGTGGACTATATCATTTCTGGTGGGCAAACGATGAATCCTTCAACAGAAGACTTCATTAAAGCTGTTGAGCAGGTCAATGCACGCAACATTATTATCCTGCCAAACAACAAAAACATTTTCATGGCGGCGCAATCAGCGGCGGAAGTGATTGAACAACCTGCTGCAGTGATTGAAACAAGAACGATTCCGCAAGGATTAACAAGTCTTCTGGCTTTTGACCCAAGCAAATCCATTGAAGAAAATCATGATCGGATGACAGCTGCACTTGCAGATGTTGTCAGTGGTAGTGTGACGACAGCTGTTCGTGATACAACGATTGATGGTCTTGAAATTCATGAAAACGATAATCTTGGCATGGTCGATGGAAAAATTGTTGTTTCTAATCCAGATATGTTGACAACATTGAATGAAACGTTCAGTAACATGTTAGATGCAGATAGTGAAATTGTGACGATTTACATCGGTGAAGATGGAAGTGAAGACTTGGCCAATGAATTAGCGCAAGACATTACTGAAAAATTTGAAGATGTAGAAGTAGAAATCCACAATGGCGGACAGCCAGTTTATCCATACCTCTTTAGTGTTGAATAAAACAAAGGAATTATTGCAAAGGGCGACTTGATTAAGTCGTCTTTTTTTGTGACATTTGTCATGCCAAGCAATGACAAAATCATCTAGTGAGAAGGAATGAGAAAGCTTATAATAGGTTTATAAAAGAAAGGTAAGGAGTTAAGTATGAGGCTTTGGTTGATGAAAGCGATAATGTTAACAGTGATTGGCATCGTATGTTATAGACTGACTATGACTAACGGAGGTTCTATCTATCATTTCCCTTGGGAAGTCTTTGCTACTTTGGGAATCGCTGGCTATGTCTTGAAGGAAGTTGCCAAATTGTTTAAGTTAGGAGAGAAGAAATGAGTGAGAAAAAACAGTTGCTTTTCTTTGTTGCCTTTGGTTTTGCCTTGTCAGGTCTTGAGATGGCGACAGGTCTTCTGAGCCAGCTATTGCCTAGAGAGTTTTATATGGTGGCATGGGCTCTTCTAGTCCTGGTTTATGTCATCTGGCCTGCACTACTCGATGTTATAAAGGAGTTTTATCATGAATTTGATTGAAGTGAATCATTTGTCTAAAGAAATCCGTGGGAAAGAAATTTTGAAAGATATTTCTTTTACGATTAACGACGGAGAATGCGTGGCATTGATTGGTCTGAATGGAGCTGGGAAAACAACTCTCATGGATTGTTTGTTAGGGGATAAATTTCTTACAAGTGGACAGGCTCGCGTGCAAGGATTAAAACCGACAGATGACCAGTTAAAGCAAGTGGTTGCTATTTTGCCACAAGAAAATACAGTAGTGGAAGATTTGAAAGTAAAAGAACTATTGAACTTTTTTCAAAATATTTACCCAAACAGTCTAACCAATCAGGAAATTGATGCTCTGTTAAAATTTACGGATAAGCAAAAAGAGCAGTTGGCTTCTAAATTATCCGGTGGTCAAAAACGCCTGTTTTCCTTTATTTTAGCTCTTATCGGTCGGCCGAAGATACTCTTTTTAGATGAGCCGACTTCTGCTATGGATACTTCCACTCGGCAGCATTTTTGGGAAATTGTGAATGAATTGAAGAAAAAGGGTGTGACCATTATTTACTCTTCTCATTATATTGAGGAAGTGGAGCATACAGCAGATCGTATTTTGGTGCTTCACAAGGGTGAATTGATTCGTGATACGACGCCTTATGCTATGCGTAGCGAAGAGCAAGAAAAACACTTTACTATTCCGCTTTCTTACCAGGCTATTTTAGAACAATTACCTGAAGTGACTGACATTGAAGTAAAACAAAATGCTCTTTCCTTTGCGACACAGGGAGCTACATCTGTGTGGAAAGCTTTACAAGAGGCAGGTTGTACGATTGAAGAAATTGAGGTGCGCAATCGGACACTATTGGATAGTATTTTTGAGACAACGCAAGAGTAAAAGGAGAAACACCATGAAAAATATGACCAGTTTAATGAAGATTGAATTGATTTTAATGAAGCGTCAAGCGGCTTATTATCTACTGTCTATCGGTTTACCTAGTGTCTTTTATCTGATTTTTTCAGGAGTGATGTCAAGCGACACACCAGCCAGTGTACTTCAGCTATATCTCTTTTCAATGACAGTTTTCAGTATCATGTCGAGTGCTTTCTTTAGTATTCCGAGCTCTTTGCAATCTGATAAAACCAATAATTGGCAAAAAATGATTCAACACTCACCTGTTTCTATGGTAGAATATTATATATCCAAACTTTTTAGCGCTTTGCTGACTTTTCTTCTTTCCATTATCGTTGTTTTTTCTGTTGGACATTTTGTTCGTGGAGTGAATTTACCGATGGTGGATTGGTTGATGATTGCTGTTTTAATACTCGGTGGTAGCTTAGTTTTTATCGCTATGGGGGTACTGGTTAGCTTGCTTCCTAGCGCTCAGCTCATGTCTGTTGTGGGCAATATTGTCTATATGGCTTTGGCAGTTCTGGGTGGTCTTTGGTTTCCTTTAAGCATGTTTCCAGATTGGCTTCGCCCTATCGGAAAACTAATGCCTAGTTATCAGCTTATGCAGGTTGTGTCTTCTTATTTGGAACATCGTGAGTTTAATGTTTCTGCAGTGCTGATTGTTCTAGTTTATACAGTAGGAGTTAGTCTTGTAGTTTTACAACTTAAAAAGCATATTGAGGTAAAATAATTCTATGTGGAAAAAACTAAAAAACATTCATTACATGTTTCATATTGCTTTAGTTTTTATTATTTTTCCAATAGCGGGGGTCATCGGTGGGGACTACTCGCTTTTGCTCTTGCTGTGGACAGCATTTTTTATCGGAGCTTATTACAATCTTTTACTCGATAATCATCCATTTCATCAGTGGCTTTCCTGGTGGATCATGATTGCCTACATTTTTTATAGTTCAATCTGGTTAAATCCAGGTTATGTTTGGTACATCTTTTATCTATCAAATCTGCTCATCTATCATTTTAATGAATTTTCTTTTAAATCTTGGCGCTTTTGGTCCTTTTTTGCCTTACAGCCAATCATTCTGTTTTCTATTTTTCTGAAAAATCCGAGTGATTTATCCTATCTGATATTTTTAATTGTGACCTTTATCTTTGCAGATTTATTAACCTTTGGATTGTATCGTATGCAGGTGGCTGCATTGCTCCAAGAGGAAAAAAGAAAACAAAATGCGCAGCTCAATCTGTTTCTAGCTGAAAACGAGCGCAATCGAATTGGTCGGGATTTGCATGACAGTCTAGGGCATACCTTTGCCATGCTCAGTGTCAAGACGGAATTGGCACAGCAATTTCTTCAAATGCAAGCCTATGAGAAAGCTGGAAAAGAATTGCAGGAAGTGCATGAGATTAGCAAGCAATCCATGGCAGATGTGCGACGGATTATTGATAATCTCAAAACACGAACTCTGGCTGATGAATTGGTGACTATTCAAGCTATGCTGGAAATGAGCGGGATTCAAGTTCAGCTTGAAAATCAATTAAATGTTGCAAGTATTCCGGCTGCTGTGCAGTCTGGGATTAGTATGATTTTACTGGAATTGACGACCAATATTATAAAGCATGCTCAAGCAAAAGAGTGCACTTTAAAACTTTTTGCTGACGAGAAAACCATTTTTTTAGATGTACAAGATGACGGTATCGGTTTTCAAGAAATGACAGCTAAGGAGCTGCATTCTGTTCGTGATCGCTTGCTTCCTTTATTTGGTCAAGTGGACATTTTAAGCAGGAAACACCCAACTCATATTCGAGTACAATTACCTTTTGGAGGTGGAGAAGAATGAAGTTATTAGTCGCAGAAGATCAGAGCATGTTACGCGATGCTTTGTGTCAATTACTGGATATGCAACCTGATGTTGAAATGGTTCATCAAGTTGCTGATGGTCAGGAAGCAATGGATTTGTTGCAATCCCAAAAGGTAGATGTGGCTATTTTAGATGTGGAAATGCCTCAAAAAACAGGTTTAGATGTTTTAGAATGGATTAAGTCTCATTATCCAAAAATAAAAGTGATTATTGTTACCACTTTTAAACGTCCGGGCTATTTTGAAAGAGCGGTAAAAGCTGATGTGGATGCTTATGTTTTAAAAGAACGCAGCATAGCCGACCTTATGAAAACGATTCACACTGTGTTAGACGGAAAAAAAGAATATTCTCCTGAGTTGATGGAAGTCATGATGACAAGTAAGAATCCCTTGTCCAATCAGGAAATTTTGGTTTTGCAAGCAGCAGCAAGAGGTCTGTCTAGTAAAGAAATTGCTCAAAAGCTTTATCTATCAAATGGCACTATCCGCAATTACATGTCTAGTATTTTAACGAAATTAACAGCAGAAAATCGTTTGGAAGCAGTGCGGATTGCTCAAGAAAATGGATGGATCTAGATTAGATATTGTGATAGAGGAATGCCACTAGATTTAATATAGTGATTTTGCTAATTTTTATCGCTTTTGTTTGATAAACACTTTTAAGTGTGCTATAATTTTGGAAAAAGAAGATAGGAGTTTCATATCATGTTATTTTACATATTGCCAATTATTGTTGTTGTCGCAGTTATTCTCATTCTTTTTAGTTCCTTATATGTTGTTCGTCAACAGTCTGTAGCGATTATAGAGCGTTTTGGGAAATATCAAAAACTTAGCAATAGCGGAATTCATTTGCGTTTGCCATTTGGTATTGACCGTATTGCAGCACGTGTGCAATTACGTCTCTTGCAAAGTGAGATTGTTGTTGAAACGAAGACACAAGATAATGTATTTGTCATGATGAATGTCGCTACACAATATCGCGTTAATGAAAATAATGTAACAGATGCTTACTATAAATTGATCCGTCCAGAAGCACAAATTAAATCTTATATTGAAGATGCTCTGCGCTCATCTGTTCCAAAATTAACATTAGATGAATTGTTTGAAAAGAAAGATGAAATCGCACTTGAAGTACAAAAACAAGTAGCAGAAGAAATGTCTACTTATGGTTATATCATCGTAAAAACCTTGATTACCAAAGTTGAGCCAGACGCAGAAGTCAAGCAGTCGATGAACGAGATTAACGCTGCTCAACGGAAACGTGTTGCTGCGCAAGAATTAGCTGAAGCTGACAAAATTAAAATTGTAACTGCCGCAGAAGCTGAAGCCGAAAAAGACCGCCTTCATGGGGTTGGTATTGCGGAACAACGAAAAGCGATTGTGGATGGTTTGGCAGATTCTATCAAAGAGTTAAAAGGTGCAAATGTTGAATTGAAAGAAGAACAAATCATGTCCATTCTTTTAACCAACCAATATCTTGACACATTGAATAATTTTGCAGATAATAAGGGAAATAATACAATTTTCTTACCGGCTAATCCTGATGGAGTGGAAAGTATTCGAACGCAAATTTTATCAGCACTCAAAGCTAAATAAGGAATATTCTGAATTGTTTTATTCGTCAAAATAAGTAGTCTTTTTCATTGACAAAAGAAATAAAAAGATTTAAAATATTTAGTTAGAAACAATAAAATAGGAGAAGGAAATGGCTAAGTCTAACTTTGAAAAAGTAGAATCAGTTGTTAGCTGGGTTCGTGATAAGAAAATCACGGGTTATCGCATCAGTAAAGAGACGAACGCTCGTGAAATGTCTATTATCGCCCTTGCTCAAGGACGTGCTAAAGTGAAGAATATTTCATTTGAAACCGCTCTTGGTTTGATTGATTTTTACGACAAAAATCATGAAAAATTCGAAAACTAAATGTTGAATTTTTAGCAGGCTACCAGCCTGCTTTTTTATTTTGTTATTGTATAATAGCAAAATTTTAGATTAAAATAATAAATAATTATAAACAAAAAAACATATTTATTCAAATAATATCGGATACTTTAAATGAATATTTTTACAAAAAAATTACAAAACGATTTCTATAAATAGAATTTGTTCAAAAAATATTCTTTAAAAATAGAATTTTATTTTTTGCAAAAGAATGTTCTGTGAAATGTGCATTTAAACATATTCTTTTGTTTGAATAAAAATTAGTTCTTTCAGAAGAAATTTCAGAGAGAAAAAGACGAGGCGAAAGTAAATCTTTCAGCCTCGTCTTTTAGAGAGTTATTTTAGGTAACGTTGTAAAAATTCTTTTGTACGTTCTTTTTTAGGGTGAGTGAAAATGTCCTCTGGTCTGCCTTCTTCGGCAATGATGCCTTTGTCCATGAAAATGACACGGTTGGAAACGTCGCGAGCAAATTCCATTTCATGGGTGACGACAATCATGGTTAAACCTTCTTGAGCAAGGTCTTTCATAATTTTCAGTACTTCACCGACCATTTCAGGGTCAAGGGCTGATGTTGGTTCATCAAATAAAATGGCATCTGGATTCATGGACAAGGCGCGTGCAATAGCGACACGTTGTTTTTGTCCGCCAGAGAGTTGTTTTGGCTTTGCTTGCCAGTAAAGCTCGCCCATACCGACCTTTTCAAGATTATCTTTAGCAATTTTTTCAGCCTCTGCTCGTTCTCGCTTGAGAACAGTCGTCTGTGCGACAATGGTATTTTCAAGAACATTGAGATTTTCAAAAAGGTTGAAACTTTGGAAAACCATCCCCAATTTTTCACGGTAGTGGGTGAGATTATAATTTTCTTCTAGCACATTTTCACCGCGGTAAAGGATTTCTCCGCCACTTGGTTCTTCAAGGAGATTGATAGAGCGCAAGAAGGTTGATTTGCCACTACCAGAGCTTCCGATGATAGAGATGACTTCGCCGGAGTGGACAGTGAGAGAAATATCTTTTAAAACTTCATTCTGTCCATAGGATTTTTTGAGATGCTTAATTTCTAAAATAATATCACTCATGCTTTGATTCCTTTCGTTTACATTTGATTAGCGCCCGTTGTGTATTCATCTGTGTCAAAACGGCGTTCTACATAGCGAAGAATGCGAGTGACAGTAAATGTTAGAACAAAGTAGATAACAGCAATAATAGTGAAAGTTTGGAAATATTGGTAAGTTTGAGTGGCAATAGTATTTCCGGAGAAATAAAGTTCAACAACGGAGATAACATTTAGTACGGAAGTATCTTTGATATTGATGACAAATTCATTCCCTGTAGCAGGTAGAATATTGCGCACGACTTGTGGCAGAACAACTTTGCGCATAGTTTGGTTATGTGTCATTCCCAGAGCAGTCGCGGCTTCAAATTGTCCTTTGTCAACGGCGAAAATCCCTCCGCGGACAATTTCACTCATATAAGCACCGGTGTTGATTGAAACGATGAAAATAGCAGCGATTGTCCGATCAATAGAAACCCCAAAAGCTTGTGCTGTGCCGTAGTAAATAACCATAGACTGAACAATCATAGGTGTTCCGCGGAAAATTTCAATATAGATATTCAAGAACCAGCCGAATAAAGTTTGTAAAACAGAGAGAGCTTTATTCTTGGCAGTAGGAGCTGTGCGGTAGACGCCGATTAAGAGACCAATGATGAGCCCTGCAATTGTACCAGTAATGGAGATGAGAAGAGTTAAACCAGCTCCGCGCAGAAATTGGGGCCAGTTGTCTTTCAGAATCTTTGTAACTTGTCCAAAGAAACTTGTCTTATCTTGATTAGATTCTGTCTCAACAGGCTGATTTTGGATCATCTTGTCCATTAAAGCGACTTGGTCTTTGGCGCTGATTTTGGCAATTGCAGCATTGACTTGCTCTAGACGATTGTCATTCTTGCGCATTCCGATTGCAATGGTAGCATCTTCCTCACTAACTTCAAAACCTTTTTTGAACTGAATCATTTTAAATTTTGAGTTAGCGGCTTCTGCGGTGAGGGCTTCGGGGCGCTCAGAGATGTAGCCGTCTATCACTCCTGACTCAAGCGCTTGGCGCATTTGAGCAAAGTCCCCCATTGCGGTTTCTTGCTTAGCACCAGTCAATTGGGAAATCAGATTATAGAGATAGACACCTTGCTGGGACGTGATTTTTGCCCCTTTGAAGTCATTCAAGGTTTTGGCATTGGCATAGGTGCTGTCTTTTCTGACCAGTACCACTGGCTCACTGCTGTAATAGCTATTGGAAAAAGCGATTTCTTTTTTCCGTTCAGCAGTTGGACTCATCCCAGCGACAATCATGTCTAATTTACCTGATGTTAAAGCAGGAATCAATCCATTCCAAGAAGTTTTGACCACTAATGGTTTTTTGCCCAATTCTTTTGCAACTTGTTTTGCAATTTGGACATCGTAACCGTTAGCATATTGATTGGTGCCTTCGATTTTGACGGCACCGTTTTTGTCGTCATCTTGCGTCCAGTTGAAAGGAGCATAGGCCGCTTCCATTCCGATGCGCAGGTATTCATCGGCTTGAGTTCTATTTGCAAATCCGAAACTAAGTAGCAGAAGTGCTAATAGAGATAAGAATAATTTTTTCATATTTTCTCCTCATCTAAAAATATCTTCCTTCCATTGTACCGAAAAATGGCATGCTTTTCAATATTGGTAAACCCTTACTTGAAAAAATGGTATAATAAATACAATTAGTATAAGGAGATTGCTAGATGAAAAAGTTTTTTTGGAGTATCATAATTGTTTTCTCATGTTTGTTCTTCAGTCAGCGGGTCTTGGCTGTGAGTTATGATATTGAATCCTACCAAGGGAATTTGCAGATTCATTCTGATAATACAGCAACTTTTGTTGAGATAATCACTTACCATTTCTCCAGTAACTATAATGGACAAATCATTACTTTGGGGACATCGGGTAACATGCCTCTAGGATTTGATGTGGAAGGAAAGCCAAGTTTTCTGGCTTTGAGAAATGGACAGCCTAAGAATGATATTACGGCTGTTCAAGAGTATATTGCAGGTGGCTATAAATATAAAATTTATAATGCTGGCAATAAAGGGGATCGTGTAATCATTGCGGTTACATGGAAACTGAAAAATATGCTGTTTGTCTATAATGATATTGTAGAATTGCACTGGATTCCAATTAGTGATTGGGATAAAAAATTAAACAATGTAGAATTTCGGATTACTCCTCCGAGCACTTCTAAACAGACCGAATTACATGCTCATACAGGCTATTTTATGAAGCCGGCTCAAGTGACACGAGAAAGCGATAGCTATCTAGTTCGTGTGTCTAGTGTTGCTAAAAAGAAAAAGTTAGAATTTCATGCGTATTGGGATCGGTCGCTAGTGACTGTTCCTGAAGATAGTTTAGCCGTTACAAAACGAGATCAGCTACAAGAGTTTCATCGAGTCGAAAAGGAAGTTGCCACAGCTACAAAAAGATACCAGAGATTCGTGGATTGGGACTTACCGCTTTCTTTTGTGCTGCTTGGTCTGATTAGCTTAGCATTTTACGGTTTCTTTCAATTCACTATAAAACCTCGTGTAACGTTTCCTAAGCGTGCTCGCTTATATGAAATACCGCAAGATTTACCACCAATGGTCATTGCTTCAAATGTTTATTCGGTAGATTTGACAGAATTGGATCCAACTGAGAAGCAAGCAACGTCTTTAAAATTTGAAAATCTTGTACAAGCTACTTTACTGGACTTGATTGATCGAGGAAATCTTATTTTTATAGATGATACAAAACAACCAAAGCTGCAAAAAGCAACGGCTAAAGGTTTATCTGATTTTGAAAAAGAATTTTTAAAAATGGCTATGGGGAATAGAAAGCAAGTCCTTGTAAAAGAGCTTTTTTCAGATTTTAAAATTGACGATAAGGTATATAGCAGAGGTGAGCAGGCTGTCCGTAGAGCGGGAAACAGGGTGAAGGACCTCTTGAAATGTTATTTAACAAATATTACAGAAAATGTACATGAGATTATTGAGCGAGAACAATTGCCAAATAATTATCGCCCTGTTACTAAAAAGGAATTCTTATATCTATATCTTTCAATGTCTCTTATGGCGCTTGTCATGGCTGTTTCTCTTGGTACTCTGGCTTGGATTTTCTTGGTGTATAGAGTCATTTTCTATCAATTTGCAGTTAGTTTCTTCATTGCTGGTGGAATTCTGTATTATCTTTTGAGAAAATACAAAATGGTGAAACGTGACGGAGTCCTAAATGAAGAAGGGGCAGAAAACTATTATTACTGGAAGAGTTTTGCTAATATGCTGCGGGATATTGCTCATTTAAAGGACACAGAAGTGGACGGAGTGATTTTATGGAACAGATTGTTGGTTTATGCTGCTCTGTTTAATTGTGCAGATAAGGTAAGTAAGGTTATGAAATTACGCAAAATCACAATCGATAATCCGTCTATGAATGCTTTTGTTTATCAGGATATGTCGTATAACTTCCACGCTAGTTCACATGCCTTTGTTAGTTATGGTACGGCCGCCAATTCGGCGAGCAGCTTCTCTGTCTCATCAGGGGGTAGCAGCGGAGGAGGATTCTCTGGCGGAGGCGGCGGAGGTGGTGGCGGTGCTTTTTAAAAAAAGTACCCTATTCTCTCGCTTGAAATTATGCTATAATGAAACAAAGTCAATCTTAGGAGAAGAAAATGTTTATCATTGAAATTTTGAAGTCCATTATCTTTGGGATTGTGGAAGGAATTACAGAGTGGCTGCCGATTTCGAGTACGGGTCACTTGATTTTAGTGCAGGAATTTCTCAAATATAAAAACCAGAATGCTGCCTTTATGGAGATGTTCAATGTCGTTATCCAATTAGGAGCAATTTTGGCGGTTGTGGTGATTTATTTTGATAAATTAAATCCGTTTAAGCCGGGAAAGACAGCACGTGAAGTTCAAAAAACATGGCAATTGTGGGCGAAAGTAGTGATTGCAGCTGCACCGGCTGCTATCATCGGACTGCCTTTAGATGATTGGTTTGATGCTCATTTTTATAACTTCATTTCTGTCGCCTGCATGTTGATTATCTACGGTGTTGCTTTTATTTTATTGGAAAAACGCAATAAAAATGTGGAACCGGCGATTACCAGTTTGGATCGCTTGCCTTATAAAACCGCTCTCTACATTGGGTTATTTCAAGTATTGTCACTCTTTCCTGGTACCAGTCGCTCTGGAGCAACCATTGTAGGCGGACTCTTGAATGGTACCAGTCGTTCCGTGGTGACAGAGTTCACCTTCTTCTTAGGAATTCCTGTTATGTTTGGCGCTAGTGGTTGGAAGATTTTGAAGTTTATCATCAAAGGAAATACACTTGGATTTGGCCAGTTCTTCTTATTGCTTGTGGCAATGGGCGTTGCATTCGGGGTCAGTCTCTATGTCATTCGTTTCTTGACAGACTATGTGAAAAAGCACGACTTCACAATATTTGGGAAATATCGTATTGGACTTGGTGTCCTGCTCATCGTTTACGGCATTTTTAAAGCCATTTTCTAAGCATTCAAAACTCAGCAGATGTTGTTGAGTTTTTTTATTGACAAAAGAAGACAAAGGCTATCTATTTTTTGTAAAAAAACCGAAATTTTAGTATAATGAAAAGACTAGAAGTATGAGGTAATGCTATGGAAATGAAGCAAATTAGTGATACAACGATTAAAATCACGATAAAATTAGAAGATTTAGAAGAACGTGGGATGGAAATGGCAGATTTTCTAGTCCCACAAGAAAAAACAGAAGAGTTTTTCTATGCGATTTTAGATGAGTTGGAAATGCCAGAGAGCTTTTTAGATAGTGGCATGCTTAGTTTTCGTGTGACACCAAAGCCCGACCGTTTGGATGTCTTTGTCACCAAATCTAAGATTGATAAGAATCTGAACTTCGATGATTTGGCAGATTTGCCAGATGTAGAAGAGCTGTCTCAAATGTCTCCTGATGAATTTTTAAAGACATTAGAAAAAAATATTTTTGAGAAAAGCAAAGACGATATCGAGGCTGTGCGTTCTTTGGAAACGGCAGAAGCAGAAAGTAATACAAGTACTTCTGATATGGAAGAACAAGAGGAAAATAGTGACGAGCTCACACAAAAATATATCTATTATATTTTGAAATTTTCCAGCCTGAAAGAAGCGATTGTTTTTTCTAAAACAGTAGATTATGCTGTCAACACTTCGGAGTTGTACAAAATGGACGGTCACTATTATTTGACAATCTTGGTTGATATTGAAGGACGTCCAAAGCGTTATCCAGCTTGGCTCCTTGCCTCTATGCGTGAACATGCAGAAGACACAGATGTGACGAGAGCTGTTTTGCAAGAGCACGGTTATTTATTGCTTGTCAACGAGGCGGTTGCCAGTCTTCAAAAGGTTAAATGCTTATGATTCCTTTTCCCTTAAAATTCATTTTGGTGTTGCTTGGAACCTTTTTCATCGGTGTGATTCTCACGCCTTTGGTGCGTTTATTGGCATTTAAGATAGGTGCGGTTGATTATCCAAATGCTCGAAGAATCAACAAAAAACCAATGCCAAGCAGCGGTGGTTTAGCCATTGTCATTGCTTTTTCGGTTGCTACGCTTGTTTTTATGCCGATGATTGTGCAGGCGACCTTTCATGGAAAAAGTTATTTTGATTATATTTGGCCTGTTGTCTTAGGAGGCGGAATCATTGCTCTGACAGGATTGATTGACGATGTGAAAGAGTTGAAGCCCTTAGCAAAGATGTCAGGAATTGTGTTAGCTGCCAGTTTGATTTGGTTATTGACGGATTTCCGTTTGAATCATTTTAAAATTCCTTTTGGCGGGCCACTACTGCACTTTGCTCCTTGGCTATCTTTCATTTTGACGGTTATCTGGATTATTTCGATTACCAATGCCGTCAATTTGATTGACGGGTTGGACGGATTAGTGAGTGGTGTATCCATTATTTCGCTGGTGACAATGGGAATTGTTTCCTACTTTTTCTTGCCAGATCACAATGTTTTTCTAACCTTAACTATTTTTGTCTTGGTCATGTCTATTGCAGGATTTTTCCCTTATAATTACCACCCAGCTATTATTTATCTGGGAGATACAGGAGCGCTGTTTATCGGTTTTATGATTGCTGTTCTGTCATTACAAGGCTTGAAAAATGCGACGGCCGTCGCTGTGATTACTCCGATGATTATTCTAGGAGTGCCGATTACAGACACATTTTTAGCGATTGTGCGCAGAACTTTATCTGGACAAAAATTTTATACCCCCGATAAACGTCATCTTCATCACCGCCTGCTCTCTTTGGGCCTGACTCACCGTGGGACAGTCTTGGTTATTTATGGCATTTCTATGATTTTTGCCATGATTTCTCTTTTGTTAAATGTCTCAAGTCGTATCGGTGGAGTACTATTGATGATTGGTCTGCTTTTTGGAGTGGAACTTTTAGCGGAGCTTATCGGTGTTTTGGGCCAAAATCGGACACCATTTCTCAATATTCTTCGCTTTATTGGAAATTCTGCTTATCGAGAAGAAATTCGCACAAAGTTCAGAAATAGAAGAAAGAAATAGAGTCTCAATTAAAACAAAATAAAAGCCTTTTTGGCTTTTTTTTGCTATACTTATAAGGTATATTATGGTTACAAAGAAAGGAACGTTTGCCATGTCTGTCTTAGAAATCAAGAATCTCCATGTAGAAATCGAAGGAAAGAAAATTTTAAAAGGAGTCAATCTGACTCTTAAAACAGGAGAAGTTGCAGCCATTATGGGTCCAAATGGGACAGGGAAATCAACCCTATCGGCAGCCATTATGGGAAATCCAAATTACGAGGTAACCGAAGGGGAAGTACTGCTCGATGGTGTCAATATTTTGGAACTGGATGTGGACGAACGAGCTCGTAGGGGGCTTTTTCTGGCTATGCAGTATCCAAGTGAAATTCCAGGTATTACCAATGCGGAATTTCTGCGTGCAGCTATGAATGCAGGTAAAGAAGACGACGAAAAAATATCTGTTCGTGATTTCATCATGAAATTGGACGAAAAAATGGAACTGCTCAATATGAAAGAGGAAATGGCAGAGCGCTATCTGAACGAAGGCTTTTCTGGCGGTGAAAAGAAACGCAATGAAATCTTGCAGCTGTTGATGCTGGAGCCAACCTTTGCGCTACTGGACGAAATCGACTCTGGACTAGATATTGATGCGCTGAAAGTGGTGTCTAAGGGTGTCAATGCCATGCGTGGTGAACATTTTGGCGCTATGATTATTACGCATTATCAACGCTTGTTGAATTACATTACGCCTGATGTGGTACATGTTATGATGGACGGGCGAATAGTAGCTTCAGGCGGACCAGACTTAGCTGTTCGTTTAGAGCAGGAAGGCTATGCCAAATTGGCTGAAGAACTTGGTTTTGATTACCAAGAAGAAGTCTAGTCGACCTTTCTTTTTGCTTGAAAAAGATAGGAGAATGAAATGACAAAAGAAACCATTAAACATTTTTCACAAATGCATGCGGAGCCTGAGTGGTTAGCAAATCTCCGTCAAGCTGCCTTTGATAAAATAGAAGAGTTGAAATTACCAGTTATTGAGCGCGTGAAATTTCACCGCTGGAACTTGGGAAACGGCACGCTGTCAGAAAGTGAAACTCTTGCAAATGTACCTGATTTCACAGCACTTAACAATCATTTGAAATTGGTTCAGTTGGGGACGCAGACTGTTTTAGAGCAATTGCCAGCTGACTTGGCGGAGCAGGGCGTCGTCTTCACAGATTTTTATTCTGCTCTTGAGGAAATCCCAGAAATTATTGAAAAACATTTTATGTCCTCAGTCAAATATGATGAAGACAAGTTAGCAGCTTACCACACAGCTTATTTCAATAGCGGAGCGGTGCTATATATCCCAGATAATGTTGAAATCAATCAGCCCATTGAAGGCATTTTTTACCAAGATAGTGAAAGTGATGTGCCATTTAACAAGCATATCCTGATTATCGCAGGAAAGCATTCTAAAGTAACTTATTTAGAGCGATTGGAAACCTATGGCTCTGGGATTGTTTCTGCGACAGCCAATATTACGGTGGAAGTCATTGCCCAAGCAGGAGCTCAGATAAAGTTTTCAGCTATTGACCGTCTGGGGGAAAATGTGACCGCCTATATCAGTCGCCGGGGTAAGTTGGACGATGATTCGATGATTGACTGGGCAATTGGAGTCATGAATGAAGGCAATGTAATTGCTGATTTTGACAGTGATTTGTTTGGACGCGGAAGTCATGCGGATATGAAAGTAGTAGCTCTTTCTCGTGGCAAGCAGATTCAGGGGATTGACAGTCGTGTCACCAACTACGGCTGCAATTCGATTGGCAATATCCTCCAACATGGAGTTATTTTGGAAAAGGGAACTTTGACCTTTAACGGAATCGGCCACATTATAAAGGGAGCTAAGGGGGCAGATGCCCAGCAGGAAAGTCGAGTGCTCATGCTGTCTGACCAAGCACGCTCAGATGCTAATCCTATTCTCTTGATTGATGAAAATGATGTCACAGCAGGACATGCAGCTTCTATTGGTCAGGTGGATCCAGAAGATATGTACTATCTCATGAGTCGGGGGCTGGATAAGGCGACTGCAGAACGTTTAGTTGTGCGTGGATTCTTAGGCTCTGTTATCGTTGAAATCCCAGTCAAAGAAGTGCGTGCTGAGATGATTGAAAATATTGATGAAATTTTGGCTAAGAAATAAGAGATAGGAAAAGAAATGTCTAAACTTGATGTAGCAGTCCTTCGGAAAGATTTTTCAATTTTGGATCAAATCGTCAATGATGAGCCCTTGGTTTATTTGGACAATGCGGCTACAACCCAAAAGCCTACGCAGGTGTTAGAGACGATTGCAGCTTATTACGAAAAAGATAATGCCAACGTTCATCGTGGTGTTCATACGCTAGCTGAGCGGGCAACAGCGGCTTATGAAGCTGCGCGGGAACGAGTGCGCTCCTTTATCCATGCCACTTCGATGAAAGAAGTTCTCTTTACGAGAGGAACAACGACTGGGCTCAATTGGGTGGCGCGCTATGCTGAAAGTGTCTTGCAGCCAGGCGACGAGGTGCTGATTTCCGTTATGGAGCACCATTCCAATATCATTCCTTGGCAGGAAGCCTGTAAGAAAACAGGGGCTAGATTGATTTATGCTTATCTGAAAGACGGTATGTTAGACCTCGCTGACTTTCAGTCGAAATTGACTGAAAAGACGCGATTTGTTGCGCTGGCTCACGTTTCTAATGTATTGGGCGTGGTAAATCCTATAAAAGAAATAGCAGAGCTAGTGCATCAGAAAAATGCCCTTTTAGTAGTGGACGGAGCCCAATCAGTCCCTCACATGGAGATTGATGTTCAAGACTTGGACGTTGATTTCTTTGCGTTTTCAGGTCACAAGATGCTAGGTCCGACTGGTATCGGGGTTCTCTATGGCAAAGAAGAGCTACTTGAGCAAATGTCGCCTGTCGAATTTGGTGGGGAAATGATTGATTTTGTCTATGAACAGGAGGCAACATGGAAAGAACTGCCTTGGAAGTTTGAAGCAGGAACTCCCAATATAGCTGGTGCTATAGGTCTAGCTGCCGCTATTGACTATCTGGACAAGGTCGGAATGGAAACAGTTCATCAATATGAACAAGAATTGATGGCTTATATATTTCCAAGATTACAAGCTATTGAGGGTCTCACAATTTATGGTTCGGAGGAATTGACTCAGCGGTCAGGTGTTATTTCTTTTAATCTAGCTGGGCTTCACCCTCATGATGTAGCAACAGCTCTGGACTATGAAGGCGTGGCTGTACGGGCTGGACATCACTGTGCTCAACCTTTGTTGAGTTACCTAGGAGTGCCAGCGACTGTTCGAGCTAGTTTTTATCTATATAATACCAAAGCAGATTGCGACAAGCTTGTTGAAGCTTTGCAGAAAACAAAGGAGTTTTTCGATGGCACTTTCTAAACTAAATAGCCTTTATAAAGCAGTTGTGACAGACCATTCGGCTCATCCTCATCATCAAGGTCGTTTGGATGGAGCAGAACAAGTTAGTCTCAATAACCCTACTTGCGGAGACGTTATCAGTCTGTCGGTTCAGTTTGATGAGCAGGGAGTAATTGAGGATATTGCTTTTGTGAATTTTGGCTGCAGTATTTCCACAGCATCAGCCAGTATGATGACGGATGTAGTCCTAGGAAAGACAAAGGAAGAAGCGCTAGCTTTAGCAGAAATTTTCTCCCAAATGGTTCAAGGTAAGGAAGATGAGCAACAAAAGGAACTAGGAGACGCAGCTTTTTTGGCTGGCGTTGCCAAATTTCCTCAGCGTATCAAATGTTCAACCTTAGGCTGGAACGCTCTTAAAAAGGCGATTGAAGAAGCTGGAAAGTCTAAAAAAGTTGAGTAAATGAAACTAAAATAAAGAAGCTGAGACAAAAGTGCTCAGCTTCCTTTATTTATATTGCTATCCTTACAAGACGCAGTTTGAGCCTGCCCCACTCTCTTATAATTTTTCATTGACATATTGGACGAATTCATTCCACCAAGATTTGAGGAAGAAGGGGCGTCCTATTTTTTCTGCTGAAAGCATGGAAATAGTTGGTGGTTTTTTGTCAAGATAACCTTTTCCAATCAAATCATTGTCTGTATAGGTCAATTTCCCAATAACGACACCCTTTTTTAAAGGAGTAGTATAACCATTTTTATCAGTTGTAAAATGGACAGTCGGTTTTTTATGATTGTATCTCCGCACAATGGTGAGCTTCTCGCTGGCAACAGCAGTAACTTCATCTTTCTGACCGTTAATGACGCGGGCAGAGCTTTTATTGTAGGCTTCGCCTTTTTTCACAAGAGTTTGGACCGTGAATTGCTGATAAATATAGGTCATAAATCTAGAAGTAGCTGTAAAACGGGCATTTTCGTCCTCGTCTGCATGATCAACATTGAGAAGAACCGTAATCAAACGCATGCCTCTTTGCTGAACTGTTCCGACAAAGGAAGAGCCTCCTTTATCAGAAGATCCAGTTTTGAGACCATCTACTCCAGCTCGAAAAGCTGGCATGTTTTCGAGCATGCGATTGGATGATGTAAGCGTCATCCCTGCAAAAGTAGAAGTAGCTTTTTTGGTGATTTCTAGAACTTCTGGATAATCAAGGATTAAACGCCGAGCGACAACTGCAACATCGTAAGCACTTAGTTTATTTTCATCCTCTTTGCCTGAACCGGG
This sequence comes from Streptococcus constellatus, assembly GCF_902167705.1. Taxonomy (GTDB): domain Bacteria; phylum Bacillota; class Bacilli; order Lactobacillales; family Streptococcaceae; genus Streptococcus; species Streptococcus constellatus_A. The sequence continues at coordinate 16,090 of NZ_CABHMZ010000028.1, read as the reverse complement.
ATAAAGGTGTTCCTCTCCTAAAACAGAATTATTCAGTCCAGAAGCATTGACGATAGTAGCATCTTTGATACCCCATTGCCGTAGCTTAGCTTTCATCAAATCCACAAATTTTTTCTCACTACCAGCAACTTTTTCAGCTAAGGCAATCCCTGGGCTATCGGCACTTGCTATTAAAGAAGTTTCTAACATCTCTTCGACAGTGTATTGTCTTGCTTCCAGCGGAACGTTACTGGCGTCTGGATTAACGGTTAGTTGATAAGGATAGTCAGAAATATCCACTGAGGTTTGTAAAGTGAATTTTCCTTGATGAATGGCTTCATAGACCAGATAAGCGGTCAATAATTTTGTAATAGAAGCAATTTCAACTGGCTGATTAGCATCTTTTTCATATAAGATTTTTCCAGTTGTAGCGTCAACTGCAATAGCATGCTTGGCACCTACTTCAAAATTATCGGCCCAAACGGTAGGAGTTAAGATAAGCAAGAGAGTCGTAACAAGAGTAATAATAAATTTTTTCATGGTAATCCCTTTTTTGTGAACTTATTATTATTGTATCATAAAATAAGAAGAGCTTCATCGAAAAGGGAGGAAATAAGAGAAGCAATATAGAAAACAAAGTTTTTACTTTTATTATCCTTTATCATATTGACCACAGTACAAAAAGGAACATGCTGATTGCTACGCTTTCTATTGCCGATGTGAGTAATTGTCAACATGGACTCTCTTGCTTGCTATTCAACATCATTTTTAATTTTTTTGATGATTTTTGCAGGAATACCTCCAACCACGCAATTGTCTGGCACATCCTTGGTTACCACAGCGCCGGCAGCTACCACGACATTGTTGCCAATGGTCACACCAGGTAAAATAGTCACATTGCCGCCAATCCAGACATCATTACCAATTGTGACGGGCTGAGCAATCCCTAGATTTTCTCTACGCTTTTTGGGCGACAGAGGATGTCCTACCGTTGTAATTAAGGTATTTGGACCAATCATCACGTAGTCACCAATATGTACAGGCGCAATGTCTAGAATTTTACCGTTATAATTCATCAAAAAATGATCACCAACGTGAATATTTTTACCATTATCACAGTTAAAAACAGGTAGAATCGTTGGCGATTCACCAGATGAACCCAACAGTTTTCGCACTGCTTCTTGTCGTTTTTCTTTCTCCATTGGGGTGATACTGTTCAATATTTGACAAGCCATTAAGGCATCCAATTTACGGGCGTTCACTTCTTTATCCGTAAAATCATAAGGCAAGCCTGCCTCCAATTTTTCTAATTCTGTTATTGTCATGAGTCCAATCCTCCTTTGATGAAATGTAGACAATAAATTGGTACGATTCTTAGCCGAACGAAGGACTGTCCGAATATGTTCTTTCCGTTGTGTCCCGCCTTCTAAATCATGCAACTGATTCAATGTTTGGTATAAGCTCTGCTCATCTTTTGTCAAATTTGCATTGCTCGGTTTTTTCATATCCATTTTAATGTACCTCCCTTTGTTTATTTAACTCAGTATAGCTTAAAAACTTTTCTTTTTTTGGTAAAAAACCTCTATTTTTGATAAAATATATCTGATAAAAGGAAAAAACAAATGAATCATTTTCAAGACAAAATCCGTTACCAAGCCTATCTTAATCGGGAAAGTAATTTTCACCACCATCGCTATGACGAGGAATTACAACAATATCTATGGATAAAAGAAGGGAATCCAACAGAGGCTGCTAATGCGGGGCAAGCCATGTTCACTTCTGATTTGACTGGCGCCTTGTCTACTGATCCTCTGCGAGAAAAACGCTATCTTTTTGTCGCCTCTACTACGCTAGCCACCCGATTTGCTATTCAAGGTGGCATGCCTGAGGAAGAAGCATACAATACTAGTGACCTATTCATTCAGGAGATGGATAAACTTCACGACATAGACAGTATCAATCATTTGCAGGAACGAATGATGCGAACTTTTGCAGAAAGTGTGCAAAAGCAACGTAAACAAACGATTCAGCAGCTTCCGATTCTCCGTTGTATTGAGTATATTGAAGATCATCTTCACCAAACTATCACTTTGGACATGTTGGCAAGTCACATTGATTATTCGCCCAACTATATATCTCAGCTCTTTCAAAAAGAAATGAAGGAAAAGCTGAGTAGCTATATTCTTCGCCGAAAGATAGAAGTTGCTCAAAATATGATTCAATCCAGAAACTTCAACTTGCTGGAAATTTCAGAAATTCTTGCCTTCTCCTCCCAGAGTTATTTTAGTAAAATTTTTAAAAAATATACGACACAAACTCCACGACAATTTCAGCAGAGTTTGCCAAATGAGGCTATTCAAACAAAAAATTAGCCGTCGGTTGATAGAAAAAAACGAAAAATGATTCATTTTTATTTTTAAAGCAAGTTCTGGTATAATAGATAGGATAAGAGACGAATAGAGGAAAACATGAAATTTACAGAATTTAAGTTTAAAGATTACATTCAAGAGGCACTCAAGGATTTGAACTTTGTTGAGGCGACAGAAGTACAGGAAAAACTGATTCCAGTTGTACTTGCTGGTCGAGACTTGGTAGGAGAGTCTAAAACAGGTTCAGGGAAAACTCACACTTTCTTGCTGCCGATTTTTCAAAAGCTGAATGAAGACGCAGATAGTGTTCAGGTTGTCATTACTGCTCCTAGTCGTGAGCTGGCTAGGCAGATTTATCAGGCTGCACGCCAAATTGCTGCTTTCTCGGACAAGGAAATCCGAGTGGCTCATTACGTTGGTGGAACTGATAAAAACCGTCAGATTGGGAAATTGAGTTCCAGCCAGCCGCACATCGTCATTGGCACGCCGGGACGCATTTATGATTTGGTCGAATCAGGTGACTTAGCCATTCATAAGGCACATACTTTTGTCGTTGATGAAGCAGATATGACGCTTGATATGGGATTTTTAGTGACGGTGGATAAGATTGCGTCCAGTTTGCCGAAGGATTTGCAATTTCTAGTCTTTTCTGCGACTATTCCGCAAAAATTGCAGCCATTTTTAAAGAAATATCTATCAAACCCTGTCATTGAGCAAATCAAGACCAAAACAGTTATTTCAGATACCATTGAAAATTGGCTGATTTCGACAAAAGGACGTGATAAGAATGCGCAGATTTATGAAATCACACAGTTGTTGCAGCCGTATTTAGCTATGATTTTTGTCAATACTAAGACACGAGCGGATGAATTGCATAGCTATCTGACAGCGCAAGGTCTCAAAGTGGCAAAGATTCATGGGGATATTGCACCGCGGGAGCGCAAACGGATTATGAATCAGGTGAAGAACCTAGATTTTGAGTATATTGTGGCGACAGATTTAGCTGCGCGGGGAATTGATATTGAAGGTGTTAGTCATGTCATCAATGATGCGATTCCGCAAGATTTGTCCTTCTTCGTTCACCGAGTGGGACGAACTGGCAGAAATGGATTACCAGGTACGGCCATTACACTTTATCAACCGAGCGATGATTCAGATATTCGTGAGTTGGAAAAATTGGGTATTCACTTCATTCCCAAGATGATCAAAAACGGAGAATTTCAAGATACCTATGACCGCGATCGTCGTGCCAATCGTGAAAAAACGCAGGAAAAATTGGACACGGAAATGATTGGTCTGGTTAAAAAGAAAAAGAAGAAAATCAAACCGGGTTATAAGAAAAAAATCCAGTGGGCTGTCAATGAAAAACGCCGAAAAACGAAGCGAGCTGAAAATCGCGCACGCGGTCGTGCAGAAAGAAAAGCGAAACGTCAAAGTTTTTAGTCTTAAAATTTCTTTATCACTCTCATAAATAAAAACAATTATTCTTTATAGAACGAATGTGATAGACTAGTCTTGCTAGTCTATTTTTATCGTAGTAAATAATTGGTGAAATTGTAAAATTGTGATAGAATTAGACATTATTGAGAAAGGGAAGTTACAATGATTGTTACAACAGCGATTCTAGCCTCTAATTGGTATCAAGAATTGGTTCAGAAGATTCCAGACGGACAGCTTTTTAGCTGGCGATCTGTGTTTGACGGACTACCCAGAATTATTGAAAAATTACCGACAACTTTGCTATTGACTTTAGGAGGAGCTTTTTTTGGCTTGATTTTAGCTCTCATTTTTGCTATTGTCAAAATCAACCGTGTGAAGATTTTGTATCCTCTGCAAGCCTTTTTCGTTAGTTTTTTGCGAGGAACACCAGTACTTGTTCAGCTTATGCTGACTTATTATGGGATTCCTTTGCTTCTGAAAGCCATTAACTTGCGATTTGGTACGGGTCTGAATATCAATGCTATTCCAGCCTATCTATTTGCGATTGTAGCTTTTGCTTTTAATGAAGCAGCTTACGCCAGTGAAACTATTCGAGCAGCGATTTTATCAGTGGATTCTGGAGAGATTGAAGCGGCTCGTAGTTTGGGAATGACAAACGGGCAGGTTTACCGCCGTGTTATTATTCCCAATGCTGCGGTGGTTGCCACACCGACCTTGATTAACTCTTTGATTGGCTTGACCAAAGGGACTTCTCTGGCTTTCAGTGCAGGAGTTGTTGAGATTTTTGCTCAAGCGCAGATTTTGGGCGGTGCAGATTACCGTTACTTTGAGCGCTTTATCTCAGTTGCTCTTGTCTATTGGGGCGTGAATATTGTGATTGAAGCACTTGGGCGGTTTATCGAAAAGAAAATGGCGATTGAAGCGCCTGATAATCTCAACCCACAAATACAGGCGAAAGGAGATGTTCGATAATGATTCGTATTTCAAATCTCAGCAAATCCTTTTCTGGACAAATGGTTTTAAACAATCTTAGTTTAGAGATTCAAAAAGGAGAAGTGGTTGCTTTGATTGGCTCATCTGGTGCGGGGAAATCCACTTTCTTACGCGGTCTGAATTATTTAGAGCAGCCAGACAGCGGAACGATTAGCATTGATGATTTTACTGTTGATTTTTCTACGATTAGCAAGGAAGAAATCCTAACCTTGCGGCGAAAGTTGGCTATGGTGTTTCAGCAGTTTAATTTATTTGAGCGTCGGACGGCTTTGGACAATGTCAAAGAAGGTTTATTGGTTGTAAAAAAATTCTCAGACCAAGAAGCGACGAATCTTGCCAAAGAAGAACTGGCAAAAGTTGGTCTGTCAGACCGTGAAAATCACTATCCACGTCATCTGTCAGGTGGACAAAAACAACGTGTCGCTTTAGCGCGTGCACTTGCGATGAAACCAGATGTTCTGCTTTTAGACGAGCCAACATCAGCGCTTGATCCTGAGTTAGTAGGAGAAGTTGAAAAATCCATTGCAGATGCAGCCAAGACTGGCCAGACCATGATTTTAGTTAGTCATGACATGTCTTTTGTGTCTCAAGTGGCAGACAAGGTACTCTTTTTAGATAAGGGACACATCATTGAAATGGGTACTCCAGATGAAATAATGAACCATCCTAAAGAAGAACGCACAAAAGAATTTTTTGCCAGTTACAAACGGACATATATTTGATATAATAGAAAAAGAAGCCCAGTTGGCCTTGCTAGCTGGGTTTATTTTCAAGTTTGCGGCATTTGTTTTGAATGCCTTTAACAAAAGTTAGGGAATAGAGGAGTGACTATGCTGTCTCGAGTTTTTTTACTCTATTTAGAGAGTTTACTGATTACGGCGCTATTGGTAGGGAGTTTTCTAGGATTATGGATTGGGCTTCGTGCTGTTCGGCGTGTTGATAAAACACTCAAAGAGCGACAAGCTCATCTGTATGATATGCTATTGATTGCGGTGATGACGATTCCGATTTTATCCTTTGCAATGATGGGGATTTTGCTTATCCTCAAAGCATAATGTTTGAAAAAAGAGCTTGATAGCATTAGAATAATAGTGATTACAATAAAGGAAGTAAATTTATGTACGACACAATTATTATTGGAGCAGGGCCTGCGGGAATGACGGCAGCGCTTTATGCTGCTAGAAGTAATCTCAAAGTTGCTCTTTTGGAACGTGGCATTCCAGGCGGACAAATGAATAATACCTCAGATATTGAAAATTATCCTGGATATGCTAATATCAGTGGTCCGGAACTAGCAGAAAAAATGTTTGAACCACTCGAAAATTTGGGAGTGGAGCATTTGTTTGGCTCTGTTGAAAAAATCGAACACCAAGGAGCAATAAAAAAAGTCTTTACAGAAGATGAGGTTTTTGAAACCAAGACGCTTATTATTGCGACCGGAGCTGTTCATCGTCATCTAGGAGTTCCGGGTGAAGAAGAATTAAACAGCCGTGGGGTGTCTTACTGTGCAGTCTGTGACGGAGCCTTTTTCCGAGATGAAGATTTGCTTGTGGTCGGTGGAGGCGACTCGGCAGTGGAAGAGGCTGTATTTTTGACTCGTTTTGCAAAAACGGTGACGATTATTCATCGGCGTGATGAATTGCGAGCCCAAAAGTTACTGCAAGAACGTGCATTTGCCAATGAAAAAATTCATTTTATCTGGGACTCAGTTGTGAAGGAAATCAAAGGTGACAACCGCGTTAGCAGCGTTGTGGTAGAGAATGTCAAAACAGGTGAAGTGTCAGAGCGTAAATTTGGCGGTGTCTTTATTTATGTTGGTTTAGACCCAGTTAGTGAGTTTGCTAAAAATTTGGGCATTACCAATGAAGCAGGCTGGATTGTAACCGATAATCATATGAAAACGGCTATTTCTGGCATCTATGCTATTGGAGATGTTCGTGAAAAAGACCTTCGTCAAGTAACGACAGCTGTCGGTGACGGGGCAGTTGCAGGGCAAGAAGTTTATAAATATATTACAGAGAATTTTTAAGGGAGTTCTGTCTCACTCCCGTAAGATTGCCAACAGTCTGGGAGACTGTTGAGGTGGTGGATGAAGAAAACAAAGTTTTTGTCAAAAGTACTCTTCTGAGCTTAAAAAGCGAACAGCCTTGATACTTGCTTCGCAAGTCCTCAAAGCCGTGCTTTGAGCAATCAGCTACTACGTCGTTGGTTTATTGCACTATATACATTGGAGCTGGAGACTTTCGTCCCAGCTTCTTTTCTGGTTAGCAAAAAAACATCAATGCACTGATGGTTTGGGAATGAAAGGGCTTCTTTGGGCTTGTTCAATTCTCGTGCCCTCATAAATGACTAGTGGAATTGTCAGAATTGTGGTACAATGGAAAAGTTCATGTGAAAAGGAGGCTTCGTATGAGTGAAAAGAATTCTGAGAATAATGAAAATAAAATGGAACGTGGCTTAAAAAATCGTCATGTTCAAATCATTGCTATTGCTGGGACGATTGGAACTGGGCTCTTTTTAGGGGCAGGGCGTTCGATTAGTCTGACAGGACCGTCTATTATTCTCATTTATATGCTTACAGGTGTATTTATGTATTTGATGATGCGGGCGATTGGAGAAATGCTGTACTATGATCCAGATCAGCACACATTTATCAACTTTATTACCAAGTATCTTGGGAAAGGCTGGGGTTATTTTTCTGGTTGGTCCTATTGGATTTCCCTCATTTTTATCGGTATGGCAGAAATTACGGCAGTTGCGCAGTATGTCCAATTTTGGTTTCCGACTTGGCCAGCATGGCTGATTCAAATTGTCTTTCTGGCTGTCTTGAGTATGGTCAATCTGATTGCAGTACGAGTTTTTGGCGAAGTTGAATTTTGGTTTGCCATGGTTAAGATTGTAGCGATTATTGCTTTGATTGTGACAGCGATTTTTATGGTGTTGACAGGCTTTAAGACACCAAATGGTGTAGCCAGTTTAAGTAATATCAGTCAAAATTTCCAACTTTTTCCCAATGGCTTTATGAGTTTTGTCATGGGCTTTCAAATGGTCTTCTTTGCTTATCAAGCTATTGAATTTATTGGAATTACAACTTCTGAAACGGCAAATCCTCGTCAAGTATTGCCCAAAGCGATTAAAGAAATTCCTTTGCGAATTGTCCTTTTCTATGGTGGATCTTTGCTAGCGATTATGGCGATTATTCCGTGGAGAGATTTGGCGACGACAGATTCCCCCTTTGTGATTGTTTTCAAGTTAGCAGGCTTGAAATGGGCTGCAGCTTTGATTAACTTTGTGGTACTGACATCAGCCGCTTCAGCCTTGAATTCTACTTTATATTCGACAGGACGCCATTTGTATCAAATTGCTCATGACTCGCCAAATCGCTTCCTGGATAGGATTGGTGCTGGCAAATTATCCAGACAAAACGTTCCGCAAAATGCTATTTTGACATCAGCGGTAGTGATTGCATTTGCTGCTTTTATCAAGGTTTTGCCGGGAGTGTCAGATTCCTTTGTTTTGATTACAGCTTCTTCATCAGGTGTTTACATTGCTATCTATGCACTTACTATGATTGCTCACCTGAAATACAGGAAATCAAAAGAATTTATGGCAGACGGTTATCTAATGCCAGCTTACAAGTTTCTCAACCCACTCACCTTGCTCTTCTTTGCGTTTGTATTTGTCACGCTCTTTTTACAAAAGTCAACCGTTGTAGGAGCAATCGGATCTGCTATTTGGATCGTTGGATTTGGAATTTACAGTCAATGGAAATTTAAAGCGAAATAAATATGCAATAAAGCTAAGAAAATGATACGATTTTTTCAAGTTGTTTCAAGATTTTCTTAGTTTTTTATATTGGTAAGAAGACTGTCAACAGAGACAAGTTCCTGATGAAAAAGTAGTGGATAAATATTCTAGTAGATAGTCAAACACAATCTTATAGTTTCTAAAAGTTATTGTTTTGTCATTCAAAGATTGACAAGATTTCCTCTTGCTCTTTTGATTTGTGGTATAATAAGTGAAAATACATCTTACAAGGAGTCGTTATGTATCCAGATGATAGTTTAACATTGCATACAGATTTGTACCAAATCAACATGATGCAAGTTTATTTTAGAAAAAATATTCACAATAAGCGAGCTGTTTTTGAAGTTTATTTTCGGAAAGAGCCTTTTCATAGCGGTTATGCTGTTTTTGCTGGCTTGGAGCGGATGATTCATTATTTAAATCATTTGACGTTTTCAGATAGTGATATTGCTTATCTCCGTTCTCTTGGCTATGATGAAGAATTTCTAGCTTATCTAGCAAATTTAAAATTGGAATTGACAGTACGCTCTGCACAAGAGGGTGATTTGGTCTTTGCTAATGAGCCGATTGTTCAAGTAGAAGGTCCCCTTGCTCAATGTCAATTAGTGGAAACAGCCTTATTAAATATTGTAAACTATCAAACTTTGGTGGCGACAAAAGCTGCACGCATTCGCTCTGTGATTGAAGACGAGCCTTTAATGGAATTTGGTACGCGTCGGGCACAAGAAATGGATGCAGCTATCTGGGGGACACGGGCTGCTGTTATTGGCGGAGCAAATGGTACCAGTAATGTTCGTGCGGGAAAACTCTTTGATATTCCAGTCTTGGGAACACACGCTCATGCGCTTGTTCAAGTTTATGGCAATGATTATGAAGCATTCAAGGCTTATGCACAAACACATCGTGACTGTGTCTTTTTAGTGGATACCTATGATACTTTCCGTCTGGGTGTACCAGCTGCTATTCAAGTTGCGCGTGAAATGGGGGATAAAATCAATTTCCTTGGCGTGCGGATTGACTCGGGGGACTTAGCTTATATTTCTAAAAAAGTCCGTCAGCAACTAGATGAAGCTGGATTCCCAAATGCTAAAATCTATGCGTCAAACGACTTGGATGAAAATACTATCCTCAACTTGAAAATGCAGAAAGCCAAAATTGATGTTTGGGGAGTTGGAACAAAACTTATTACTGCTTACGACCAGCCAGCACTGGGAGCAGTTTATAAGATTGTGGCTATTGAAGATGAAAATGGTCATTTGCGTAATACGATCAAGCTCTCTAATAATGTGGAGAAAGTATCAACACCAGGTAAAAAACAAGTTTGGCGCATTACTAGCCGTGCAAAAGGGAAGTCAGAAGGAGATTATATCACTTATGACGGCGTAGATGTCAATGCAATAACAGAATTAGAAATGTTCCACCCAACTTACACCTACATCAATAAAACAGTGACGAATTTTGATGCAGTACCTCTTTTGGTAGATGTTTTTAAACAAGGTCAACTCGTATACCAATTGCCAACCCTAATGGAAATCCAAAAATACGCTCGTAAGGAATTTGATAAGTTGTGGGACGAATACAAACGTGTCCTCAATCCGCAAGATTACCCTGTGGACTTAGCGCGTGATGTATGGCAAGACAAGGTAGATTTGATTGATCAAATGCGCAAAAAAGCGAATCAAATGGGAGAAACAAAATGACCTTACAGGAAACGATTATCCAGCAATTAGGTGTGAAGCCTGTCATTGACCCAGAGGAAGAAATTCGTAAATCCATTGATTTTTTAAAGGATTATCTTAAAAAACATTCCTTTTTGAAAACCTATGTTTTGGGAATCTCGGGCGGGCAAGATTCAACTTTGGCAGGACGTTTGGCGCAACTGGCAATAGAAGAAATGCGAGCTGAGACTGGCGATGCTAGCTATCAATTTATCGCAGTGCGTTTGCCATATGGAGTGCAGGCTGACGAAGACGATGCGCAGCGTGCATTGGCTTTTATTCAGCCAGATATCAGTCTTGTTGTCAATATCAAAGAAAGTGCGGACGCCATGACGCGAGCAGTTGAGGTTACAGGAGCAACTGTCTCAGACTTCAATAAAGGCAATATTAAAGCTCGTAGTCGCATGATTGCGCAATATGCTTTAGCAGGCTCTTATAAAGGAGCAGTGATTGGAACGGATCATGCCGCAGAAAATGTAACAGCTTTCTTTACAAAATTTGGTGATGGTGGTGCAGACATTCTGCCACTTTATCGTCTCAACAAACGGCAAGGAAAACAACTATTGGCTGCCTTAGGCGCTGATTCTGCCCTCTATGAGAAAGTACCAACTGCGGATTTGGAAGAAGAAAAGCCAGGCATTGCAGATGAAGTCGCTCTCGGTGTCACTTATAACGAAATTGATGATTATCTGGAAGGTAAATCTGTATCAGCAGAGGCACAGGCTACCATTGAATCTTGGTGGCATAAAGGGGAGCATAAACGTCATTTGCCGATTACAATCTTCGATGATTTTTGGAAATAAGCAGGAGAATTGTTCTGACTCACGTTTTTTAAAATATGAAGACTACTAAAATTAGTTGTATAACAAAAGAGGCTGGGACAAAAGTCCTTAACCTCGTCGATTTTTATAAGTTTCTTGCAAGTCGCAGTGGTTGAGTGGGCTCTATGCGGTTGATAAATCAATCTTTACAGCCGTACTCAACTGTGCGGGAGTGGGACGACAAAATCAAATTTCTTCGAAATTACTGATTTTTGTCCCACTCCCTTTGTTTGAAGAATTTTGAAAATAAGCTATAATAGTGTTTAGAATTAGAAGGAGGTATCTATGAATTCTATAGATCAACAATTTACTGATACATTATATGCAAATTATGAAGCAACTGCCAAATATGCTGCGATTGAAAATGCAGTCAGCCACAATGGCTTATTAACATCACTTGAAAAACGCAGCAGTACGATTGAAAACAATCCTGTGTTTTCTATTGACTTAACCAAAGATAAAGTCAGCAATCAAAAAGCATCTGGACGTTGCTGGATGTTTGCAGCGCTCAATACATTCCGTCATAAAATGATTGCAGGTTTTCAATTAGAAGAATTTGAATTGTCTCAAGCGCACACATTCTTTTGGGATAAATATGAAAAATCCAACTGGTTCTTAGAGCAAGTTCTGGCGACAGCTGATCAAGAATTAACCAGTCGCAAAGTGAAATTCCTCTTAGACACGCCTCAACAAGACGGTGGTCAATGGGATATGGTTGTGGCACTTTTTGAAAAATATGGAGTTGTTCCGAAATCAGTTTACCCAGAATCCATTTTATCTAGCAATAGCCATGAGCTTAACCAATACCTCAATAAATTACTCCGTCAAGATGCACAAATCTTGCGTGATTTGGTTACTAGTGGAGCAGATGTGACAGCTATTCAAGCTAAAAAAGAAGAGCTCTTGCAAGAAATCTTTAATTTCTTAGCGATGTCTCTTGGACTCCCGCCTCGTACTTTTGATTTTGCTTACCGTGATAAAGACAACAATTTCCATAGCGAAAATGGATTAACACCACAAGCATTTTACAAAAAATATGTAGACCTTCCACTAGATGATTACGTTTCCATCATCAATGCCCCTACAGCTGACAAACCTTACGGTAAATCTTACACCGTTGAGATGTTGGGAAATGTCATAGGAGCGCGCGATGTTCGTTATTTGAATGTCAATATGGAGCGTTTGAAAGAGTTGGCTATTACTCAAATGCAAGCTGGAGAAACCGTTTGGTTCGGTTCTGATGTAGGTCAATCTAGTAACCGCAAAGCGGGCGTTATGGTTAATGACATGTACGACTTCACATCAAGCATGGACATCAATTTGACACAAGATAAGGCAGGACGCTTGGATTACAGTGAAAGTCTTATGACCCATGCTATGGTCCTGACGGGTGTTGATTTGGATGAAAATGGAAAATCAACAAAATGGAAAGTGGAAAATTCTTGGGGCGACAAGGTTGGAGACAAAGGTTATTTTGTTGCCAGCGATGACTGGATGGACGAGTACACTTATCAAATCGTTGTCCGCAAAGAATTTTTAACGGCTGAAGAATTAGCTGCCTATGGAGCAGAGCCAAAAGTGCTTGCTCCGTGGGATCCAATGGGAGCTTTGGCTAGTAAATAAGAATAAAAAAGAAGCAAGATAAACTTTTAATCTTGCTTCAAAAGACTCTGCAAGAGAATGAAATATTAAAAACACGAGCAATCAAGACCAGTAAATAACTGGCTATAAGATTGTTCGTGTTTTTGATTTTCTATTTTGACTTCAGAATTTTTCCTGTTATCGATTTCGTGAAGGAGGAGTTTCTGAATTTCCACCGCTATTAGAAGAATTTGTAGAGGTGGAAGCACTCGGTTCCGTACTTGATGAAGAGGAACTGGAACTGCTTGACGACTCTGGGGTAGAGCTTTCTTGACTGCTTGAAGATGAAGACGATTCTTCAAGGCTAGAACTTGAAGTAGAATTATAATAATTTTGTTGATATCTATTAGTTGCATTGGCTAAAAAGACATAATTTCCACTACGATAGAGACCGCTAGGCATTTCCCAGTCTTCTGTCCCACTTTCAGACAAGTAAGACATCATCGCACGGTAAACATCTGTTGCAACTTTCACACCGTCATCCAGAACAGGAGTGAGACGATTGGTGTAACCTGTCCACACTGCCATTGAATATTTCTGTGTATAACCAACAAATAGTTCATCTGGGGTCACAACACTTGAACCACCGTAAGGTTTTGTTAGTTTCGCCAATTCATCATCGGAATAGTTGGAAGTTCCTGTTTTACCAGCTTGATAGACGCCAGATATCGCTGCATTGGTCCCAGTACCTGAAGTAAGAACTGTTTTCAGCATATTTGTCATCATGTAAGCTGTTGTTTCTTTCATTGCGGTTGTACCTTGATTAGAGAAATCTTTTGAGGTTCCATCGCTAAAGACAACACGGCTGACATATTGCGGTTTGTAATAAGTTCCTCCATTTGCAAAAGCAGCATAGGCAGCAGCCATTTTTTCACTGCTAGCACCATATTTCTTATCCGATTTTGTGGTATTACTTGAAATGGCATTCGCATATACCATTTCTGGATAGTCAATACCAAGTCCATTAAGGAATTTCTTAGATTTGCTGAGACCGACAGCTTCTAACGTTTTGACAGCTGGGACGTTCCGAGATTCCTGAAGTGCATACTGAATGGTAATATTTCCGAAATAACGCATATCCCAGTTGTAAACCGGAGTAGTTGTCCCAGGATAATGATAAGGGGCATCACTAATGTAAGCAGCTGTTGAAGTATAAATTTCATTTTCAATGGCTGGAGCGTAATCGGTGATTGGCTTCATAGTTGAACCCCAGTCACGATTTGTTTCAACGGCTTGATTGGTACCAAAAGAAACATTTGACGCTTGATTTCGAGCTCCTAGTTGAGCAATAACCTTACCATTTGTAGCATCCACAATGGTAGAAGCAACTTGGAGTTCATCATCTGGATAAGCAACATATTCATTGCTATTATAAATGTTCCAAAGGCGTTCTTGAACAGCTCTATTGACGTTAGTATAGACTTCCATCCCTGTCGTCAGCAAGTTATAGCCAGTTTCTTGCTGAACTTGTTCGATAACTTGTTTTAAGTAATTGTCCATGTAAGCTGGATAAGAAGCAGAATTTTTCAAGCTTTGCAGACCATCGGTAATGGGGGTGTTGATTGCTTTTTCGTATTGCTCAGCAGAGATGTATTTGAGTTTATACATTTCTGATAAGACAAGATTCCGACGATTTTTAGCAGCCTCTGGTTGTGTATAAGGGTCATATTGATTTGGTGCTTGAGGCATCCCTGCCAATAAAGCAGTTTGAGCCAAGCTCAAATCTTTCAAATCTTTGCCGTAATAGCTTTGAGCAGCTGTTTGCATGCCGTAGTTACCATTTGACATGTAGACCTTGTTTACATAATAAGTAATAATTTCTTGCTTAGTGGCTTTGTGCTCCAGCTGTACTGCTAACCAGGCCTCTTGGATTTTACGTGATAGCGTTTGATCGGCAGTTGAGGTAGAGAAGTAAGTCAATTTAATCAACTGTTGTGTCAGAGTGGAACCACCTTGCCGATTTCCTTTGCGCAAGTTGTTCAAAAAAGCGCCCAAGATACGAACAGAATCCACACCGCGATGACTAAAGAAACGGTGGTCTTCAATTGCAACTATAGCCTGCACTAAGCCAGTTGGGATATCACTCGTTGCTGCGTTTACTCTTTTTTCAGAGCCCAAGTCAGCAATGAGATTATTTTCACTATCATAAATTTTACTGGAAGTTGTGGCAACTAGCTTCTTTTCTGACAAGGCAGGCGCCTTGTGAACTTGATAGAGGAAGATTCCTCCGCCAGCAACAACTCCAAGCATAAATAATGTGATGAGACCGATAGCAGCATATTTTGCAGCTGTCAGTAAAGATTGCTTATTCATTTGTTTTACCACCTAGTAAGTTTTGTTGAATGATTTCAAGATAGGGAATGCTAGGAAGTCCATTCGGTGAGATAGGATATCCATGCGTTTGAATGTAGTCAAGTGGCATGGACTTTGTCCCTTTGTCAATCTTGAAGAAGTTAATCAGATAAGGAGCGGGAAGCAAATACGTCAGTTTTAAGGTTGAAAAATGTAATAAAACGAAACAAATTCCCCCTTGTTTGACGACTTGTTCCATGTGTTCAATTTGATGCGCGTGAAAATTTTTCATCGGCATGGAAGCTTTTTGTCGTGTTTCCTTTGCTTCAAAATCAATGTAACGTCCTTGATAGACACCAGAATAGTCTGTGGTAGAAGCTTGCCGAAAATAGGCTTCTACGATTTTTGCCCGACTACGTCTAGGGTAATCCACTTTTACGATTTGAATAGGTGTCGGTTTTTTATGAATAACCGCCAACCCATGACTAAGGTAATAATCATTTGTTTCATTGATCATTTTTTCAAAAGACATTCCTCGGTTCGCAAAATCGACTGACTTCTTTTTAGGAAACTTCAGCGCATTGCGCGAGGGAACTTTATGTGGATAGTTGACCATATATCTCCTTATTGGTACAATAACATCACTCTATTATAACATAAAAAGGAAATAAAGGGATAATTTAAGTGGTTAGTATATTAGTAGTAGGCTATCGAAATTTTGATTTGGGAATTTTCGATGAAAAAGACCCTCGAATCAAGATTATTAAAAAAGCAATTCAGCGTGATTTGACTCGTTTATTTGAAGAAGGAGTGGAGTGGCTGATTTTCACTGGAAATTTAGGTTTTGAAATTTGGACGCTAGAAATTGCAAAGAAATTACAGCAAGACTACGATTTTCAAATTGCGACGATTTTTACTTTTGATAAATTGTAAAATATAGTTCAACAAAAAAACTCATAGCGTTTCATTGGTGTAAACTGTAAGTAACCACACAAACAGAACCCGAGGAAAAACTATGAGCTACTCCCAT
>NZ_CABHMZ010000027.1 GCF_902167705.1 Streptococcus constellatus | reverse complement strand
ATAGGAGTAGCTCATAGTTTTTCCTCGGGTTCTGTTTGTGTGGTTACTTACAGTTTACACCAATGAAACGCTATGAGATTTTTTGTTGAACTATATTTTACAATTTATCTTAGGAAAAAACTAAATGAGTAAGATAAAAAGAGTGAAACAGAACTAAAATTTGAAAATTTTTAATTCTGCCTCACTCCATAGCCTGAGAGACTGTTGAGATAGTGAATGACGAAAACAACGTTTTCATCAAAAGTGCTCTTTCGAGCTTAAAAAGTAAACAAGGATAAGACTCACTTCATGAGCCTTATCCGGCAACTAATTCGTCATTGCCTTATTATACAATATGCTAAGCTGGAGGTTTTCGTCCAGCTTTTTATACTTCTCTTGTCTTAGCCGAATAATTTCTGATTTGGCTTGTTTGGCACTTTCAAAAAGAAGACTAAAACAAGCACTACAATCATCACACCAGCTAAGAAAAAGCTCATCATTTCATAGCCAGATTTGTCAATAATATCTCCTGCAATATTTTGGATAAGAATGGTTCCCAAATTTCGGGCTGTTTGAACAAGGGCAATAGCTGTCACCAGATATTTCTCATCTACTACGTTAGCAACAATCTTTAAAGTCACCATAATCAACAACATTCCTGTGGCGTGCTTTGACATCAAGGTCAAAAGAATCTTGGAAGTCAGTCCTAAATCCAGACCATAAATCACATACTGTAAGAGCAAAATGAGCAGAGGAATATAAAGCAATTTTTTAATCGGAAGTTTATCCATAAAAAGATAAGAAAAGAAGATCAAGGGCGACTCACAAATAACAGAAATAGCTACCACAGTCGTCGCCACATTGACACTTAAACCACTATGCTCTAACATAGACGGAATATAGGTGTGACCAGTATTTCCGACTCCAGAATAGAGCGCCACAATGATGAGATAAAATAAATACGTTTTATTTTTAAAAATTTGCCCGATATAAGAGTCATTTTTCGTTTGTGTTGCTTTTTTAGGATGCTGATCTTGTTTTGGCTCAATTCCCAGCACTCCAAGAATACTCACACACATCATACCGATAAACACGATGAAAATTGCTTGCGGAGAGATGAATTTATAAATCAGCCCTGCTAATTGTGAGCCCATTGCATAGCCAAAAGTCCCCCAGATACGGATTTTCCCATAAGTATAAGGGCTTCTAGCAGCCAGAACGTCCATAACAGGATTCACACCGTTGATTAGCATCAAAACAGCACTGTACCAAATTGTCAAGAGCAAGAGATTATTGGCTTGCATGAAAAAGATTGCTCCAACGATGATGAAAAGAAAGCTATAAATGGTTACTTTTTTAATGCCAATCGCGTCATTCAAAACGCCCATGATAGGCTGCACAATCATTGAAGAAAAGAACGAGGCAGAAACAACAAGTGAAACCTGACTAGCTGAATAACCCTTATCCAGCATATAAACTGAAATTAAAGTTGAAAACAATGAGTATGATAAAAAATAAAAATTATACATCAAAAAATAAGCAAAATAGCTATCTTGAAATTTCCTAAACATGACTTTCCCTTCTCCCTTAAAAATGTGACAAAACTCGACTGGAATAACCAATCGAGTTTTCTATTCTACAAATGTATGCTTACCGTTTGTTACGACGAGAAAGCTGGGTATCACTATGAACTCGTTGCTTTCTTTTTTGCTTACGTCTTGCCACTTCAAAAATGATAATCAGCAAAAGAACCACCACAGGGACTGCAATCAA
The DNA here is from genome assembly GCF_902167705.1 of Streptococcus constellatus. Classification (GTDB taxonomy): domain Bacteria; phylum Bacillota; class Bacilli; order Lactobacillales; family Streptococcaceae; genus Streptococcus; species Streptococcus constellatus_A. The sequence goes on along the minus strand of NZ_CABHMZ010000027.1, from coordinate 73,637 downwards.
AATATGATAATCTAAAAGAAGTTGCTTCAAACTTTTTCCACTAGACTTTGCTGTTGCAGTTTTTACTGTTGATTTGGCTGTACTGTTTTTAGTTGCAGTATTCTTTACTTCTGTGACACTTTCTCCATCTGAAATGAGTGAAGAAAGTTGCTCCAGACCATTCTCGTTTTTCAATACCCCATTTTCCACAACCGCTTTTGCTGCTGTACCTTTTTTCACTGTTGCATAGAAATCTTTTGACAAGGTATAAGTCTTTCCATTGATTTCTTGCTCACCAGCATTAAAAACTTTTTTATACTCATAGTCAGCATAAGCTTTTTCAATCAAAGCATTGCCAAATGGGTGACGATAATATTCACCGTCTTGATCAGCCCAGTCACCAACACCCATGATGACACTAATCAAACGTTGGTCTCCTCGCCGAATCGCTGCGATGTAATTAAAAGCTCCTCGCGGACTTGAGCCTGTCTTTAAACCTTCCACACCTTCAATGCCGTATTTGGCACCAGGAAGAGAATAATTATAGGTTTCAAAGGTTTCTTCATACGGCGTTCCCTTTTTCACCGTCACAACTGGTTTATTTGTGTAATTTAAAATATTTGGGTAATTTTTGACAAAATTGTAACTTAGAATGGCTAAATCTCGCGCCGTTGTCTGATTAGCTGCGTTGTTGTCATAGCGCTGCGGAGTGTACAAACCTTTGAACGAAACAGCTGCAGCTCCACTGGCATTAAACCATTTTGTATTGGTCATGCCCAATTCTTTCGCTTTCGCATTCATCATGTCCAAAAATGTATCTGGATCATTGTTAGATAAATAATTGGCCAACATGACTGTCGTTGCATTTGATGACGGAACAGCGGTCATCGTAATCAATTCAGAAACGGTGTAATCTACACCTGCTACGATTTTATTATTGGAAATCTCGTAAATCTTGGCAATTGCCTCATCGCGTGGTGTCGCTTTGATAACTGTATCTTCGCTCAACTTTCCTTGCTGAATCGCTTCAAAAACTAAATACAAAGTCATCAATTTGCTCATGCTAGCTGGGTCACGAACTTCATCGATATTATCTTGCCAAAGAATATTTCCCGTATTAGCATCTACTATCAAGGACGATTTCGGACGATTGATTGGATTGACCTTTTCGTTCGGATACATTTTTTGCGCCATATCAACTAACTCGTCCGCATGAACAGTGGTTGCTCCCACACACAACACAAAAAAACAAACAATAGCTATCAGCTTTTTCACTAGAATCCTCCTACAATTTCACTTATCTTCTAGTATAGCACATTTTTCCTGTAAGATAACGAACTTTTTTCAAAATAATAAAAAACCTACCTAAAAATTAGATAGGAAATAGATATTATTTTTTCAATAGGCTTAAAGCTTCCTTATCTGCGATAATGACAACATCTTCATGTTTTTGAAGGGCACTGCCTGGTAATTCTTCTGTAATCGGTCCTTCTACTGTTCCTGCAATTGCTTTTGCTTTTGAAGCACCATAAGCGAATAAAATAATGGATTTTGCATTGAGAATATTCCGAATGCCCATTGAGTAAGCTTGTGTTGGCACGTCTTCTATCTTGTCAAAGAAACGAGCATTTGCTTCAATAGTTGATTGCTCCAAATCTACTACATGAACAGTGCTGTCAAAACTTGTTCCCGGCTCATTAAAGCCAATATGCCCATTCGTACCAATTCCTAAAATTTGAAGATCAACAGGATGCTCTGCTAAAATCTGATTATAGCGCTGAATTTCTGCTTCCGCGTCTTCAGCAATACCATTTGGTAAAAAACTGTCCTTAAATGGCTTTTTAGCAAATAAATGCTTTTGCATGAAATAGCGATAAGACTGAGGATTTTCACCATTTAACCCGATGTACTCATCTAAATTGACACTTGTTAAGTCTGACAAATCAAGGTCACTTTCAACAATCTGCTCGTAAAAGCTCAAAGGACTGCTTCCTGTTGCCAAACCTAATGTTTTCGCTCCTTCAGCCAATTTTTCTTTTAACAATTCAAAGGCTACTCTGCCACCGTCTACTTGATTTTCCACTTGAATAATTCTCATCGTTGAACTCCTTTTCTTTACTTAATTATATTATATGGTATAGACCAATTTTTGTCAAGAGAATTTGCTTCTTTTTAAAAAATCCGAGCTTGTTTGCGAGAAAAATCGTGCTATAATAGAATAATGTTAGTCTATTTACTCTGTTTATTTTTACTGGGAGTTGCATTTGTTATCGCTGCGCTCCTTTTCAAAACCAAGCGAATATGGCATTATACCCTATTGATTTTAGGCATTTTACTCATGTGCCTGCCACTTGTTGCTTGTTGTTATTCGTTATGGATTTTAATTACAGCCTAAGGAGAATGTATGAATACTGCTGATTTTGACTTTCATTTGCCAGAAGAGTTAATTGCACAAACACCTTTAGAAAAACGAGATGCTTCACGCCTCTTGGTCGTAAATCACGAAACTGGTCAACTGGAAGATACCCACTTCGATGCGATTATTGATCAATTAAATCCTGGAGATGCTTTGGTCATGAATGACACGCGCGTCTTACCTGCACGCCTTCATGGTGAAAAGCCAGAAACAGGCGGACACGTTGAATTGCTACTCTTAAAAAACATCGCAGGTGATGATTGGGAAGTACTGGCTAAACCAGCCAAACGGTTAAAAGTCGGAGCGGCTATTTCTTTTGGCGACGGACGCTTGACAGCAACTGTTTTAGAAGAATTAGAACACGGTGGACGAATTGTACGTTTCCATTACCAAGGCATTTTCTTAGAAGTGCTTGAAAGTCTGGGCGAAATGCCTTTGCCGCCTTATATCCATGAAAAGCTAAAAGACCGTGAACGCTACCAGACTGTCTATGCCAAAGAAAATGGCTCTGCCGCTGCTCCTACTGCTGGTCTGCATTTTACGAAAGATCTGCTTGCTCAGATTGAAGCCAAAGGCGTAAAATTAGTCTATCTGACGCTTCATGTTGGTCTAGGAACCTTCCGTCCTGTCTCTGTAGACAATGTAGACGAGCATGAGATGCATTCAGAATTCTATACATTGTCTGAAGAAGCAGCTGACACGCTTCGACAAGTTAAAGCTGGTGGACATCGTGTCGTCGCAGTTGGAACAACTTCTATCCGTACACTGGAAACAATTGGTTCAAAGTTTGACGGGGAAATCCGCTCTGACTCTGGTTGGACAAACATCTTTATCAAACCTGGCTACGATTGGAAAATCGTAGATGCCTTTTCTACCAATTTTCACCTTCCAAAGTCCACTCTCGTCATGCTCGTTTCAGCCTTTGCAGGTCGAGAATTAGTGCTCTCTGCTTATCAGCATGCCATTGATGAAAAATATCGCTTTTTCAGCTTTGGAGATGCTATGTTTATAAAATAATAGGTGAAATATGAATAAAATTGAAAGCCGTCATCGACTCATTCGCTCGCTTGTCCTAGAGAAAAAAATTCACACACAACAAGAATTACAAGATTTATTGAAAGCAAACGGCGTTACAGTGACGCAATCCACACTTTCTCGGGACATTAAAGCTTTGAACTTGGTAAAAGTACACGAAGCAGATATTTCTTATTACATTATCAATAGCATGGCACCTTCACGTTGGGAAAAACGGCTGCGTCTTTATATGGAAGATGCCTTGATTATGCTACGTCCTGTTCAAAACCAAGTTGTCATGAAAACTCTTCCTGGCTTGGCACAATCATTCGGCTCTATCTTAGACGCTCTGGAATTTTCCGAAATTGTTGCGACAGTCTGTGGTGACGATGTTTGCTTGATTATCTGCGAGGACAATCAAAAAGCCCAAGACTGTTTTAACAAATTAAAACAATTTGCACCTCCGTTCTTCTTTAGTAAAGATTAAAAAGCTAAGACTAGAATTTTTGTGGCTCTATAATTTCTGTAGTGGGTGAACTTTGCTTCAGAGATTATAGGGTTATTCTTTTGGCTTTCGGAGCTTTGACAACTTTAAGAAACGCATTCTCATCACCTTAAATATCAAAAAAGAGAAGACCAAGCTAGTCTTCTCTAAGTGTCAGGTTAGGTCAACCCACTACAGTTGACATTGAGCCATGCTTTTTATTCTTTTTTCTTATTAAATCGTCTGAAAGCGATAAATCCAGGAATAATCACAACTAATGCTATGATTAGCATGAAACCAAGTTGATTGGAATCCGTCTTCTTCGATTCTGATTTTGTTGTTCCAGCATCTTTTTTATTTTTTTCATATTTTGCCAGTAGGTTTGCTTTATTATAACCAGTGTAAACAAGATCAGCATCTTTGCCTTTTTCCTCTTTAATTTTTTCTTCCATTTCCTTTTCAACGGATTTAATTTCTTTAAAGATTTTTTCAGAGCGTTCAAGAGCTTCTTTTGTCACTTCAGGTCCAGCAGCTTTAGCTTGTTCAGCTGTATACGCCTCATATTTTGCATCCCTTTCAGCTTGGTCTTTAACCCACTGATCTTCCATTGTTTTCCATTTTTCTTGAATGCTAGTGCCAAAGATTTCCGGATACTTCATCACCATTTGGTCAATATGCCAAACAGACCAGTACCAAGATTTACCATCATATTTATCTGATCGTGGCTTAAAGGCTTCATAGGTATCTTCAACATTACCATAGAATGGCACATACGGCGTATTACGGCTTTGAGCAAGACCTAACCAAACAATACCCCCAAATTCACTTGGAAGCTTAGATTTAATTTGATAAATATGGGCATCAATAACATTTTCGTTACCTAGGGCATATTTGTAAACATTTTCGTCTTTTTTCTTGCCAACTTCTACCAAATCATCTGCCTTAAATTGAGGTAGGTGTTCAAAACGATTCCGTTGTTCCCCAATGACATCCTGAACAGTATATTTTTTACTTGGATTACTTGGAGTACGAAGTAAATCATAGGTTTCATCTTTATAAGTAACTGGAGAGTCTGGATCCATCCATTTGATACCAGCAAAAGTCCGAGAACGGTTACGTTCTGCATATTCATCAGGTCCATAAGATTTAGCAATATGGAATTTACCGTCTTTATCCGTCTTATAATGATCTGCTTTTTTCGCTACTTCCTCCACCCCTTTAGAGGCAATGACGTTTTCCGTATCATTAAAATCAACATTGCCAAGATAGTAAGTATTCGCGAAAACAGCATATTTGTCTTCTGGGAATTTAATAGCAACATATTGATGACCAGATAGTATCTCCATATACCAAAGTTCTTTTTGGTCAGCAACCATGATGATATTGCCTTCAGCAGAGCCTTTTTCTTCGATAGCCTTAGCGACAATTTCAATTCCTTCCCGAGCTGTTTTAGCACGAGGTAAAACTAAATCAATCATCGATGCTTCAGGCAGCCCGTCTTTCACAAGCGGGTCAACCTTCAAGACCTTGTCATTTGGTGTCGCAGAAACGGTTCCTGTCATTGATACACCAACTTCATTAAAACCATGAGCTCCAAAATTACCGTTGCTACCGTCTCCACGCGCTGCATCATAGGTTGCTGTATATTTCATCTCATTGGCCAAATGTGGATAAGTAAATCCATTTGACTCATCTTCGATCTTATCGCCTTCTTTATAAGTAGCAGCTGGCACGACAACATAGTTCTGATTATGTTTGCCTCCATCTGGCGGATAAGGATAATCTTCCGTACGACCATAGAGAGTAGAACCATCCGCGGTTAGCCCCTTACCTACAATGAAACCGGAGCAGGCCTGAGCTACCTGAATAGGTAATAAGGACAGCAACATAACACCAAACATCAGTTTTAGTAAAATTTTCTTCATAGTCTATCTCCTTTTTGACTATAAACAGGACTAAGAATATCTTAGCATAAGCAAATTGAACCGTAGTACCAACATTTCACTTTTAGTATATTCTTTTAATATAGGAATGCAAGCGATTACACAAAGTTTACACAAAATCTTTTTTATGTAGAATATGTATGCTGAAAGACCAAAAAAATAAGAAATATCCATAGATTATATGAGAAAAAAATAAAGTTCTATAATTTCTGTAGGGGTCACTCTGCTTCAGAGATTATGGAGCTTTTTAAACACAAAAAAGTCCTATATGACCTATCATGAAAGCAACTAAACTGACAATAAAAAGCACCTTAGGTATAGTCCCTGCCTAAGTAGCTATTTCCTTGCGCTTTCATCATTCTGAATCTTTCCAAATTATCCAGCAGGACAGCCAAAATCTTAATCATAATCGGTGTTATCACCTAACTTTTCGAATGTATAAATCATAAACAAATTACTCTGCTATTCTGATGAATTCAGACAGCATTATGAGCTTTATCAGCTCCTGCTCTTTCATTTCCAGAAAAAACAAGCCAAGCATTTCTTTAAGCTCGTTAATGAGACTCTTTCAGACAGTTTTGAAAGATAGAATCAAGATTATCAACGCTCTTACCTTGTCCTACTCCAATTTCCAACAACCTCATCAAGGTTATCAAGCGCAACGCTTTTGGCTTTCGGAACTTTGACAACTTTAGAACTAGAATTCTCATCACTTTGAATATCAAAAAGGAGAGAACCAATTCGGTCCTCTCCAGATGTTAGCTGACATCAACCCACTACAATGACATTGAACTACTTTTGTTCAATCTCATCTTTTCGTTATCAAAACCACATTGACGCAATGATTGATTGATGTTTAGCGGAAAATGAACTCCTGTACAATTTGCAAGTTCTTTCTAACTCCTACTTTCTTCTAACTATTCCCAGCCAAGCGGTAAACTGTTTCAGCATAGATGTCCATGGCTTTATACAAATCCTCGATCACAGTTCGTTCATTGGCTTGATGTTCTGTTTGTATAGCACCAGGGAAAAGTGCGCCAAAGGCCACGCAATTTGGCATGGTGCGTGCAAATGTGGCACCACCAGAGGACACAGCAGTACTCTCATCATTTGTTTTTTCTTTATAGACAGCCATTAACGTGCTGACTAACTCACTATCAAGCGGCACATATAATGGTGCAAGATAGTCAAATTCTTCATAACGCAATTGGTATTTTTCAGCAATTTGGCTTAATTCTTGTACTAATTTATCTTTATCTGCAAGAACTGGAATCCGCATGTCAATCCGAATTTCAGACTTGTCCTGATCTAAGCTTAATCCAGAAACATTGAATGACAAAGTTCCTGAAGGCTCATCTGAAATTTCACCAAACAAGCTGCTGCCTGTAGCATCTTCCCCAACTGCTTCAGCGATAAATTGAATGGCAGAGTGTTGAACAAGCGAATTTAGTCCTGTTGCCAAACGTACAATGGCGTTCACTCCTTCAGCCGCATCTTTTGAATGCTTAGGAACACCAATGACAGTGACTGTATCGTCTGCCCGTTCATATTCAAATGCAGCTTTTTTTAACTCTGCTTCTAATGAATCCGCCAAATTTCCCGTATAGCTTGCTTTTGCAGGTACAACATTAAAGGCTTCTCCTGCCTCAATAGCAAGCGCTTGCGAACCAGGGCCATGCAGCTTAATTTGCAGCAATCCTTTTTCTGCATAAGTTAATGGAAAAGATGAATCAGGCGCAAAACCAAGTGTTGCTGTTTCTTCTAGCTCATTGTAACGAGCCATACAGCGCCACAGAGTTTCTTCGTCTGTACCGTAGATGAAACGAATCCGCTTGTTAAATGTCACACCTGCGTCCATCAGTGCTTTAACAGCATAAAGTGCAGCTAGGGACGGACCTTTATCGTCCTGAACCCCACGCCCATGTATCCAACCATCTTTTATCGTCGCTTCAAATGGAGGAGTTTCCCAATCAGACAAATCTCCCGCAGGAACAACGTCTAAATGGCAGAGAACGGCCAGGAGTTCTTCTCCCTGACCGATTTCTGCATATCCATAATAGCCTTGAGGATCAATGTAAGTTTTAAAACCTAAACTCCTAGTGATCTCTAGCATTTTTTCTAAGACGTTTTGAATAGATTGTCCGAAAGGTGTTCCATTTTCTCCTTCATTAAGAACTGATGGGTAGGAAACGATTGTTTTCAGCGATTCTAAATAATCAGACTTAATTTCTTCGGTTAAAAATTGTTTCATAAAGAACACCTCGTTATTTTCCTATTATAAGAACGTTCCTAAAATAAGAAGTAGAATACTTACTACAAAGATTCCAGCAGCCAATTTTGCAACGAATTTCCACCAAGTACCCAATTCGATACGTCCAAGAGCAAGAGCTCCCATTACGATACCAGATGTTGGAGTAAGAAGGTTCAAAAGACCTGAAGCAGATTGGTAAGCAGTGATAATCAAACTTGCTGGAACATTGACGAATTTTCCAAGAGGCGCCATGATACCCATTGTTGCACTGGCAAGACCAGATGTTGATGGGATAAGGAATGACATTGGTAGATAGAAAATGTAAGTCAATACGATGAATACTTGAGATGATAGACCCTTGAGTCCTACTTCACCCCAGTGAAGAATTGTAGCCGTAACCATACCATCGTTCATGATAACTTGAATACCACGAGCAACAGCTACGATAAGTGCAACACCAAGCAAATCAGCTGCACCATTGATAAATACAGTGATGAAGCGATCTTCTTTCATGCGGTAAACAAAACCAATGATAATACCCATAACTGCAAAGAGCATTGCTCCTTCTGGGAAGTACCAAGTACCTAATGCAGAAGTTGATGTACCCACAATTTTACCAATTACAGGAATGCCAACCAACCATTTGTTGAAGTTTTCAAAGACATTTACGTTCAAGTCCGTCCACGGAATGAAACTCATAATCATAAGAACAAAGGTCAAGACAAAGAGTACCAACACTTGTTTTTGTTTCTTGCTAAGAGTAGATTCTACATTAGCAACTGCATCTACATTAAAGTGTTTCAAATCTTCTTCGCGATGGCTGTAAACCAAAGATTTTGTAGGATCTTTTTGAATCTTATCCGCATAACGATAAACAAAATACGTACCAAGTGCTGTCATCACAACAAAGAAGATTAAACGAAGAACGATACCGTCACCAGTACCCACACCTGCTGTCGCAGAAGCTATACCTGTAGCAAATGGGTTTAGAGTAGAAGCCAAACATCCAATTTGAGAACCAAGAAGGATAATAGCTACCGCAGTCAAACTATCAAATCCTACTGCCATCATAACTGGCACAAGAAGTGGATAGAAAGCCATGGTTTCTTCACCCATACCATAAGTTGATCCGCCAAGAGCAAACAAAGGCATCAAGACTAAAATCAACATTTTTTCGCGACCCTTATACTTCTTCACGATGGACGCAATCCCTACATCAAGAGCACCTGTTTCGTTGACTACTCCAAGGAAACCACCAACCATCAAGATAAAGAACGAAACGTCAATCGCTGCTGAAGTTGGTTCTTTCCCAAGCATAGCACGAATTGGAGCCATTAAGACATCCCAAATCCCTTGCGGATTTTGAGCAACAGTCTTATAAGTTCCTGTAATTAGATTACCAGCTTTATCAGACTCATATTGACCGGCTGGGATAATCCAGGTCAACACGGCCATAATAGCAATGATAATCATCAAAACGGAATAAGATGACGGCATCTTAAACCCTTTTTTTGCTTTTTCACTCATTTGTTTTCCTCCTAAATGTAACAAATTGTAAAAATTTAACCGAATCCCATTTCCAGAAAGCGCTTCCTTTGACTATATTTTAACATATTCAGATGAAAAAAACTAGTAATTTCCAAAAAAATTATCATTTCACAACAATAAAATAAAGCAAAAGAAAGCAAATCTAAAAATAGGAAACACCAACATTGTTTTAAAAAGTTTTATTACAGTCTTCAACCTATAAATGATAACACTCTGTTATCCTTTTTCAATAATCGTTCCGCTTTCAGACTCAATTAAAGCACCTAAGTTTTCAAGAGAAGTAATGACAGCTTCGCCTTCTGGACGATCGTTTACAAAGGCAATAGCTGCTTGCACTTTAGGCAACATACTTCCTGGTGCAAACTGTTCTTGCTTGATGTATTCTTCAAGCTGAGCTACATTAACACGCTCTAACTTGGCTTGGTCTGGTTTATTATAGTTGACATAGACATAATCCACACCTGTCAAGACAATGAAAAGATCTGCTTCGACCAATTCAGCCAGACATTGTGAAGCAAAGTCTTTGTCAATTACTGCTTCTACGCCGGCAAGATGACCGTTGTCTTCCTTGATAACAGGAATGCCGCCACCACCAGCAGCCACAACGACATGTCCTGCATTGATGAGTGTACGAATGGTTTCAATTTCTTTGATTCCAACTGGTTTTGGTGAAGCAACTACTTTTCTCCAGCCACGTCCAGCATCTTCTTTGAAAGTAGCTCCGCTCTTTTCAGCTTCTGCTTTTGCTTCTTCTTCTGTGTAGAATGGTCCGATTGGTTTGCTCAAATTTGTGAAAGCTGGGTCGTTTTTATCAACCACGACTTGTGTCACAACAGAAGCGACTTCTTTTTCAATCCCTTCTTCATGTAAAGCATTTTGAAGAGCATTTTGCAACCAGTAGCCGATACTTCCTTCTGTCATCGCAACGAGCGAATCAAGCGGAAAGGCTGGATTTTTTTCAGAATCTGCTGCTAAATGTTGCAATAAAAGATTTCCAACTTGCGGTCCATTTCCATGAGTGATAATCAAGTCATCACCATTTTTAATCAATTTTACAAGATGACTTGCTGTTTCTGCTAATGCTTCTTGTTGTGCTTTAGCTGATGGATCAGATGAAAGGATGGCATTTCCTCCCAAAGCCACAACGATTTTACGATTTGCCATAAATAATTAGCCTCCTTAGAGTTTTCTCCTGATAGTGTTTCAATTTTATTTTAGTAGTCCATGATAGAATCCAGCTGCAACAAACGTAGGAATGAGGTTAGAATAGCAATGTCTCAGACTACATTTCTCTGAGAGTGACTGCATCAGCAATTATGGTTGTTTATCCTATCGCTTTTTTCCTCTATTAATATCATACTAAAATGAAAACGAGCACTATCAAAAATGAGGACTGGACTAAAGCTATTAGTCGCAGCCCTCATAGCTGTTGGTAAACGGTTTTGGTTTTTAATTATACTTTTGGAATATAAAGGTTACCAAGAGTTGCTGCCATAACTGCTTTAATAGTATGCATACGGTTTTCAGCTTGGTCAAATTGGCGAGCGTATTTGCTGCGGAATACTTCGTCAGTTACTTCCATTTCTTCAACGCCGAATTTTTCAGCAACGTCTTTACCATAGACAGTATTTGTATCATGGAAAGCTGGTAAGCAGTGCAAGAAGATCAAATCTTCATTGTCAGCTTTCTTAACCAAGTCCATATTTACTTGGTAAGGTTTCAAAAGAGCTACACGTTCTGCGAATTTGTCTTCTTCACCCATAGATACCCAAACGTCTGTGTAAAGGACATCTGCACCTTTAACAGCTTCATCTGCATTGTCAGTGATTAAGACATGTGCGCCACTTTCTTTTGCATATCCTTCTGCCAATTTCACGATATCTTCAGCTGGGAAGAGTTCTTTTGGAGAGAAGATATGAACATTCACACCGAGGATAGCACCTGTTACAAGAAGGCTGTTTGCAACGTTGTTACGTCCGTCACCACAGTAGACAAGAGTCAAGCCTTCCAAACGACCAAAGTTTTCTTGAACTGTCAAATAGTCAGCTAACATTTGAGTTGGATGCCATTCGTCTGTCAAACCATTCCATACAGGAACACCTGAGAATTCTGCCAATTCTTCTACCATACGTTGGCTGAATCCGCGGAATTCAATCCCGTCAAACATACGTCCCAATACTTTAGCAGTATCTTCAGTAGATTCTTTCTTACCAAGCTGAATGTCATTAGCTCCTAGGTATTCTGGATGAGCGCCAAGATCAATCGCTGCTGTTGTGAAAGCTGCACGAGTACGAGTTGAAGTTTTTTCAAACAAGAGAGCAATATTTTTACCTGCTAAGTAGTGATGTTCAATATTGCGTTTCTTCAAATCTTTCAAGTGAGCTGCTAAACCAATAAGATATTCTAATTCTGCACGTGTAAAATCTTTTTCTGCCAAGAAGCTGCGTCCTTGGAACACTGAGTTTGTCATTCTAATTATTCCTCTTTCTAATGTTAAAGTTCTTCACGTTCAAATGGCATTGACATACAACGAGGTCCACCACGACCGCGAACCAATTCACTTCCGCGAATCTTAATCAAACGAAGTCCGTATTCTTCAAGAATCTTGTTGGTAACAACATTACGGTCATATACAACTACCACACCTGGAGCGATTGTAAGAGTGTTTGAACCGTCGTTCCATTGTTCACGCGCTGCTGCTACTACATTTCCGCCGCCACAACGAATCAAATGAACTTTGTCAATACCAAGATTCTTAGCTAACAATTCAGCCAAATCGCCTTTTTCTTCTGCAATATGAAGTTTTTCATTTTCATAAGTAACAGAGTAAACGCGAAGGTCGCCTTCAATTTCTGGGTGAATAGTGAATTTATCATAGTCAACCATTGTGAAGACTGTATCTAAGTGCATGAATTTACGATTATTAGCAAATTCAAATGCAATCACTTTCTTGAAGCCAACATTCTTCTTGAAGATATTAACCAAAAGTTTTTCAATAGATGCTGCATCTGTACGTTGTGAAATACCTACCGCAAGGACATCTTTAGAAAGAACGAGTTCATCTCCACCTTCGATACGAGTTGTTTCTTCACGATTATAAACTAATTCAACATTGCCACCATATACTGGATGATGTTTGAAAATGTATTTACCATAAAGTGTTTCACGATTACGTGTATCTGAGTACATATGGTTCAATGACACAGCATTACCGATTGTAGCAAATGGGTCACGTGTGAAGTAAAGGTTTGGCATTGGGTCAATGGCAAATGGATAGTCAGATTCTACCAAGTCTGTCAAGCCTTTAGCTTCTTCAGGAATTTCTGGCAATTCTGCTTTTTGGAAACCTGCCATTGTCTTTTCAACCAATTCAAGGTTGTCTTCTATACCATGAAGAATGTCGCGAATAGCAACTTTTGTTTGTGCCCCGCGAATATTTGCTTCATCAAGATATTCTTCAATAAATTCATTACGAATTTCTGGAGAAGTCAATGATTCAGCAGCCAATTTTTCAAGGTAAAGAACTTCAATACCTTCTTTACGAAGAGCATCTGCAAAAGCATCATGTTCCTTTTGAGCGTCTTCCAAGAATGGAATATCGTCAAAAAGCAGACGTTCCAAGTGGTCCGGCATCAAGTTTTCCAACTCTTTACCAGGACGATGTAGCATAACTTTTTTCAGTTTTCCTATTTCTGAGAAAACATGAATAGGATGTGTAGACATCTTGTGTCCTCCTCTTTTTCTTTGTGACTTAAGTTTCCTTAAGTTCTATTTACATGTTATATTGTAATATCTTTTGTTTACGCTTTCGCTATCAATTCTGCATTTAAAATGCCAAATCCTTTGCTTTTTTAAAAGAAATTCAAATATTATTTCAAAATAAAACGCTTTCTATAAATATTTTATGCATTTTATTGGTTTTATGAATAATTATTTTTTAGAAACAAATGAAGTTTTTGACTATATTTTAACTGTTTCTGTTTCTAAACTAAAAAGAAGAGCAAAAATTGCTTTTTCGACTGCAATTCTGCCCTCCTTTTCTTATATATCTTCGAAATATTTTAAAAAGTATTCTTTATTCAAAAAGACGAGTTTCTTTCGATTATATTGAATAATGTTTTCTTCTGTTAATTTTTTCAATACTTGATTAACAGTTTCACGAGTGGTCGCTCCTAATTTAGCCAGCTCTTTCATACTAAGCGCAAAAGGAATGTCATCTCTATCTTGGCAAAAATCAATACACAAGATAGAAATTGCTTGGATAACTCGCTCTGTCGCACTAGCCAAAACAGAGTTTCGCAAGCGTAATTCATGGAAACGCAAAATATTTGACAACTTATGCGTGATAAATAACATTTGTTCTATTGTTTGCTTAGAATAATATTCATACAAATCAACAGGAATCGAAAAATATTCCAAATCCGTCACAGAAATCCCAGAATAATGATAATCTTTATCCTCAAACATGCCACCATATGGAAACATCGTATTTTCTTTCACATAGTCAATGTAATTAAATGAATCCGTCTGGTCGTACTGTTCAATCCGAACATAGCCTTTATAAATCAAAAAAAGTCGCTCTCGTTTGTCTCCAGAAAAGAAAATAATCTGTCCTTTTGGCACTTTGCGAAATTGAATTTCAACCGCTATTTTATCAAAATGTTCAACTGGTAAATTTTCAAAAGCAGGATGTTCTCTAATGTAACGATAGTGCTCTTTGTTAATCATGATATCCTTGTAGTCCTTTTTTACATTCTATTTTTATTATAACATAAAAGGCCCTCATCTAAAAGAGAGCCCTTACATTTTTAATAAAATTCTATCTTTTTCAGTACAATTTTTGGAATTTACATCCATGTACTTTAATTCATATTCACACGATGCCATTCATTGATAACATAGGCTAATTGACCAACTTGTGTAATACCAACACCACTAATTTCATCACTTTCAGGAGTCGTTCCTCCCAGCCCTGCTGTATAAAGGGCGATCAAATAGGGCTTTTCTTCACAGACAATTGCATCTACATTCAAAGCTTCTGCAACATAACCTGGCTTTTGATAGATTGGAATGTCTCTTACATATCGTTTATAGTATTCATTTGGAAAAGACTCACCGATATAATACAAAATATCTTTATACTTTTCCTGATGTTTCCAAAGGTAATCCAACACTTGAATATAATAATCCGTCGTTGTTTGATTCTGTTGGTTGATTGTCTTCACTTCTCCCTTGCCTTTGCCATAGCGTTGATACATGGTATAGGCTTTATCCAAGCCACCTAAGCGCTCAGTTAAGGCATAAGCTGGTGTATTTTCAGAATAAAGAAGAGAATATTCCTGCATCTCAGGAATATTCATTGCCCCATTAAATGCTGCTACGTAATTATTGTGTTCACCGATATATTCATAGCGAGTATGTGTAATATCAAACCGCTCGGTCAGTGATAAATTTCCTTTTTCCACCTCATCAACGACCAACATATTTAGTGGCAATTTGCAAGTTGAGCCTGCTGTCATTGGCTGTGTCTCATTCATAGCATAGGTTTGTCCACTCGTTAAATCCTTATAAGAAAATGCAATCTGCGAATGATCTATTCCCATCTCATCTAGATACGCTTGTACAACTTGAACTAAATTTAGATTGGCATAATCATAATACAGACCATAAGCACCCATTACAGGCAAATCAGCTTCCATGACCTTCTGCTTTTCTTCCATACTCTTTATTGGAACACGAGTGGCTGGTTTTAACTCTTTTGACGGACTTTTTTTCTTTTCTTGACTGGCAGTATAACTTGCAGCTACCTTTGTATGATGCGGCTTTCTAGCTTGCCCAAAGTACACAGCACTTAACACCAACACACCACACATCATAAAGCAACCAATCAAACAAAGAATTATTGTCTTTTTACTCACGCACTTCTCCTAACTTATATACCTCATTATATAGGAAGAATGAAAAAATGACAAGATATGATAAACAGAATCATCAACTATTTTCAACTTCCTTTATTGTATATATACAGTATAAAGTAACAATTCTAGTTAATTTAAAATAATCCCAGACAGTAGCTTTCATATCCTAAATGGTATTTTTTAACCATTTAAGACATCAGAACGGCCATTTAAGATTCGAGTGCTGTTTTTCTTTTATTTTTTGAGAAAATAACAGTATAAGACGAAAGGAAAGCATTATAGTGAATTTTAAAAAATCGTTTGTTCCGCAAATAGATGCTAGAGATTGTGGTGTTGCCGCTCTGGCTTCCATTGCTAAATACTATGGCTCAGATTATTCTTTAGCTCATTTGAGAGAGCTTGCAAAGACCAGCAAAGAAGGAACAACTGCACTTGGAATTGTCAAAGCAGCAAAAGAAATGGGTTTTGAAACGCGACCAATCCAGGCAAACATGACATTGTTTGACACAGAAGATATTCCCTATCCTTTCATCGCTCATGTCAACAAAGACGGCAAGCTCCAGCACTATTATGTCGTTTATAAAAACGAGAAAAAATACTTGCTTATTGGTGATCCTGATCCGACTGTCAAAATAACTAAGATCAGCAAAGAGCAATTTGCAAAAGATTGGACGGGTGTTGCTATCTTTCTCGCACCGAAACCTAACTATAAACCTCATAAGGATAAGAAAAATGGGCTTGCTAGCTTTTTACCACTCATCTTTAAACAGCGCTCTTTGATTTTTTATATTGTCTTAGCCAGTTTGCTCGTAACCCTCATTAACATCGTCGGTTCTTATTATCTGAAAGGGATTTTGGATGAATACATTCCAAATCAAATGAAGTCAACTCTTGGAATCGTTTCAATCGGGCTTATCATCACCTACATCTTACAACAAATGATGAGTTTTTCAAGAGACTACCTGTTAACGGTGCTCAGTCAGCGATTGACAATTGATGTGATTTTATCTTATATTCGGCATATTTTTGAATTACCAATGTCCTTTTTTGCGACGAGACGCACTGGAGAGATTATTTCTCGTTTTACAGATGCCAACTCCATTATTGATGCTCTAGCTTCAACAATTCTATCCCTCCTTCTTGATTTGTCCATTTTGATGATTGTCGGCAGTGTTCTTTTACTGCAAAATGCCAATCTCTTTTTACTGACTTTGCTTGCAATTCCTATCTATGCTCTCATTATTTTTGCTTTTATGAAGCCTTTTGAAAAAATGAACAACGATGTTATGCAAAGCAATGCTATGGTGAATTCTGCTATTATCGAAGATATCAATGGAATTGAAACCATTAAATCGTTAACCAGCGAAGAAAGTCGTTACCAGAAGATTGATAGCGAGTTTGTTGATTATCTGGATAAGACTTTCAAGTTAAGTAAATATTCCATTATGCAGGCAGCTCTCAAACAAGGAGCACAGCTCATTTTGAATGTGATTATTCTCTGGGTTGGAGCCTCTTTGGCTATGTCTCAAAAAATTTCGATTGGACAACTGATTACTTTCAATGCACTTCTTTCGTATTTTACAAGCCCGCTGGAAAGTATCATCAATCTTCAAACCAAACTGCAATCAGCTAAAGTTGCCAATCATCGACTGAATGAAGTTTATCTGGTAGAATCCGAATTCAAAACCAAACAAGTTCTTACGGAGAAAAATTTCTTAGCTGGTGATATTACTTTCCATAACGTCTCCTATAAATATGGCTTTGGACGAGATACTTTATCAGACATTAGTTTAACTATCAAGAAGGGAGATAAAATCAGTCTTGTCGGTATCAGTGGTTCGGGAAAAACAACACTTGCTAAGATGATTGTTCATTTTTATGAGCCTTATCAAGGACAAATTCGCCTCAATGGAAATGATCTCAAGACAATTGATAAGAAAGTTCTTCGGCAATATATCAACTACTTACCTCAGCAAGCCTACATCTTTAGTGGTTCCATTCTAGACAACCTCACATTAAGAGCCAATCAAACAGTTTCGCAATCAGATATTCTTCGTGCCTGTGAAATTGCAGAAATTCGTTCAGATATCGAACAAATGCCCATGGGATACCAGACAGAATTGTCTGACGGAGCTGGATTATCTG
This sequence comes from Streptococcus constellatus, assembly GCF_902167705.1. GTDB lineage: Bacteria > Bacillota > Bacilli > Lactobacillales > Streptococcaceae > Streptococcus > Streptococcus constellatus_A. Next base: position 55,939 of record NZ_CABHMZ010000027.1, on the reverse strand, counting down.
GCGGACAAAAACAACGAATCGCACTTGCACGCGCTCTTCTGACGAAATCTCCTATTCTCATTTTAGATGAGGCTACGAGCAGATTAGATGTTTTAACAGAGAAAAAAGTCATTGATAACCTCATGAAATTACCAGACAAAACCATTATTTTTGTTGCTCATCGTCTCAGCATTTCAAAGCGTACAAATCAAATTATCGTCCTCGACCAAGGAAAAGTGATTGAAACTGGCTCTCATACTGAATTGATAGAAAGAAAAGGTTTTTATTATCATCTATTTAATAAATAAGGAGTAAATTATGAATCCCAATCTGTTTAAAAGTGCAGAATTTTATCATCGAAGATACCACAACTTTGCGACTGTTCTCATTCTGCCTTTGGTATTCTTCGTTCTATTTCTCGTCCTCTTTTCCTTTATTGGGCAAAAAGAAGTGACTGTCAAATCCATTGGCGAAATTACACCAACGAAAGTTATTGCCATGATACAGTCAACCAGTGACAATACGGTTCTGACCAATCAGTTAGCTGAAAATAAGACCGTCACCAAAGGAGAGTTGTTGGTTCAATATACAAAAAATATGGAAGATTCCCAGCAAACAGCCATTGAAACGCAGCTTGCCACTTACCAGCGCCAAAAAGCAGACTTGGAGAGACTCAAATCTAGTTTGCACCAGGGGACAAATCTTTTCACAGACAACGATGAGTTTGGCTATGCCAATACATTTAACAATTTTATCAAACAATCACAAGATTTAACTCTCGGTATTTCAAAAAATAATTCCGAAGTTAGCAAGCAAGTGTCTTTAACCAATCATACGATTGCTGCTATTGATCAGCAAATGAGCGAATTAACAAAACAAATCAATGACTATCATGAACTGTATAATGCCATTTCTAGCAACGCTTCAAATTTGCCAAAAAGCAATCCTCATCAAGCAACCTTTAACCTATATAAAAATGAATATCAAGTAAATCCTGATACGTCGACTACTAATCAGTACTTAGCTCAAATTGATACAAAGATATCCAGTCTAAATTCTTCCATCGCTAATCTAAAGATTCAAAAAGCTGGTACTGGAACTGCAACGACCTATGACAATAGCCTTTCGACTAAGATTGAGGTACTTCGCACACAATTTATCCAAACAGCAGACCAACAGTTAGCAAGTCTTACGACACAAATTACTGATTTGCAAAATCAATTGAACCAAGCAACTGCTCAGCTTCAAAATAATCAACTAACTGCTCCCAAAGCAGGAATTCTTCATATCAGCAGTGCGCTCAAAGGGAAATCTTTACTACCCAAAGGAACGGAAATTGCTCAGATTTATCCAGATATTACGAAAACAAAAGAAGTTCTTATCACCTTTTACGTTCCTTCAGCCTATATGACCAATTTAAAAAAGGGACAAACTTCCCGACTTACCTTAGAAAAAATTGGAAATCAGACAGTCACTATAATCGGTAAAATTAACAGCATTGATACTTCTGCTACTGAAACAAAACAGGGAAATCTATTTAAAATTACTGCAAAAGCCTCCGTATCTAAAAAAGATAGCCAAATCTTGAAGTACGGTTTGCAAGGACGAGTAACGAATGTCATTGCGAAAAAATCATTCTTTCATTACTACAAAGATAAACTGTTAAACAACGTTGAATGACTGTTTAAGGATTTTACTCATCAGAAGATTATCTTATATGATAAGATATTTTACAAGGAGGAAAAATGATTATTGTCGGAGAAAATATTGATTATGAGCTATTATTTAAAAATCACTATCTCGTTTTTGGCGTGATTGACAGAACAAACGATCATTCTCTGAAATTCCTCAAACAACAAATCTGGTTTTATTTGGAAGGAATTTATAGGTAATTTTACTATAACAGAAAAAAACGAACCTAATCAGATTCGTTTTTTCTATCTCATTGCACACCTCATTTTGCTGCTGCGTACAATTCATTAACCTTATTCCAGTTGATGACTGAGAAGAATGCTTTGATGTAATCTGGACGAACATTGCGGTACTTCACATAATAAGCATGTTCCCAAACATCAATTCCTAAAATTGGCGTCTTCCCTTCAGAGATTGGTGTGTCTTGATTAGCAGTTGAAGTCACTTCTAATTTGCCATCTTTATTGACCACCAGCCAAGCCCAACCTGAACCAAAGCGACTTGTCGCAGCTGTTGTAAATGCTGCTTTAAAGTCATCAAATGAACCAAATGTTGCTTCAAGGTCTGCTGCCAATGCTGCTGACGGCTCTGTCTTTTCTGGTGTCATCAATTCCCAGAAAAGAGCATGGTTGAGATGACCACCACCGTTATTGATAACAGCTTGACGAATATCTGCTGGAATAGTTTCCACATCTGACAAAAGTTGCTCCAAATCCTCACCGATTTCAGGGTGTTTTGCCAGAGCTGCATTTACATTATTGACATAAGTATTGTGGTGTTTGTCATGATGCAAGTGCATCGTTTCTTCATCAATATATGGTTCCAAAGCGTCGTAAGCATAAGGTAGATCAGGTAAAATAATTGCCATTGGTTTGTTCCCCTTTTTCAGTTTATATGAAAATGATAACGTAGAGCTACAAAATTTTCAACTTATTTGCTTATAAGTTGTGGGTAGCAATCTTTAACAAAGCCAAGTCAAATAAGTAACTTTTCTCGTAAATTCCCGACTTAATTTGATAATCTGTTTCAATCAAGCAAGCAAGTACTTTTTTTAGAAAATCAAGCTGTAAAGATCGCACATCACGTAAGGCATATTTGATTTGAAAAGGATTCACCTTTCGTCCTAAATAACTGGACAAATCTGCTACAATCTGACTTTCGTTACGTCCATTTTCAAAGAGGATTTTCACTTGCGTAAATATCCGAAACTGTCCCAGCATAATCGCAATCAGCTTGATTTCGTCTTCACCTTGCAATGTCAAATCGCGCACTAGGCTTCTTGCCGCGTCCACCTTTTGCTGCAAAATCATCTTGGTCAAGTCAAAAATATTATCCTGCAAAGTCATTGGAATCACTTCAGCAATGTCATCACTTGTAATGATGCCATCTTTTTTATAGTCCTTTAAAAAAGCTAGGTTCTTGCTGATTTCACTAAAATCAAAGCCGGATTTGACAAGCAACTCCTCGAAAACCTGCGAACTAAATTCTAATCCTTGTTTTTGAGCCAGCTTACTAAAGTAGGTTCGTAATTCTTGTTCTTTAGGCTCAGTTGCTTCAAACATTTTGCCATCCCGTTTGAGCAGCTTTACAATTCGCCGTTTGCTGTCCAACTTCCCTTCTGCAAAGATGACTAATTTCGTTGTATCTGCAGGATTCTCCAAATATTGCTCAAAAGATTTTAGCTCATCATCCGTCAAATAGCGTTTTTTAGCTGTTGTCACATCCAAAAAATGATCCAAAATGACGATCTTCTCTTCAGAAAAGAAGGGCAAACTCACTAGATCAATCTCCACATCTGGATAAACGGCTTCTTTCATATCAAAATAAGTCATATTTAAATCTGCAGCATCATATTGAACTTGATGTAAAAATTGTGATTTCATCAATTCAAATTGCCCTGTATCATCACCAGTCAAAATTGTCAGATTAGGTAAATTTGTCAGATTTACTGTTTTGATCTCTTCAATCGCTAACACAACGGCCTCCTTTTATGAGGTTTATTTGATTCATATTTTTTATTCTACCAAAAATCTAGGAAGCAAAGCAAATTGGTATCTCAAACCAACTCCGTCCCAGTCGCGTTCTGTTTAATCTTACCAGCCTTCATGAGGCCGCCCAGGGCTTTTTTAAACTGACCCTTGGAAATACCGAAAGTAGCCTTGATATCCTCTGGAGCTGACTTATCATTCAAGGTCATGAAGCCACCGTTAGTCTCCAGATAAGTCAGGATCATCTGAGCATCATTTTCTAGCATTTCAAAAGAGCGGGGCTTGAGCGAAAGGTTCAAAGTCCTATCCACCTCACGAAAACCAATGACACGCACATCCAATACTTGGCCCAGACGCGGCTCAGTATATCGCTCGCTAGGGTGGATAAAGCCCAGCATATTATTCTCTGGCAGATAGACAAAGGTTCCAGATAACTTCAAACGATAAACAATAGCCGGCCAATTTTGATTTTGCATATTATTATAAGCTGGACGAGCTAATTTCTGGAAATCTTCTTGGTAGGCCAAAAGCCCCCAAATGCGATCTTTTTTATCCACATCCAGACGGATATAGAGACGGTCGCCTTTTTTAGGCCAAAGTTCTTTTATTTCCGGCAAAATATCGAGGGACACTACAATTTGCTTATCTGGAAGTCCTGTGTCAACAAAAACACCTAAGTCCTTGCGAACATCCGTCACTGTTCCCCAGCCAAAAGTCGTCTGGGTCGCTGTTACATCAAGAGTCGTCAAGCGAAGTTTCTGCTTCATGTCGCTATAGGCAAAACCCTTGACCGATTCGCCCAGTTGATGCTCTCCCTCTTCTTTTGCTAAAGCATACGTCTGCCCATCTTTTTGAGCAAAGTAAAAACGATCATTTTCATCAGTTACGAGACCTGTTATAAATGTTGCAAGATTTGTATTCATTTTTTATCTTTCTATCGTTTGAAGCAGATATGAAACGTTTCTTCCTACTTCAAAAGAAGAAGCTGGAACAAAAGTGTTCAGCTTCCTTTGTTTATATAGTTATCATTCTAAGACGCAGTGATTTGGAGAAACTCTATTGACTTTAGTCAATAGAGTTTCCCATGCACAATTGATTGGCATTTTAGTGCCTAATCAATCACTGCTGAGTGGGCTCTAACTCGTTGAACAATCAACTTTTTCAGCCCTACTCAACTTTGCAGAGGTGGGACGACGAAATCAAGTTTCTAGGAAACGACTGATTTCTGTCCCAGTCTCTTTGTTTTCTATTTTTTACTACATAGAGAGAAAAGCTTACACTTCAATCAATTCTTTTTCCTTGCTGGCAGTCATATCATCAATATGCTTAACTGCTTCATCTGTTACTTTTTGAATATCTTTTTCAAGTGTTTTCAATTCATCTTCAGTAATTTCTTTTGCTTTTTCTTGCTTTTTAGCTTCATCCATAGCATCGCGGCGGATATTACGAATAGCAATTTTAGCATTTTCGCCAACTTTCTTCACTTCCTTAGCAAGATCACGACGAGTTTCTTCTGTCAAAGCGGGAATGACTAAACGAATAACCGTACCATCGCTTGCAGGGGTAATACCAAGATCAGAAGCGTTGAGTGCGCGCTCAATATCTTTGATAGAAGATTTGTCAAACGGTGTCACCAAAAGGACGCGCGCTTCAGGAATCGTGATAGACGCGATTTGATTGAGTGGAGTTTCTACTCCATAATACTCAACTGAAATCCGATCCAAAAGGCTGGCATTGGCACGACCAGCACGAATGCTACCAAATTCACGCGCCAAGCTTTGGTGTGATTGTGTCATTCTTTCTTTCGCTTTTTCTACAATTGCATTTACCATAAATTATTCCTCTTCTTTTTCTACATTATTTGAAACGGTTGTTCCGATTTGCTCACCAAAGACAACGCGTTTGATATTACCAGGTTCGTTCATATTAAAGACAACAAGGTCAATGTCATTATCCATTGAAAGAGTTGAAGCTGTTGAATCCATGATACGAAGGCCTTTGTTAATCACGTCACGGTGGGTTAATTCATCAAATTTCACCGCAGTCTTATCTTTCTTCGGATCAGCATTATAAACACCGTCTACACCATTTTTTGCCATCAGAATCGCATCAGCTTCAATCTCAGCCGCGCGAAGGGCAGCTGTTGTATCTGTTGAGAAGTAGGGAGAACCAACTCCAGCACCGAAGATAACGATACGTCCTTTTTCCAAGTGTCGCAGAGCGCGTCCACGAATATAAGGTTCTGCTACTTGTTGCATAGCAATCGCTGTTTGTACGCGCGTATCCACCCCCACTTGTTGAAGTGAATCAGCCATAACCAGAGCATTCATGACTGTTCCTAACATTCCTGTGTAGTCAGCCTGCACACGATCCATTCCTGCTTCTGCCGCAGGCTCTCCACGCCAGAGATTCCCACCGCCGATAACAAGGGCAATTTCAATACCCAAATCATGTACTTCCTTGATTTCCTCTGCCATTTTTTGAACGGTTGAAATGTTAATTCCAATCCCTTTCTCACCAGCAAGAGCTTCACCTGATAATTTGATTAAAATACGTTTATATTTCGGGGCTACCATTTTTATTCTCCTTATTTTATCTGTACTATTTTACCATATTTTGAGATTTTTATATAGTCAAATTCTTTAAAAAATAAAAATTTCGATAAAAGGAAGAAGATGGTTTGCTGTGCTATTTGAGTAACCAGCTATGGTGTCGTTCATTTATTATGCAACGAATATTGAAATCAGAAACTTTTGTCTCAACTTCTTTGCCGTTTGTTTAATGTGTAAAAATCAGAATCTAAGCTAAATAATCTAATAAAACCTGAGTGAAATCACTCGTTGAAAGTGCAGAAACACCTTCTATCTGATTAGCAAAATCATCTGTCATCTTTTGAAGTGCTAACGCTTTTTCAATCGCTTTTATAATAATTTGCGCAGCTTCAGACCACCCAATGTAATCAAACATCATGCAGGCAGACAACAAAAGCGAACAAGGATTTGCTTTATTTTGATCTGCGATATCAGGAGCCGTTCCATGCGTTGCTTCAAAGATAGAATGACCTGTTTCATAATTGATATTAGCTCCAGGAGCAATACCAATGCCACCGACTTGAGCAGCCAGCGCATCACTAACATAATCTCCATTCAAATTTGTCAAAGCTACTACTTGAAATTTTTCAGGATTTAATAGAATTTGTTGTAAAAAATTATCTGCAATCACATCTGTCACAATCAATTTTCCAACTGCTAATTCCTTTGCAAACTCCTTCTCTGCAAGCTCATAGCCCCATTTTCTGAAACCACCTTCTGTAAATTTTTGGATATTCCCTTTATGAACCAGAGTTACGTTTTTTACATTGGCAGATAGAGCATACTGAATCGCTGCTCGAATCAACCGTTCACTTCCTTCACGTGAAATTGGTTTAATGCCAATAGCACTCGTCTTCGGAAAACGAATTTTATCAATTCCCATTTCCTCTTGCAAAAATTGTATCACTTTTTGAGCCTCATTAGACTCACTTTCCCATTCGATTCCTGCGTAAATATCTTCGGTATTTTCACGAAAAATGGTCATATCCGTCTTTTCGGGATGTCGTAGTGGGCTAGGAACGCCCGCAAAATACCGTACAGGACGTACACAAGCGTAGAGATCTAGTTCTTGACGCAAGGCAACATTTAAAGAACGAATACCTCCACCAACAGGAGTTGTAAGAGGGCCTTTAATAGCAACTAAATGATGCTGGATTGTCGTTAAAGTCTCTTCTGGCAACCATTCTCCTGTCAAACGAAAGGCTTTTTCTCCCGCCAATATCTCTTTCCAAAAAATCTTTCTACTGTTTCCATAAGTTATCTCTACTGCTTTATCCAAGACAAGCTGTGCATTTTTCCAAATGTCATGCCCAATTCCATCACCTTCGATATAAGGGACAATGGGATTATCCGGAACTAGCAACTTCTTATTCACAAGACGAATTCTTTCTGCCATTTTATCTCCTCCCAATAGGAATATAATTTAAATTTTGAGCGCCAACATAATGAGAGCGAGGTCTAATCAACTTATTATTTTTGCGTTGCTCTTGAATGTGAGCAATCCAGCCAGACACCCGACTCATTGCAAAAATCAATGTATAAATACTACTGTCAATACCTAAAACATGATAAACCGTTGCTGAGTAAAAATCTACATTCGGTATTAAATGCTTAGTGTTCTTCATATAACGTTCGATTTCTTCTGAAATCTGGTACCAAATTTCTTTTTCTGTTCCCTTTGTCAATTCCTCTGCCATTTCTCGCAAATATTTTTCACGAGGATCCTGTGTTTTATAAACACGATGACCAAAGCCCATGATTTTTTCATGTGAAGCTAATTTTCGATCCAAATATGCATTCGTATCACCCTCTGCTTTAATTTCCTTTAACATGTCAAAGACGCATTCATTGGCTCCTCCATGAAGTGAACCTTTTAAAGCGCCGATTGCCGCCGTCACACAAGAATAAATATCGGTTAAAGTGGAAGCACAGACCCGCGCTGCAAAAGTTGAAGCATTTAGCTCGTGATCTGCATGAAGAACCAAAGCACGATTGAAAGCTCGAATTTCTAATTCTGTTGGTTCCTGCCCATTTAACATATATAAAAAGTTCGCTGCAAATCCTAAATCTTTTCTCGGTTCAATCGGAGTTTGCCCCGATCTCAACCTTGTAAATGTTGCAATAATCGTTGGAATCTTAGCCATCAATTGAATACTTTGTTCATAAGTTGCTTCTAGAGACGTCTCTTCAGCATGGATATTATAGACTCCTAAAAGACTAACTGTAGAACGTAATACACTCATTGGATGCAGATGCTTGCGCGACTGGATGAGAATACATTGTTCCACCGCATCACTAATGGCATAGTTGGCACGTAAATCGTTCACAAAATGTTTCAATTCAATCTGAGTTGGCAAATGCAAATTCCAAAGTAGGTAAATGACTTCTTCAAAACTTGCATTATTCTCCATAAATTCTGAAATATTATAGCCTGCATAAGAAAGAGTATCATCTATAATCTGACTGATACGAGTCTCACAGGCAATCGTATCTTTTAAACCGTTGCTTTGTGTCATTGTTTTACCTCTTGCAATTTCTTTCTAACCACCATTGGTAAAATTCCCCCATTTTCATAATAACGAATATCCGCGTCTGCATCAAAACGAAGACGTGCTTTAAATCGTGTGATTTGATCGCCTTCTTTTGCAATAACCGTTATGACTTGCCCTACCTGTGGCTCCTTCGGCAATTGAATATCAAACGTTTCTTTTCCAGTTAATCCAAGATTTTGAGCATTTTCACCGTCCAAATATTGAAGAGGCAGAATGCCCATCATGACTAAATTGGAGCGATGAATTCTTTCAAAACTTTCAGCTAAAACCACTTTAACACCCAAAAGATTTGCTCCTTTAGCTGCCCAATCACGACTAGAACCCATACCATAATCTCGACCTGCCAAAATAATCGTATCCACTTTTTCTTTCTTATAACACATAGCAGCTTCATAAATCGGCATCAGTTCACCTTTATACTTTGTATAACCACCAAGTTTTCCAGCTGCTAGTTCATTTTTTATCCGAATATTGGCAAAGGTGCCTCTCATCATTACTTCATGATTCCCGCGACGACTACCATAAGAATTAAAGTCTTGATAGCTTACACCATGTTCCTCTAGATATAATGCTGCTGGACTATTTCTAGCAATATTTCCTGCTGGAGAAATATGATCTGTCGTAATCGTATCTCCAAATTTTGCTAAAACAGCTAGATTTTTCAACGATTGAATGCTTGTATCATCTTCCAAGCTATCAAAGTAAGGAGGATTTTGTATATAAGTAGAAGCTTGATTCCAATGATAGATTTTCGATTTTGTCGTTGGAATTTGATTCCATTTTTCACTATCAGTAAAAACATGCTCATACTCTTTTTTAAACAGGTTACAAGTAACATACTTTCGAACATAGTCTGCTACCAAGTCATGATTTGGCATAAGATCCATGAAGTAAACAGGTAGCCCATTTCTATCATATCCAAGCGGTTCACTTGTTAAATCAATATTTGTATTCCCAGCTAAAGCATAAGCGACCACCAGTGGCGGACTAGCTAAAAAATTTGCTTTAACCAAAGGATTGATTCGTCCTTCAAAATTCCGATTACCTGATAGGACAGCACTAGCAAGTAAATCCGTATCCGTAATTGCTTTTGCCACTTCTGGTAACAAATTTCCAGAATTGCCAATGCAAGTGGTGCAGCCATATCCAACAATATTAAAACCTAATTTGTCCAGATAGACTTGGAGACCACTCTCCTTCAAATAAGCCGTAACAACCTTACTGCCTGGTGCAAGTGGCGTTTTGACTGTCTTTGAAACACGCAATCCTTTTTCCACAGCACGTTTAGCTACTAAGCCTGCCGCCATTAGGACATACGGGTTGGAAGTATTAGTACAACTAGTGATTGCTGCAATAGCGACATGACCCGTTTTAATTTCTTCTTCATAATCGTCAAATAATACCGTCGCTGTTTTCCTCAATTCCTCTCTTGGCAAACCAAAACCTCGAACACCAGCTTCTCGGATAAGACTCGCTTGAAATTCTTGCTTAGCATTTGTCAATTCAATTAAATCCTGTGGCCGTTTGGGACCAGAAATACTTGGAACAATGGTGGACAAATCAATCTCAACAATTTTTGAATAAATTGGCTCCACATTTTCATCATAAAATAGATGATTCTTTTGAGCATAGAGCTTCGTTAACGCAATATGTTTTTCTTTTCGGTTTGTTAGTCGCATATAGCGAAGTGTCTCTTCATCAATAGGAAAGTAACCGCAAGTTGCCCCATATTCTGGCGCCATATTTGCAACTGTTGCGCGGTCTGCCAAGCTAAGTGTTGCTAGTCCTTTCCCAAAGTATTCCACAAATTTTCCAACTACATTTTCTTGTCGCAATCGTTGCGTTACTTTTAAAGCTAAGTCTGTTGCCGTTGCAATCTTAGGCAATTTCCCAACTAAGCGTACACCAATCACTTCTGGAACCGGAAAATAGGAGGCTTCTCCCAACATAGCAGCTTCTGCTTCAATTCCTCCAACTCCCCAGCCAAGAACCCCTATTCCGTTGATCATTGTTGTATGACTGTCTGTTCCAAACATTGAATCTGGATAAAGCATACCGTCTTTTTCAATAACAACATCACTAAGGAATTCAATATTAACTTGGTGAATAATCCCAGTTGCAGGTGGAACTGCACGATAATTATCAAAAGATCGCTCAGCCCATTTCAAAAATTCATACCGCTCATTATTACGTGAAAATTCTTTTGTTATATTTTCTTCCAAAGCAGTCTCACAGCCATAACAATCAACTTGCACACTATGGTCAATGACTAAATCCACAGGAATTTCAGGATTGATAAGTTCTGGGTCTCCCCCATTTGTTACAACTGCATCGCGCATACTTGCCAAGTCAACAACAACTGGTACTCCCGTAAAATCCTGTAAAATAACACGACTTGGTTTAAAGGGCACTTCACCTTTCGGTTTAACAGCTTGATAGTGCATTAGATTCTCTATGTGATGTTTTCTTACAGCATCACCATCTTCTTTTCGCAAAAGACTTTCTAATAACATGCGAATAGAATAAGGAAGACTGTTTATGTTTCCACCCATATCTAATGCCGCTTTTTCGAGATCAATATAGCTATATTCTCGCTTATCTTGATATAATATAGATTTATATGTTAGCATGAGAAACCTCCCATTAGGAATAATTATTTTATATTATACAATTTTACGAAAATTCATGCAATAGTTTTTTGAAAAATATGTCAGAAAATATAACATAAAAATATTTTTATGTTATATATGTATCCCCCTGCAAACTTTCTTCCAAATATAAAAAGCGATGAGTTTCATCACTCCACCGCTATTCGTTTCGTACAAATGAAAAACTCCATCCGAAGATAGAGTTTTAGATTCTAAATTAAAGTGAGTTGACATCAACCTTAATACCTACACCTTGAGTAGTTGTAATAGTAAGATTGGTCATGTAAGTTCCTTTTACTGTAGCCGGTTTAGCTTTGGCAATCACATCGTGGAATGCTTTGAAGTTTTCAACCAACTTATCAGCATCAAATGAAACTTTACCAATGATAGCTTGTACGTTACCTGCACGGTCTGCACGGTAAGTAATTTTACCACCTTTAGACTCTTCAACTGCTTTTGCAACATCCATTGTTACAGTACCAGTTTTAGGGTTTGGCATCAAGTTACGTGGTCCAAGAACACGTCCAAGACGTCCAACAAGTGCCATCATATCAGGTGTAGCAATTACGATATCAAAGTCAAGCCAACCACCGTTGATTTTTGCAACGAGGTCATCTTCACCAACGAAATCTGCACCAGCAGCTTTTGCTTCTTCTGCTTTTGCACCACGCGCGAAAACAAGCACGCGTGAAGTTTTACCAGTTCCGTTTGGAAGAACCATTGCACCACGGATTTGTTGATCTGCTTTTTTCACGTCAATGTTCAAGTTATAAGCAACTTCTACAGTTGCGTCAAATTTTGCAAAGTTTGTTTCTTTTGCAAGTGCTACAGCTTCTTCTACACTGTATGCTTTTGTGCTGTCGATTTTTTCAAGAGCAGCACGAAGTTGTTTGCTTTTTTTAGCCATTTTCTATTCTCCTTGTAAGTGGTTCAATCGATTTTCATCTCCCACGTCCTTCTCGAAATGATGAAGTCTTGCGGGTTTGGGTGTTATTGATTAGTCAACAACAGTGAATCCCATAGAACGAGCAGTACCTTCGATCATACGCATTGCAGACTCAAGGTTTGCAGCGTTCAAATCTGGCATCTTAGTTTCAGCAATTTCTTGTACTTGTGCACGAGTAACTGTTGCAACTTTTGTTTTGTTTGGTGTACCTGATCCCTTTTCAACACCTGCAGCTTTTTTCAAAAGAACAGCAGCTGGTGGTGTCTTTGTTACGAAAGTAAATGATTTGTCTTCATATACTGAGATAACAACTGGGATAATCATGCCAGCTTGATCAGCTGTACGAGCGTTGAACTCTTTCGTGAATCCCATGATGTTGATACCGGCTTGACCAAGCGCAGGACCAACTGGTGGAGCTGGAGTAGCTTTACCAGCAGGGATTTGCAATTTTACAAGTTTTTCGACTTTTTTAGCCATTTTTAAATCCTCCTTTGTGGTTTTGGCGGTAATGTAAGATTTTTACCTCCCACAAGTATGCTTTTCGCATACTCATCTATTATACACCAATCTTTGTAAAATGCAAGACAAAACTGCGGATTTCCTCTTCTTTTTTATATTTTTTATGGTAAAATATTTGTATGACATTATTAAAAATAGCTTCTGTTTTATTTATCTTTTTAACTATTATTTTAACCATTATTATCACAAAATTATTCCGCCTGAAACGATTTGGTTTGAATTTTGCAGATTTAGCTTTTCCGCTTCTCGTGTTAGAGTTCTATCTCATCTCAGATAAGGCTTTCTATCACAGCTTGTTGCCAGAATTAGCTTTAGCTCTTTCTGCTTTAGCAATTGCTATCACCGTCTATTTCCTTAAAGTCAGACGCAGCTTTTACTATCCTAAATTTTTAAAATTCTTCTGGCGAGCTGGCTTTATTTTGACCTTCTTTCTCTATCTCGCTATGGTGATTGGTTTATTCTTATCAAAATAATGAAAATGGGAGTGAGACATAACTAAAATGTTTAGTTTCTAGTCTCATTCCCTGAAAAACTAATTAGCTACTCTTTCAAACTAAAAACAACCGAAGAATGATTTCCTTCGCAAGCCTTATCTCTAACTTTGAGCAATCAAATACTGCGTTGTTGCTTTATTACATAGTATACTTTGAAGCTGGATACTTTCGTCCCAGCTTCTTTTATTTTTTAGCCACTTGGTATCTTATCAAAACTTTATCAAACCTTGCAAATAGTTTATTGGTAACATATTGAAACAGTCTCATGAGCGATTCTAGCATCAATGAGAGAATGATTGTGAGGATAATGGTGATAGGTGAGATTTTAGATAAAGAAAAGATAGAGTGAAATAAAATCCCTGAAACAATCAACCCAATCATGTTGAAGAGCAGCACAGTGGTTTTCATCCGATTGAGCGGTTGAATAAGTTTTATGATAATAATAAATCCAACTACAGCCAATAAGATAATAGAAGATGTTGCAACTTCTTGTGTAGATAATCGAAAAATTCGACCACAGAGCATGACAATCAAAACCGCTAGTAAATCAACAAGAGCTGCGGGTATGGCATTCTGCAAAACCGTTCTAATAAAACGACCACGAATGCGTTGCTTGTTTGGCTCTAAGGCTAACATAAATCCCGGAATACCAATCGTAAAGGCACTAATCAAAGAAACTTGCGAAGCCTGCAAAGGATAGGTAAAGGCAAACAAACTGGACAAAATAGCTAGTGAAATGGAAAAAATATTTTTTACAAGAAACAAACTAGCAGAGCGCTGAATATTATTGACAACTCTGCGTCCCTCTGTCACAATATGTGGCATATGTGAAAAATCAGAATCCAGCAAAACAACTTGTGCAATTTGCTTTGTAGCATTATTGCCGGATTCCATAGCAATACTGCAATTTGCAGTTTTCATGGCTAAGATATCATTTACACCGTCCCCTGTCATTGCAACTTTATGTTGGTTAGCTTGAAGAGCTTGAACCAGTTTTTGTTTTTGTTGAGGGGTTACTCGGCCAAAGACTGTATATTTTTCAACTGCTTGAGCAATTTTTTCATCAGTATCTAACCTTTGTGCATCTATATAATTCTCTGCATGAGGAATCTCTGCTTTGGCAGCAACTGCCGCAACTGTGACAGGATTGTCTCCTGAGATAACTTTAACTTCCACACCCTGAAGAGCAAAATAGGAAAAGGTTTCAGCAGCATTTTCTCGAATTGGGTTTTCTAATAAGATGAAGAGCAGCGGTTCTACTGTTTGAGTCAAATCACCCGTAACTAACGGCTCTTTTGATTCAGCAAAAACAAGAACTCGCGTTCCACTTTCTGCATATTTTTGAATATAGCTGCGATATTCTTCCAGTTTTTCTTTTAATACAAATTCTGGGGCACCTAAAATAAAATTGCCCTCTTTAAAAGAAATTGCTCCAAACTTGGTTTTTGAACTAAACGGAAAGATTGACAATACTGTCCAAGACTCTTCGACTATTTCTGACTCAAAAAAATCTCGGATCGCTACAATTGTTTCATTTTCATCTGGACTTACTGCTAAATAGTGTTTAAGAGCTTCTTGCGAGATTTGTTCATTTTGATGAACAGATCGAACTTGTGTGACTTTCATCGTATTTTCTGTAATGGTCCCCGTTTTATCCACACACAAAATATCCACACGAGAAAGAGATTCTATCCCTTTCATGCTATTTAACAAAACTTTCTGTCTTGCTAAACTAACTGCTCCCAAAGCTAGCGCTAAAGTCATCAGAAGATAAAGCCCTTCTGGAATCATACCAATAATCGCCCCTACTGTCGAAACAATACTAACTTGAAAACTTTCATGATTGGTCACATAACTTTGGAAAAATAAGATAAGTCCTAAAGGAATAATCAAAAATCCAATCGCCTTAACCAAATTATTGACCGACCGTACCATTTCAGATTCTTCTTTTCCAGATACTTCTTTGGCCTTCAATGTTAGCTGATTGATGTAAGAATCATCGCCCACCTTTTCTAAGCAAGCATACGCTTTGCCAGATACAACAAAGCTACCTGACATGACGGTATCATTCACTTTTTTTGCAATTTCATCTGCTTCACCGGTTAATTGTGATTCATTGACTTTCAAATCACCTGATACAAGCCTAGCGTCTGCATAAATTTGGTCACCGGCAGAAAAAAGAACAAGATCATCTTGTACTAGGTCTTTCGTGTCTAGCTGAACTTCTTTTCCATCTCGTATGGCAATTGCTATATTGTGATGAAGTAACTGCATTTTACTCAATGTTTTTCTAGCTCTTAATTCTTGAACAATCCCAATAAGAGAATTGATAATAACGATAGGTAGAAAAAGCAGATTATTCCACGATTGTACAATAATTAATAACACAGCAAGTACAAAAAATATGAAATTAAAATAAGTGAAAACATTTGACTGGATGATTTGCCAAATTGTCTTTTCCGTACTAACTGTTACTTTATTTACTAAGCCTTTTTGAATTCGTTCTTCAACTTCTTTTTGACTAAGACCTATGTATATATCCTTTGACATATAGCCTCCATTCACGAGTTATACTATTATTCTATCAAAAAAGTTATATTTGGATTGTAGAAAAGTCATAAAACTGGAAAACATGAGATTTTCTGTACCTTTTCTACATAACTTTCAAAAATCGATTAAAGAAACTCACTGTAATTTCTACAGTAGATAAAAACACATTAGAGCTTATGAAACTTTTTGAATGTACACCATATGAACTATACAACCAAATTCTAATTGAAAAGAATCATAACAATCCTTACTCCCAAAATGAATCTTTAGAATCTTTTTATATGAAATCAGGTTAGGAAGATAAAGTAAACATATATCAGTTAAAACAGAAAGGAAAAATCGCTTCATCTTTACCTAAAATTATAAAGAGAATGATATCAATACTGACATGATAGAATCTTTCTTGAGTATTCTGAAAGTAAAAATATTTTAGGGGCTTCAGTAAACCTTTCATTCTCTGAGTAGCTTAAGACAATTATCAATTATACCCACTATTATAATAAAGCAAAACTAAAAAGACTGAACTCTGTCCAATACAGAACTCAATCCTTTCACTAATAGTCCAACTAACCCGTACATTATTATACTTTGAAACTTTGCTATTTAGTTGATTTATCCACAGCCCTAATTAATAGGAAACATAATACGCAATATTTATAATTCAGAAATTATATATCCCCCAAGTCATTGCCCTTTGTTTTAATTACTTTTTTATACCAATAATAAGAATCTTTTTTATAGCGAGCTAATTCTTTAGGATCATCATCCGTTCTATCAACATAAATGAACCCATATCGCTTTTTCACCCCATTACTTGTTGATAGCAAGTCAATTGCTGACCAAGGACAGTATGCCATCATTTCAACACCTTTATCAATTGCTGCTTTCATTGCAATAATATGATCTCGCAAATAGTTAATTCTGTAAGGGTCATGAATGGCTTTGTCCTCTACCAATGTATCAAATGCACCAATACCGTTTTCGGTTATCATCAATGGTTTTCCATATCGTGCATAGATATCTCTTAATAAGTATTCCAAGCCAATTGAATCAATTGACCAGTCCCAATCTGTAGTATCTAATTTTGGATTTTTACACATCTCATAAAAACCGGGATGTGTCTCAAATCCTGACATTTCACCTTTCTTTCCAGTTAGGTTCACACCATTATAGCGAATTTCTTTTGTGCCGTCATCTGGGCAATATTTTGCACAATCACTATAATAGTAATTCAAAGCCAAGAAGTCCGAATATCCTTCCTTCATAAGCTCTAAGTCTCCCTCCTCAATAATAGGAGCTAACCCATGCTCTTCAAGATAAATCATAGCTGATTTTGTATATTCTCCCTTAAAATAAGCATCTAGAAAGAAGGCATTTCTCAGATCATGAGCGTTTTGAGCCGCCATACAATCTTTAGGATCTGAAGTAAGAGGATATACAGGAGCATAACCCAAAGCTGCACCAACTAATCCATTTGGCACTAGCTCATGCACTAACTTACAAGCTGTCGCATGAGCTAAATTCATATGATGATTAATCTGATAGCGAATTTGGTTATTTCCCTGATATTTTTCAGGAATATAATTTTTTCTATCAATATATTGTACAATGATGCTCTGTTCATTGATTGTAGTCCAATATTTTACTTTATCTTTAAATTCAGAAATAACGTATCTAGCATAATACTCAAAATCCTTAACAACTTCTCGACTTATCCAACCATCATATTTTTCAACCAAGACCATGGGTAAATCATAATGATATAAGGTAACAATTGGTTCAATGTTATTTTTTAATAATTCATCAATTAGATTTCTATAAAATTGAATACCTTTTTCATTCACCTTGCCAATGCCATCTGGGAAGACGCGCGACCATGCAATTGAAAAACGATAACACGTTAATCCCATTTCCTTCATCAGAGATACATCCTCTTTATACCGATGATAATGATCACTTGCAATATCTGCCGTCGCAAATCCCTTTAATTTATAACTTTCTCTATTTATATAATCTTGTTGCGAAGCTTTTTTACCATCTTCGTATGCAGCTCCTTCTACTTGATAGGCGCTAGTTGATGCACCCCATAAGAATGTATCTGGAAATTTTTCTTGCATGCCTACTCTTCCCCTTTCTTAATAAGTTTAAGAATATCAATCAGTTGTTGTCCAATATTGATTTCAGACATCACAGTCATCAGTGTATCTTGAGCATGATTAAATAGCAATGAATAATCATAACTTTTACCGCTCATTTCATTTTGAACTGTAGAGGTCTGTGATTTATGTGCAAGAATAATTTCTGCACTTGCTTCTGCCATCTTTTCCTCTGCTTGAATAAAGTCAAATTTTTTTGCATACTCAAGAGCCTCGTTTAAATAGTTTCGGGCATTACCTGCATGCAAAATAATCTGCATTGCTACGTGAATCAATTCATTTTCTTCTGGCATATTATTCCTCCTATCTCAACTTGCTAATTCTTCATCTATTTTTTCCTTCTCAAATACCTTAAAGAATGGGTACCAAATAGAAGTATAAATTAGTAATAGAATTGCCCACCACAAGATTGCCCTTAAATCTTCAGTAATCATTACACTTGATGCTGGTGCTGGAATTTGACCTACTTGTATCATCTTTGAAGGAATATTTAGCAATCCCGTCTTCATCAATGTCCAAACATAAACTGGACCAACTACAGCATTTATCCATGCAGGCAACATTAAAATTGGATTAAATACAACAGGTGCTCCAAACATAAGTGGTTCATTAATATTAAAGATAGATGGAGCTATAAATACTCGACCTAACATTTTTAGCTGATTTGATTTAGAAAAGCACATAAGAATATTCAAAGCAAGTGTTGCACAAACTCCACCCATAGTAATAAATGCTAAAGTAAAAAATGATTCCGATGTAACAATATTAACCACCTCTTTACCTGCATTAACTAATTCAATATTTTCATTTATTGCTGTCATAAAAATTGGTGTAGTTACAGCATTCCATAACCATGAAGATATTCCTAATGTATAGAAAAATGCATATAATAGAGAAATAATAATAAATCCTGGTAATGTTTGTGCAATACTACTTATCGGCATAAAGATATTAATGATAGCTTGATATAAATTGATACCAAAAACATTTACAACAAGCATTGATGCTCCAAGAACGATTATATTAGGAATTAAAAAATTAATCCATGAAACTACAAAGTCAGGAATACTACTATCCTGTAAAAATTTTATCTTTCCCCAAATATGAAAAATAAAAGAAACTATAAGACCTACAATCATTCCAACAGCCATACCTGATGGACCCAGGTTAGCAATAAAATGATTCAAGCTATCTTGATTTTCTCCTGTCGGAAACGCGACCATCATCAGTACACCAATAGCTGCCAAACCACCGTTGACAGTATATTCCGGATGTTTTAATTTTTCCAAACATTGATTTGCTATCATAAACGTTACAATTAATGTTAATAATCCAAAGCTAAAATTAGCAATCGGAGATAAATCTGGTAAGAAAGTGATATAAGTTTTAATAACATTATAAAAAAATATTAGTGATCCTGTAAGGATAAATGGCACTACTTTCTGCATGCTGGAAGAAATAGCTGATAATACTGGTTTTGAGAAAATTTCACTAGCTTTTGGTGCAAAACTTACGCTTAACCAATTTATTAATTTTTTCATCATCTTCTCTCCTATTTTATTAATTGGAACCTTTTATTAAATTTAATGAAAATTCAATAAGTTTTTCTCCGTTTAGAGAACCATAGATATCTTGTGGAATAACATCTACTACAACATTGTATGGTGCTGCTAGTTGTCTAAAATGTTCTAATTCAAGTTTATAATGCGGTCCTAATAGCAAATCATCAATCATAGATAAGTATTCTGCAACTTCTGAATGACTACGCGCCTCAATAGTCAAATTAAGTTTATTTTTTTTGACATACTTACGCGCATTACTAGCTAAAAATCCACTAGACATTCCTGCTCCACAACATAGCATAATTTTTTTGTTCATTTTTTTGAACCTCCATTTTTTATGTATTGATTATCTCTTAATTTTTTGATTATCTCAACCAACCTTTTTCACTCTAGGGTGAACTATGATGTTTGAGTAAATGAGTATTTTTGATTATACTATAACTATATTAATGAATGACAAAAATTTGAGGTGAAAGATGAAAAATAAGGAGAAACAATTATTAAATATTCTGCTTACAAGCAATTCCGAAGTCACTTCTAAATATTTAGGACAAGAATTAAAAGTCTCGTCTAGAAGTGTAAAAAACTATATTAAATCAATTAATGAAACTTATGGTCAGTCAATTATACTATCCTCAAATAAAGGATATAAATTGAACCAACGGAATTCTGCTATATTATTATTAGATCAAGAATCTGGTGAAATTCCTGATACTTATCAAGAACGCGCCGACTATATTTTAAAACTTTTAATTAGCTCTTCCAATTTATCTGCAGATTTATTTGATGTAGCTGAAGACTTATATATTAGTTTTTCAACATTAAAAAATACCATTTTTCAGATGTGGCGTGATTTTAAACAATTTAATGTATTTCTTGATATTAAAGACAACATACTTTTTCTAAATGGTGATGAAACCAATAAAAGAAAACTAATAACATCTGTAATTAGCAAAGAAACTAAAAATAAAGTATTTGACATTAAAAGTATTCAAGAATATTTTATTCATGTTAATACAGATAAACTCATGAACATTTTAACAAATACATTTAAACAAAATGGTTATTACCCCAATATTTTTACTTTCAAAAATCTATTAACTCACCTATCTTTAATTATTGAAAGAAATTTTACTGGTAATAGTTTATCTGAAACAACAATTATTGAAACTAGTAGTCCTCAAAAGATTGACAAACTAACTAATATATGTATCGAAAAAATTGAAAATGAATTCCAGATAAATTTTAATAAATACGAATTAGATGAAATTTATCTATTATTTAAGTTAAATCTTAATATGAATAATGGTGATCTAGATATTGAAACTCTTGTAGACAATGAAATACTATAACTTGGAAAAATGTATATCTTTCTATTAAAAGAAAGGTACCACATAGATCTTTCAAGTCAAATTTTTCTAACCTCTTTTTCAATTCATTTAAATAAATTAATACTCCGAGCAAGATTAAATAGAACAATTGAAAATCCATTATCAGAAACTTTACGAGTAAGTTCTCCTTTAATTTTTGACATGGCAGTATATATTGGCTTAGATTTAATGGACAGATTTAATATTGAAATATCAAAAGATGAAATTGCATTTTTAGCAATTCATATTGGCTCAGAATTAGATAGGCGAAGCTCTAATGATAAACTATTGAAAGCTATCCTCTTATGTCCTAACTATCTATCAATTTCTGATAATATTTTTAATCAACTACATAAATTTTTTGGAAACCAACTCGAATTTACCCAAAATTTTGAAACAGTGGATGAATTGAAAAAATTTACTTTTGAACATACAGATGATGACATTATTTTATTCACTACTATACCTATTAACTTTACTAGTAGGATGAAAATAATAAATATTAGTCCAATTAATTTGGAATTGCAACTGAATGAAATTCAAAATATCGTCAGTAAGCATCAAGAATTTTTAAAGCGACGAAACTACGAAACAGCTATTAAACAATATTTTAACCCTAAATTATTTAACCTTCTATCAAGTAGTTACAACAAAAAGCAAGTAATTAATTTAATGTCAGCTCAACTAAAAAATGAAGGATATGTTTTAGATAACTTCGAAGAAAATGTATGGAAACGTGAGTCTGCTGCTAGCACTTCATTTGGAAATATTGCAATACCTCATTCGACTGTGAATGACTCTATAAAAACAGGAATTGCCATTTCAATAATACCTAATGGTATAACTTGGAATAATAATGAGGTTAAGCTAGTATTATTAATCTCTATACGTGAATCAGACTTAGGGCACTTTAGAGGTCTATATGAAGCATTAATTTCTCTTTTTTCTGAACAAGAAATATTAAGTAAGGTTCAAAAATGTTGCTCGTTTGATGATTTCATGAATTTAATCCAAAATTCAATTTCTAACGATAATTTAAGTGAAATGCCATCTTCAGAAATCTAATGTATTGTCTTTGGTTTCATAATGATAATTCCTATATATAGTTTTATATCTTCTCTTTTCCTACCTTTTCTTATTTCAAATAATAAATTGTCACTTTTCTCATAACTTAATTTCAGAAAATCATCTCACAAGTTGGATTTTCTATTTCTGTATCTGTATACCTTTATCTTAAATGTAAAAAACGAGAATTACATAAAATGGCTCTCGCTCAATGGATAATATTGTATTCTCAGAAACAAAAACCTAATAAATCTTTTGGCTTTATAATTGTTGTAGTAGGTGAATGGTTCGTATAAAACAACATTATTTTACGACAACAAACGTAGCAAAACAAAATAAAGGACTCAGCCCTGTCCAATGCAGAACGAAATCCTTTAACTATTATCCAATTTTTGGGGGTCAGTTCAAGCCAGACCCCTTTTTATAATTATTTCAAATCTTTCGTGGCTTCTTCTAAGATTTCCATTTGGAGCATGGTTTGTTCTTCTGTTACCAAAGCCGGTTTGTGATGGATGATGGTTTCGTACAAAGCATCGTAGAAACGTCCATTATCTCCTACGACAGTTTCTACTGCTTCTTCGTGGTAATGACCATTGTCATCGTAATAAGTCAGCGTTCCAAAATTTTCTGGTTTATCTAAGCCAAAATCATCATGATCTGGTAGGTGAAATTTCTTCAAATCAGCTTCTTGAGGGTCTTTTTCGTATTTAACAAACATACCTTTGCGACCGTAAACGACAAAACTTGGACGTTCTTTTACTCTGAAATAACTTGATTTAACAGAAACTTTTAAGCCACCAGGAGCAACCTTAAATTTATCCGTTGATTCTTGGTAATAAAAATCAAGGTCAAAATAATCATTCATCCGTCCCGTACCTAAAAGCTGACGCACATCATAATGAATATGGTCTGGCTTACCAAAATAAGACAAGACTTGATCTACCGTGTGGCAAGCGTGGTTATAAATATAAGATTGATCCTTGGAATAATGAGTAACACCCTCTGGAATTTCTGGACGATAATAATCATAATGCATTTCGACTTCTAATAAATCACCCAATTTCCCAGAAGCAATCACAGCTTGCGTGGTCAAAAAATCACTATCAAATCGGCGATTTTGATAACCTTGTATCATGAGCCCTTTTTCTCTTGCTAAATCAAATAATTCTTGTGCTTCCTTAACAGACTGGGTAAAGGGCTTTTCAAGCACAAGATTTTTTCCAGCTTCTAAGACCTGCTTAGCTGTCTCATAATGCGCTGGAGCAGGTGTTGTCACAACAACGACATCAATTTCTGGGTCATTCAACATATCATCTAACTTATCGGTGTAATGAGCCCCTTCCCACCTAACCCAAACATCTCGCAAGGTTGGGGCATAAATCGTCTTTACAAAAATAGTATCTTGTCGACGCATTAAAAATGGTAAATGGTAACGATTGGTACTTTTGCCGTTGCCGTAATAACCAACTCCTTTACAAATTAAATCAAAAATCCTGTAAACTGCTTTAGTTGAATAGAAAGGTAGTCTGCTATACCGGCAATCAAGATGCGAAAGTCATCGCCATTTTTCAATCCTGATATGCCAATTACAGCAATCAACTCCTCACCCACCTTAATCGGAAAGGCGCCGCTAACAGGCAACTGTGAAATCATATCCTCTTCTGTCAAGGTGATTTCACCTGCATGGTGAGCTACCAAAGCCCAAAGGCTATTATGTCCTATTGCTAGTACTGTTGCCACCTTTGCTTGAACAAAATATAGATTCCGTCCTTTGGCTTGGTCGCCAATATATTGGAAAATCGGCAGTTGGTCAGATACTCTAATAACTTGAATAGCAACTTTCTCAGTTTGCTCTACATTTCTGAGTATTTTTTCGCCCAAAGTTAGCGCCTCTTGGCTTTCAAAGGTTTGAAAGCGCAGCTGATTTTCAAGTCTCTCTAACTCCTCCAGATGTTCAGTTTTATAATAGCCTTTTGTTGTCTCTAAAATCGTTTCATTTGCCATCATTATTTATCCATTGGAAAGATAATTCCTGCTTCTTTACGCAGTTGGGTTTGTACCTTGCTGACAGAAAGGCTAGCTTCAAGTTCATTATAACAAGTTTCCAAATCATTGTCATTGATTATTTTGACAAATGCTTGAAATTCTGGAATGAGTCTTGCTTGTGACGAACCATCATCAAAACTTTCTTTTCTACCGTCATTTAAGACTAATTTTACTTCTCCCACGAGATTTGGAGATAGCCTTGTTTCAATGTAGCCTTTTGTTCCTTGGATCAGGCTGCTAGATTTTCCCTTGCTGTCTTTTGCTGCTGAACAAATCGTGATAAAGTCTGGATAGGTCAACACAGCAACCCCGCTTGTATCAATCCCACGTTCCACATTTGCAAAATAATGCTGCGCTTCTGGTTGACCAAAAAGTCCCATGACAAAATGCAAATTATAGAGATTCAAGTCCATCATGGCACCGCCAGCTTTTGCTGGGTCAAAAATAGGCAAAATCTCACCTTTTTGGAAAGCATCGTAACGACGAGAAATTGACTGTACTTGCTTTCGACTAATTTTATCTGACCGATTTTTGGTAACCATTCACGGATTTTTTGGTAGGTTTTGAAATAACGCGTCGTAATCGCTTCAAACAAGAACAATCCTTTAGATTGTGCTAATTCTTTCAAATGTTGCGCTTCTTTGCTATTGCTTGTCATTGGTTTTTCGACAATGACATTGAGTCCGTTTGTTAATGCCTTTTCGACAAAGCTAACGTGTAAAAAATTAGGAACAGCAATATAGACGGTATCAATACCAGACTGACTTAATTCCTCAAAATCGCTGGTGGCTAGAGGAATGTTATACCTTGTGCACCACTGCTTTAGCTTGTCCATATCACTGGGAACGCTCTGAATTCCCAAAATTTCCAATTGATCTAATTGAACCAATTTAGGTAAAAATTCTTCAACAATCAAACCTGCTCCGATAATGCCTAATTTCATCGTTTTTCTCCTTTGTGACTTGCTACTGTTATTTTACGCCTTGTCATCTGAAAAAGCATGCTTTTGAGCTAATTTAGAAAATTATTTTCACGATTTTTTTGCCTAGATAGCTTTTTTGCGGACATTTTTTCCAATGATTTTTGATATACTTAAAGAAAAGGAGCATGATATGGGAATTATTGCAGATTTGGAAAATCAAACAACCTTTACCGAACTTGAAAAAGAGCTTGCAAACTACATTTTAGAGCATTTAAATGACATTCCGCAACTAACTATTTCTCAGTTAGCTCAGCAATCTTTTACGTCAAATGCTA
This sequence comes from Streptococcus constellatus, assembly GCF_902167705.1. Lineage (GTDB taxonomy): Bacteria > Bacillota > Bacilli > Lactobacillales > Streptococcaceae > Streptococcus > Streptococcus constellatus_A. The sequence continues at coordinate 30,524 of NZ_CABHMZ010000027.1, read as the reverse complement.
CTGTCAATCGTCTTTGTAAAAAGCTCGGAGTAGCTGGCTACAAAGCCTTTCGCATTGCCTTAGCAGCCGAACTCGAAAAACAACGTTTTTCAAAAAGCCATGTTGATTTTAACAATCCTTTCTCCATGAGCGAAAATACGGCGAATATCTTCAAAAGCGTTGCCAGTATTTCTAAGGAAGCTATCGATATTTGCTATGCTTCGGTGTCACAGGACTTGGTTGCCAAAGCTGCGCAGCAAATTGCAAAAGCTAAACGCGTCTATATTTTTGCTGCTGGAGATTCTTATTTAATCGGCTTGTCTTTTTCAAACATGTTGGTAAAACTTGGCATTCAAGCTATCATGGTCAATCAATTTCATGACAGCATCGCTGTGATTTATCATTCTAACAAAGACGATGTGATTTTGTTTTTATCTTACTCCGGCAATATCTTGAACACCTACTCGCAAGAATTAGAGCTTATCCAGACACGACACAGCAAAACTATTCTGATTTCTTCCAAAGCCTTTAAAGATAAGATTGATGTAAACATTACGTTTCCTGCCAAAGAAAGTATCGTCAATAAGGCAGGAGGCTATTATTCACAAACCGCCATGCACTATATTTTAAATTGCCTCTATAGCCTCCTTTACACCTCAAATTACTTTAGCAATCGCCAGCAAAAAAATGCTATTGAGAATCTCTCCAAGAAAGATTTACATTAAAATATAAGTCTGAAATAGACGATAAAGACAGCATACAAAAAAACGAGCAATTTCGATTTTCTATTCGTTAGAATATCAGAATTGTTCGTTTTTCAAATGGTACTCTTGCAATATGCAATTTTCCTATAAGGAATTTTTGAATAGAAAATCTTTTTCTGTCATCCTCTAGGATTAAAGCTTCTCTAATTATTCAATAAAACTTTTCTTGGCTTGGTTCCTTCTGCTGGGCCGATAACGCCAGCAGCTTCTAACTCTTCCATGAGCCGAGTCGCACGATTAAATCCGACAGACAATCGACGTTGGAGCATTGAAGCACTCGCTTTTTGCGTTTCTATGACTAAAGCTTTGGCTTCTTCAAAGAGGGGATCCCCTTGTTCACTCTCACTACCTGAATCCATATCATTTTCCGATACTTCTCCTGGGTCAAAATTATCATCATAATCTGCTTCGGCTTGATTCTTGACAAAGGTGACAATGCGCTCTACATCTTCATCGGAAATAAATGATCCTTGCAGACGGACAGGATGATTTTCATCAATCGGCTTAAAGAGCATATCTCCACGTCCCAAGAGTTTCTCAGCACCATTTTCATCTAGAATCGTTCGGCTATCAGTTCCGCTAGAGACGGCAAAAGCAATTCGTGACGGGACATTTGCCTTGATGAGCCCAGAGATAACATCAACAGACGGACGCTGAGTGGCCAAAATCATGTGAATACCAGCTGCTCGAGCTTTTTGTCCCAAGCGAATAATGGCGTCTTCTACTTCTTTGCTAGCTACCATCATGAGGTCTGCCAATTCATCTACAATAACCACAATCAAAGGAAGAGGAATTTGTTTATATTCTGGTTGACTGGCATTGTACTCGGCTACTTTGGCATTGTATCCTGCGATATTGCGAGCACCGACCTTAGAAAAGAGCTCATAGCGATTTTCCATTTCATCGACCACTTTTTGCAAAGCTCGGCTCGCTTTGCGAGGATTGGTCACAACAGGAATCAGCAAGTGGGGAATATCATTATAGACAGACAATTCAACCATTTTAGGATCGACCATCATGAACTTGACTTCATCTGGTCGTGCTTTCATGAGAATACTAGCAATAATACCATTGACCGCAACAGATTTCCCCGAACCAGTCGAACCTGCTACTAACAAATGAGGCATTTTTGCCAAATCAAACGTCCGAACAGATCCATTGACAGCCTTTCCTAAAGGAAGTTCGAGTAATTTCTTGTCGTCTGTCTTAGATTGCTCCCAGAGCTCACGGAAAGTGACCGTCGCAATCTCGGAATTTGGAACTTCAATTCCGACCAGAGATTTGCCTGGAATAGGCGCTTCAATCCGCACATCTTTGGCGGCCAAAGCCAGAGCCAAATCGTCAGCCAGATTGGAAATGCGATTGACTCGCACTCCGACAGCTGGTTTGACCTCGTACTTAGTTACAGACGGTCCGATTTCAGCACGTTCAACGGCAGCACGAATACCAAAGCTAGCAAATGTTTCTTCCAGAATTTTGATATTTTCGCGGACAATTTTCTTTTCTTTTGATTGATTTTTAGGCTTATCTGGCGCAAACAAATTGATTGTTGGCAGTTTGTAATCTAAACTTTCTTTAGGAGTGAAATTGACTTCCACATCTTCACCCCTATCATCTTGCCGATTTTCTTCGTGTGTTTTCTCAGATAGCCCCTCATCGTAATCGTAGATTTCTGGATCTGCCTCTTCAAACTGAATCGGAGTGTGCGCCAAAACATCATCATCTAAAATTTCTCCCGTTTCGGGATCAATTTGTGGATCGTCTTTCTCTACTTGAATAGCATTCATCGCTTCTTGTGCAGCTTTTTCTTCTTTTTCCACAAATCGTTGCTGGCGCTTCGCTTCTCGCTTTTCATTCCATGCATGATAACCTTCGCTTAATTTTTCAAAAATATCATAAATCGAATACGGACTGATGAGTAGTGCTCCTAACAATATCAGGAGAACACCGATAAAGTAGGAGGCAATATTTGAAAATAAAAAGGCTACAGGAGTATAAAGAGCAGCTCCTAATAAACCACCACCAGCAAAAGCACTGACTTTGACAGCTGTCAAATCTGTTAAAATCCGTGATAATGTTGTACTCAGAACCTGTCCTTTTAAATTTAAAACATTTACAAAATAAGCTTGAAATATGAGTAGCAAACCAATAAAAATACTGAAAAAGCCTGATTTATAGCCTTCACGCTTATTGACCCACTTAAAAAAGAAAAGATAAGTGAAACTGGCTATAATAGCCATATAAGCTAAACTTCCTACTAACAATCGAATAAGGTTGTAAAGAGTGATTCCAACAGCACCCCATTTTAATGCTGCAAAAAGAAGTAAAAAAGCTACTCCGAAAGTTATCAACATCCTCCGAATGGCTTTCTGCCGCTCTATTTCTGCTTTTGTAGGTCGTCTCGTTGTCCGACCTTTTTTACTATTTTTCTTATTTGCCATAAACTTTATTATACCACAAATTGAACACTAATCCAATGCAAGAAAAAAAGCAAAAGCTCCATGCTTCCACTTTTGAAACAACATTGTTTACTTCCAAATCACATCATCGTCTCCGTCATCTTCTGGCAAGACAAACCACAAAATCAAGTAAGGGATCAGACCGATTCCATATACAAAAATGCTACTCCCCAGATCAGTCGTACAATGGTAGGATCAATGTCAAAATAATTTGCTATGCCTGCACAGACACCCGCAATTTTCTTATTTCGCACATCTCTTGTCAATCGTTTAGCCATTCTCTGCCCCTCCTTTATAAATCTATTATAACATAAAAATTTTACCACTAAATAAATATCATAAAGAATTTCCATGAACCAATTGTCAAACGTTCATCGTCAGCAAGATTAAAAAAGTTGCTGTTGCAATTGACCTAGAATAAAGCGAGAAATTGGTCCGACAATCAGAAAATTCAAGGGAAAAGCCACAATGAAATTGGTCAACCAAGCTCCTAGATAATTGGCTACTGAAAGCGGCACGCCGTTAAAAAGCATACCATAAAGAGACATCAGTGAAACCATAATCAGAACCATACCGCCTGAAACGACGAGAATCTTCTGCCAAGTTTTATGGCGTTCCGTTAAAAATTTAAAAGCAAGTCCCTTCACAACTGGTCCCGCTACAAGTAAATCTAAGAGAAAAGCGGTAATCAATCCAGGGACATATCCCATTGCTAGATGAGCCCATGAAAATTGTCCTACAACGGACAGGTTCCAAATGCTCATTCCAAATACCATCATACTGCACATGAGGGCTGTAAAAAATAATGATTCCTTAAAATTCTTAGGCATCAAATACTCCATTTCTTTGTTGATAAACGTTATTTTAGCACAAAAAATTTTTTCTCGTAAGCAAATTTACAAAACTTTTCATAAGAAAATGTTTTCATACTTTAAACGATTGAACTGTCTTTACATCAAAAAAGTAGCCCGATAGTGCCTTTCAGTTAGCAGGGAAAACCTCTCAAAAGGTTTGAAAAAGGCTTTTATTTATAGTAAAATGTGAATAGTTCAACATTCAGAAAGGAAATTTATGAAAAAATTACTTATCTTAGGACTGGCTGCTGGTTTATTTTTGACAGGTTGTACAAACTTACAAAGAGCTATCAGAGGGAATGACTATGTAGACTCACGTCTTGCTTCCGAATCCAGCTCAAAAGCAGCTGAAAAACAAAAAGAAGAGCAAAAAGCTGCTTTGACAGATAAAAATGCTCATTTCCCACAGCTGTCTGACAAGGTCGCTGACGATGAAGCAGAAGTGAAAATAACCACAACTGAAGGTGCTATCTCCTTGAAGCTCTTTCCAAAATATGCTCCACTTGCAGTTGAAAATTTCTTAACGCATGCTAAAGAAGGTTATTATAATGGCGTAACTTTCCATCGTGTCATTAAGGATTTCATGATTCAAACAGGAGATCCTAAAGGAGACGGGACTGGTGGTGAGTCCATTTGGAAAGGCAAAAACTCTAACATTGACTCTGGAAGTGGCTTTAAAACAGAGATTTCACCTTATCTCTACAATATCCGTGGTGCATTAGCTATGGCTCGTTCTTCCAATCCAAATTCCAACGGCAGTCAATTCTTTATCAACCAAAACACCAAGGACAGTTCTAATCAACTCTCTAGCACAACTTATCCTGAAAAAATCATTGAAACCTATAAAAAAGGTGGAAATCCAAGTTTAGACGGCAATTACACTGTCTTTGGGCAAGTCATTTCTGGTATGGAGGTTGTTGATAAAATCGCTGCTACCGAGACAGGCGAAAACGACAAGCCCAAAAAAGAAATCAAAATTGAGAAAATTGAAGTCATCAAGGATTATACATTTAAAAAATAATCACAAAACGAGTCTGGAACATAAATGTTCCAGACTCGTTTACTTTCTAGAATAACATTCAATACGCAGTAGTTGAGTAGTGTGGTAGGACAACAAATTTGATTTCTTATGAAATACCGATTTTTGTCCCACTCCATGTTTTCTTTATCCTTACGTTAATTGATTAAAATCCCAAATCTGATTTACCCATCCTTCGTAGAAGTCGGGCTCATGGCAGACCATGAGAATACTGCCTTTGTACGCTTGGAGAGCGCGTTTGAGTTCATCTTTTGCATCCACATCGAGGTGATTCGTAGGCTCATCTAAGATTAAAACATTGTTCTCTCGGTTCATGAGGAGACAAAGTCGAACCTTAGCCTGCTCACCACCTGAAAGAACTTGAATCTGACTTTCAATGTGCTTTGAAGTCAGTCCACAACGAGCCAGAGCAGCACGAACCTCTGCTTGGTTGAGTGAGGGGAAAGCATCCCAAACAGCTTCCAGAGGGGTCTGACGATTACCACCAGCTGTCTCCTGCTCAAAATAGCCCAATTCCTGATAGTCTCCACGTTCTACTTGACCAGCAAGAGGAGGAATGATTCCAAGCAAACTTTTTAAGAGAGTTGTTTTTCCAATCCCATTTGCTCCGATAATGGCGATTTTCTGATTGCGCTCAAAGGTTAGATTAAGAGGCTTTGTCAATGGACGATCGTAACCAATTTGCAACTCTTCTGCTTGAAAGATAAAGCGCCCTGGTGTACGAGCCATTTTGAAGTCAAAGGAAGGCTTAGGCTTCTCACCCTGCAATTCAATCAGCTCCATTTTGTCTAATTTTTTCTGGCGGGACATAGCCATATTGCGGGTAGCCACCCGAGCTTTGTTGCGCGCTACGAAGTCTTTTAAATCAGCAATTTCCTTCTGTTGGCGCTCGTAAGCTGCTTCCAGCTGAGATTTCTTCATCTCATAAACTTCTTGGAATTGATAATAATCACCAGAATAGCGGGTCAGGTTTTGATTTTCCACATGATAAACGATATTGATTACATCGTTTAAGAAAGGAATATCGTGGGAAATGAGTACGAAAGCATTTTCATAGTTTTGCAGATAGCGCTTGAGCCAATCAATATGTTCTGCGTCCAAATAGTTGGTGGGCTCATCTAAGAGCAAAATGTCTGTTTTTTGAAGAAGCAGTTTCGCTAAAAGCACCTTGGTTCGCTGTCCTCCAGAAAGAGAGGTGACATCCGTTTCCATACCGTAATCCATAACCCCCAAAGCACGAGCTACCTCATCAATCTTAGCATCTAAAGTATAAAAGTCTCGACTTTCCAATCGCTCCTGCAACTCACCCACTTCTTCCATAAGGGCATCAACATCAGCTCCGTCTTCTGCCATAGCCAGATATATCTCATTGATCCGAGCTTCAGTCTTGAAAAGTTCATCAAAAGCAGTCCGCAACACATCACGCACGGATTGACCTTCTTTCAATACAGCATGCTGATCCAAGTAGCCAGCAGTCACATATTTGGACCACTCAACCTTGCCTTCATCTGGTAACAATTGACCAGTTACAATGCTCATAAAGGTGGATTTCCCTTCGCCGTTGGCCCCAACTAAGCCGATATGCTCGCCCTTAAGCAAGCGGAACGATACATCCTCAAAAATAGCCCGGTCACCAAAACCGTGGCTCAAATTTTTTACTTCTAAAATACTCATTCTTACAAAACTTTCTGATTTATTGGGTGTGAGACAGAATCTGCACTTCAAAAATTATATCATCTTCTTGATTAAATTGGCAAGAATAGAGAAAAGGGCTGAGACAACCGTTTCCAGACTTACTTTCACTTGCCAACTCATTCTTTAAATTAGCTCTTTCAAAAACGCTATCAATGTTTCAGCTGACCGTTTGCCGGCTTCATGGATAAATTCGTCAAAGCTGATATTGGCGTCATGAGAAGCTGTATCACTCATAGCACGAATGACCATAAAAGGCAGACCGATAGAATGGGTTGCTTGCGCAATGGCTGCTCCTTCCATTTCTACCGCTAAAACATCTGGAAAATGCTGCTTAATGGCTTGAATCTTATCCTGCCCCGCAATAAAACTATCCCCTGTCGCAATTAAACCGATACGACTCGTCTGATGTGTCTTTTCTAAAATCTTTTTCATCTCAGAAACCAAATAACGGCTCGCTTCAAAATAAAGTGGCTGGCGCGCCATTTGGCCGTATTCATAGCCAAACGCTGTTACATCTACATCATGGTATACTAGCCGGTCAGCAACCACAACATCGCCGATTTGCAAACCTTCAGCTACCGCACCAGCAGAACCTGTATTGATGACAGCCGTCACTTTAAACTCATTGACCAAAACAGCCACACTCATAGCAGACATAACCTTGCCAATTCCGCTTTCCACTAGCACAACTTCATGACGACCGATACTTCCCGTATGATACACATGTCCCAAACGTAAGTGTTTTTCGGCATTTTCCAAGTTTTCCACTAAGATTTTTAGTTCCTCAGGCATGGCCGCAATAATTCCGATTTTCATTATTTCCTCTCATTCTATCACAAAAAAAGCGAAAGTCGGGCTTATCGCTTTTTATAGCCAAATAATAGCAGCAATCAAAGCAATCAAAAGCAGGACAATCCAAAATAGAATTTTGTTTAACTTCGCTTGGAATACTCCGCGTTTTGCATTCTCAATGCGTCGACTTTTGGTCACCGTTGGTTCTACGTCAATTTGCAGCGTATCTTGATTAAAGCCACTGGTTGGAGAAGAATAACCAAACTGACTTCTGGTCGTTTTTAAAATTTTGGTTTCTTCCTCATCATGCAAAGGTGGACCTGAAATATCTTCACCACGATTTGCCCGTTCAATCATTTCATCTGTTAATAAAGGTCTTCCCATGAGCGTTCCCCTATCTTCGATTCATTTTCATTTCCCAATATTGAAGTGCAATAATGGTTTTTGCATCACAAATATCACCACTAGCAAGGAGAGCTTTCGCTTCTTCCAAGGTCACTTCATAGAGTTCTAAGGTCTCGTCCTCATCTTGTGGACGAGGATTTTCAACTTTTGTCAAATGGCTAGCGCTATAAAGTTTGGTTCGTTCATTGCAGAAGCCAATCGCTGAATAGAAATCATAGAGCAGTTCTAACTCACCTGTATAGCCCGTTTCTTCTTCTAATTCACGCAAAGCTGCAGTCTTTGGATCTGCATTTTCACCAACCTCTAACTTTCCAGCTGGAATTTCATAAGAGGTTGCTTCAATAGCTTTGCGGTACTGCTTAACCAAAATCATTTTGTCTTCTGGCGTTAGCGCGATAACTGCCACCGCTCCATTATGGAAAATCAAATCACGGTAAGCAGTTCCTTTCCCTGCTGGCAACTGAACTTCATCTTTTACAAGTTTAAAAATAGGTCCTTGGTAAATTTCTGTCCGTTTTAGTGTTTTTTCTTCAAAATCCATAGCAATTCCTACTTATTATTTGGATGATGCGGCAAGCGTTTAGCGTATTCTTCTTTATTAATCTGACGACCACGACCAAGAGCAATTGCATCAGCTGGCACATCCTTGGTAATGGTTGAACCTGCACCTACAAGAGAATTATCCCCAAGTTCTACTGGCGCAATAATGGTCGAATTAGAACCGACAAAGACATTGTTCCCAATGACGGTCTTAAACTTATGCTGTCCATCATAATTAACTGTAATCGTTCCAGCACCAAAATTGACATTCGCACCCACTTCAGAGTTACCAATGTAAGTCAGATGTCCAGCTTTGGTATTTTCACCGATAGAAGAACCTTTGACTTCAACGAAATTACCAACATGTACATTTTTAGCAAGGCTTGAACCTGGGCGAACATGAGCGTAAGGCCCCACCGTTACACCGTCTGCAACTGTAGATTCTTCAATCATAGAATTGGTAATAACCGTTTGTTCACCGATAACAGAGTCAACAATATACGTACCATTTGTCAGAATGCTGCCTGCGCCAATTTTTGTTTGACCTTTTAAGGTAACATTGGCTTCAATTTGTACTTCTGGTTCAATCTGTACATCTACATCAATATAAGTCGCTTCTGGATTTACAAAGCTAACCCCATTCACCATATGAGCTTGGTTGATTCGGCGACGCATAATACTTTCTGCCGTTGCCAATGCCACGCGGTCATTGACACCAAGACTTTCATCAAAATCTTTCAGAGTATAAGCGCCGACTTTTTCGCCATTCTCACGGAAAATGCCGATTACATCTGTGATGTAGTATTCTCCTTGCGCGTTGTTGGTATTGATATTTTTCAAGGCTTCAAAAAGACGAGCGTTATCAAAAACATACGTTCCTGTATTGATTTCCTTGATTTGCTTTTCAAAATCCGAAGCATCCTTTTGCTCCACAATTTTGATCACTTCTTCGTGCTGATTACGGACAATCCGCCCATAACCAAATGGATTTTCCGCTTCTGCTGTCAGAATCGTTGCAACATTTTTGTGGTTGACATGAAAGTTAATCAGATTTTTCAGGCTTTCTCCTGTGATTAACGGAGTGTCTCCTGCAATGACTAATGTTTGCCCTGCCAAACCTTCCAGCACAGGCTCTGCCATCATCACAGCATGACCAGTTCCTAATTGCTCCGTTTGACGAACAAACTCTGTCTGCCCCGCCAATACCTGCTCCACCAGCTCTGCTTTGTGCCCGACCACTGTCACAGTCTTTTCTGGTGCAATGGCAGCAACACTTCTAAATACGTGTTCTAACATCGAAATTCCAGCAACTTTGTGAAGCACTTTTGGTAAATCTGATTTCATACGAGTACCTTTTCCAGCTGCTAAAATAATTGCATAGTTTGTCATAAATCGTCTCTTTTCTCTAAGATGTCACTACTATTATATCATTAAACAAAATTTTTTTAAATGAGGAATTAAAAAAGAAATAGGGCGTTCGGCTGTCTATTCCGAATAAATCTGTCTGAAAAGTTCCCCAAACTGTTCTAGAGAAGTCCGTTTTCATGGAAAAATACCTTCTTTCTTCTCAAAAAAACCATTTCCCACAGGAAATTTGATTTTTTGCTCATAAAAAGTCCAGACCACATGAAAAAGTTCGTGACTTATCAAAAAAACATAAATCCTCTATGTGAAAATTCGGATTTTGCTACAAATAGGTACTTCCTCCATGAGAAATTTGTCTCCTTTTATCTGGGAGAAGTCAGAATCCATGGTTATCCTTGCCAGCTGTCATAGGAGGCTGGGAAAAATTCCTTGTTCGTGTTGGATTTTTTCTGAGTGAATGATAAGGCACAATCTTCTAATCTATCGGATAAACCTTGCAAAACTCCTCCAAGACCACGCCTGTCTCCTCTGAGAAAGCTAAGCCAGCTTCAGTCATCCATTCCGTGAAGAACTCTTCATGCACCTGCCGCCAATAAGCCAAAGATTTGTCTCCTTCACCTTCTTTGAAGGCATGGTCTGCTGAGACTTGGTTAAAGGGGACAACCGTTACCTTGGTCACTTTAATGATACAGACAGCTTGACCCTGACCGTCTAAAATCACATCAAAGGTTCCTGCTTGAGGCAAAGGTTCCTTGTCCATCTCATAAAGTTCATAGGCAGAAGCCGTCGCGGTCTTCTCTCCTTTCAAAACTAAATCCGCCAGCTGATCTGGCTCTACACCAAATGCCCAAGTATCAATGTCATCACCGATTGCGGGGTTGATTGTTTTGTATTCATTCCATAATTGTTCTGGTGTCATGGTTTCTCCTATCTGTTACTGATTTCAACTCATAAGCTGGATAAGCTCCTAAGCATTGATAACCTAGCTTTTCAGCTATTTTCTTCGAGGCTTCATTGTGGGCATCCCAGAGCGGAAAAACGCCGCGCTGCAGGGATGCCAAAATCATCTTGGCCCCAAGAACAGTGGCTAAACCCTGCTGTCGATAAGCTGGTTTCGTTGCAATCTCAATTTCAATGGCTTTTTGGTAGACAAGTGCTGTCGAGACCCCAGCGACGATTTCTTCACCCTTTCGGATCACAAAGCCAAAAGCTCCGCCTTCCTGAAAGTCTTTAAAAGTTGCAAAATTCCCTTGCAAATCCTGAGACCATTCTTCCTGAGCCAGTTCTTGATAGGTTCTTTGATTGATTGCCTCCATACAGAACTGCTCCGATAACTGCTCCACGATGTTTTTCAACACCTTGTCATCAAAATCTGCCTCATCCTTAAAAGCATAGCGGGTAAAGGGAGATAAGGCTGGACAAGAGGACAAGCAGACCTGCCAAGAAGCCTCTTCTGATATGAGGATGCGGTAGTCCGGCTCACAAAAGTCCCTATAATCTTCCAGCAATGCCAAATCTGCCTGCCCAGCCAAAAAGAGAAAATCTCCCTGTTCGTACAAAATGGCAGTCTCGTCTTCATTTGTATAAAACTGCCCTAACCCAGCTTCTAAGCCATAACGAACCATATTTTTTGACCAATTCTTAAACGGGTTAGGGATTGTTTTTATTACTTTCATCATGACCTCACTTCAAACTCCAGCCACCATCAATCTTGATAATCTCCCCCTGCATGGATTGGGCTTTTCCTGAGGCGAGAAAGAGGGTCAGCTCGGCGACTTCTTCTGGTTCTATCCAACGCTTGATGGGAGTTTCGTCTGCCACCCACTGGGCTAAGCCTCCCGGCTCAAAATCCGCTGCTGTCATACTTGTTTTAACTGCGCCTGGTGCAATCCCAAAAACTTGCACTCCCTGCTCCGCATAATCTAGTGCCAACTGCTTGGTAAATCCTGCTAGAGCATGCTTAGAAGAAGTGTAAGCATGACCGCCACCGCCAGCTAAGCTAGATGCAATCGAACACATATTGATGATGATGCCTGATTGTTTCTTCAACATCTGCGTCAGATAATAACGAGTTAGCTCTACTGGTGTTATATAGTTAATCTCGAAAATTTTTTGAATTTCTTGAGCAGTCTGCTTCAGTAAGGGCTTGTAATCATCTAAAATCCCAGCTGTGTTGCAGAGGACATCTACCTGTGGACACAGGTCAAAAACTGGCTGAAGTCCCAGCGTCAAGTCTTGTTGAAGGAAATGAAAATCCCCTGTCAAACTTGGTTTTTCAGACTGGTCTACACCGTATACGCGCCAGCCATTTTCCAAAAAAAGACGAGCTTGTTCCAGACCAATCCCTGAGCTAACACCTGTCACCAAAACCGTCCTAGTCATAGACTTCCACCCAGTCATCTGCTAATACATCACAAGGCGTCGGACTCCACATGGAAAATCCTTCACCCTCGCCTGACACGTTGATAAGAAAGTAAGGCGTCACTTCAAGTGCCACGCCGTTCTGCTCAATGCTGTCAAAAAGCTGAACATAATTCTCTGCCCCGCCCCAGCCTGTGCGGACATATTTCTTCTTGGCTTTCAAACCCGGTAAAATTTCTTCAAATGTCATGATATACCTCTTTCTGCTTTTCATATTACTAGTATAGCAAAATATATTGCCAATCGCTGGCTTTTCCTTGCTTTTTACTGCTACTTCTGTTAGACTAGCAAGAGTAAATGAATTTTGAGTGAGTATTTTTGTTTTTCATCTTTACTTTTTCTATTTTTTACGCAACATTTTAGAGAAAGGAAGTAAGATGTATGGCACAAGGTACAGTAAAATGGTTCAATGCTGAAAAAGGCTTCGGCTTTATTTCACAAGAAAATGGACCAGACGTTTTTGCTCACTTTTCAGCGATTCAATCCAACGGATTCAAATCACTGAACGAAGGCGAAAAAGTAACTTTTGACATTGAAGAAGGTCAACGTGGTCTTCAAGCAGTCAATATTACAAAATTAGCATAAGACAAAAGAGGCTGGAATTTCCAGTCTCTTTTCTTGGCTCAAATAACGATAGCTGCAACAGAAGTCAAGCTCAACTTTTTCTATAGACCATCAAAATCGCAAATAAAATCAAATCTCTAACTTCACTTTTTATCTATGTCCATTTTATCTGCTTTCGCTTTCAGCAAACGGATGAACTCTTTATTGCTTCCATTATTTATAATGGCATTCATCACTATCTTTCTTTGCAACAGCTTGTTGAGGATATCTTTTGGAATTTGTTCTAATAAGTCTTCCCAACTGCGTTTCGCCAAACAGTTCAAATCCTTTAAAGCACTTGCTTCTACTCTTTTTCTTGCGGCTTCATGTTCAGGATAGCCAATACCAAACTCACCATCAAATAATTTATCCAGTGTATATTGCAGGTTCAATTCGCCTTGCCAACCAAAATTTAAGCCTAATGGCAGAGAAGCGACATTTCCTCCATTGATGCGTCCAAAGAGAAATGCGTCTTGAGGATTTTCTATATAACCACACAAAAGACCTGGCAAACTATTGCAAGCCAGCATCATCCCTTGACCTGAGGAGCATCCTGTCACGACAAAATCGACTGCTTCACTTTCTATTAAGAGACTAATCAACATTGCTATTTCAACATAAGAATACTGCTCGTCCTCGTCCTCAAAAATGCCAAAATTCAGTACTTGATCAGACGATTGGACTGCTTTCTTCACAGAGTCAAATAGCAGAGCATTCATATTTTTCCGGCTAGACCCTTGGATAACTGCAATTCTCATTTCAACTCCTTTTCCATTTTGACAAAAAGGTAAATATCCCCGTTACTCGCCTGAGGTTGCCGTCCGATCACGCTGAAACCACACTTGAGATAAAGTCTTTGAGCTCTTTGATTAAAATCTGCTACTGAGAGAGTCAGGATTTTTGCTGAAATGTTTTCCTCGATAAACCGTAAAATCGTTTGTAAAAACTCTTTACCTTTACCTTTGCCACAATACTCTGGCTTCATACCTAAACCCAGTTCCTGCTTGTCCTTGTCAACTGGAAACAGGCAAAAAAAGCCATATAATTCATCATTTTTGAGAACCTGATAATAGTGATTTCCACGCGCTTCAGGAGATAAGATTTCTTCATAATCCTCAGGATCTGCTTGCATATCATAAAAAGCATAGATGCCTTCGTAATGCCAATGATTCGCAATTTCTTCTGCATTGTTTTGACTTAATGGTTCAATTTTCATGGATTTCCTTTCTTAAAATTCCCAATAAAAACGTTTCTGATCAGCTTTTTCCTCACAGCCCAGTTTTCGATAAAATTCATGGGCTGCAGTTCGAGAAATGCCAGAGTTTATGCGAATACCTGCATAGCCTGTAGCTGAACCTTTTTCACGCACAGCCTGCATAAGCGCTTTGCCATATCCCTGCCCTTGAAAATCTGGAGCAACAGCTAAAAGCAAGGATGAAAAGTAAAGGCAATCATAACGGCAAGTGTGGGTATAACCGACAATCTGTCCTGCCGCATTTTCTGCTACCAAGATAAAATGATCTGACCTATCCAACAGTTCTGATAGTTTCTGAAACGTTTCTATCAAACCAAAATCATAGCCGAGAGCAGTTGCATTGATTTCCTGAATAGCTGCTGCGTCTGAAAGTTCTGCTGGTCGTATCATATTCGCACCTCTTTTTCTTTCTATTATAGCAAAAAACAGCGGTAATCGCTGTTTAGAGATTATTTCGACATTTGCTCTTGTAGCCAAATTTTAGCGTCATTCAATGGCGTGGCTGTAGTTACATCTGGTTCGATAGGATTATTCTCATAACGGTTCCCTTTTCGGTCAACAATCCGAGAGACCGTCAGCTGAATTGTTGCCCCGTCATAAAGAGAATAAACCATGTTTCCTGTTGTATAACCAGCTGTTGGCTTACCAAAAATTTTAACGTTTGGTAAGCCTTTGAACGCTAATGTCGTCATTTCGCCAGAACTAGCTGTATTACCATTGACTAAAATTGCTATTGGAATTCTTTGGGAACTATTTTTTTCTGTCTGCTTGCTTGCTAATATTTGTGATAAAGTAGTAGCTATTTTTTGCCCATTTGCATATTCAAATTGAAAGAGAGTCCCGCCAGGCAAAATAGTAGCTAATCCACCAATCATAGGATACATATTACCACCGGTATTGTTCTCCAAATCCACAATTACTCCCTTGTAAGTTTCCTTTGTCAATGCCTGATGTAACATTGTACGATAAGTCTTAGCCTCTTTCTCGTTTCCCATAAAAGGAGGTAATTTCAAGTAAAGAATGCCATCCTCATTTTTTATGATAGGAAGCCGGCTCTCTTCCTTTTGTGAACTCCTAAATTCCTTCGGTGTATAAAAATAAGAATGCTTTCCTCCCGATCGTTTTGTCATTTTCTTTAGAACTGGATAGGTATCTGCATACGTTTTGGCAGATTTGACTTCTTTTAATGCTTTTTCCTTTTCTTGTGACCAATTTTCATCAATATAAAGAGCAGAATTCATCTTATTTAGAGCAGACTTTGCGTACTGCTCTGGACTAGGTGGCAGAAGATAGATATCATAATTAGGTCCAAAATGTAACACTGCTCCCAATACCGCTAAAAGCAATACTCCTAGCACACCTAGACAACCAATGCACCCCTTTTTCATTTATTTCCTCCATCACTTACTTTATTATCCCTATTATATGGAAAAATAGAGCCAATTGCCTTAGCTCTATCTTACAATTTACAATTATTTCTTACATTTTTGTAAGGTAAACTTATCAATTGATTTCCGAGTGTTGATAGCCATAGATAAAATAAATAATAGTTCCGACTAGTAAGGCAAGCCCGAATGCCAGCCAAGTATCAGAGCCATATTGGGTCATGAAAGACAGGCAGATAATAATCGATAGGATTGGTGTCAAGGGTACCAGAGGAGTTTTAAATTCCCCTGCTTGAGGAAGCCCTCTATCCTTGCGCAGCTTCAAAATAGCCACTGCTAACAAAATCAGATAAGCCAAGGTGCAGATATTTAGAAAGGATGCAATACTGGCTAGCGGAAAAATACCAGCACACACTGCTGCAGCTATTCCTACCAAAATCGTTGCATTTTTCGGAACTCGACTAGTAGCGGTTAATTTCCTGAAATATTTTGGCAACAAACCATCACGTGCCACACTATAAATCATGCGAGACAGAGCATAAGTCATGGAAATGCAGACAGTAATCAAGGTCAAAATAGCCACTACCGACACATAATTAGCCGCCCAGCTAAGACCGACACTACGAAGAGCAAAAGCAACAGCATCTGCCACATTTAACTTGGTATAGTGTACTATCCCTGTCAAAATCAAAGTTATCACAATATATAAAACCGTTACGATACTAAGAGACAGCACAATCCCTCGTGGAATATTTTTTTGCGGCTCCTTAATCTCGTCTACTGCCATAGAAATAGACTCAAAGCCCAAAAAGGCAAAGAACATCAGAGAAGCACCAGCCATGATACCAACTTCACCACCATAAAGTTTACCAAAGCCAAATGGAGCAAACTGAGACCAATTTTCAGGCTTAATAAAGAAAATTCCTACAAGGATAAAAAGGGCAAGTGCCGAAAACTTTAAGACAACCAAAGCAGAATTAAACCGCAGAGCTGCTTTAGAATTTAATAAAACCACACCCGTCACAAATACCAAGACAAGTATCGGCAGTAAGTCTACATAAGTTCCCGCTTGCGGATTAAAGGTTCCGTTGAGTGCTTTGGGCATACTCAAACCAAATCCACTCAGCAAACCTTTCAAATAAGAAGCCCAACCAGAAGCAACGCTAGATACAGCCGTCATAAATTCCATAATGGTCAGCCAACCTGCTATCCAAGCTGGAAATTCTCCAAGAACAGCATAGAGATAGCTATAAGCGCCCCCATTTGCAGGAATTCTCGATGCAAATTCTGCATAAAAGAAAGCAGAAATACTCACGCAAAGAGCAGAAATAATAATCGAAATCACCAAAGCAGGACCGGCTAGAGTTGCAGCCGCCGTTCCTGTAATCGTGAAAATCCCCGTTCCCACCATAGCGCCAATTCCTAACAAAATCAAATCCAACAATCGTAAATGACGACGCATGCCAGTCCGATCTCGACTGACATCTTTTTTCCGAAAAATATTCATAACCATCTCCTCAAAATGTTAGATATCCCATTATATCACAGATTGCGGGATTTAGACATAAGAAATAGGATTATTTATTCTTTTTAAACACATAATAAGATGAACCATAAAAGATTAGTAACGAGACAATAATAATGGCAATAGGAATAATCGTTGTCCATAAGGTGTCTGTTATCTGCATTTCTTTTGTCCAACGCTTTAAAAGTCCCGTTAAAATCATCCCTCCTACAGGAAAAAGCATAGGCTGAAACACTTTATCTCGCCTAATCGCAAACAAACAGATAAGAAAAGACATTCCCATTAACACCACATCCCAAGGATTTGAAATGATAAATACGAAAAACGTTGCTAAATTTTCCTCTGCCAACCATCTCACTAGCAATCCTACAGCTACTAAAAAGACACTGCTTACTCCAATAACCCATTTTGTATAATGGCTATAAACGGTCTTCGCTAGGACTAGAAAAATCAATCCTATTCCAAACAAGCCAAGTACAACATCACTTAGATAAAGAAAAGGAGATATAGTCAAATAAGTAGATGATGAAAAACTACTCAATAAACGACAAAAAGCTAAAATCACTCCAATCAAACCACTAATAAATAACGCACTTTTTAAATGTATCCTAGGACTATTGTTGACCAATTCATCAGCCATTCCTTTGGGAGCATTGCCGAAAAACTCTTGAGCACTTATGCCGTCTCTTTCTGCGTCCGAAAAATCCAATACCATTTGATAAATCTGCTCCCGAATAGCTCTTTCATCACGCAGGAGAGAAGATAAGACCATGTATTCATTGATTTTGTCAAAATAAGCTTGATTTTCTGGACTCAATCGCGCAATCAATGCTTGAGTTCTTTGAATGATTTCTTGAATAACGACATTTTCTTTTTTCATTTTAGATTCCTCCATGTTTTTACTTTTTCGACATTCGCCGCCAACACTTCCCACTGTTGCCAGAACGTTTGCAAATAAAGTTCACCGTCCACTGTTATAGTGAAATATTTGCGATCTGGTCCATCTGGAGAAGCCTTGAGCCAGCTTTTGATGTAGCCTTTTTTCTCTAGCTTTTGCAGCAGAGGATAAATGGTTCCTGCTACAATATTAAAACCTAGTTTTTTCAGTTCTTGGATCAGTTCATAGCCATAAATTTCCTTTTGGGAAATGATTTCTAACACACAGCCTTCTAAAATACCTTTTAAGAGTTGTGTCTGTTCCATCTACTCACTCCTTTCAATCACTATTTTGTAATACAAACTACCTTTTCTGGAACTAGTATATCATTTATCTACTAGTTTGTAAAGCATATTAGTGATAATATAAAAAAGGCTGGGTTCCCCCAACCTACAATTTTCTATCACATCGACACAATTCTACGATAACTGCGTGATGTAATCAGAAAGACGAGTATATAGACGATAAGAAAAACAGCACAAACGCCAAGCGTAACTTCCAACATCAATGTAGCATTTAACACACCCAGAACTTTCAGCATGAGGCTTAACATATGGTAAGCAAATGCCAGATGTACAAAGGCAAAAGCAAGTGGTAAAAAGAATACAGTCAGCATTTGTTTGCGAATAGTTTGCTTGGTCTGCTTTTCATCTAGACCTACCTTTTGTAAAATCACAAAGCGCTCGCGGTCTTCATATCCTTCTGAAATTTGTTTGTAGTAAATCACCAAAACCGTTCCTAACATAAAGACAATAGATAGGAAAATTCCGATAAAGAAAACTCCGCCGAGCATGCTCATGATTTCCTGCACACCTTTAATTCTTGTATAACCATACACACCAGCATTATCTGGGAGAGTTGTATTGAATTGCTGCAATTTTTTCTGATAAGTTGTATCCAGATCCCCTTTTTCCTTATCAGAAGCCTTGATATTCAGCCCACCATATAATTCTGTGTTAATCGTGTAGTGTTCCTTTTGTGCATCTGCTATCTTTTGTGAATCATTGACAACCATAAAAAGTGACTGCGGCACAATGATATTGTACTCATCCATGATATTCTCAAGGACAAAGTCTTCTTTTAAGAGTTCTTTTACTGTCAATTCTTGTCCAACCAGTTTAAGAGGTTGATCTTGCTTGATAGACATTCCTTTTGCAAAGATTGCTGTCTCATTGTCTTTCAAATCCAACGTTTTGCCAGTCATCTTTTGATAATCCACAGCTGAAAACAGAAGAATATAAGCTTGCGGAGAAACTTTGTTTTCTCCTTTTGGATAAATATCAAGCTGATTGCCGTTTTGTTTTTTAATTCCCATTGAATAATATTGATAGGCATTTTTCTTAGTGACTTCTAGATGATTTTCATTTGCAAACTCTGTCAATGCCTGTTCCAATTGGGTAGCTGATACTTCTCTTCCTCGTATAATATAGTCTTGTGGATACATCACTTTTTTCAGGTAATCAGCACCTGCATAAATATTGATACCACCAGCTAAAGTGACCAAGACCATAGTTGACAAAATCGAAATCGTCGCTAAGCCAACCGCATTTTTCTTCATCCGAAAAATCAGATTGGACACAGAAATCATGTTATTGGGCTGATAGTAATATCGTTTGTTTTTCTTGAGCAGTTGCAAAAATACTGTAATCCCTGCGTTGAACAACAGATAAGTCCCTAAAATAACAAAGAGAACCGCTACGAAAAATATGAGAATCGCTGCCATTGGATTTTTTACACTAAGAGCTAGATAATATCCATAGGCTAGAGAAGCCAGTCCAACAATCGTTTGAAGTAGAAGAAAATGTCCTTTTTTCTCACCGCTGCTCTTTTCCTTAGCCAGCTGCAACGCATTAAAACGTAAAATCCGAAAACCATTGACAACCACTAGACCTGCAAAAATAAAGGCATAGGTTGCCACAACAAAAATCAGAACAGGTAATTGGAAAGTTGAAACCAATACAACTTTGAACCCCATCAATTTCAGTAAAAAGGCATAAATCAGTTTGTCAAATAGGACACCAAATCCTAAACCAATGGCTACAGTCGTCAAGCCTAGAATCAATAGCTCAATGAACACCATCGTAAAAAGGTGACGTTTATTGAGTCCTAGCATTCCATACAGCCCCAGCTCTTTCGAGCGATTTTTCATGACAAAACTATTGGCGTAAAAAACGATAATCGCCGCAGCAATTGTCACAACAATCACGCCAAGAGCTAAGACAAACACAATAGAGCTTGCCCCCTGCATCTTTTGCAAATGGGGATTAAAGGCTAGGGAATTAAAAATATACGAAATAGCAACGACCAAACAAGTTGCCAAAGCAAACGGATAATACAATCTGCGATTTTTCACTAGGTTTGAAACTGCTAGTTTTCCTGCTAATCTAAGCACCTTGACCCACCTCGCTTGCCATAACCGTTAGAGTATCAGAAATCTCTTGGAACATCTGCCGCTCGGTCTTGTCTCCTCGGAAGATTTGATTGTACAAAATTCCGTCCTTGATGAACAGCACACGCTTAGCACGGCTGGCTGCAGAAGTCGAGTGCGTCACCATAAGAATCGTCTGTCCGCGGTCATTGATGTCATCAAACACATCTAAAAGCGCTGCTGAAGATTTAGAGTCGAGTGCGCCTGTTGGCTCGTCCGCCAATAAAATTTCTGGATTGGTGATAATAGCACGTGCTACTGCCACCCGTTGTTTTTGACCGCCTGAGATTTCATAGGGGAACTTTTCTTGCAATTGGTTAATCCCCAGTTCATTGCAGGTCGTAACCAGCTTTTGCATCATTTCTGTAATCGGACGGCGCGACAGAACGAGCGGCAAGAGAATGTTGTCCTTGACCGAGAGCGTGTCTAAGAGATTGAAATCTTGAAAAACGAAGCCTAATCTTTCCCGACGAAAGCTCGAAGCCTGACTGTTTTTAATCGTCGCTGTATCCGTGCCATTGAGAAAGACGCGTCCTTTTGTTGGTTTATCCAGCATAGCAAGAATATTAAGCAGAGTGGATTTCCCAGAGCCCGACTCTCCCATGATAGCGACATAATCGCCCTCATCTACTGTGAAATGAATGTCTTTCAGTGCTTCCACTTGATTACCTTGAAAGCGAGTTTTGTAAATTTTCTTCACGTGTTGTACATCTAATAATGTCATGATTTTCTCCTTTTTAAAATCCAAAATATAACTGTTGCGCTGATTGACTCACTTCGTAGCCAAATTGCGCTTTTTCAATATCTTTTACGCTTGGCTGAAGCAATTGCCTGTCTTGTTTCAATAAAATTTTACCATATTTCATCTTGTTCTCCTTTTTTGATACTACTTTGCAACGAATTGCTCGCCGCAAGACTATAATTTACTCATTTTTGAACGAGATAAGCAATGCAAATAATCAACCATAAATGAGCTGGATAAAAGATATAAAAGAAATACTTGCTCCACTTGGTTGCAGGACCGCGCTCACCATTATAAAGTGAAATGAAAGGCAGTACGGTGATAAAAAGCCAATCGGAATTATAAAACATCATTAACAGTGTGTCGATCCATGTCGGGTAAATCTGAATACTCATACAAAATAGGATAACCGCTAAAATACCATACAGCAGATTTCGTAGTTTTTTCTTTTCCCTGCAAGTATAGGTAATCAGCATAAATGGAATAATGACCATGCCACCTTCTGTCACAAAACCAGCCAGCAAGCAGACAACAATGCCTAAGATAAAGTGAATGGGCTGGCGTTTGATGTCAATCGAATTGCTATTTTTGGAAATCCCAAAAAAGAGATTTAATACAAGTACACCACAAGCCAAGGTTAGAAAAATATTATTGTATATCTGAACTCCTTTAGACTGAAACAGCAGATTGAGAATCGTATTGCCTACAAACATAATGGCTGCCCAGAAAAAGAGACGTACATTATAAAGCAAGCGGCTCCGTGTATATCGAAAACCTTCCACTGCTGCAAAAGCAAACCAAACCGCCACACAACGTGTTAAAGCATGAAAAATACTCACCCATTCACCTGACAATAAACCTGGTATTTTTTCAAGGTGATCAAAGACCATTAAAAAGGCCATTAAGAGCTTGAGCTGAAAAGCGTTCAATCCTTTTGTTTTCATAACTGCCTCCTCTATTAAACATCATTCATTTTCTAATCTTATGATACAAAAAAAGAAAGGCTACTACCATAACATAACCTTTCATTTTTAGAGACGAACCTTACAATTTTGTAAGATTGCATTTATTCAAATAATAATTTCTTCTCTTTGAACGTCATCATAACGGTTGTGCCTTCTCCGACCACCGACTGCAAATGCAACTCATGCCCCAGTTCATCTGCAATTTTCTTAGATAAATAGAGCCCCAATCCTGATGACTGATGCGTTAGGCGCCCGTTGTAGCCGGAAAAACCTCGCTCAAACACGCGCAGAAGATCAGCATCTTGAATTCCCAAACCAGTATCCTTCATATACAAGGTATCTTCCTTAAAGAAAATCTCAATGCCACCTTGCTTCGTATATTTAAGACTATTAGAAAGCACTTGCTCTAAAATGACAAGAAACCACTTTTTATCTGTGATAATGGTGTGATTCAAATCATGCAAATTCAAACGAAGACCTTGCTGAATAAAGAAAATCGCATATTTTTTGACAACATCTTTGACCAAGTCCTCTATATTTTCTTTTTTCACGACTAAGTCATCATGAAAACTTTCCAAACGCAAATATTGCAGGACTAAGTTGGTATAAGAGTCGAGCTTAAACAACTCCTGCTCCAATTGATTTTTGAGCGTCTGATCCTGTAAATCCTGCACCAAGAGCTTACTCGCAGCAATCGGTGTCTTAATCTGATGCACCCAAAGTGTGTAATAATCTAGTAAATCACTCTGCTTTTCTTGATGTTGTAATTGCAGCCCTTTTTTGTCCTTTTCTAAAGTTTCGATTTTGGAAAAAAGTAATGCTTCTAAAGGAGTGTGTGCCTGACTTTCAGCATATAAAACGGCACGGCGAAAATTTTGATATTGTTTAACAAAGTCTAAGATGACGCCCAGCAAGCTAATCAAGAGCAAGAGCAACATGACATACTGCAAAACAGCACGTTCATCTTCAAAAAGATAAGAAAAGATAAACAGCAGACCATAAAAAATAAGTAGCAGCAAACATAAAAACTGCTTAGAGCGCAGATAATATTTGAAAAATAGACGCTTATTCTGATAATCCATTGGTTAATCCGTAGCCTATTCCTTTCTTTGTTTCAATGAAATTCTTGAGCCCTGCTTCTTCTAATTTCTTACGCAGCCGCGCAACATTCACAGATAAGGTATTGTCATCAATGAAGAAATCGCTATTCCAGAGTTCTTTCATCAGATCATCACGGGCAACAATGCTGCCTGAATGCTCAAACAACACGCGCAAAATCTGAAATTCATTTTTTGTCAGTGTAATCACTTCTCCCTCATACATCATATCCATAGATTTTAGATTGAGAATCACACCATGATATTCTAGCAGACTTTGATCGGTACCAAACTCGTAAGACCGCCGCAACAATCCTTGCACTTTAGCAAGAAGGACGTTATTGTCAAATGGTTTGGTGACAAAATCGTCTCCACCCATATTGATTGCCATAACGATATCCATTCCTTGGTCTCTTGATGACAAAAACATAATGGGCACTTTAGAAATATTACGAATTTCTTGGCACCAATGATAACCATTAAAAAGCGGGAGACCAATATCCATCAGCACTAGATGTGGTTCTTCCTTGACAAAAATCGTCAAAACCTGCATGAAATCCTCTACTGCAACCACTTCAAATCCCCATTGTTCCAACATTTTTTTGACTTGTTGACGGATGATGGCATCATCTTCCACTAATAATATCTTGTGCATGCTATCCCTCTTTTCTGTTTTCTTTTTCTATTATAACAAAGACTTGGGAAAATATGCTATACTAACAGTAGATTTACGAAAGAGAATGACTATGGGAAATATTTTTAACTACTTAGAAGATGTACAATACGATAGTATCTACGACCAGTCCTTTACAGCGCTGGATATGCTACTCTTGACTGAAATGACCTATCTGAACTTTGATGACATTGTTACAGAGAGTTTGACCTTACAACAAGCCCATCGCTTGGTTGATGTACCACAATACATGCCCCAAGAAATTTCCATGATGAATACCAAACACCGCTTGGCACTTTTGGAACAAGCCGCTAAGGTGAAGCGCTATAAGAACATCAAACTCTTGGGCTATGTGAATGATATTGATCTTGATGTGCAAAAACAATTTGCTGCTATGACTTATAAAATCAGCTTAGACACCTATGTTATCGCTTTTCGCGGAACAGATGACTCTATTATTGGCTGGAAAGAAGATTTTCATATGACTTATATGGAGCATGTCCCTGCGCAGCAAACTGCTGTACGCTACGTTCAAAAGGTCATGCAGGCATTTCCAACAGCGACCTTTATCTTGACAGGACATTCCAAAGGTGGCAATCTAGCGACTTACGCTGGCAGCCAAGTGGAGCCCGCTTTGCAAGCAAGAATTTCTCAAATCTATAGTTTTGACGCTCCGGGACTGAATCATACAGTGATTGAAACAGACGGCTATCAGGAAATGGCTCCAAAAATCAAACGCTACATTCCGCAAGGCTCTATCGTCGGGATGATGTTGGAAACTCCTAAACAGGCTCACATCGTTAAAAGCGTGGCCATTGGTGGAATCGCCCAGCATGACACTTTCTCTTGGCAGATTGAAAACGAGCGCTTTGTTTTACTTGATACGCTCAACCCAGATAGCATTCAGACAGATAAAACTCTAAAAGAATGGGTGGAGACTGTTCCCGATGACGAGCTTAAAGATTTCTTTGATGTCTTTTTCGGTCTCATTTTAGACGCTCAAATTACGTCCATTGATGAATTTTTCCAACCCAACAGTATCAAGAAATTGCTGACTATCGTCCAAAATGCCCAAGCCCTTACAGATCAAGAAAAAGAAATGCTGAATCGCTTAACACAACTTCTCATTTCTATCCGTTACCAAGCCTGGATTGACGATTTCAAAACACCCAATCCAACTGCTTTTATGACTGATATACGAGAGAACTGGGCTAGTCTGGCGGAGAGGTTTTCCATTTTAAATAAAGATGAATAGCACATCATCATATCTTATATTACAAAGAGAGTGGGACAGAAATCAATAATTCGAAGAATTTGATTTCGTCGTCCCACCTCCGCACAGTTGGTTAGGATAGCCGCTATCACCGGTATAACAAGGGATAAGGATATCCAACCAACCACTGCGTATTGCAAGCCAAACTATAAAATACGTGAGGTTGGGAACTTTTGTCCCAACCTCTCTTTTTTAACGACTTCTCAAATAGGTCGTCCGACCCTTGGACAGAGTGAACCTCTTTTCAGGCAGACCGTCCGACCCTCGGACGAACAGTTCCCATTCACTCCGTGGATCGAGGCGACAAGCTTATAACCCTTACAAAGCGAGGCTGAGACATTATTGTCCCAGCCTCATTTTTAATTTTAATCTTCCTGTGAGCTCACCCAATCAAACTACCATTTGGTACATTTTGATCTACCGTGAGCAGAGTTAGTTGATCACCATATTCTGCTGAGAGGATCATGCCTTGGCTGATACGCCCCATCATCTTGCGTGGTTTGAGGTTCGCTACGATTTGGACTTTTTTGCCGACCAATTCTTGCTCATTTGGATAGAACTTGGCAATTCCAGAGAGGATTTGACGATCTTCGCCGTCTCCAGCATCCAGGCGGAATTGGAGCAATTTATCAGAACCTTCGACTTTAGCAACTTCTTTAACTTCTGCGACACGAATTTCTACCTTGTCAAAATCGTCAAACTTGATTTCCTTACGGTTGAGTGTGAGCTCGACTTCTTCTGGTTTCCATTCCTTCTCAACAACTGGTTTGCCTGCTTCCATTTGGTCCTTGATGTAGGCAATCTCTACGTCCATATCTAGACGTGGGAAGATTGGTGTTCCTTTTTTAACCACAGTCAAGCCTGCTGGCAATCCTGCCAAATCAAGATTTTCCAGCGAAGTTGCTTCTGGCAAACCAAGCTGGAGCAAAATGGCGTCACTGGTTGTCATCATGAATGGCTTGATCAAATGTGCCACCACACGCAGACTAGCTGCCAAGTGGCTCATAACTGCACCCAGTTCAGCTTTCTTAGTTTCATCTTTAGCCAGTACCCAAGGAGCTGTCTCATCAATGTACTTATTGGTTCTGGAAATGATGTTCCAGACAGCCTCTAGCGCCCGAGGGTAATCCACAGCATCCATCTGTTTGTGGTAGATTGCGATATTTTCTGTTACCACTGCTGCCAAGTCCGCATCAAAGTCCGTGATATTTTCTACGTAAGTCGGCACCTGTCCGTCAAAATACTTGTTAATCATCGCAACCGTACGGTTGAGGAGATTTCCAAGGTCATTTGCCAATTCATAGTTGATACGACCCACGTAGTCTTCTGGCGTGAAAGTGCCGTCAGAACCAACTGGAAGACTACGCATGAGGTAATAACGAAGCGGATCTAGCCCAAAGCGTTCCACCAGCATTTCTGGGTAGACGACATTGCCCTTAGACTTAGACATCTTGCCATCCTTCATGACAAACCAACCGTGGGCAATCAAGCGATCTGGCAATTTCATATCCAGCATCATGAGCATGATTGGCCAGTAGATAGAGTGGAAACGCAGGATATCCTTTCCAACCATGTGGAAGACTGTTCCATTATTCCAGAATTTTTCAAAGTTGGCATCTGCATCCTGACCATAGCCAAGAGCTGTCGCATAGTTGAGCAGGGCATCGATCCAGACATAAACCACGTGTTTAGGATTGGACGGTACAGGCACTCCCCAAGTGAAGGAAGTCCGTGATACTGCAAGATCCTCAAGACCTGGATCGATAAAGTTTTTGATAATTTCATTCATCCGACCATCCGGCTGGATAAAGTCTGGATGTGCTTTGAAGAAGTCTACCAAGCGGTCTGCGTATTTGTTGAGACGGAGGAAGTAAGACTCCTCAGAGACCCACTCCACCTCGTGACCTGACGGAGCGATTCCCCCTGTTACTGTGCCGTTTTCATCACGGAAGACTTCTTCTAATTGACTTTCTGTGAAAAATTCCTCGTCTGAAACAGAGTACCAACCAGAATACTCACCTAGATAAATATCATCTTGCGCCAGAAGACGTTCAAAAACATCGGCTACTACTTTTTCATGATAATCATCGGTTGTGCGGATGAATTTATCATAAGAAATGTCCAAGAGTTTCCAGAGTTCCTTGACCCCAACAGCCATGCCATCAACATACTCCTGTGGCGTGATCCCTGCTTCCTCGGCCTTAGACTGGATCTTTTGACCGTGCTCGTCCAGACCAGTTAAGTAAAAGACATCATAGCCCATGAGGCGTTTGTAGCGAGCCAAGACATCGCAGGCAATGGTCGTGTAAGCAGAGCCAATATGGAGCTTACCGCTTGGATAATAAATTGGCGTTGTAATGTAAAAATTCTTTTCAGTCATAGTTTTTCCTTTCAAGGCAAATGAAACCTTTTTTAGTAACACTTCATTATAACACAAATTTATAGCTGATTATAGGTAAAATAGCATAACAATGCGAAAAAAGTCTTGGTAATCATGCCAAGATTCTAGTGACTTTATTAAAGCGGTAAGATAAGAAAATAGCTCGAATGGCTAAATCAATCAGAATTGATAACCAAACACCTGCAATTCCTAAACCAAAATATTGTCCGAAAAGGAATACACCAACCACACGGATTCCCCACATGCCAATAATCGTGCTGTAAAGAGGCGTTTTGGTATCCCCCATTCCTTGAAGAGCACCTGCTAAAATCAAACTAATCGCTAAAACAGGTTGGATAAACCCATCAATTTTTAAAGCGATGCCCACTTGGGCAATCGCAGAGCTATCAGAGGTAAAGAAAGTAGCAAAATAAGCTCCACCAAAAAACAGAAATAGTCCGAAAAATCCTAAGATAATTATTCCATAAAGCGCTGACCAAAAGCCAACTTGACGAATTTTATGATAATCTTTTTCCCCCTTTGCCATACCAATCAAAACAGCTGCTGCCGTTGCTAAACCATAAGCTGGCATGTAAACAAATGATTCAATTGAACCTGCAATATTATGGCTGGCATACGTTTTACTACTAATCGCAACAATCAAGCTCATATAAACCACTTGTCCCAAACGCATGACCAAACGCTCTGCAGTTGCTGGAATGGTCAAGGAAATCAATTCCTTATCACGACATCCAAACCTTAAATCCTCTTTTTGCAAGGCTAGTGCTGAAGATTGTAATTTCTTAAATAATAAAACCGTTCCAAAAATTCTGGCAATTACTGTTCCAATCGCTGTCCCCAATATGCCAAATCCAGTAAATGATCCAATACCAAAAATCAAAACATAGTCAACACATACATTCGTCACATTTGTGATAGCTGAAATCGTCATTGGCGACTTGGTATCACCAGTTGCACGAATAATACTTGCTAAAACAGTCATCAAACTATTAAAACACGTCAATCCGCCAACAAGGTAAAAATAGGTTTTGGCTGCTGCCAATTCTGTTGCATCAAGCCCCATCCAAAGCAAAAGATAGTGTCCAAACAGCACCGCTGCCAAACCAAAAACCAAACTAACAATGAGTCCTAGATAAATCGACTGAACAGCAACGATCTTTGCAGCCTTGCTATTTTTTGCACCAATATTTCGCGATACAAGGGCTGAACAGCCGACTCCAATGGCTATGTAAACCGCTAAGTAAACATTTAGAATCGTATTTGAAACACCTACTGCGGTTACCGCCGTCAAGCCAAGCTTTGCAATCATCAAGGTGTCAATAAAGCCCACCAAAGTCTGTAAAATATTTTCAATCGTTGCTGGTATAGCAAGATTTAAAATAGATTTATGTAATGTATTTGTCATCAGACTGCTTCTTTCTTTAAATTATCTCTATTATCTTAAACTTTTAACTTTAAAACCATAAGCAAAAATATTATAATGTTCAATGATAGACAAAAAAGAAAAAATGTCCATTTAAGGAGAAATCTCATGACACGTCAGGAAGTCAAAACACAGGAAGCTATTTTTATCGCATTTTTTGATTTATTATCTCAAAAATCATTTCATGATATTCGCATCGGCGAATTATGTCGGAAGGCTAATATTGGTCGTTCAACGTTTTATAGTCATTTTACAAGCAAAGATGATTTGCTAATCGCCGTTTGTCATCAGCTTTTTCAACACGTTTTTGTGACTTCTTCTCTTGCTGAACATCAAACCAATCAATCCTTGCACAAAGGAAGCCTTGAAGAACAAGTAACTCATCTTTACCAGCACTTCAAAGAAAATGCTGATAAAGTGACAACCCTTTACCAGCTGAAAGATGATTATTTTAGCCGCAGTCTGCAAGCAGAACTTCAAAAATATTTGGTTCCCATTCTTAAACCCATTTATTTTAAGGAAAGTTCTCTACCTGACCAACTGTTAAATCAATATATTATTGATACCTTTTTAACAACACTTAGTTGGTGGCTACATGCCCGACCAGAACTAGAGGCTGTTGAAATCACACATTTTTATCTCAAATTACTAGCTTGACCGACGACTAAGTATAAAGAAAACATTTGTCAAACAAACATAATGCCAATAACTATACCTAATACATAAGGTAAAATAAGTTGTTAAAAACTAAAAAATAGGCAGACGATTTTTTTATTCTTGATAAATTGTAAAATATAGTTCAACAAAAAATCTCATAGCGTTTCATTGGTGTAAACTGTAAGTAACCACACAAACAGAACCCGAGGAAAAACTATGAGCTACTCCCATCTTACCATAACCGACCGAATAAAGATAGAAACCTACTTGGAATTAGGTTTAAAACCTTGCCAAATTGCAAGTAAACTTGGCGTCCATAAGTCTACCATTTCAAGAGAGTTAAGACGATGTCAAAATGGTTATTCCGCAGTCTTAGCACAGGAACAGTACGACCACAGGGCTAAGCAAAAAGGTCGGAAGTCTTGTTTAACACCAAAGTTGAAAAAGGAAATTGAGAACGGTTTAAAATCCTCCTGGTCGCCTGAACAGATTTGTGGGCGCTATCAGCTTGAACAAAAGCCAATGGTAGCTTTTAAAACCATCTATAACTGGCTCTATGCTGGTTTGATTGATCTGGATTTAAGCGTCCTCCGTCGTAAAGGAAGAACTCGACAACCCAAAGAAACACGTGGGACATTTAGGATTGGCACGCCGATTGCCAAACGTCCTAAAGAGGTTCGGAATCGTGAAACTTTTGGCCACTGGGAGCTTGATACTGTAGTGTCTTCCAGAGGCAAAAGCAAGGGGTGTTTAGCGACTTTTCTAGAGCGAAAAACTCGTTTTTACTTAGCCTTCAAGATACCAGATAGAACAGCCAAAGCCATGTTTTCAGCCATCGAACAACTTT
>NZ_CABHMZ010000026.1 GCF_902167705.1 Streptococcus constellatus | reverse complement strand
ATGGGAGTAGCTCATAGTTTTTCCTCGGGTTCTGTTTGTGTGGTTACTTACAGTTTACACCAATGAAACGCTATGAGATTTTTTGTTGAACTATATTTTACAATTTATCATATATAATAAAGTGGTTTCCTGGATGCTTATTTTGACCCAATCATAAATAAGTAAATGAGAATCATAAATAACAGGAGGTAATGGCTGAGCCTGTGAATGTCCCTCGAAAGACGTTCACAGGTTATCTGTCGTTGGAGAAAAATATAAGAAATAAATGAGAAAAAAGAGATAAGAAAGTAGCCCTCGATTTTGTCGGGGGGGGGGTACAGTAAGGGAGATATGAAATGCTAGGAATATCAAAACGAAAGTGTACGATGGATACCCCAGTATACATTAATGGGAATGAAAAGAAAAAGAAAACTGAATATCGAAATTCTTATATCGCATATCTAAATATTCAAAATGTGATTCCCATGTGCTGCTTACTTGTGTTTGGGGTATGGCTATGGACGGAATTACATATCTCAACAAATCTTAACATATTCTGGATTAATGCTCTTCTTGGTGTAGCAATAATCCTATCTAGTTTTAAATTACTCAAATTTGAAGGCAATCTCTACAATTGTGGGGACGATTGTAGATTAACAGATAGATTACAAAAAAATGGAAGGGGAAAGAAAAAAATCTATGTATAGAAAAGATTCTGAAGGATGGTTAAAACACGCAGACTTTATAGTCTTAGATATGATCTGTTTGCAATTAGCGTATGTTCTGGCATATGCAATTAGCGGATATGGGTTCAATCCATATGAAATTATTATTTATCGCAATATGGCAGTTTTCCTTGAACTGGCAGATCTGGTTATGATTTTTGCATATGGCACCATGAAAAGCGTGTTAAAGAGAGGATACTATCGTGATTTTGTAGTTACGTTAAATCATGCGATTATGGTAGGTACCTTAGCAATTTTATATTTATTCCTGCTTCAGCAGGGACAGGACTTTTCAAGATTAACATTGATGCTGACCATAATAGGTTATCTCATAATTACCTATATTGTCAGAAAACTTTGGAAAAAACTACTGCGAAAACAGATGAAGGATGGCGGAGAACGCAAACTACTGATTGTAACATCAGAAGATGTGGCTGAGCGAGTAGTGTTAAGTATGCAGGAAAATAATTATGCCAGATTCTCGTTAGCTGGTGTGGCTGTAATTGATGCAGACTGGACTGGAAGAGAAATTCATGGAGTTCCGGTGGTTGCCAACGAAGAGACTGCAGCAATGTATGTATGTCAGGAATGGATTGATGAAGTTCTGATTGTTGTTTCAGAAGTTCTTCCATACCCGTCAGAGTTAATTGAGCAGTTATCAGAGACAGGAGTAACCATTCATCTTAATCTTGCAAAGATTACAAGTGTGCCAGGGAAAAAACAGTTTGTGGAAAAGGTTGGTGATTACACAGTCCTTACGACAAGTATCAATTGTGCATCAACCAGACAGTTAATGTTAAAACGATTAATGGATATTGCGGGTGGCTTAGTTGGATGTATTTTTACCGGAATCATTTGTATTTTTGTCGGACCGGCAATTTATATTGCATCACCGGGACCAATTTTCTTTGCTCAGGAACGAGTTGGAAAGAATGGAAAGAAATTTAAAATGTACAAGTTCCGCAGTATGTATATGGATGCAGAAGAACGTAAAGCAGAGCTTATGAAAGATAACAAACTTGGAGATGGAAAGATGTTTAAACTGGACCTTGATCCTCGTGTTATCGGAAATAAGATACTTCCAGATGGGACACATAAGACAGGAATCGGTGATTTTATCAGACGAACAAGTTTAGATGAATTTCCGCAATTCTTTAACGTATTACGTGGCCATATGTCGATTATAGGTACTCGCCCACCCTTGATTTCAGAAACGAATTTGTATGAACTTCACCATCGTGCAAGACTGGCAATTAAGCCTGGAATCACTGGCATGTGGCAGGTAAGCGGACGAAGTGATATTACCGATTTTGAAGAAGTCGTTCGTCTTGATAAAGAGTATATCACAAATTGGAACATTGGGCTAGATATAAAAATATTGTTTAAAACAGTATTAGTTGTGTTTAAGAAAGATGGATCGATGTGAATCCTACAAGCAGCTTATTTTATGGAAAAAATAAGTTGCGAAAGGATAAATATAGATAAGTTATAAATATAAGGAGATTGCTATGCAGAAAGTAAATTTAGAGAATAAAACGGTTTTTATTACGGGTGTTGCTGGGTTTATAGGATCAAACTTAGCTGAGAGATTATTAAAAGAAGTAGAAGGAATAAAAATAGTTGGACTTGATAACATGAATGACTATTATGATGTTCGCTTAAAAGAATATAGATTAGAAAAACTATCATCTAGTAAAATGTTTTCTTTTATAAAGGGAAATTTGGCAGACAAAGAAGTAGTTAATTCGATTTTTGAAAAGTATAAACCACAAGTGGTTGTAAACTTAGGGGCACAGGCAGGTGTAAGATATTCTATTACAAATCCAGACGCATATATAGAAGGCAATTTAGTTGGATTTTATAACATATTAGAGGGCTGTAGGCATTATCCAGTAGAACATTTGGTATATGCATCAAGTTCATCTGTATATGGAAGTAACAAAAAAGTTCCATATAGTACAGAAGATAAAGTAGACAATCCTGTATCGTTATATGCTGCAACGAAAAAAAGTAATGAATTAATGGCTCACGCATATTCAAAGCTCTACAATATTCCATCAACTGGTTTACGTTTCTTTACTGTTTATGGACCGGCAGGGAGACCGGATATGGCATACTTTGGATTTACAAATAAATTGTTAAATGGCGAAACTATTAAAATTTTTAATTATGGAAACTGTAAAAGAGATTTTACTTATGTTGATGACATTGTTGAGGGTGTTGTTCGAGTAATGCAAGGTGCACCAGAGAAGAAAAACGGGGAGGATGGGTTGCCAATTCCTCCATATGCTGTTTACAACATTGGAAATAACCATCCAGAAAATTTACTAGATTTTGTAGAAATTCTTCAGGAAGAGCTTATAAGAGCGAAAGTCTTACCGGAAGATTATGATTTTGAAGCACATAAAGAACTTGTCCCTATGCAACCAGGAGATGTTCCTGTGACATATGCTGATACAGAAGCATTAGAAAGGGATTATGGTTTTAAACCATCAACAACTTTACGTGAAGGATTACGAAAATTTGCTGAGTGGTATAAAGAATTTTATATGTAAATTGAGATTTGATAGTTGAAAGAGAGGTAAATTAAAAATGAGAGAATTTAAAGATTTAAAAATTGCAGTTGCGGGAACAGGTTACGTTGGATTATCTATTGCTACTTTATTAAGCCAGCATCATCAGGTTACAGCAGTAGATATTATTCCAGAAAAGGTAGATTTAATTAATAATAAAAAATCTCCAATTCAGGATGACTACATTGAAAAATATTTAGCAGAAAAAGAATTAAATTTAACAGCAACATTAGATGCGAAAGAAGCATATAGTGATGCTGATTTCGTTGTTATTGCGGCTCCAACAAATTATGACAGTAAGAAGAACTTTTTTGATACTTCTGCAGTAGAGGCAGTTATCAAATTAGTTATTGAATATAATCCAGAAGCAATTATGGTTATCAAATCTACAATTCCAGTTGGATATACAACAAGCGTTAGAGAAAAGTTTCACTGTGATAACATTATCTTCAGTCCAGAATTTTTAAGAGAAAGTAAGGCGTTATATGATAACTTATATCCAAGCCGTATTATCGTTGGAACAGATATTGATAATGTACGTTTGGTAAAAGCTGCTCATACATTTGCAGAACTTCTTCAGGAAGGTGCTATTAAAGAAGATGTAGATACATTGTTTATGGGATTTACAGAAGCAGAAGCTGTCAAATTATTTGCGAATACATATCTTGCCCTTCGTGTTTCTTACTTCAATGAATTAGATACATATGCAGAAATGAAGGGATTAAATACACAGCAGATTATTAACGGCGTGTGCCTTGATCCACGTATTGGAACACATTATAATAATCCATCTTTTGGTTATGGTGGATACTGCTTACCAAAGGATACGAAGCAGTTACTTGCTAATTATGCAGATGTTCCAGAGAATCTTATTGAGGCAATTGTTGAATCTAACCGAACAAGAAAAGACTTTATTGCAGATCGTGTGTTGGAGATTGCTGGAACATATGAAGCGAATGACGACTGGGACGAAAGCAAAGAAAAAGATGTTGTAGTCGGTGTATATCGTCTTACTATGAAGAGCAATAGTGATAACTTCCGTCAGAGTTCTATTCAGGGGGTTATGAAAAGGGTTAAAGCGAAAGGTGCTACAGTTATTGTTTATGAACCTACTTTAAAAGATGGTGAAAAGTTCTTTGGAAGTAAAGTTGTTAATGATTTAGACGAGTTTAAAAAGCAGAGCCAGGCTATAATTGCTAACCGTTATGATGGATGTTTGGATGATGTAAAATCTAAAGTTTACACTAGAGATATTTTTCAGAGAGATTAAAGTAAGGTGAGAACTATGGGAAAAACACATGATAGAGTACCTAGATTATGTTTTGTTTCTTCATCTGGGGGACATTGGGAACAACTTCAAAAACTACAACCTTTAGCGAAAAAATACTCTGGCTTTTTTGTGACAGAAAAAACACAGTTCGAAGCACCGCTTGGAAAATATTTCATGCTTCAAACCGATTTGAAGGATAGATTGATGCCAATTAAAATGTTATGGAATGCTATATATACGTTGTTTATTTGGATAAAAGAGCGACCAGATTTTATTATTACGACAGGAACAATGGTAGCATATCCATTTTATCTTTTGGCAGTGTTGTTTCATAAAAAGTTTATATTTATTGAAACTTTTGGAAGAGCTAATATGCCGACTGTTGCGGGGAAAAAAATGGAAAAACATTCTGATTTATTTATTGTACAGTGGGAATCTCAAAAAAAATATTATAAAAAAGCAATATATGGAGGATGTTTATACTAATGATTTTTGTAACAGTTGGATCACGAAATTATCCATTTGACAGATTGTTTAAAAGATTGGATGCATTATATGAAGATGGAACTTTAACGGAATCAATGTTTGCACAAATAGGTACATCAACGTATAAGCCTAAAAATTATGACTTTAAAGAATTTGTTTCTCCAGAGGAATTCGTTGAATTAATCGAAAAAGCGGATATAGTTGTAACACATGGAGCATCGGGGTCGATTATGAAAGCTCTTAATGCAGGGAAAAAGGTTATAGCAGTCACTAGATTGGAAAAGTATGGAGAACATATTAATGACCATCAAATTCAAAATAATGAAGCATTTAGTAGTAATAAATATGTGTTGATGGCTGACTTGGAATTAGATGATTTAGGGGAGTGCTTCAAGAAAATTTACAATGGTACAGCAGATATTGTTCCATGGGAAAATAAAGACCCTTTGGCAATCGTAAAGATGATTGATAAGTTTATCCAAGAGAATTGGTGAGGTAATAATGTCAAGTAATAAAATATTAAAAAAAATTAAATATGCTATGCGTATTGTTCCTGATAAAGCTTATATCCAAATGTATTATTTTGCTCATTTTAAAAGATTTTGCAATTTGAGAAATCCAGAAACCTATAATGAAAAACTGAACTGGTTAAAATTGCACGATAGAAATGAAGAATATACAAAGCTTGTAGATAAATATGAAGTTAAAGAGTATATTGCATCTATTATAGGTGAGGATTATATTATACCTACTTTGGGTGTGTGGAATCATTTTGATGATATTGATTTTGAAAAATTACCAAATCAATTTGTTCTTAAATGCACACATGATTCAGAAGGTTTGGTAATTGTAAAAGATAAAAGTAAATTAGATAAAGTTGCTGCTAAAGAAAAAATCGAGGCAGCATTAAAACAAAACTTTTATTATATAGGGAGAGAATGGCCTTATAAAAATGTTAAACCAAGGATTATCGCAGAAAAGTATATGGAAGATCATGTAGATGGAGAATTAAGAGATTATAAGTTTTTCTGTTTTGATGGTCAACCTAAAGCGATGTTTATTGCCTCAGATAGAGCGTCAGACCATGTTAAATTTGATTATTTTGATCTTGAGTTTAATCATTTGGATATAAAACAAAAATATCCTCATGCTCAGAATACGTTGCGTAAACCTGAAACATTTGACAAAATGATTGAGTTTTCTAAGATTTTATCAAAAGGGTTTCCACATGTTAGGGTGGATTTTTATGAAGTTGATGGAAGATTATATTTTGGTGAATTAACATTTTATCATTTTAGTGGGTTTATGCCATTTGAACCAAGTAAATGGGACAAAACTTTTGGGGATTGGATACATCTTCCAAAAAAATAATGAAATATTATAGGAAGGAAAAGCTATGGGGTTATATAAAAAAATAGAAACAGTCTTATTAAAACTTTTAACATGGTGCTGGCAATGCTTTATTTTTATTCATGAGATGAAAAATATATGGTCTAAACGTAAATTATTCAAAAACGTAAAGTTGACACAAGAACAAAAAAATGAAATAGATTTATTTTATAAAAAGAATTATGGTAAAAAAATTCCATATTGGTGGCATCGTTTATATCAGAGCTATACAGGAAAATTTGATGCTAAATATATACCAGAATATATATATTAAGTAAAGATAGAGCCTAAAGTTAACAACAGAATAAAAGTATTACCGTTTGAAGATAAAAATCTTCTGGGGGGTACCAAATTTAATGTGAGAATCCCATATACATTTGTAAAATGTGTAAATGGTCATTTTTTTGATGAAAATAGAAATATTATTTCTTATGATCAGGCTGTTGAGAAAGTTATTAAACTTAAAGAAAATAATACAAGTGTAGTTATAAAGCAGACAATAGATACAAGCAGTGGCAGAGGGGTACAAGTTCTAAATTTGAATAAAAACTCAAAAGATTTATTGGATGAGTTGAATTTAGTGTTTAAAAAGATGGGGAGAAATTTTGTTGTTCAGGAACGAATTCATCCTCATGAACATTTTAAAAAATTATATCCCGAAGCAATTAATACGTTACGAGTTGTATCTTATATGTTAAAAGATGATATTAAAACGGCTCCTATTTCAATGAGAATAGGAAGGGGAGGGGCTTTGGTTGATAATGCTCATGCAGGAGGTGTTTTTATTGGTGTAAGAGATGATGGAAAATTGTTAGATACTGCATATACAGAATATCAAGATAGATATTATGAGCATCCGGATACGCATGTTGTCTTTAAAAACTATCAGCTACCTATGATTGATAAGGTTCGCCAAGCCGCAATCGAGTTACACAAAAATTTGCCTAACATGACTTTTATTAGTTGGGATTTTACAATAGATGAAAATAACAATATTGTCTTAATTGAAAGAAATCTCCATTCTCAAACTGTGTGGTTTCCGCAAATGGCACATGGAAAAAGTTTTTTTGGAAAGGATACAGAGGAGGTTTTGAAAAGTATAAAATATTTGTAATTTATGATGAGGTGAAATGCAATGAAAATATTATTTGTTATAACAGGAATGCAATCAGGTGGGGCTGAACGTGTTATGGCAACATTATGTAATGAACTTTCTGAACGGCATGAAGTTAGACTTCTTTCGTTGAAAGATAATGTGTCAGACTATGTTTTATCACCAAGAGTTGAATTTGTTTCAGGAGGGGTGAAAAATCAAAATATTTTGGCTTCGATAAAAGTAATACAAAGCCATATTGATAAATGGAAACCAGATGTTGCAATATCTTTTATGACAAAAACCAACATTGTAGCTCTTTTAGCGAAGAAGATGGCAAAATACAAAGTACCGATGATTATTGCTGAGAGGGCAAATCCATATCATACAAAAAAGATTTTTAAAATTATGCGTAAGCTTACATACCATATGGCAGATGGATGTGTTTTTCAGACTGAACAGGCCAAGGAATATTATAAAAATATATTAAAATGTAAAAGTGAAGTTTTGAGAAATCCGCTTAATCCAGATTTCTCTATTAAACCATATCAAGGACTTCGGACAAAACGTATTGTATCAGTAGGTAGATTATCAGAAGAAAAGAATCAGAAACTGTTGATAAATGCTTTTTCAAAAATAGCGTCAAAGTATATTGACTATAAAGTTGAAATTTATGGAGATGGTCCGTTAAGAAATGAATTACAAGAGTTAATTAATGAAAAAAATATGGAATCTCAAATTAAATTGATGGGAAGAAAAGATTCCATTCAGAAATATATTCAAGATGCAGAAATATTTGTTTTACCATCAAACTCTGAAGGGATGCCTAATGCATTATTGGAGGCTATGGCTTTAGGATTATCATGCATTGCAACAGATTGTCCAATAGGAGGATCGGCCTTTATTATTAATGATGGTGAAAATGGTTTATTAGTTCCTATGGATGATGTAGATAAAATGGTGGAAGCTATAGATAAGTTAATAAATAATAAAGAGTTTGCATCAAAATTGGGATTAAGAGCAGAAGATGTAACTAAAGATTTTAACGCTAAAAAAGTTATTGCTGAATGGGAAAAATATATTTCTAGTGTTGTGCAATAAATATGAGGAGACTAAAATGGGAAAAATTAAACAAATTATGAAAGATCCAGTATATTATTCAATTCTGGCATTAGGACATATCCTTCCAGATACAGTAAATGCAGATGCATTATATCTAAAGTTATTATATAAAAACAGAATGAAAAAAAAATTAGATTTAACTAATCCTAAAACATACAATGAAAAATTACAGTGGTTAAAGCTATATAACCGAAAACCAGAATATACAGTAATGGTTGATAAGTATGCTGTAAAAGGATATGTAGAAAAAATAATAGGAAAGGAATATATTATTCCTACATTAGGGGTTTGGGAACATTTTGATGATATTGATTTTGATAAATTACCAGATCAGTTTGTTTTGAAATGTACACATGATAGTGGCGGTTTGGTAATATGCAAGGATAAAGAGTCACTGGACAAAGAGAAAGCAAAAAAGCAAATAGAACATTGCTTGAAAAGGCGTTATTTTTTAAATACTAGAGAATGGCCATATAAAGATGTGAAACCGCAAATTATTGCAGAAAAATATATGGTAGATGAGTCTGGTTACGAATTGAAAGATTACAAGTTTTTTACATTTGATGGGAAAGTGAAGGCTATGTTTATAGCAACGGATCGGGGATCCGAATCAGAAACTTGTTTTGATTTTTATGATTGTAATTTCGAGCATTTGCCATTTAAAAATGGTCATCCAAATGCAAAAAAGAAAATTATAAAACCTGAAAATTTTGATAAAATGATAGAACTTGCCGAAAAACTAGGAAAAGATATACCACATGCGAGAATTGATTTTTATAATATAAACGGAAAAATCTATTTTGGAGAAATTACATTTTTTCATTGGAGTGGATTGAAACCGTTTGAACCGGAAGAATGGGATTATAAATTTGGAAGTTGGATTCAATTACCGGAGGGGAAATAATGGGAATATTAAATAGCACTAGAAAAATCATGACGAGAATGATTGAAAAAAGTTATAGTATAGGTCAGTTTCATGGAGAAAAGAAAAAGATTTCTGATTCTAGGAGACAAAATCTTATCAAAAAAGTTTCTCTCACTGAATTTGAAAAGAAAAAAATAGATGATTTATTTGTTAAGAACTATGGAAAAAAGATAAAATATGATTGGCATAAATTATATCAATCATTTACAAAAAAATTTGATGAAAAATATTTTCCGGAATATCTTTTTTCAAGTAAATTAGAACCCAAAATGAATGATGCGGAGTATAGGTATGTATTGGATGACAAATTGTTGTTACCATTATTCTGTGAGGGAATTGCAA
Source organism: Streptococcus constellatus (assembly GCF_902167705.1). Lineage (GTDB taxonomy): Bacteria > Bacillota > Bacilli > Lactobacillales > Streptococcaceae > Streptococcus > Streptococcus constellatus_A. The sequence goes on along the minus strand of NZ_CABHMZ010000026.1, from coordinate 161,532 downwards.
ATGTTAGAACACCAAAAACTTTTTTAACAATTTACAATAATATATGGTTTGATGAAAATAAAAATTTAATCAGTAAACAACAAGTACAAAATTATCGGGGGGGATGCTGATACAGAAGTAATTATAAAACCGGTTCAAGATACTAGTTCAGGTATAGGTGTTGAAAAAGTATGTGGTATTAGAAATATAAAAGATAGAATATTAAATGAAAAAGGAATAGTTGTTGTTCAAGAATGCATAAAACAACATGAGAAATTAAGTACTTTATATCCTAATGCAGTAAATACATTTAGAGTTATTACATATTTGTGGAATGGAAAAGTTAATCATGTGCCTCTTGCACTTAGAATAGGACAAGGAGGAGGATATATGGATAATGCTCACGCAGGAGGGATGTTTATTGGAGTTAGTGATACAGGGCAACTTAATTCCGTTGCCTTTACAGAGTTTGGAGATAGGTATGAAAAACATCCCGATACACAGATTGAATTTAAAAATTATGTAATAGATTTTGTACCTGAAATCATAAAAACTACAGAAAAATTACATTTAAGTACCCCTCAATTGGGAATTATATCTTGGGATATAACGGTTGATGAGTGTAAAATGATTGTATTGATAGAAGCTAATACACGAGGACAAAGTATTTGGTTTCCACAAATGGCTAATGGAAAAGGTGCATTTGGAGAAAATACAAAAGAAATTTTACAGTTTATATCTCCAAAATGATTAAAACTTGGGAGACAAAAAATGAAAAATAAAAAAATTATGTTTGTGACAGGATCATTATCAGATGGTGGAGCTGAAAAGGTAATGTCAATATTGGCTTCAGGATGTGCAGAAATTGGGGCAGATGTTACACTCATAGTATTAAGAGATAAAAAAATCATATATTCAGTATCTGACAAAGTGAAGATTGTTCAATTTAAGGACAATGGAAAATTTGCGACATTTACAAGAATAGTGAAGTTACATAAGGTATTAAAGAGAACAAATGTAGAAGTAGTAATTCCATTTTTACCGATAATATCATTATATACGTTGCTTGCTAATATTGGAGTTGGGAAAAAAATAATTATGTCTGAAAGAGCCGATCCATATGCGAAACTGAGTAAGTTACCATGGAAAGATAAGATTGGAAGTTTTTTGATGAGAAGATGTGGATTGTATGGATTAGCAGATTGGATGGTATTTCAAACGATAGATGCACAATCATATTACAATAAGAAAATTCAAAATAAAAGTTCAATAATTTCTAATCCACTAGATACAGTTAATATGCCTAATCCTTGGAATGGTGAAAGAGAGAAAAAAATTGTTGCAGCTGGTCGCTTTTCTGAAGAAAAGAATTTTCCAATGCTTTTAAAAGCTTTTGTAAGATTTAGCAAAATTCATCCAGAGTATAAACTAATTATTTATGGTGAGGGGAAATTAAGAAAAGAGTATGAAAACTTAATTACAAAACTCAATATAAATAAAATAGTAGAACTTCCAGGATTTTCAGCTAATTTAATAGAAGAAATTCGTAAGGCAAGTATGTATATATCTACTTCAAATCATGAAGGGATTTCTAACTCTATGCTTGAAGCATTAGGTATGGGAATTCCGACTATTGTTACAAACTGTCCAATAGGTGGTTCGAAAATGTTTGTAAGATCAGATGATAATGGGATACTTATTCCAATGAATGATGAAGAAGCTTTATTTAAGGCAATGTGTAAGATTTGTGAAGATACACAGTATGCAGAGCATATTTCTACAAATGCAATAAAAATAAGAAATCAGATATCGACGAAATCTGTATGTAATAGTTGGATGGAGATTATAAATAATTTATAAAAATAAATTAAGAAGGATGAAGAAACAATGATTAGAATTAGTAATAAAAAGAGTTTATTTTCTCTATCAGTTTTATTTCTTATAATTGGATTTTGTTCATTGAGAAAAATCACACCATTGATGTATGCTGCACAATTATTATTTCTTTTGTGTTGTGCTAACAGAATTTCAACAAAAGGAATGAAAATATGTTTTAACGGTTATGTTAAAATGTCTGCGTTATTTGCAGTATTTGCCATGCTATCTTTAATATGGTCATCAAGTGTACAAGATGGAGTAAAAGCACTAAAACCTTTACTCCAATTAACAGTAATAAGTATTCTGTTGAATGATTATTTAGATAATGGATATAAAATAGAAGATGTATGGAAAGCTTTTAGAGTTTCTAGTGTTATATTAGTAGTTTTTCTTTTTTTAATGACACCAGCATCTGTTTGGAAAGCAGCCATGCAAGTTTCAACTAATGCCAGTTCCGCAGCCGATAGAATAGGACCATCTATTGGCTTTCAAGCAAATTGGATGGGGTTAATATGTGCTTTTTCAATTATTTTATGGATATATTATTTGACAGAAGAAAAAGCTAATAAAAAAATTAGTATGATAATGATTTTTATATTGGCTGTTATTGTTATTTTTACAAAGTCTAGGAAAGCTTTTATAGTATTAGTTTGTGGACCAATGATATATTGGTTATTGTACAAACCAAGAAAGAAATCTATTTTGATTATTGTACCTATGCTATTATTGTTAGTATTTGGAGCTATATGGGCAGTTTTTAATATTCCTTTTTTATATAAAATGGTTGGATTTAGATTGATTGGTCTATTTGGTATATTCGATAGTTCAATTGTTGCAGATGCAAGCGTGACTACTAGAGCCGATATGGTACAGATTGGATTAGAATTATTTCGTAAACATCCTATTATCGGAGTGGGATTCGGAAATTTTTCATATCATTATTTTTATAATTATTCTGGTTGGGCAGAAACTTATGCACACAACAATTATGTAGAAATACTTGCTGATACGGGAATAATAGGATTTGTATTGCATTATGCGGTATTGTTTTCTATGATAATTGATTTAATGAGAAATTGGAATAAATATGTATCATATGATCGAAAAATAACAGCATTTTTAGTCACTTTCATAGGCATAAGATTGATTATGGATTATGGAATGGTAGATTATGATGATGAGTTTATTCAGATTTTAACGGTAAATTGTTATTGTGCATTGCAGTGGATGAAAAAAAATTGTATAGAAAGAAGCAGAGAATGTTCGCAGATTTGTAAAAAAGGAAGTTATTATGGATAATAAAACAGTGAATCAAAAAATGGCATCTTCTGTAAAATGGTCAGGTTTAGCAGAAATTTTTGCAAAATTAATACAACCGATATCGAATATGTTTTTAGCTAGATTATTATCTCCAGAAGCTTTTGGAATGGTGGCTACAATAAATATTATTATTAGTTTTGCAGATATGTTTACGGATGCTGGTTTTCAAAAATATGTAATTCAGCATGAGTTTAAGAATGAAAAAGAATTAGAAAAAGGACTGAATGTTGCATTTTGGTCAAACTTTGTGTTATCTGTTGTTTTATGGGGATTAATATTTATTTTTAGAAATCCATTAGCAAAATTAGTTGGTAATCCTGGTTTGGGAAATGTACTTTCAATTGCTTGTGTAATTTTACCGGTAACGTCTTTTTCATCTCTTCAAAGTGGATATTTAAAAAGAAAATTTAATTTTAAGGTTATTTTTAAAGCCAGAATTTCAACAGTATTAGTACCTGTTTTTGTGACAGTACCCTTAGCTTTTATTATGAGAAACTATTGGGCATTAATCATTGGAACAGTAGTAGTTAATATTGTAAATGCTATGGTATTAACATTTTCCTCTGAATGGAAACCCCAATTCTATTTTTCGTTTAATTTGTTGAAAGAAATGCTTTCTTTTAGTTTTTGGACGTTGATAGAGCAATTTTTTATCTGGTTAACAGCATATATTGGAACATTTATAGTAGGACAATATTTAACGGCTTATTATGTTGGTATATATAAAACATCTATGACAACAGTAAACCAGATCATGAACTTAATAACCAGTTCAACTTTACCAGTTCTTTTTGCAGGTTTGTCAAGATTGCAAAACAACAGAGAAGAATTTGTAAATATGTTTTATAAATTTCAAAAAATAATTGCACTGTTTGTTTTACCAATGAGTGTTGGAATTTTTCTTTATAGAAAACTAGTTACATATATTTTGTTAGGAAATCAATGGAATGAGGCAATAGACTTTATTGGATTATGGGCATTGATGAGTGGATTGACTATTGTATTTGGATATTATAGTAGTGAAGTGTACAGAGCGTTAGGAAAACCTAAGCTGTCTGTATTGTCACAGGGACTTCATCTTATAGTTTTGATTCCCTTATTAATATATAGTGCTCAAAAAGGATATGCCACTTTATATGTTGCAAGATCATTGGTAAGATTTCAAGCTATTTTTGTTGATTTACTAATTTTGTGGATAGCTGCAAAAATTTCCCCAATAAAGATGATTAAAAATATGTATCGTTATATAATCGCAACATTAGGAATGGCAGTAGTGTCAATTCTCTTTCAAAAAGTAAGTGAAAATATTATATGGAGTTTTTTTAGTATTATTTGTTGTGTATTTTTATATTTTGCATTTTTGTGTATATTTAAAGAGGAAAGAGAATTGTTGTTTAATACAGTAAGAAATATTGTTAGGAGAAAGGTAAAATGAAGTTTTTTAATAAATTAAAAAGATATTATATAGATCATATTCGTCCGAGCCATGAAAAAAAAGTAAATTATTTAAGAGACAAGGGTGCTGTGATTGGAGAAGGAACAAGGTTAAATTGCACAACGACTGCTTTTGGATCGGAGCCATATTTAATTAAAGTTGGACAAAATTGTTTGTTTGCTGCTAATATAAATTTAATTACACATGATGGTGCTATTAAAGTTTTAAATTCTCTTAATAGATTTGAAGGGAAAATGATGGATAAAATTGGTTCAATCACAATTGGAGATAATGTTTATATTGGCATGGGAGCATATATCATGCCGAATACTATAATTGGAAATGATTGTATAATTGGGGCAGGGGCAATTGTGAAAGGAAATATTCCTGAAAAATCAGTCGTGGTTGGAATTCCTGGAAGAGTAGTGTGTTCTATAGATGATTATTATGAAAGATGTAAGGACAAATTGGAATGGTTGGATGGTATGTCAGTCGAAGAAAAGAAAAAATATTTGATTCAAAAGTATAGGGGATAATAGAATGGAAGAATCTAAAAATAGCGATATAAAATTGAAAACTATAGATTTTTTTAAAGTTTGCATGATGAATAGTGTTGTTTTATATCATTGTAGCTGCATATGGCAAGATGGATGGTCTCCTGTACATTTTGAATGTAGCAGTATGTTTTATGTATTTATTAGTATACTTGGAAAATTTTTAAATTCATTTCATGTATATGGTTTTGTATTTGCATCAGGATATATTTTTTATTATTTAAGGTATGAGAGGGGAAGATATAGGCAAAAATATAGAGATATAGTTAGAAGAGCAAAACAGCTATTGGTTCCATATATTATAGTTATGATTTGCTGGTGCATTCCCTTTTATTATTTTGAATTTGGATTAACCCAAAATGAATTCTTGAAAAAATTTATTTTGGGGATTTCGCCAGCACAATTATGGTTTCTATTAATGCTGTTTGAGATATTTATTACATTCTATTTTTTATCTGATTTAATGATGGTTGGAAAAGAAAAAAATATATTAATATTATTATATATTTTAAGTGTAGTGGCAAGATATCTTATTTCATATAGTGCTGTATTCAATATATTACAGATAGGAAACACAATGAAATTTATGTTTTTCTTTTTTATTGGAATGTGTTGGAGAAAAGAAAATTGGAAATTTTTAAATAAATCTAAAATAAGTTTGTGTTTGCTTGGAAGCTTTTTGGCTAACATAATATTTTATTTTTGTCCTAATTTAAATAATATTGAAAAATGTTTATCTCCATTAATAAGTTTTTTAGGAGTAAGTGCTTTTTTTAGTATAGGATATTATATATGTATGAAGCACAATTATGAAACCAAATCATATTTAAAAATTAAAAAATATAGTATGTCAATTTATTTACTTCATCAGCAAATAATTTATTTAATTGTAAATATTATTGATGGATTAAGAATACCATCATTGGCGGTATTGTGTGTAGTATTTATGTTAGTTCTGCTAACAAGTACGTTATTATCGGAAATAATAGCACATTTTAAAATCGGAGAGACGATTGTGGGAATAAAGTGAAAGGTGATTTTGTATGTTAAATAAAATAAAAAAAGTAATAAATCAACCAGATTTAGTGATTGGTCGAATGAATATGCATGGTTGGTTTAATTGGATGAATGATAAAAGTTACCTAAAATTTATGTTCAAAGTTAAGTTGGGATATAAATTAGATTTAGAAAATCCACAGACATTTAATGAAAAAATGCAGTGGTTAAAATTAAATAATATTCATCCAGAATATTCAAAGTTAGTAGATAAATATGAGGTTAGGGAGTATATAAAAAATAAACTAGGAGAAGAATACTTGATTCCTCTTATAGGGGTATGGGAGTCTCCAGAAGAAATCGATTTTTCTAAACTTCCGATGCAATTTGTATTAAAATGCACACATAATTCGGGAGGAGTTATTGTTTGTAAAGATAAAACGAAATTTGATGAAAAAGCAGCAATAAAAAAATTGAAACGTTTATTGAAAAAAGATTATTATATGCTAGGTAGAGAGTATCCTTATAAAAATGTTAAACCGAGGATTGTGTGTGAAAAATATATGGATGATGGATCGGGAGGATTACCAGCTGATTATAAAATTATATGCTTTAATGGTACACCACAAAACATAATGGTATGTAATAATAGAAGAAGTGGTCATGCGGATTATTACTTTTTTGATCGAGATTGGAAATTCTTGCCATATAACAAGGTGGATATTAACCGATCTAAGGATTTTACGTTACCTAAACCAAAATGTATTGACGAAATGTGGAATATAGCGGAAAAATTAGCAGATCCATATATAATATCCAGAATTGATTTATACGAAATTAATGGAAAAGTATATTTTGGAGAAATAACATTTTTTCCTTCAAGTGGTATGGATACAGATATTACAAAAGAAATTGATATATTATGGGGAAAGAGTGTTAATATTACAGCTCGATAGATGTTGCTAATAATAAATATATTTGATTTATTATATTGTGATATAATTAAGTTTTATATTCTTATACATTTATTTGTATAAGAGGTGTATTGTTTAGTAAATTGGATATATCGAAAAGGTAGTTATTATAGTGAGATAATAAGAGTCTTAGAAAAAACATACTGTGTATGAAAAAGTATTAATATTAGTGAAGCGTTTAGGTGGGAGATGAAAATATGAATATTACATTAGTAATCATGGCTGCCGGTATCGGTTCCCGATTCGGCGGCGGAATCAAACAACTTGCTCCGGTTGGCTTAAATGGAGAAATCATCATGGATTATTCTATCCATGACGCAATCGAAGCAGGCTTCAACAAAATTGTTTTTATTATCCGTAAAGATATTAAGGACGCATTTAAAGAAGCAATCGGTGACCGTATCGAAAAGATTTGCAACAATCTTGATGTAAAGATTGCTTATGCATACCAGGAATTAAATGAACTTCCAGAAGGGGTGGAGCTTCCTGCCGAGCGTACCAAGCCTTGGGGAACAGGACAGGCTGTTCTTGCTTGTAAAGAAGTTCTGCATGAGCCATTTGCAGTTATCAATGCAGATGACTACTATGGAAAAGAAGCATTTGTTAAGCTTCATAATTTCCTTGTAGGTTATACACCAGAAAAAGCCAATCAGTTCTGCATGGCAGGCTTTATTTTAAAGAATACTTTAAGTGAAAATGGTGCCGTTACCAGAGGTATTTGCGAGACAAATGAGGAAGGCTATCTCACAGCAGTTCATGAAACTTCCAATATTGTTAAGACTCCAGAGGGTGCGGCAGTAGACAACGATGGACAGCTCACTTCAATTAATGCGGAATCCTACGCATCCATGAATATGTGGGGACTTACACCGGAGTTTATGCAGACTTTAGAGGATGGATTTAAAGAGTTCTTTGCTAACATGGGAGACAAAGATATTCTGAAAGCAGAATATTTACTGCCAATCTACATAGATGAACTTCTTCAGGCAGGTAAAGTTTCTGTAAAAGTGTTAGATACGAATGACAAATGGTTCGGAGTAACCTATAAAGAGGATAAAGACTATGTAGTGAAATCATTTGCCAAGCTGATAGAAGATGGTGTATATCAGAAGAATTTATTTGAAGATTTGAAATAAATAATAAAGGAGAACGATGGGAAGTAAGATAATCGAAATATTTAATAAAATAGCATATAATGTATTGTCAGCACTTTATCAGCCATTCTGGGCTGCCGTTCTCCTTGCGTTTCTAGCAATGTTCCTGTATTTGTATGCAAAAGAACATGAATGGAAGAAGAACGATTTTGTTAGAAATATGTTTGCAACATGGTGGAGAGCATTTAAAAGTTCTTCAAATTTTCGCCGGACATTCTTATTAGCTTTTTATACAGCAATGATATTACTCCGAACAGTTCTAAATCGTGAGATATGGTTTGATCCGCTTGGAAAGCTTTTTGGAGGATGGGGATTATATGAAGAGGGAAAGTTTACAACAGAATCTATAGAGAATTTTATGTTATTTGTTCCATTTTCTATTTTACTATTGTGGGCATTTCAAAAAGAATTACTTGATGAATCTGAGAATATTAGATTTGGAAAAACCGTTTGGGAAGCTACAAAAGTTGTAGCAGTATTTTCTTTTCTGATAGAATTTACTCAGCTATTATTCCATCTTGGAACATTTCAAATATTAGATCTGACCTATAATACACTTGGTGGAGCAGTTGGCGGTGTCATCTATTATTTGGGATATTCCAGAAAGCGAAAGAAATAAAATAAGAAACAGAGGACAGCTATCGGAGCATTAGGAGGTAGCAGTGAATCCTCTGTTTTAGGTGCAAGACGATTGGATTCACATGAAAATAGGAGTTAAAAAATGGCAGGAAGACCAAAAAAGAAACCAGAATATAATCCAGAACTTCAATTTAATAATTTTCTTCAAGAGTTAAGAGATGCCTATGAAGAGGCAGATTCATTAAGATCACTGGCAGATGAGTTAAATATGAGTTTGCTTAAACTCCGTAAGCTACTTATTACTGCTGATGTGTTCACATCAGATATATGTACAGAAATTAATGATCTGCATCAGTCAGGAAAAAAGATTCCGGAGATTATGAAACTCACAGGTCTTTCCAGAGCATCGGTTCATTCCTATTTGCCCTACACTAAGGGGCTTTATAATGCAGCAGAGATAAGTTTAAATGCGGAGAGATGCAGGACATATAAGATTCGACAAGAGCAGGTTCGGCTTCTAAAGGAAATACCATCAGTGGAAAATCTGTGGCAGGCTGTTATTGCATTTCAGGAGTATCCATTTAAAACAGCAACAGGATTACCATTTCGGTATAAATTAAAGGTTGGTAAAAACGGAGAGTATAACAGAGAGTTGCTGATAGACCGAAGAGAGAAAAGTAAGAGTCTTGCCTGGAGTAGTGTGGTGCTGGCATTTGAAAATAGTAAGAGGATTTCAGAAGAAGTGAAGAAACCGAAGGCACTTGGAGATATTAGAGGAGTTTCATATATTTATCCGATACTATGGCGATTTGCTTTGATCAGAGTTCCGGAAGCAATAGAGAAGAAAATGGGAAAGCAGAGATAAATCCCTGCTTTATTGCTCATAAGCGATTGGATTAACATGAATATATTAAAGAGTTTCTCGTAAAATAGAAAATGCATCAATGATTCCTTGCTTATAGGCAATCCGTATATATTCTATAGATGAAATGTTTTCAGCAGTGATAGCAGCATCAACAGTGTCCCATTGTTGAGGAGTTAGATTAAGATCCCGTATTTTTTCATTGGCTTTATTGCATTTTTTCTGAGCTTTTTGATATTTTACATCGTGCTTTATTGCAATAGGTAATGTAGTTTCCATACGAAAAGCTGCAAGCTGATCTAGAAAATTTTCCTGGTTGGCTTTTAATGAGTGAAGAGTATTCTTGCTGTCATGAAGTAGATATTCGGTGAGTATCTTATAAAGATTATTTCGTAGTTTTTGTTCTTTGTTGCTCATAAGATAAAATCCTCCTTTGAGTTTATGTGAAATGAATCAACGCCATACCGTTAATCTATCATTAAATTGCGAGAATGTCAACGGCATACCGTTAATAAAAAAGGGAGAAATCCTTTATACTGAATATATATTGTGATTTAAGGAGAATTTACATGACGTATTCAGATGCCATAATAAAGAGATTGACTGATTTGTGTGTTGAGAGAGGGATAACGACAAATAAACTTGCTACATTGTCAGGGATTACGCAATCAACGCTTAATAGTATGATGAGGGGAGAAACAAAGAATCCAAAGCTGAAGACTTTGCGTAAGATTGCCATGGGCTTAAACATGACAGTTTCTGAGTTACTGGATTTTCCGGAAATGAATGAAATGGAGTTTGAAGATGAGTGAAAGTGAGTAGAAAAACTTATAGAGAGAATGATTCTTATTAATCATTCTCTCTATAAGCAAGAAAATCAGTCGTTTAATAAATGATATAATTTGCCATCTTCATCAGGGGCAATGGTATATGAACTAGGATTGGACGAGTAGCGTAACAATTTGGAAATTGCTTCATACGTTTTTTTAGAGTCAAGTGGAGACGAGGATGCCAAAGTTTTTATAGAAATTAAGTAGGAATCTAAATCATGCCATTCAGAATGAGAATAGGATTTTTCTTTAATGGCAGATTGAATTTTATTTTTAAAAGCCTCGTCAACTGTTTCTGTTTTTAAAAAAGCGGCTAAATCTTTTGCAGAAATAGATATGTATTCACCATGAAGGCGGAGCTGATTTTTTACAATGTTTTCTTGTTTAGAATTCAATTTTTGGGTGCTTAAGCAAGCAAAATGAATAGTGGGATGTCGATGCCCCTTTCCGGAGGCTAAAGTGACAGCACATCCAAGTGAACATGCTAAGGTTTTTTTGTACAAATCGCTGTGATTAAAGATGAGAGACCAAACATCTCCGGTATCACAGGAAACTAAATGCATAAAAATAGAAACATTATGATAAATTATCATGTTTCCCTCATATTTTTTATAATCAGGAAGTGTATCGGGATCACTATGTTGTTTGGTATTGATCTGTAAACGGACAATACATTCGTTCGTATGGTAAAAATCCCCTAGTTCTAATTCAGCATATAATAATTCATCTGTATAATTGCTTTCGGTAGAAAGAAAATAAATATACATTTTAGATTCGGTCAAATAACCTTTAAAAGCAGGATTGGATACATCATATATCAAATTCGTATTATCTGAAGAAAGTGAATTATTGATAGAGCGAAAAATAGCAAATAAACTTAAGTCAAGTCCATCACAAATTTTTAAAAGGTTAGACAGTGTGGCAGAAGAGGGCTTGTTTAAAATATTGGATATTGAACTTTGTGAAATACCTTTTGCCTTTGGATCTTTTTCTTTGATCTTCTTGGTACATATCTTGGCAAGTTCCTCCTGCGATAAATTCTGTCGTTTTATTTCTGATTTTATCTTATCAATTATTGCGTTCAAAATTTCCCTATTAGTCATATAAGGCTTCCTCCTCCCAACCACTATGTTGATTATAAGTAAACAGTATGTAATAGGGTGATTCTGTGGAAATATCAGAAAAAGAACGCCAACACTTAAAGGCTATAGGAGAGAAGCTGCGAAAGAAAAGGAAAGAATTAGGATTGACACAAACAGCTTTATATATTCAAACTGGTGTTCCTATGAAAAGAATTGGAGAAATTGAAGGCGGTTTACATAATCCTTCGCATGCTATGATCTACCGGTTAGCAACATCGCTTGGAATGACTATGGAAGAATTAACTTCCGAAGATTCCTGTCCATCAAAATGTCCAAAAGAGGAAGAAAAAGAGTTAATAGATATGCTAGATAAGCTATCAATAGAAGAACAAAAGAAAATTATAACGTATTTAGAACTTAGAATAGAGTTAAAAGGGAAATCTTAGTATTTACATGAAAAATGTAGTTACTAAGATTTTTTTAGTAATGAAACGTAATGGGAAAGAGATACAAGCGGAGAATTTATAAAATAAGACGAATTCGTCTCATTAATAAATGAAAATAAGACGTTTTATAGGGCTAAATAAAATTTATTTTTTAGTAGAATTAACTTATCAAATGAAGGAGGAAAAAACTCATGACTCAGGAAGAATTGGAGTTTCGCCGTAGCTGTCCATACGATGCGTTTGGCGATTATTCAGACATACTCAAAGAAATCCGTCAGAAGGAAAATGAGAATAAGACGGACACGGTATCCATAGTAAGCAGAAATAAATAATGTTGGTGAAATCTTAGCACAGTGATTGTGCAAGAAGATTTTCCATACAAGAAGGCAGCAGGCTGGAGCTTCGGTTCCGCTAATAAAAAAAAATTAGCGGAACCGGGGTCTATTTAGCTTAGCTGCCTTTCTTTTTGTCACCGGTTCCTGCGGGAAAGGTGGCAATTATGCTGACATTAAGAACACTGAAAGAACTGATCGACACACCAAAGAGAGGAGAGAAACTTCCTACACCGAAGCAGCTTCGTACAGGGGAATCACCGGTAGTTGCTCATAAAACAACAGGAGCAGGAGTGAATGAGGTACATATTATCGTTTATCAGTCCGGATATGCGGTTTATGGTATCGGAAACAGAGTAACGGTATTCCCAGTAAATCTGGAGTTAGGTTATGGCTATTCTTCTGTAATAGAGGAAAAACACAAAGAAGAAGAAAAATATAACAGCTGGAATCCAGAGACAGGACTTCGTGAAAAAAATATTTTTGTGAGATAGAAGAGAGCTTTTTTGAGGAAGAAGAATGGTATCTTCGCTTGATGCTGATTGGTGAGGATCGTTTAGCACACAATATTTCTAGTCGTGATCGAGGACGATGCATTTCATATAGCGGTATTTCTGAGGATTTTGCAGGTATGGAAGATAAACTTGCAGATGTAGAAGAACGTGTGAATCGTCAGCAGATTGCAGAAGAGATGATGAGTGTACTTAGTGATAAGCAGAAAAAAGTAGTTCAGGAATTTTACTGGAATCAGAAAACACATAAACAGATTGCAAAGGAAAATGGAGTAAAGAGAAATGCCGTAACAGAAATATTGAAATATGCTCTTAATAAAATAGAGAAGAATTATGATGAAGATGGCAAAAAAAGATAAGTAAAATGAGAAGGGGAAGCTGCATGTGTAAAGCAGTTTCCCTGTAAGTTTTTTTCAATTCTAAATAGCATTTATATTCTAAAAATTTTTTTGAAATTTTTCTGACCTTTTGCCCTCTGCCGCCTGTGATTAGTGGAAAGAGGGCAAAGTCATTCAAGACAACACTTCAAATGATTTAATCCCTATCCACCGTACCTTGATAATTGAATAAAAGGTCAGAAGAGGATGAAAGCTCAGCTACGCATTTTGCGGCCAGTGGAAGTTCTCTTCTGATCGGGAATGCTCAATCCTTATTTTTGTTATGCCCGGTTCGCCGGGCGATGACAGTAGACCATGCGTCGGAGTCTCGCTTTTATGCAGGTTCCGGCGTATGACTGTGCTGTCATCAGTAATGATTTTGGCACAAATAATTTAAAACGGGGTGATGCCTATGATTTGATTGTATCAGACAGGTGAAAGCCTGTAAACCGGTAACAGAAAAAATAAAGCAAAGTGAGGTATTGAGAATGAAAGGGACATTGAAAAGAGTAATGTCTGGAGTATTATCTGTTATTACGATTGCAAGTGCTGTGGCACAGCCGATAACTGCTTATGCAGCAGAACCGGAAAAGGCAGCTTCTTCTTTTGAAGCACAGTATCCGGAGTTGGAAGCGGTGAAAGATAAGCTGGCTGAGGATGAGATTTTAACTGCCAATGATTACAGTATTGATTATGGTTCTGATTTTGACATTAAGGTGGATTTTTCCGGTATTGAAGGAATCAATGATGCCAAAGTGAAAGTAGAGCTGTATGAAGCGAAGAATGAGTCAGGAGATGATTTTGACACATACCAGGCAGATACATATAAAGCAGTTTATAAGGTAGAGCCGGTCAGTGGAAATCCTTCTTATCGTATCAGCAGAAATGTAACTGTAAAAGAACCAGAAACAGAACAGCTGACAGAACCAAATACTTCTGAAAATACCGTCGGTGAAGGAAATGCTGGCGAGACAGAAGATTCTGGTAATGCGGAAGAAGATGCCGATGCAGAAGGGCAGACGGAAATAGTAACCGATCTGCCAGAAGAGGAGGAAGTTACAACAGATGAAGAGTCTGGATTAACTGTCTCTGAAGTAATGGATCAGGCAGAGGATAGTGGTATTGACCTTTATTCAATGGAAGAAGGGGAAGCGGTTACTTTTATGGCAAGGGAAGCATCAACCCGAAGTACCAAGAAAGTAACTGTGACCAGAGGAGCCTGCTATCAGTATTCGGATTATGGGTATGGAAGCTATCTGACGTATCAGTACACCGTGAAGTTTGGAAATGTTTCTGCAACCGCTTATTGTATCCAGCCGGAGAAATCCAGTCCTGGAACCGGAACATACGATATTACAAAGCTGAGTGATGGGAAAAAGCTGGCTAAGGTTTGTTATTATGGAACGAAGGCGGCAGGTGATGAAGGATTCTTTACAGAAGAGAACGGTTATGGCAATTTAAGTGCTGGTGCCAGATTTATTCTGGTTCATCTGGCTGCATCCTATGCAAATGGTGGGGATTCCGCTTTTTCCGGAGCAAGCAGCAAAGCAAAAACACTTGCTATGAAACTGTATAATTACTGTATTTCACAGCCGGAGATCCCAGATGTCGATATGAGTTTTTCAGATGCAAATGTAACCGCTTATGTAGATGGCAGCAGCCAGAGAACAAAGGAGATTACATTTAAGGCAGACAAACTACAGAGTATCACGATGAAACTTCCAAGTGGCGTGAAGCTTCATAATGTAACAACCGGAAAGACAAGTAAAGCCGGGGAAGCCGTAGAGATCATTGGTGGAACGAAGTTTTATTTATCAGCACCATTGACACAGGTGCAGGATGTTGCAGGAAGCTGGTCAGCTACGATGAAAGGAAGTGTAACCAAGGACTATTCTGCTTATAAGATCAGTACAGGGTCAGGTTCACAGGATTTAGCACTGGTATTTGGTGAAGGTGTGGAGAGTGATGCTGGATAAAGAGTTTGAAGCGAAGCTGAAAATCATCAAACAGGATGACGAGACAAAGAAAGCAGTGCTTCAGAAGAATACAGAGTTCAAGATTTTCAACATGGACACTGAAAAATATGTGGAGCAGGTAACGACTTATCCGACTACGGTAAAACATAAATCCTATTTTACAGATGAGAAGGGATATTTGATCCTTCCGCAGAATCTTAAAATCGGGCATTACCGCATTGAGGAAGTAAACGCACCTTATGGATATACTCTGAATGAGAATTACTATGAGGTGAATGTAGATTCCAACACAGCATATCAGATGGACGGAACTTCTGGCGATGTTATCATTGAGATTGCATATGAAAATCATCCGGTCAAAGGGGAACTGAACATTGTAAAGCAGGGTGAGGTTCTGAATGGATTTAAGGATGATTTCACTTACCAGAAAGAAAATATGGAAGGTGCAGTTTTTGAAGTATATGCAGCTGAGGACATTTACACAGCAGATTTCCAGAAAGATGACCAGGGCAACCGTATTCTGGAATATGCTTCTGGAGCATTAGTAGGAACGGTTACGACCGATAAAGACGGAAAAGCACAGATTGCTGACCTTCCCCTTGGAACGTATAAGGTTGTCGAAAAGACAGCACCAGAGGGCTTTGTGTTAAACGAAGAGGCACAGACCGTTACTTTCTCTTACAAAGACCAGAAAACACCAGTGATCGAGCAGACAGCTGCTTTTGAGAATGACCGCCAGAAGGTAGAAGTATCCGTAGTAAAACAGGATGCAGAAAATGAGACGGTTGTAGCAGGTGCAGAATTTGGACTTTATGCAAAGGAAGATATTCTTGCTCATGGAGAAGTAGTTGTGAAAGCAGACACTCTGCTTGGAAAAGCAGTCAGCAATGAAGATGGAAGGGTAGTGTTTGAACTTGATCTTCCATTCGGAAGCTATTCTATCAAAGAGCTTGCAGCTCCTGCCGGTTATGTATCTTCATTTGAGACACTGGAAGTAACTGCGAAATATCAGGGACAGGATGTGAAAGTGGTAAAACTGGAATCTGTATTTAAGAACCAGCCAACAAAAGTAACATTCAAGAAGTCGGATATTACTACAGGAGTAGAACTTTCCGGTGCCACTCTTACAGTGCTTGATAAAGATGGAAATGTGGTAGATACATGGAAATCTGTAAAAGGGGAAGAACATCTGATTGAACGACTGACTGCCGGGGAGACTTATACACTTCGTGAAGAAATGGCTCCTTATGGCTATCTGATAGCAGAAGAGATCACATTTACTGTGGAGGATACTGCAGAAATTCAGAAGGTGGAAATGAAAGATGACGTACCGACCGGAACACTGATGATCAATAAAAAAGGTGAGTTCCTGGACAAAGTATCTGCACTGGATTCCATTGGTGGATGGATTAAGCATCTGTTTGAATATTTCTCAGGTTCCTTGAAAGAGGTTACTTTTGAAGTTTATGCCTTAGAGGATATTAAAGCGGCTGATGGTGAGAGTGAGGATTATTACAAAAAGGATGCACTGGTAGCAACCATTACAACGGATGAGACTGGTGTGGCAAAACTGACTGATCTTCCTCTTGGCAAATATTATGTCAAAGAGAAAGAGACAGCAAACGGTTATGTTCTTGATGGGGAAACCCGTGAGGTTGACCTGACTTACCGTGATCAGAATACTGCGGAAGTTACTTACTCTGCGGACTGGCAGAACAAACGTCAGAAGGCAGAAGTGAAAGTGCTGAAAAAAGCGAAAGATTCTGACCGTGTACTGGAAGGAGCCGTATTTGCTCTGTGCAATAAGGATGATATTGTCAATGCAAAAGGTGATGTGATCCTGAAAGCGGATACGGTGATTGAGGAACAGGCTACAGATAAAGATGGAAAACTGACTTTTACTGCGGCTCTTCCTCTTGGTCATACCTACTATGTGAAGGAAACTTCACCAGCACAGGGATTTGCGACCACAGATCAGGTACAGGAGTTTACTTTTGAGTATGGTGGGGCTGAAAAAGAGACTCTTTCCTATGAGTTTACTTTTGAAGATGAGGCAACAACCGTAGAATTTACCAAGACATCTCTGACGGATGGAAAAGAGATTGAGGGAGCAAAACTGAAAGTGACCGATGAAAGTGGAAATACCGTGGATGAATGGACTTCCGGAAAAGAGCCACATATCATTAAAGAACTGACAGTTGGTAAGAAGTATACCATGACAGAGACACTTCCAGCGGATGGCTATGTTACAGCAGAGAGCATTACCTTTACGGTTGAAGATACCAGTGAGGTACAGAAGGTGGAAATGAAGGATGATGTGACAAAAGTGCAGATTTCCAAGACTGATATTTCTGGTAAGGAACTGCCAGGAGCAAAACTGACAATTCTTGATAAAGATGGAAAGACAGTAGAGAGCTGGACATCTGAGGAAAAACCACACTATATTGAAATGCTTCCGATTGGAGAATATACACTTCGGGAAGAGACTGCACCGGATGGATACCTGGTAGCAGAAGATGTGAAGTTTACAGTAAAAGATACAGGAGAGATTCAGAAAGTAGTGATGAAGGACGAAGTGAAGCCGACGGCAACACCAACAGAGACTACAGAGGAAACACCAGAAACAACATCAACACCAGAAACAAAAGATACTGAGACAACAAAGACATCTACTTCACCGAAGACAGGAGATAACACACCGATCCTTTTCTGGATCCTGCTTGCAGGAGTTGGAATGGCAGGAGTCGGAGGTACTGTGATTCTCCGCAAAAAGAAGAAAAAATAAGAGATCCTAAGATTTCTTAAAGAGGAAGAGGGCATTTATGGACAAGTGTTTCATAGATGCCCTTTTTGCCAATACTGATAAAAAAGTGAAGGGAGAAGAAATGGGATGAAAACAGTATTGATCGTTGCAGGGATTATCGTATTCCTGGTATATGGGTTTGTTTTATACTGCTGCATAAGAGTTGGAAAGGAATCCGATGAACAGTATAACAAGCTGAGAGAAGGAAAGGAGCAGGAAGATGACAGAAGTAGGGTATGCAAGTGATAAGCCTTCGGACTGTGCGTATTGTTACTTCTTTAGTGTAGGGAGAAAGAAATGCAAAAGGAAAGAATGTTTTTATCGTATTTCTTCTCCGCCACTTCGCAGGAAGGTAACTCACTGGGAGCCATGTGAAGGCTGTCCTTATGGAAAACATACTCCCTGTCTGGGTTACTGCATTGTGAAGGCTATGAAAGAAGTGAAGGAACATCGGAACACAGGATAATACATATGAATTTCCGTATCATTACGGTGAAGAAGCGGAGTCCTATTCTTTTTACCGTGTGCCTAAAGTCCTTTTTACCAATACGCAGTTTAAGAGCCTTTCCTGTGAAGCGAAATTGCTTTATGGACTTTTGCTTGACCGTATGCAGCTATCTATAAAGAACCGGTGGCTGGATGAAGAGGGAAAGGTATATATCTATTTTTCCCAGGAGCAGATCTCCGGCATGATGGGATGTGGCTTGAAAAAGGTAGGGAATCTGTTAGCAGAGCTTGACAGTCGGAAAGGAATTGGATTGATTACGAGGATACGGCAGGGGTTAGGAAGACCGGATAGGATTTATGTACGCAAATGTACGCAACAGGATATGTATAAAAGGAATATCCAGACACGTCAAAATGACATTTCTGGAAATGTCAAAATGACAGGTACAGATATGTCAGAAATGCCGGGTAATGATACTGAGGATAATAAGACTGAAATAAGTGACACTGATAGGAGTGATACTGAGTATCTTTCTTTCTATTCTGAAGAAAGTGAAGAAATGCACAGGAAACGAATGGAAAGAGAACTATATCATCAGGTGATCTTGACCAACATTGGGTATGAATATCTGGTTGATGTGTGTAACCGGGATATGCTGAACGAGATTGTGGAACTGATTGTGGATACTGTCTGTTCCGAACAGGAAATGATACGGATTGGTGGGGACAGAAAGCCAAAGGATGTGGTTAAAAGTCAGTTTTTGAAACTAAATTCTGAACACATCCGGTTTGTCCTGAAATGCTTGAAGGAGAACACCAGTAAGGTAATCAATATCCGGCAGTATTTACTGACAGTTTTATATAACGCACCACTTACGATCAGCAATTATTATTCCGCACTGGTACAGCACGATATGTATGGCGGAAGTGAAGAATAAACCGGAAGTAAAGGAGGTATCAAAGTGACAAAGAAAGATAAAGCGATTCAAGAACTGTGTGACAGCTTGGGTGGTGATTACAAAGTACAGGATATTGATTTGGAAACCTGTATTTACAGAGATTTTGGAAATGGGTTTGATGTGGAGATAAGCGGAGTTTATACCACAAGCCAGAAGAAGAAAGCAACTATCTATTTATGGTGTGTGGGAGAAGGACATTATTTCCAGATTGTTCGAATTGCAAATGGAGTAGCAAGAGACGAAATCGGAAAGGTTGTCGAGGAACTATTTGCATACAGTGAGGAGCTGATAGCACAGGGGTATGACAGCTATGAGAAAGTTTTGGCTTTTTTAAGACAGCAACGAGAAAAGAAAGGGCGTGGTGTGATTGCAGGATGAAGTGAATGAGAAAACAGTCTCACTTTGTATCCGCTGTGGCAAGGTCACTGCCAACTTGCTGAAAGCTGCCATGGTAAAGGCTCTTGCAAAGATGGAGCAGGAGAAAAAACAGCAGGGACAGAAAACAAACCAGAAACAGCCCCAGAAGGAAAAGGAGGATAAGACCTACAAGGGAAAACAGAGCCTTGATAAGTTGATGAAGCAGAATGTACAGCTGTCCAACATTGAGATCACAGATGGAAACATCAAGTCTTTTGAACGGGTAGCCAAAAAGTACAGCATTGATTTCAGTCTGAAAAAAGATGTGACTGCTGACCCGCCAAGATATTATGTGTTCTTTAAGGCAAGGGATGCCGATGTGATGACTGCCGCTTTTAAGGAATATACAGGACAGACGTTGAATAAGGACAAGAAATCATCTGTAAGGAAGAAGTTGCAGAAGGCGATCACCCAGTCTCTTGCAAAACACAGAGAACTGGAGAAAACAAAAGGAAAGGAGAAAGAGCCGTCATTATGAGCAGATTACAGAAGTTGCTTGGTGTAGGAAAAGGGTACCTGGAGAGATTACCGCCGGTAGATGTACATAAGCTGCTTCGGATTATTTTACTGAATCTTCCGTATATCATGATTTTTTATGTGGGAAATAAGCTGGCATGGTTGTATCAATACTGTGCAGGTAATTCCATGATAGAAAGACTGATGGTGCTGATCTTGAATTTCCAGCTGGCATTTAGCAGGATTCTTCCAAGTATGCATAAAAATGAATTGCTGGTTGGGTTGACCGGAGCCGTGGGAGTGAAGCTCATGGTTTATCTAAAAGGGAAAAATGCCAAAAAGTTCCGGCAGGGAGTGGAGTATGGTTCGGCTAGATGGGGGACAGCAAAAGACATTGCACCCTTTATCGACCCAATATTTGAGAACAATATTCTCCTTACCATGACCGAACGGCTGACTATGAACGGCAGACCCAAGAATCCGAAATTTGCAAGGAACAAGAACGTGATTGTAATTGGCGGATCTGGTTCCGGAAAGACCCGGTTTTATGTAAAACCAAATCTGATGCAGATGGGAAAATATATCAGTTATGTGGTCACGGACCCCAAAGGATTAACCTTATAGGGACAGAGAAAATAATAAAACTTGGAAAGGAGGTAATTCTCATGTCAAATACGAAAAGAACAGGACAAACAGCCCTTTATGAGCGTTTAAGTCGTGATGATGAAATGCAAGGAGAAAGCAATTCCATTACCAATCAAAAGCAATTACTTGAAAGTTATGCCAAAAGAAACGGCTTTGCAAATATCTATCACTATACCGATGACGGAGTTAGCGGAACAACCTTTGTTGAGGTAAGATAACGTAACCTTTTTTGTAGGGGCGGTTATCTTACCTCTTTTTGATATATGTTAGATAGCATAACTCTTTACGTCGGCTCCTATCTGTCTGAAATAGGAGATACTTTCGGTTGGCTTGTCGCCTGTATCAACTCTGCCGACAAAGCTATAAAAGATTTCAATTTTTCGGGTGTTCGTTTCCTTATCCAGTTCGTGAATAAGAATACGGTCGATAAATTCATGGACGTTCTCGTAAGTCAATTCCTCAATCGCCGTATATTTACGGACAAGGGTAACAAACCTTTTCACGTCTGCGCTGCGCTCGGCGGCGGTGTCAAGCTCCTGTGTCAATTCCGCGATACGTCGCGTCAGCGTCTTTTTTTCTTCATCATAGCCGGAAGTCAAGAAAGCAAACTGTTCATCAGAGAGTTTCCCTAAAGCGTTGTCCTCATACAGTTTACGGAATAAGACGTTTAATTCGCTCATTCTGCCCTGTGCCTTGTCAAGCTCCTTGTGCTGCTGCGCCATTGTTTTCTTCATGGCTTGCTCGCTGCACTCATTCGCCGTTTGGATAAATGCCTGTTCATGGGTCTGCACATAGGACAGTACCCGTTGCAGGTCGGCAAGGACAAGTTCTTTCAATACGCTTTTACGGATATAATGCGTGGTGCAAAGCTCCCCGGTTCTGATACGGTTTCGGTATTTCCCGCAAGTGTAAGCGTGTTTGCGTTCCAATGTTCCGGCTCCCTGCTGCAAATACATTTTGTAGCCGCAATCTCCACAAAAGAGAAGTCCCGAAAAAATGTCGATTTCGTTTACTTTCGTAGGGCGATGTTTGGTAGCAATCCGTTTCTGTGCAAGGTCAAAGGTTTCTTCATCAATCAAAGGTTCATGTGTGTTAGGGAAGAAGTATTGCTTTTCTTCCGGGTTCTTCTTTGTCTTTTTTGATTTGTAAGATACCTTATAGCTTTTGCCTGTAATAGTATGCCCCAAATATTCCTTACGGCTAAGAATGTCATACAGCGTCTTATCCGGCCAGTTGTAAATACAGTTCGGGTGTGGGCGCGGGTGGCGGCAGCTCCCGGAACGACGATAACGCATTTCGGAAACGGTCAGTATTTCATGCTCTCGCAGCCAGTTCTGTATTTCACAAATACGGTCGCCGCGCACATACATAGCAAAAATCTGTTTTACAACGTGTGCTGTTTCCGGGTCGGGCAATAAATGATTGCGGTCGTTAGGGTCAGCTATGTAGCCGTAAGGCACTTCGCCATTGACGCGCTCGCCTTTCTGCGCCTTTGCCTGTTTGACCGCCCGAATTTTCTTTGAAGTATCGCGAGCGTAAAACTCATTAAACCAGTTTCGCAGCGGGGTAAATTCGTTGTCGTCCCTTGCTGTGTCTACACCGTCGTTAATGGCAATATAGCGCACTTCGTATTCCGGGAAAACAATTTCGATAAGCTCCCCGGTTTTAAGATAGTTACGTCCAAGACGGGAGAGGTCTTTTGTTATGACCGTTGCCACGTTTCCGGCTTCTACCTCGCGGAGCATGGATTGAAGCCCCTCACGCTCAAAACTTACACCGGAAAATCCGTCATCAACGAAAAAGCGCGTATTGAAAAAATGGTGGTCGTCTGCGTACTTCTGTAAAATTAGCTTTTGGTTCTGTATGCTTTCGCTTTCTCCGGCTTGCATATCCTCTTGACTTAATCTGCAATATAAAGCGGTTATCTTGTCTGCCTGTAACATTTTGTCCTCCTCTCTGACAGCAGACAAGCATGGTATTTGTACTGATAAAATTATACCATGAACCGCTGCTAAAGTCATGTCCTAAATATGAAAAAACGCCCTATTTTCGGGCGTTTGCGGCGTTTAGCTCCATATCTTTACGAATGAGCTTTTTTATCTTTTTATCGAGTGTATCCGTCGCTCGTTCACTCTGCGCCGAACATACAAGATAAGTAACTTTTCCAATTTTGTGTTCCGTTGTGGTAACGGAAGATTGATTTTGCGACAAAAGAAAAGCCCCCTTTCTTTCGCTCGTTTAATAGTTCAGTTTATGAATAGTGGCAAGTCCACTATTCCCGGTAATTTATAAAGGAGCTTTAATCAGACGGTCAATTAGCTTCTTAACCTCACGGGAATTGCACCCCTGCGCGGTTCTCGCGCAGCCCTACCCATTGCCTGCGACGCTTTTAACGCTCGGACTGTGGCTATAAGGGAGTATCATTATGTATTTTGCGCGTCGTCGCCGACAGGCTGCTGTGCCTGTTTTCCGGCGTCGGTGTTGGTCGCTCGGCAATCCGGGGAGGGAAGTCCCGCCGGGGTCGCGTCATAGCGCACCCGCCGCATGGCTCGGCGCAAAAGGAACGTATCTGATTTGCCCTATGCTGCGTCGCCGTTATCTTGCGTCGCTTTCTTTTTCAAGGTTCAAAAGACTGGAATACGCAAAGCGGAAAGGGGTGGAACACTTCGCGTTTTTACTTCTCTGTCTTAAAGGATAGGACAGCCCGCATGAGCTTTGCTTGCAGCCGTTCCCGCAAGTCCTCGTCTACGCCGTAATAGGTATTGCCGCTTTCGTCACGGATTTTCCGCATAGACAGGTGGGCTATGTAGCTTTGGTAGTGCTGCACCACAATTTTCATGGCGTCGGGGTCGCCCTTTGTCGCGGCTAAAATGACCGGGTAGGGTAATAAGCCGCGCTCATTGTCATTACAATTCGTTCCATTCATCAGCGCGTTCCTCCAAATATCGTTTTAGCAGTTCAAAAGAGCTTGTCCGTCTATACTGTACTGTGCTGCGGGGTACTTTCATAAGCTCCGCGATTTCAGCGTCGGTCATGCTGAAAAAGTAATACAGTAAAACGGCTTGCCGTTTTTCTTCCGGCAGGGAGTGCATTGCTTCGGCAAGCAGCTTCGCCGTAATCTTCAAACCGCCCGCACAAAAAGCGTCCTCGTCCTCATTGACAAAATATCTGTCAACGGTATAAAGCTGCTTTTCCTCATGCGGGGCAAGGTCTGAAAAGTTGACTTCGTGCTTTCGCCGACTTTTGCTTTCCCGGCAGGCGTCAATCAGTTCGTTGCGTAGCGTGTGTTTGCAGTACGCGTTAAACTCACATCTCGTCTGCCATTCCAACCGATTAGGGTAATCCATGTTCTCACCCCCTTTCGTCCCGGGGGCGGGTTATTTATCCCCTTTCGGCTGCCTTCCACGGACGTGCCGCAAATTTGCCAAACGGAATAGAAAAGTTTTTCAAAAAAGTTTTGAAAAACGCAAAATGCGCCCGTCTGCAAGGCGCAGACGGACGCAAAGGAAATGTAAAAAGTATTCAGATGATTTGACAGTTCATACTCATAGGTAGACTTACCCGGAGGTGGAGCTATGCTTTTTTTAATTGATGAAGCTCATGGGTATTATGGAATACAAAATTAGACACGGCTGCAACCTCCTAAATGCCGCCGTGTCAGTTCACGGTGTCCGGGTCGTCGCAAGTTTGGGATAGATTGACGAAAAGACACGGCGGCTCTGAAAAATCAAAGCCGCCGAGATAAAATAAGCGCGTGAAAATATGGCTGCTGCACGACGGCTTTTTTTCTTTGCCGTCGTCCGGCAGCTTGTTTTTCCATATCAAGGATTAACGTCAATCAATACAATCTCATAAACAATCGGATAGTAATATGGCGTTTCTTCTGTAAAAGAGTCTTTTAAAGTAACTTTAACCTTATATCCCGGCTTTAAGTCCTCGACAGAAATTGTGCTACCGTCCATATCAAGTAATTTTGTATCTTCACTGATATGCAGAGAGTTTAAAGGATTTCCGTAGATTTCTGTTGTGCGTTCTACAATCAGACGGATTTCCCCGTTAGACATTGTAACAGTTTCCTGCACAACCGCTTCATAGGAAAGATTAGACCAATTAGACGATTGCAATATTACCGCGATTACTACAATAGCAGCAACAACTAACGCCGCAAAAATAATAGGCTTTTTCTTTTTCATAGCCCCCTCCTTATCCGACTTGATGTTTCTTAAACCCAAGCCTTGCAAGGGGAAGCATAACCGCAGTAAGTATCGCATACAGAATAGCCCTCATGGTAAATGCGTCCAAGACAAGCCCGCCAAGCTGATAGGAGATATATTTTCCAATCTCCGGCACGGTGGAACGGTACGGGAGTAGGAATAGAGTCAAGTTATATGCGCCCGTTGTTCCGTTTGGTGAGAGAAACAGCGGAATAAACAGGATAGGCACAAGCACAATAAGCACAAGGTACGAGCTTTTCATCTTTGCCGACAGCAGAAGCGTCAAGCCAAGCATGGCGAACAGCACAAGGTAAACTACTCCCAAATTCACAAGGACAGCTTGCAGGAATGTCCACGGGTACGGTATAGTCGTGTTTACGATTTGCAGCGACAAATCCCAACCGTCAAAGCCAAATGCTGCAAGAGGCAGACAAAACGCAACAATTACATGAAGCGTAAAAGCAAGCGCACCGAACAGATAGGAGGCTACAATTTTAGCTGTTGTTAGTTTCGTTTTTCCGTATTTTGCGGATAATATTACCGCGTCCGTTCCGGCTTCATACTCGCCGGAAAAGACAGGGGCAATCACGATACAGACCGCCAGTAGCGCAAACATCAGCAATTCAAAGCTGCTAATGATGATTTCCCATCCCTCGTAATACCCATACTGAAAAGGTTCATCAACCTTACTGTTCATATCCTGCCAATAGTTTTTCTGTTTCTCGGACAATTCACGGGAAGCGGTATTAAGTAGCTTTTCGATTTTTTCCTGTCTTGCAGCGTAAAAATCCGCGCCCTCTGAAATATCCAAATCTGCTAATGAGCTATACCCCGCGCTTTCGTTTGGATTGACATAGTTTTTCGCAATCATATTTAGCAGACGTTCCCGTGGGGCGATACCGTCCCAATATGCGCTGTCAACCAAAAACTGTTCATAACCGTCATATCCCACATTATCAGGATTTTCAAAAAGCTGCTGTACTTCCCGGATTGTTTCAGTGATATATTCATCTGTTAAAGGAACAGAATAATTTTCTGCTTGTTCCTTTTCATATTCAATACCCGCAAGGCCAGTGATTACACCTTCTTGATTGTAAGTCTGATACCGCAAAATCGGTAAACCAAATAAAATTGCAGTTACAAGCAAACTTGCAACCATGACGATAAGCGTCGATTTTTTACGCAGGATTTTCAAAAATTCGTATTTAATAAGCATTGTTTCATTCGCCCCTTTCTTCTCCGAAGTGGTATAAAAACAAATCCTCCAAGCTCGGCGGTACGGTGATAGCGTCGGCGGCCGGAGATGTATCATGTATCATACGTAACCGCACATTGCCGTTTTCATGGTGCAGATTAACAACGGAAAAGCGTCTGCTGTATTCTGCTGCTTCCCGGTCGCTCACCAAAAGTTCCCATACCTTGCCGTTTATACTGTCTGTGATAGTAGCCATAGGCTCTTGCAGTAAAAATGTACCGTCTTTCATCATCAGAATAGTATCAGCGATATAGGAAACGTCCGATACAATATGCGTAGACAGAATAACAATCTTATCCTTTGCAAAGTCAGATATGAGATTGCGGAAGCGGACACGTTCTTTTGGGTCAAGTCCTGCGGTTGGCTCGTCTAAAATGAGAATGTCTGGGGCGTTCAATTCTGCCTGAGCAATCCCCAAACGCTGTTTCATACCGCCGGAAAAGGACTTAATTTTTTTGTCTGCCACCTCATGCAGATTAACTAATTTCAACAATTCCCCCGTCCGTGTCGTTGCTTCTTTCCTATCCAGTCCCTTTACTGCCGCCATATAGAGCATAAACTCACGGGCTGTAAAATCCGGGTAAAAGCCGAAATCCTGCGGCATATAGCCCAAGTGAGCATAATAATCTTCACCCAACTCGTCAATGCTCTTTCCGTTCAAACAGATACTGCCGGAAGTAGGCTTTAGAACACCGCAAATCATACGCATTAAAGTTGTCTTGCCCGCACCGTTCGCACCAAGCAGACCATATACCCCCGGAGTAAGAACGGTGCTAACATCATTAACAGCCTGCTTTGCACCGTAGCATTTGCTCAAATGCTGTAATTGCAATTCCATATATGAAAACCTCCTTGTCTTTGTGATAGGCGTAGAAAAAAGGTAGGTCGCCTATGCTTATAGTATAGACTACCTACCTTATGGGCGGCTTTGCCGTATCTTAATTTAACCTTAATTTGTGCTTGCTCCACATGGAAGCAGGATTGTAAATTCTGTTCCCAAGCCGGGATTGCTTACCACGGAAATATCACCGCCGTGAAGTGCGATAATCTGTTTTGCGATTGCAAGTCCAAGACCGCTGCTTTCCGGTCGCTCTTTGGTGTTTGTCCCTCTGTAATAGCGGCTCCACAAGCCGGACAGTTCCTTTTCGTCCATGCCTTTGCCGTTATCCCGGACAGAAACAGCAATCTTGTTTCCGGGTATGAGATTGACCGTTACCTTTACTTTGGTATCGACAGGGTTATGCACAAGGGCATTGATAACAATATTCCCGACTGCGCGGCGCAGCAAATCGGGGTCAACTGCAAGCGTCATTTCCTGCATACTACTTTCAAACGCAATCGTTCGTTTTGAAAACGCCGGGTCATTTGCAATGTCGATTACCAACTCTTTTAGAAAACGCACAATTCGGATTTCCTGCGGGGCAAAGGGGAAAGCTCCGGCTTCAAGTTGATAGGTCAGCTTCAAGTCATTTATCAGCTTTTCCATGTGATTGACGTTTTTCAATACGATTTTCCCGTATTCCTGTACCGTCGGCAAATCAAGGCTGCGCCCCTCTGCAAGAAGCTCCGCATATCCCTTTACCGGGGAAAGGGGCGTTTTCAAGTCATGAGTGATGTTCGCGATCCATTCTTTGCGGGCATGGTCAGTTTCCTGCTGTACCTTTTCGCTGTGGCGTATTTTCATATTCATCTCATTCAAAGAACCGTAAATCTCGCTAAACAAGCCTCTTTCTTTCAGTGGTGTATATTGATTTGCCGCTATACTTTTAATGCCGTTGATAATCGTTGCCAGCTTCCGAGACAGCCAAAACGCATAAACAAAGGCAACAAGCACAACCACGCAAGCGGAAAAGAACACTACACTTTTTGTAAATGGTGACAGCCGCGCCACATTCTCACCGTTATAGTAAAGCATAGTTTTTCCTATGGCATAAGGGAAGCCCACAATGTAGTTAAGCGTTCTGTCCGATATGGTAACGTTGCTGATAAAGACGGTATTTCCGTTTTCATAGCCGCTTTCCGTCAACTCCACAAGCTCCGTCATACTGTAACCGTCCGGGTAGTTTTCCGGTTTGTTGTGTGCATATATTTCCTGTCCGTTTTCGTCAAGGATTTGCACCCACAAGCCGTATTCGTCCAAGCGTTCCACACCGATTTGCTCCACGCCGATATTTCCGTCTTTTTCCTCTATCCAAGTGGAAAAATTGTCAGTAAACGTATGCGGCCACGACGCAAGGCTTAGTCCCTCCGGCTCCGGGATAGAAAAAGCATAGTAAAACATACCGATTGCAGAAACAATCAGAATGACAAATAGAATTGCTAATATAACCGCTGTATATAGAATGGGCTTGTGTTTCAATTTATTTTTCATAAGGTTTTACCAACTTGTAGCCCAAGCCTTTCATTGTGATAATGTACTCCGGGGAAGTGGGATTACTTTCTATCTTTTCCCGCAAGTGTCGGATATGTACCATAATTGTATTATCGCAACCGAAGCCGTCCTCACCCCATACGGTTTCATATAGCCTTTCCTTGCTGATAACCCGTCCTATATTTTGTGCCATGTAGTGCAGTATTTCAAACTCACGGGCGGTCAGTTCAATTCCCTTTCCGTCCTTTGTCACACGGCAGCCCTCCGGGTCAATGCTCAATGCACCAACTTTAAGGAGTTGCGCCTTTGTCGGAAGCTGCCTGTATTCTGTACGTCGCAACTGTGCTTTCACACGATAAGCTATCTCTTTCGGACTAAACGGTTTTGTTACATAATCGTCCCCGCCGACTGCCAAGCCAAGTATTTTATCCAGTTCATCATTCTTTGAAGATAGAAACAGGATAGGACAATGAGAAAACTCTCTAATCTGTTTACAGACTTCATACCCGTCAATTCCCGGCAACATAACGTCCAAGATAATCATATCAGGCTGTAATGTGCGGCATGAGTTTACCGCAGAAAGCCCGTTATCTATCTTTGTGATATTTTGGAAGCCCTCAATGGCAAGGGATTTTTCAAGTAGTTCCAATATATCCGGCTCGTCGTCAACTATCATTATTTTGTATTTATTCATGGTCGGTTTCCTCCTGTAATGGCTTAGGACTTCTTTTCTTAAATCTTGCGTCAGTTGGCTTTTCTGCGTCCTTTGGTATCAGCCACATATACCCCAGTTTTGAAACGCCGGGTATACGGTTTTGGTTGCATAATATCTGTACTCGTCTTTCTGAAATTCCCCATTTTTCCGCTGCTTGTGGCGCAGACATATATTCCATAATTTACCCGTCCTTTCTTTACACGTTATCAGTATAATTATACTCGGACAGGCGAATAATAGCAAGTGTCTGATTATGAATTATTTTGGTGCATAGTAGGAATTGTATAGACATATCCAAAGAGAAAGGGGAACAGTAAAATGTAGCTGGGTGAATGAATATGGCAAAAAGACCAGTAGAAAAATATGACTTCAAGGCTTTCGGGCAGGCAATAAAAGCAGCGCGGACAGAAAGAAAAGAGAGCCGCAAGAAAGTGAGCGACGAAATGTATATATCCCCTCGCTACCTTGCGAACATTGAGAACAACGGGCAGCACCCCAGTCTGCAAATCTTTTTTGAGCTTATGCTCCGTTATGATATATCCGTAGACCAGTTTCTTTTAGAGAAGCCGGACACAAAAGACACGCAGCGGCGGCAGCTTGATACTCTGCTTGACAGCATGAGCGACAAGGGCTTGCGTATTGTTGCTGCTACGGCAAAGGAGATAACGGAAGTCGAAAAAGAGGGCGAATGAGAACGTCCGGCACAACTGAATATGGATTTTAGAAAGCGTTGTAATCTTTGCGGATTGCAGCGTTTTTCTTTTCCTGCGGGTGTGTTTGGCAAAATCCCGTCTTTATCGTGGAAGAAAGCGAAAAGATGAATAGCAAGCATAGGAAGCGGGTACCCACTTCCGTATTTTCGCCCTCACGCACTACGGCGTATCGGTTGAAAATTGCTTGTTGGGAAGTGTCCCAAACCCTCGGAATGGAAAGGAGCATTTACGCATGGACGGACGAAAAAGAACGGTGCAAATCAAATTCAGAGTAACGGAAGCAGAACGGGATTTAATTCTTGAAAAGATGAAACTGATACCAACCCGAAATATGGCAGCGTATCTTAGGAAGATTGCCATTGACGGGTATATCCTGCAAGTAGACCACACCGACATAAAGGCTATGACAGCGGAGATACAGAAAATCGGCGTCAACGTCAATCAGATTGCAAAGCGCGTGAACAGTACGGGCAGCGTCTACCAAGAGGACATAGAAGAAATAAAGGGGGTGCTTGCGGAAATATGGCGGTTACAAAGATTAAACCTATTAAGGGAACGCTAAACAAAGCCCTTGACTATATCCAAAATCCCGCAAAGACCGACGAAAAAATGCTTGTGTCCTCCTTTGGCTGCTCCTATGAAACGGCAGACATTGAGTTTGGTTTTACTCTGTCGCAGGCGTTGGATAAGGGCAGCAATTTAGCCCACCATCTGATACAATCCTTTGAGCCAGGGGAAGTCGATTACAGAGAAGCCCATGAAATCGGGCGGCAGCTTGCCGACGCAGTAACCAAAGGACAACATGAGTATGTTTTGACTACCCATATTGACAAGGGGCATATCCATAACCACATCATTTTTTGCGCGGTCAATTTTGTTGACTACCACAAGTACAATTCCAATAAGCGCAGCTATTACGGCATAAGGAATATGAGCGACAAGCTGTGCCGGGAGCATGGCTTGTCCGTTGTCGTTCCAAGCAGGGGCAGCAAAGGGAAAAGCTATGCGGAGTACCAGGCAGAGAAAACGGGTACCAGTTGGAAAGGCAAGCTGAAAATTGCCGTGGACGCGCTCATTCCCCAAGTATCAAGTTTTGAGGAATTACTATCCAAATTACAGGCGGCGGGCTATGAAATAAAGCCGGGAAAATACATTTCCTGCCGCGCTACCGGACAGGAACGGTTTACCCGCCTTAAAACCCTCGGCGCAGATTATACAGAGGAAGCTATCAGCGAACGGATAAGCGGCAAACGCGCCCGCGCTGCGAAAGCTCCCCGCACAGATCGCGGCGGCGTTAGTCTGCTCATTGATATTCAGAACAGTATCAAGGCGCAGGAAAGCCGGGGCTATGAGCAATGGGCGAAAATCCATAATCTGAAACAGGCAGCGAAAACCATGAATTTCTTGACGGAACATAAGATTGAACAGTACGCAGAGCTGACCGCGAAAATCGCGGAAGTTACCGCAGCAAGCGAACAGGCAGCGGACAGCTTGAAAGAGGTTGAAAAGCGTCTTACAGATATGACGCTGCTTATCAAGAATATCACTACCTATCAAAAGACCAAGCCCGCCTATGCTGCATACCGCAAGGCAAAGGATAAGGAGAAATACCGGGCAGCCCATGAGAGCGATATAATTCTCTATGAAGCAGCGGCAAAAGCACTAAAAGCGGCGGGTATCTCCAAGCTCCCAAGCTTTGCCGCCCTGCAAGCAGAGTACGCAGCACTTCAAGAGCAGAAAGAAGCCCTGTATGCCGACTATGGGAAGCTGAAAAAGCAGGTCAAGGAATACGACGTTATCAAGAAGAATATCGACAGTATTTTGAAAGTGGAACGTCAGCCTGAACGGGAAAAAGAAACCGAGCGCGGATAAATGAGCAAAAAAAGAATGGACGCGGCAGCCAATATGTTGGCCACCGCGCCCGTTTTCTCATAGGTGCAGCTTTTGAAATGTTACGCAGTAGAACCGCGATTTTAGGGGTAAAGGTATCAATCCTTTACCTCTTTGTTTTTGTGTCCGAAAAGCCCTGCAATCAAAGGCTTTTTTCGCCCCTACTGCGTAACAAGAGTACGCTTTTTTCTCATGCGCTCGGCTGCCTGTCTGCGAGTGACACGCTTCCGACAGTCCGGGCAGTATTTGACGCTGTTAGAGGTGGACGCAAAGAACGCGCCGCACACGGTACATTTCTTTCTGTCCTCGGTCTGATAGAGTTCCGCATAGAGCAGCTTATCAAGAGGAAGTACGGCAATCCGAAACCACTTACAGAGCAGGGAATAGGAAAGGAGCTGCGGGCATACGCAAGTGTCCCCGTCGTCCAGTAAAATACAGTTGCCATTCTCGCAGTTGCAGCACTCATTTTTCACAAGGGTGTTTACCTTGCGGCTTTGTCGCGGCGACAGCCGCTTAATCCCGGTCATACTTCATCAGCAGGATAAACGGCAAGCTCCCTGTACTCGGCTTCGGTCAGCGCGCCTACTTTGGAAAGGGTGCGCTTTGCAAGCTCCCGTAATCCCGCGTCCATGTAAGGCAGCGCAGCGGTCATGTTCTCTATAAGCTGCGCCTTGCTTCCCTCATGGTAAATGCTCAAAAGGTTTGTTTCCTCAACAGTAAATCTATTCATGCTCATACCTCCAAATCGTGATTTTTTCTTTTTGCCGCTGCCTTTTTCGGGGCGGCTGTTTTCTTATCTGCGGTAAGCTGCGCCCGGACAGAGGGGCGCGGCTTTTTAATCCCTTTGTCCCGGTTCTCTCCCTTGTCAATCAGCGCATACGTCTCATGTCTGCCCTCGATTTTGGAAAAGGAAAGGGTCTTGTAAGGCAGCATGGAGAAAAGGCGGTCAATGTCCTTTGTGTTCGCAAGCTGCATGAACGCCGGGGAAAGCTCCACCATGAAATGGGTCTTGTTCGGGCTGTTCGGCGTGTCATGCCGCTTCATTTCCCGCACAATGCGCCGCGCTTCCGTTTCAATCAGTCCGTCATGCAATGCGGCGATATGGGCCTTAAAATCTCCCGGTGGAAGCTGCTCCCTGTTGCGGTGTTCCTCCCGTAAGAGCCATTTAAGAGCGTCCGGGTCGTTGGGTATGGCTTCAAAGCGTTCAAACTTCCCAAGCTGCGGGTCTGGGCTTCCGTTGAAATACTGTCCGGCGGGTATCATCTGCTCCCCGCGCTCATAAATCAGCTTTACCGTATCGGCGGGCAGCCCTTTTTCTTTGACGCGCTCATAATGGCGGGAATAGTCAAGCTCATACAGATTGCCCTTGATTTTTCCATGCTCCCTGTCTGTCAGCTCGATTGCATAGGCAAGAATACGGTCGCTTGTCTGCTCCATGTAGAAACGCCATGTGTTATGGGGCGCGGTGTCCTTTAGGAACACGTCGCGCTCCCGAAAGCAATGCGTCCCAGACGGTCGGCAAAACCATAAGAGGGTCTTATCCTCTTTCCTCGCACTTGCCGCCGCTTTTGCGATAATCTCCCTGTCAATATCAAAATCGCTTTGAAAAAAGCCTGTGTTCTGCTTCATAATCTCATTGAGGGAAGCGAACACGTCTACATCTTCAAATTTATTTAATTTGCTCATGCGTCAGCTCCTTTCCAAGTCCTGCGACTTCTGCTTTGCGTTCTTCTTTTTCCCCGCCCGTTCTTTATCGGCTTTAAGCTGCGCCCGGATAGAGGGCTTCTCTTTGCCGCGTTCTTTGTCTGCCTTAATCGCTTCCGCAAGGTCAACAAGGGAAATCTGTTCCCCGGCTTTTACCTTTGCTTCCAGTTCGTCAACAGTAGGGGTGTTGTTGATGATACCGTCAAAGCTGTTGTCGTTCTGCTCGATTGTGTCCTCGATATGTTTTAACGGGTTAGCTTTTTCCGGCTGCTCGGCGGCAACGGCAAACGCCCGCGTACCGTTTCCCATAATCAGATATTTCCCGTCGTCGGATTGATGATGAAGTCCATACCCGGCTTCTTTCATCTGTTCAACACTCATATCCGATACATAAAAACTGCCGCGCGGCGTTTTAATCTGTTCCCCGGTCAAATGCTCGTCGGGGATAAGCTGCGGCTGCTTCTCCTGTAAAAACTCCGGCACATTCTGAAAACCGATACTGTCTACATAGTGGGCGGTGTTCCCGCCGTTCTGATGAAGCACCACAATGTCAGAAACGGAAAGGCTGTGTCCCTTAAAATCTTTCGGGTGGTCGATATTGAAACGGGTATAAATATCTTCGAGGGAAGTTCCATGTTCAAGGGGCGCGGTATAGATAAGTTCATAATTTGCCCGGTCAACGGTGTGTCCCGTCGCCTGCAGGCGGTCGTAAGGCTCAAAGCGCAAGTCCCTTGTGGCGTCGCCGCGGGCTAACTGATAAATCCCGTAGCTGTCCTCTTTGCCATAGAGTAAAAGAGCTTCCTTTGTCGGCTCACTTTCCCGTATCTGCTGCTTCATGGCGTTGTATTCATGCAGGGCTTCCCAAGTTTCCTTTTCTACACCGAACAAGCCGCCTTTTTCTGCGTGTTCCTGTAAATCGGTCAGACTGGTAACGGCTCCCTCGGTGCCGTCCTCATAGATACGGAAAACCTCGATACCGTCCTGTGTAAACAAACGCTCGGCGGCTTCCTGTTGCAGCGGAAACATACCGTCCCAAGAATAGCCGTAGTCCTGCATTTCTTTTATGCTGATAGTGGCGTTGGGTACGGGGATTTCCGGCTGCTCCTGCGGTGGTGCGTCTTGCCCGATTTCCTGTACCTCGGAAGTCTGCGCCTGTTCCTGTGCCTTTTGCAGCTCTGCGATATGTTCATCAATGCTGTTGATGATTTCCGCTGCGGTGCTGCGGATTGTTTCAAGAGAGCTTTTCAGTTCGGCAAGCTCCCGTCCGGCACTCCACCCAGCAACGTACCCAAAGGAATAGTCAGAAGTATCAAGCCCGTAATGCTGGCACACGGTATAGGCGATACTTTCTGCCTGTACCTCACGGGTGCGGCGGTCGGGTCTGTTCTCCAAGTCCTCCAAAGGGGCGTTTAGGTCAATGTCGTGCAGCTTCGCATGGGCGATTTCATGGATAAGGGTTTTTAAGGTTTGCAGCTCACTCATGCCCTCATCAAGGGCAATACGCTTGTCCTCCAAGTGGTAGTACCCGTGTGCGCCGCCCTCGATTTTCTCAAAAGCAACGGGAACAGGGGAAGTCTTTTCAAGGGCAGCGAAAACGTCCTTGTAATGCTCCACATCTCCGGTCAGCATATTTACGGCAATGTCGGGGATTTCCTTGCCCTCGGTCTGCGATACATCAAAGACAGATACCACCTTAAAGGCGGGGATTGTGATTTCCTTTTCTTCGGTTACGGGCTTTCCGTCCTTACCGATAATGACTTTCTGTGTCTGCGGGTCGATTTTCTCCATTTCTTTTTTAATCTTAAAGGGCGACGGTGCAAGGATTTTGATACCCTTTTGTCCTTTCATCACATTTCGCCCAAAGTTATTTTTCCATGCGTTAAATCCGGCGATAAGAGAAGCGTCGGGCTTCTGCATGGTGATCAGCAGCGTATTGTTAAAGCTGTAATTATGAAACTTTGACATGACGCGCAGATATTCCTTGTAACGCTCGCTGTCGAACAGCTCCGTAATACCCTGCTCCAAGCGGTCAGTTATTTCTTTGAGCTTTTCGGCGGGTTTCTCGGAAGTTAAGACAATGGGGATAACCGGGCGTGGCTCCTGCGACGTTGCTTCGGGAACAGCCGCTTGTGCTGCCGGGGCTGCGTCCAGTTCTGCGGTCGGCTGCGGGTAGCTCATAATGCGGTAGTCCTCCGGCACGTCCCGCCCCTCAAAGTGTTTCTCCCATGCGTCACCGCTTTCTACAAGATAGCCGTACTCGGTAAAACTGCCTTTTTCCTGTGCTGCGGCGTTTCGTCCAAAGGCGATAGGGTCAATGCTGTTTTTCCATTCAGCGGGCATTTGTACCATGCCGGATTTATTCAGATAGTAGTCGCCTAATTCGCGGGGATTATGTACTTCGGGGATATGCACGAAAAAGTCCTCGTTATAGGTAAAGTCAATGAGCTGCCCGATATTCTCAAAACCGTTCTTTCGCTGTGTGGCGGCGTTCAGCGCGGCAATCCCGGAAGCGTCAAGAGTTTCCAGTCGTGCCGCAAGGAAATTCAGCTCGTCCACCTGTGCCGCGCATACCATGTCATAAGGTAGGGCAATGTGTCTGTCCTCTCGGTCAGAGTAGCCGTGAATGAAAAATTCCTGCGGGTTGTCTGCGGTAATGCCGACGCTTTGCATAGCTTTGTGAAGTTCTTCCTTTG
Organism: Streptococcus constellatus; assembly: GCF_902167705.1. Classification (GTDB taxonomy): domain Bacteria; phylum Bacillota; class Bacilli; order Lactobacillales; family Streptococcaceae; genus Streptococcus; species Streptococcus constellatus_A. Next base: position 124,964 of record NZ_CABHMZ010000026.1, on the reverse strand, counting down.
TGGCGGGCATGGAAAGCCAGTAGCCGCCCGGTTCTCCCGTTTCAAAGCGGGTGCGGCTGTCAATCAGGATTGCAAACTGTTCCGTTTCCTGTCCCGGCTCGGTTCTCAGTGCAGCGGCGGGAATGTTGGCGGCGGGCTGCTTGATTTCTTCGCCCTCTATGGTGTAGCCCGGTAAGAGCTGCCCGTTTACCTTGAACGGCTCCGCATACTCCGGCGGGATAGGCGGGGATATTTCTGTAAAGAGCTTTTCATACGCCTTGATACGCCCATTCAGATATTTTTCCATAGCTGCCCGGTCAGCAAATACCTTTCTGTCCTGTCCGGCGATTTTCGTCTGTCCGTATCCGTGGGGGCTGTTGGTGTAGACGTTCCAAGACAGCGTATAGGAATACGGGATAGACTTCTGTGCTGCCTTGTCGTAACGGGTATTTTCGTAAACATGGTAGCTCATTTTATATACCCGGTTGCTGATGGTGTGGCGGTCGTTGTCCTCGTCCTGCCACTTGTTCGCCGTATGCTTCACTTCGGGTATTCTCGCATACTCAATCGCCTTGTCAAATAGCAGGGTCTTTCCTGCCTGTTCCTCCCAGGCGGCAGCCTGTACTTTCAGATTTTCAAATACGGTCTGCTCCGTAGCCGCGCTTTCCTCCCGCAGCTTCATAAGCTCGGCAAGGGGTAAGGCGGTCAGCGGGGAAATATCCGCGCCTTTCGTGTCAAAATAGATACCGCGCTCAATCTTCATCTTGTCGGCGGCTTCCAGTCTGTCATGGTCGTATGAGGAATAACCTGTTTTCCATTCGTCCATTTGCTCGCTCCTTTCTTTTTCAATCATGCGGTGCATAAGTTCGTAGTCCTCAATACTCATGCTCCCGTCAAATACATAAGGGTCAAAATATTCCCCGTCCCGGTATGGCTTTTCGGAAAAGGGAAGCCCCGCTGCATGGGCGGCGGCTCTTGCTTCCTCGATAACCTCCGGGGGAAGCCTGTCGTCATGCGCCCCGATAAAACCGTCAAGGTCATTCCTGCCGTTTTCATAGTGATAGCGCACTCCGGCGGTCAGCTCGTCAAGGCTCATATCCTCGCCTAAATGCCCGCAGTAGTAGCCGTTTAGAATAACGGCGGCGGGGTCAGCCGCTTTGATTTCCTCTAACCGGCTCCTGTCAAACGGTTCTAAAGTACCGTCCACTTCAAGATGAAACAGCTCGGCGTTCCATGAACGTCCCTCTTTCCAAAATGCTACCCATGCAATACCGTCCCTAAGTTCCTCTTGATAGTCCTTTACGCTGTCGCGCAAACTTGCCATGTGTAAAACCTCCTTTCGCGTATGGCAGCGCGGACGCTGCGTTTGTGGTTACATAGTCCTACTACGGTGCGCCCGCATTTCTGCCAAAGATTTTTGAGGATTTTTAGAGGGTTTGGGAAACTTCCCAACAAGCAAAATCCCCGCCAAGCTCGGTAAGAGTGGCAGGGATTTTACGGAAGTGGGTACCCGCTTCCTATGCTTGCTATTCAAGTTGTTTGTCCTTTGAAATGGTTACTTTGTAATTCACATATTTACCGCCCGTGTCGGCTAAAAGTACCGTTCCGTCGTAGGTTTTGCCCGTTTTCGGAGAGTACAGTTTTTTAACTGTTGCCTTGCCGGATTTAAGAAGTGCTGCGGCAATCGACCGGGTAAAGACGGTTTTCCGTTCCTCAAAGAAACGGTCATTTTTCCACATGGTAAAGCTACACTCTTTGTTGGAACAGTAGTAGTTTTTCTTCCCCTCATAGACTGGGGATTTACAGCGGGGACACTTCCCAAGCTCTGTTTTCTCTGCCTTGAAAAGCTCCTGTTTCTCGCCCAACACGGAAGCGTAGGTTTTCACAAGCTCCTGTGCCATTGCTTCAATTCCCTGCATGAAAGCGGCAGGGTCGGCGTTGCCCTTTGCAATCTGCGTCAGATTGTTTTCCCATGCAGCCGTAAGCTGCGGAGAAGTTAAGCTGTCCGGCAGAACGCAGACAAGGTTTGTACCGTCTTTGGTAGGAAGTAGCTGCTTGCCCTTGCGCTCGATAAAGCCGCCTTTTACTAACTTTTCAATGACGGCGGCGCGGGTAGCGGGCGTACCAAGTCCCCGACGTTCTGCATCCGGGTCGGTGTCCTCATTTCCGGCGCGTTCCATAGCAGACAACAGGCTTGCTTCGTTGTGGGGCTTCGGTGGCGTGGTGTCATGCTCCGTAACCGCTGCGGCAGGATTTTCAAAGGTCTGCCCCTCGGTATAATCCGGCACATCTAACGCAAGTTCGTTTTCCTCGTCGTCGCTGTCGGGCTTCTTTTTGAGGGTAGCCCGGTAAAGCCGTTCAATGTTTTTCCACCCGGCAGCGATTACCGTCTTGCCCCTTGCCGTAAATTCATGGTCGGCGCAGGAGAATACCGCCGTTACCGCTTCGTAAACGTGCGGCTCTGCGGTCGCCATGAGTAGACGCGCCCCGGTAAGGATAAGGATATTTCTTTCACTTTCCGGCAGCGTAGTAAGGTCAGTTTTTGCAATTTCCATAGTGGGGATAATGGCGTGGTGGTCTGATACTTTTTTGCTGTTCAGAACGCGGGAAACTTCCGGCGTAAAGGAGACGCCCGCCATAAAAGGCAGCTTGCCGCAAAGCAGCGATACGATACCCGCCGCTGTGTCGCCCATGTCGTCGGTCAGATAGTTGCTGTCCGTTCTCGGATAGGTCAAGAGCTTCTTTTCGTAAAGGGTCTGTGCAAGGTCAAGGGTCTGCTTCGCTGTGTACCCGTAGATACGGTTTGCTTCCCGCTGTAAACTGGTAAGGTCAAAGAGCTTCGGTGGGGCAATGGTTTTCTTTTCACGGGTCAAGGAAGTGCAGACAGCCGCCGACGCTTCGCAGGCCGCTTTCAGTTTGCCCGCTTCATCAGCGGCGCAGATCTTCGCGCTTGCCGCTTCTGCGCCGGGGAGCATAAGGCGCACATGGTAGTAGGTTTCTTTCTTGAAGTTCATAATGGCAGCGTCCCGGTCTACAAGCATTTTTAGGGTTGGGGTCTGAACGCGCCCCACGTTCAAGGTTTTTCCATACAGGCAGGAGAAAAGGCGGGTCGCGTTAATGCCGATAAGCCAGTCAGCCTTTGCCCTGCATAGTGCGGAATGATAGAGAGCGTCATACCTGCGCCCGTCCTTCAGATTGTCAAAGCCGCTTTTGATTGCGTCCGTTTCCATAGAGGAAATCCAAAGACGGGTAAAGGGCTTCTTGCAGCCCGCTTGATGATAGACAAAGCGGAAAATCAACTCGCCCTCGCGTCCTGCGTCGCAGGCGTTCACGACTTCCGAAACGTCGGCGCGGTGCATGAGGTCTTTTAAGATTTTGAATTGTTTTCCCTTGTCGGCAGCTACGGTGTACTGCCATTCCTGCGGCAGAATAGGTAAGCTGTCATAGCTCCATTTCCTGTACTGTTCTCCATAGGCGGCAGCTTCGGAAAGCTGTACCAAATGCCCGATACACCAAGAGATAACATAACCGTTCCCCTCGATATATCCGTCTTTCTTGCCCGTAACGCCAAGGGCGGCGGCAACCGCCGCCCCGACGCTGGGTTTCTCACAAATCACAAGTTTCATTCTTCCTCGTCCTCCTGTTCGGTGTCTGCGCTGTCAGTTTCTTCCTCCGGCTCGTCCTCGTCGTATTCGTCAAAATCAAACTCGTCAAGGTCGGTGCCGCCTTTCACGCTCTGTTTTGGTTTCACAAACTTAACGTAGTAGAGGGCTGCGCCGCCGCCAAGCAAGCCCACGACAAGGAAAATCAAAAGCCCGCCCATGCCGTTTTGGGGCTGCTCCTGCTCGGCGGGTTCTTCCGGTGCGGTTTCCTTGCCTGTGCAGCTATCCATGTTGACAGAGCAGACGGGGCAGGCGGTGTTTACTTCGCCCGCCTTGCATTTCTCGGTACAGTTGCAGACAGCCGGGGACTGCTCGGTCTGTTCCTCCCCGATAATCGCCATAAGGTCGCTTTCGTCTACTTGATTTAGGAAGTGGACAGAATTTTCGCCCTCGGCTGCCCGGTCAACGATGATGTAAAAATAGTTGCCGCCTTTGCTTTTCACGACGATAAACTGCTTATCCTCGGCAGCGTCCCCGTCGATGTCGTCCACAAGGGTCATGTTGCCCTCCGGGGTAAGGGGCTGCGGTTCGGTTTCCACGATTACGCCGCTGTCATCGGTTTCCTCTGTCGGGGTCTGCGCGTAGGCAGTAACGGAAAAGCCGCCCACAAGGACAAGGGCGGCACAAAGTGCGGTAATGCTTGCAAGGATTTTATTCTTCATCTGCATTGTCCTCCTGTTCGTCATAGTCTGTGGGCATAGGGGCAATGCCCGGAATACCGTTGCCGGAGAGCATAGCGGTAAGCTCCTGCGGGGTCAGACGCATAGCGCGTACAAGCTGCACGATTTCAAGGTTTTCCGCTTCGGTTTTCTGTGCTTCCAGTCCGCGCAGCTTGTTCTGATACTCCGTGATTTTCTCACGGGTCTTTTGGATTTCCTTTTCAATTCTTTCGATTTTACTCATTGCCATAAATTTTTTCTCCTTTCGATTTTCAAAAATGTGTCAGTTCCAGTTCATCAGCCCGTACCCTTTGATACAGGCATAGTCAAGGGGATAGCTCTTAATCTTGCAGGCGTCGCCGGAATTGCCCTCCACGGTATAAACGCGGTTTGCGTCCCTGCCGATAACAAGCCCTACATGGTCTGCGCTTCCGTCTAAATCCCAGTCAAAAAAGATAGCGTCACCGGGGGCAATGTTCTCATAGCCCCGCGCGCCCCATTGCCCGTGAGAGGTAAACCACGGAATACCCTGCGACTGGCAGGCGGCAAAGCGCGGCTCGGAAAGTCCCATTTGCCCGTAGCACCAGGACACGAAACAGGCGCACCATTCCACGCGGGAGTTGAAGCCGTACCAGCTCCAATACGGATAGCCGCCCACATTTCCGACTTGCTGCTTTGCAAGGTCAACGATAGCGGTATTACCGGGGCGCGTTCCGTTTACAAAGTCCACGCCGCTTAAATCCTCGGACGCGGAAGTGTCGGGAGAGCCGCCGCCAAAGATAAGGGGCTTGTTCCCGCTTGTCTGCAAGTACACCCGGTACATTTCCAGTTGTTCCGGGGGCAGATTATTTTCCGCAATGGTGGATAGCGGGGTGTTCGTCATCTTGACGTTTAAGATGTAATACTCATAAGGCACTTGTACCGTATAGGTGTCCGTATGCTCGTTGCCGTCCTCGTCTGTCCATGTGTCGGTGCGTTCTTCCTCCCGGTAGCGTATTTCCACTTCCTCGGTCAGCGTCAGCTTGTATTGCTGATTGAAAATCCGTTGTAATTCGCTCTGTACCTCGGCGCGGGTGTAGCTTTGGTATTTTGCGGTCAGATAGGACGCTAATTCGTGGGGGTTATGCCCGATATTTGCAAGGTCATAGCGGTACTCGTCATAGCCGGGGTGGGTGCTTTCGATAGCGTCAATCTCGTTTTGCAGCCCGCTTTCCAGTCCGGCATAGGCATTTTCCACTTCCACAAGGTCGCTGTCCTCGGAGGTATAAGACGTTCCAAGCACGCCGTTTAACGTGCCGGAAAACATTGCACCACAAGAGGACAGCCCGGACAGAAGCATAATGAAAAGTAGCAGCGCCCCGACAGCGATTGCCACGCCCGCCGGGTGTCTTGCCACAAACGCCGCTGTCTGCTTCGTTTTCTCGGCGGCTTTGGCTGCCGCTTTGAGGGTGCGTTCCGCTGCGCCCTTGATACCCTTTGCAGTATTGCGGGCTTCCTTTGCATACTGCTTTTTAATCTGCTGTTTCTGCCAAAAACGGGAAATAGGGTTAGAGGTAAGCTGTGGGTTATCATGCAGGGTCTTATGATACTGAAAATCCACGTTTGCCTTGAAAGCAGCTTTTTCAGCCTTTGCCGCTTCCCGGTAGGGTTTCAGCTTATGGTTGCGGTAGCCCTGCTTGATTTTCCGCGCCCCGTACTTCAATCCCCGTTCTGCGGCTTCCTCGCTCTTGTGTGCGCCCTCCACGCCGGAATTATCCTTTTCGACAGAATGGATTTTGTTATGTACCAAAATCCCGGCTTCCTGTGTGGGGCGGGATAGCGGGTTGTGCTTCTCCTTAAATCCGGGCGGCTTGTCCTTTTCCTCAAAGTGCAGGCGGGTCTTGCCTTTCCCGGTGGTTTCGTCAAAGGTGCGCTCTTTTACCAGTTTCTTTTCTTTGGGGATAGCTGCCTTTGCCTTATCCAAGCGGTCGGCGGCTTTGTCGGATTTCTTGATATACTTTTCAAGCTCCGGGGCAGCGCGTTCCTCGTCGGTAAATTGCAGCCGGGAAGATTTCGTCCCGGCGGTAGCTTCCGCCTGTGCCTTTCGTACCGCTTTTTTAGACGCTTTGCGGGTATGGGCGGCTTCGATATGCTCCATGACGCGCTCCGTTTTGCCTGTGTCCGCTTTGGGGGCAGCTCCCGGCACATGGGGCAAGGGAGAAGTCGGGGAAGCTGCACCTTGTAGCTGTGCTGCCTGTTGCTCCGGGGATTTCTGAAAATCCGCGTCCTGCGTCCGCTTGCTGATACGTTCCGTGTCTCCCGTGGTCTGATTTTCTGCGATAGCCCCGTCGCGGGTCATTTTCTGCGTGATTTTATCACGGGGCTTTAATGGGTCTTTCAAGTGTTACCACCTCCAATCCGCGCCCCTGCAAGGGCGCAATACTCGGCGTTCAGTTCAATGCCGATATAGCGGCGGTCAAGGCTTTTCGCTGCAAGCCCGGTGGTGCCGCTTCCAAAAAACGGGTCAAGGACAACGCCGCCTGCCGGACAGCCCGCCAGTATGCACGTTTCCGCGAGCTTCGGGGGATAGGCGGCAAAATGCCCGCCCTTATACGGTACGGTATTGATAAGCCAAACGTCCCGCTTGTTCCTTGTGGTCGGTATAAGAGCGTCGTCATAATAGCCGCCGCTGCGGGGCTGATTGATACCCTGCACCTTGCCCTGTCCCGGTACTTCCTCGGCGTATTTGTGTCCTGCGCCGCGTCCCTGTCGGTACCGCGCAGCCGTTCCCGGCGCGATCGGCTCCGCAATGGCGGCAGCGTCATAGTAGTATTTCTTTGATTTCGTCAGTAAAAAGATATGCTCATAGCAGCGGCTCGGTCGGTCGCGGCAGCTCTCCGGCATGGGGTTTTCTTTCAGCCAGATAATATCGCTGCGTAAATACCACCCGTCAGAGCGCAGGGCAAAGGCTAAAAGCCACGGAATACCGATTAAATCCTTTTGCTTGCAGCCCGCTTTCATGCCGCTGCCGCAGTATGTGTCCGCGATATTCAGCCAAAATGTCCCGTCGTCTTTGAGTACCCGGCGCAGCTCCCGGAATACTTCTACAAGCCGCCCGATATACTGCTCCGGCGTGTCCTCCCGTCCAATCTGCGCGTCAAGCCCGTAGTCCCTTAGTCCATAGTAAGGCGGGCTTGTGACGCAGCAATTCACGCTTTCACTCGGAAGCTCCCGCAGGGCATAGAGGGCGTCACGGTTGATGATTACGTCCATTTTCATGCTTTGCTCATTTCCTCCGGCTTTGTCGTAAGCAGACGGTAAAGCTCGGTGTCCGTCGGGAAACGGTCAATGAACGGCAGCACCACGTTTCCGTAAAAGATAAGCCCCTCGCCCGCTTCGGTGTGGGTTACATACTTCATCTGCTGCGGGGAGATGTTAAGCTGCTTTGCAAGGATAGCCCGGTCGCCCTGTGCCTGATTGAGCATGAGGACAAAATCAGAGTTTTCAAAAATATTCTCGACTTCGCGGCTGCTCAAAAGGTCTTTGACGTTCTGCGTGATAGCGGTCGGTATGCCGCCCCATTTCCGAAAACGCTTCCAAATCTCCACGCTGTAAGCTGCGGTCTGTTCCTCTTTGAGCAGCAAATGAAACTCGTCCATGTAGTAACGGGTTGCCTTTTTTTCGGCGCGGTTGACGGTCACGCGGTTCCACACCTGGTCTTGCACAATGAGCATACCTAACTTTTTGAGCTGCTTTCCAAGCTGCTTAATATCAAAGCAGACAAGACGGTTATTCAGTTCTACATTGGTACGGTGGTTAAAGACGTTCAGAGAGCCGGAAACATAAAGCTCCAATGCCGCCGCAATGCGGGCAGCTTCCGGCTCCGGCTGCTTCAAAAGCTCGTTGTAAAGGTCGCCCAAAATCGGCATTTTTGCCGGGTCGGGGTCTGCAAGGAAAGGTCGGTACACATTCCTAACGGCGCGGTCAATGACGGTCTTTTCCACGGGCTGCAAGCCCTCTTTGCCGCCGATAACAAGCTCGCAGAGGGAAAGGATAAAGTCGGATTTCAAGGCAAGCGGGTTGTCGTCCTCGGAGTAGTTGAGGTTAATATCCATGGGGTTCACATACTGGGGCTTGCCGTCCATACCTTTTCCTGTTGGCGACAGGCGTATCACTTGCCCGCCCAAACGCTGCACAAGGGAGAAATACTCGGCTTCGGGGTCGCAGATGATAATATCGTCGTCAGTAATGAGAAAAGCGTTTGTCATTTCCCGCTTTGCCGCAAAGGATTTACCGCTTCCCGGTGTTCCAAGAATAAGCCCGTTTGGGTTTTTCAGTTGCTTGCGGTCGCAGAGTATCATGTTATTTGACAGCGCATTTAAGCCGTAGTAAAGGGCTGCGCCCCGCTGAAAAAGCTCCTGCGTGATGAACGGGATAAAAATAGCGGTGCTTGATGTGGTAAGTCCTCTTTGAATGGGGATAAGGTTCTCCCCAAGCGGGATAGAGGACATAAAGCCCGCTTCCTGCAAATAGTCAAGGCGGGTCAGAGCGCAGTTGTTTTTCTGTGCAAAGCCCGCCGTAGCAAATACGTCATTATCTAGTTTCCGTTTTGTGTCTGCCATGTTTACCACAAGGAACGTCAGCAGAAACATTCGCTCGTTGCGGCTCTGTAAATCCTGCAACAGATTTTTTGCTTCGCTGCCGAAAGTAGCAAGGTCGGACGGAATTATATCCATGTCATACCCGCTGCGTACCGCTTTTTTCTGTTCCTCAATCTTCATCTTGTCGAGGTCGGTTATCTTGCGCTTGATAGTCTTGATTGCTTCGCTCTGGTCGATACTGCGGATATGCAGATTGACGATTATCCCGTTTTCAAGGTCGAGAATGTCCGAAAGCATACGGTCATTCAGCTCCGGCGCAAGGATTTCAAGGAACGATACCGCACCAAGTTTTCGCCCCATGCGGAACGTGCGCCCGTCGCCAAAACGGAACGAGGACGGGGCGATAAAGTCCTTTGTAGAAAGCCCCGACGGCACAAGCCAGTCCCAAGAGAAGCGGAACGGCTCGCCCTCCGGGTGGAAAATCCCATGCAGGACGTTCAAGCGTTCCTGTCCGTTCATGGGGCGGGCGGTTACACCAAGCACCTTAAAATTATTCAGTACATCGGTTTCGATACGGGAAAGGCGGGCTTTTGCCGCCGCAAGATTGTCCGCTTCAATGGAAAAGGTAATGTACTTGCACTTTTCCAGTCCGTTGTTGCCTTTTTCAAGCTGATTTTTCAGCATATCCGCGTACTCCCTGCGGATAGAGTTAAAAGCGTCGTCCTGTGCCGGAATTTCGATAGCCGCCTGTGCCTTTTCCTTTCTTGCGCCCTGATTGATGAAAGAGAGCTGCACCGAAACGGAAGCGTCAAAGTAGTTGAGAAAATCGCACCAGTTTTCAAAAATGGCGGTCTTATCATCTGCCTGTGCAAGCTGATAGTTAATATCTTCAAAGACAAGGCTTTTACTGTATTTCTTTTCCGTTACCCTGCAAATCCCGTCCGGGTACATCTGCAAGTAGGGAATGGTCTGCTGCGCGGTGTGGGGCTTCCCGTCGCCCTTTGCCGCCTGTATCACGGCGGCGATTTCTTTCTTTTCTGCGCGGGTCAGCTTACGCTTCACGGGATTTTTTACCGCGCGGGTCATGGTTTTTCGTTCTGCCATTGACAATAGCCGATACCTCCTTTTCCAGTTTTCGTTGTTTTTCTATGACGGCATAAAAATTTTCCGTCTGATAGGGGCGTTCCTTTGGTCGGATAAACTTTGTCTGAATGACGTTCTTTATCACGACTTCAAGGGGCTGCCCGTGTTTTTCATACATTGCCAAGAGGAAGCAGGGAAGCATAACGACAATCATTGCAAATGCCGCCATGCTTGTTCCCGCGCTGTCTTTGAGCAAAAAGAAAAGCGGTAGTCCCATAGCGAGGGCTGCCGCAAAACATATAATCTGCCGCTTTGTCAGATTAAAAGCGACTTTTGTTTTGATTTTTGATAAGTCTTTGGGTACGGGTACATACGCCAAGTGAAAACCTCCTTTCGGTCTTTAATGGGCGTTAAAGATTGACTTCGCAAGTGTGCCTGTTTTGAATAGGGAGAAGCACAAAATCACGGTGTAGGCTGCAAGGGAGAAAATCGCGCTGTGCAGGTTGTCCGCTACAATCATGCTGCCAACCAAAACCGCATAAATGCCGACGCATATCATTATGAGGAAGCCTTGAAAACCGAGGGCGAACAGGGCTTTTAAGTAGTTGTTGCCTATCTGCCCCCACTCTCTGTTGGTCATAGTTGCAAACGGGATAGGCGATACCGAACAGTAAAGGTAAATTTCTATCATTCTGCCGTACAGGATAACCGTGATAAGCACCGACATGATTTTCATGCAAAGGCTCACAAGGCTTGTTTCCATAACGAGCAGTAACAGTTCGGGGATTTCCATAGCGTCAAGTCCGGCTTGCATGGACGAGAGGGCGGCGTCAACGTCGATATTCGTATCGCCGCCGATCACGCCCGCCGCGCCGGAAACAACGTGCTGCGCCATATCGAACACCGCCATAGTGATAGTAAAGGTGTGGGTAACGAGATACACCGCTACCCACGCCTTGAAAAACCACTTAAAGAACATGAACGTGTCAATATCGTGCATATTGTTCTTTTCCGTTACCATGCTGATAAGCTCCACGCATAGAACGTAGGTAATAACAAGCCCCGCAATGGGTACAATCACATTTTCCGACAAGCTCTGTATCATGGAAAATATGCCTGCGTTCCACCCCTGCGGGGTTTGTCCTACCTCTGCGGCGATAGTTCCGACTTTTTCGTTTACGTCCCCGAACATAGTTGACAGATTACCGTTAATGGCTCCAATGAGGATTTCCTTTATCCATTCGTTAATCGCGTCAAGTATGCTCTGCATAGGCTAACCCCGCCGCTTAACCGAACAGTCCGGCAAGCAGAGGTACGAGGGTGCCGCCGATAAGGGCAACGCCGCCGCCCGCCATGAGCTGCTTCATGCCCTGGCTTTTCGCGCCCGGATTGTCGTTTCCGTAGCCCTCCAAGAGGTTGATAACGCCCCAAATGCCAAGACCTGCTCCGAGAGCGATAACGAGTGTCTGCAAAACTCCTACTGCGCTGTTGAAAAATGCCATAATAAAACTCCTTTCTGCCGCTTTGCGGCTGCCCGAAAAAGGGCATAAAAAACGGCGGTCAGTTTTCGATAACTGCCGCGGTCATAAGTCCCCGCGCTGCGTTTGTTGCTGCGGCGCGGCGGTATTCAGTTGTAAGGGTGCGGCTTCCTGCCGCGATACGCGCAAGGAGTAGGGGCGCGTACCATGTAGCCCGTGTTTATTATTTTTACTTTAAGCTCCCTCCTTTTCAAAAAGTGGTGTGTAGACAGGCATAATGCCGTACTGCCGTTCCCGGACAGCTTCGATATACTTGATATAGGAAATACCCGCCTGTCTTGTCCTGCGTTCCTGTTCCCGCTGCATTTCCTCGGCTGCTTCCACAAGCCCGCTGATAGCTCGGATTAGCTGCTGTTTTGCCTTTTTCTTTCTGATACGCTTATTCATTCTGTATCCTCCTGCAAATCTGCTTCGTCAACTTCGTAGTAGTCAAATACCTCGTCCGGCTTCACGATTGCAGGACGGCGGCGCAAGTGCTTTTCCATGTCAAAGGCATTTTCCTTGTCAAAGTCGGAAAGGTACTTGTACTTCGGGTGTTTGGTAATATCATATTTTTCGGAGAAGAACGGGCGCACCCCGCGTAGCTGCAAGATACATTTCCCGCCGTCCATGACCGCAATTTCATCTTCGCTCATAAGCTGCTTGCCTAATTTCTGATAGTTCAGCCCGTGGGAAAGCTCCCGTCCTCTTGTTTCGGAAGTGTTGAAGCTGTCAATGGTTTCTTTCCCCAAGATTTCCGACATTTCTTTAAGGGTCGTTTTCTCCTTGCCGCCTAAGAACAGGGTCGTATCGCAGTTGCCGACAATGGTATCGGCGTTGTCCTTGTAGATAGCCTTTAGCTGCGACTGGCTCTGCAAGATGATGGACGCGGAGATTTCGCGGCTCCTTATCGTGGCAATGAGTTTTTCAAACTTCGGTATCTGCCCGATATTTGCAAACTCGTCAAGCAGACAGCGCACATGAACAGGCAGCCGCCCGCCGTACACATCATCTGCCTTGTCACAAAGCAGATTGAAAAGCTGTGTGTAAAGGATTGATACAACAAAGTTAAAGGTGTCGTCGGTGTCGGAGATAATAACAAAAAGCGCGGTCTTTCGGTCGCCTAAGGTGTCAAGCTCCATTTCGTCGGTTTCCATCAGCTCGCGCAGCTCCCGAATGTCAAAGGGGGCAAGACGCGCACCGCAGGAAATGAGGATAGAGCTTCTTGTTTTTCCGGCAGACAGCAAAAACTTCTTGTACTGGCGCACCGCAAAATGTTCCGGGTCTTTTTCCTCCAAGCGTTCAAACATGAGGTCAACGGGGGATTGAAATTCCGGGTCGTCCTCGCGGGCTTCCGACGCATTTATCATTTCAAGTAGCGTCGTAAAGTTTTTCTCATTCTCCGGGGCTTCGTACCAGATGTAGCCGATAAGGGCGCAGTAAAAAAGCCGTTCCGATTTCACCCAAAAATCCTCGCCGGATTTTTCCCCGTCGCCTTTGGTGTTGGCGATAATGGTATTTACCAGTTTCAAAATATCCTTTTCGCTGCGCAGATAGGCAAAGGGATTGTACCGCATGGATTTCTTGAAATTGATGGTGTTTAGCACTTTGATTTTGTACCCGCCCCGCTGCAAGAGCTTCCCGCACTCGATTAAAACCGTTCCTTTCGGGTCAGTGACTACATAGCTGCTGTGCATTTGCATTAAGTTTGGCTTTACAAAAAACCTCGTTTTGCCGCTGCCGGAGCCGCCGATTACAAGTACATTTTTGTTTCGTGCATATTTCGGGTGCTTCGGGCGGCTTGACATCATCAGCCGTTCGGTCTGCGTCAGCAGCACGTTATTTTCAAAAATGGGGTCGATATACGGCTTTATATCCTCGGCGTTGCCCCAACGTGCAGAGCCGTACTCCATGCCCTTACGGTATTTCTTTGCGTTCTTGCCTTTCACATAGACCGCAAGCCGGATAACGACAGCCCCGACAATGCCGATAAGCAAATCCATAGGGGCAAAACTCGGCAGGGCATTTGAAAAGGCGGCAGAAAAGCCGCTGCCAATGGAAAGCAGCTTGCCGGAGAGGTCAGCCCCCGGAGAGAGCCGCACCGCCTGTCCGACTTTATCAAAGAGATACACAAAGAGCAGATAGGGGGCGTTTAGGATAAGCAGCTTCTTGATATTCGGCTTCATAGCGACACCTCCCTGTCCTTGTGTTTTGTCTTTTGACGGTTCGCGTTAAGCTGCTTTGCTGCTTCCCGGAATGTGGCAAGTGCCTTTCGGATAGAGGGCTTTTGCTCCTGTGTCAGCTTCTTTGCGGAAAACTCCTTAAAGGCTGCGGTCAGAGCGTCCGCGTCCCGCCCCTTGAAAAAGACGAGATAACGGGGCGGCGTTTCGGTGCTGTCTTTCTTTAAGGCAAAGTCGATACCGTATTTTTTCGCCGTCTGCTCAAAGGCTTTGATATTGCCCTCGGTTATCTCAATGTTGGATAGCCCCGCGTTCTGCTTCGCAAGCTGCTTTAGGGTCTGCTTCCCGTGGAGCTGTTTTTCCTGCTGCTTTTTTGCCTGTGCAAGCATGGCTTTGATTGCCTTTTGCAGCATTTCAGCAGTCAGCTTTGCTCCCTTGACAGAGAGCGCAACCACTTTTTCGTTGATTTCGTCTTGCAATGTTTACCGTCCTCCTTTCCCGGTAGTGATAGTGTTAAGGTGGTACGCCGCTTTTGAGTGCGAAAAAAGGGCGTCCGTTCTTCACGTCGCCCCGTTAAATCCGTACCCGCAGCCCGTTCAAATCCTCGGCGCGGATACCCACAAGATACCAGTTGTCCCCGTATTCAATGCGGGTAGGCTTCCATTTGCCGCCTGTGAATACGTCCATGCACTCGCCGCAATGCAGACCGCCGTAATAATCGGCAATGTCAAAGCGAATGTCGTAGCGGTCAGCGGTTTCGTCAAAAATCAAAGCTCCTGTTTTCTGTGCCATGTGGTAAATCCTCCTTTTTTTCGTTTACAGGCTTTCGCCCTCTTTGTAGGTGTAATAGTCCGGGTCGCCGTACTTCGGCTTCCTCGGTGCAAGTGCGCCGCTTGCCATATCGTGAGCCACAAGGGAAGTATAGTAGCTGTCAATGGTAGACGGGGCATTGAAAAGCACCGCCTTTAGGTACTGCTTGATGTTGCGGATTTTCGTGGTGTTCTCCTGCATACAGTCAAGCACAAAGCGGATATGTTCGCTGTTGAGCTTCATAAACTTTGACTTCACAAGCTCTGCGGGGTAGTCGTCCCCGGCGATACGGATTGTCTTTCGTGCTGTGCAGACGGTTTCAAGCATAAGGTCAACAATCTCATTCAGACGGTCGCGGTCAAGGCTTCTGTCCTGCAAGAGAATGTCATAGGCGATATTGTCTTTGATAATTTCCTCATACACTCGGTAAGCGTTGTTCCTTTCCGTTCTTTTCCGTTCCGGCGGCTGTGCCGCTTCGTCCTCGCCATAAGGCAAGGGATTTAGGGAATGGATAGGAATGGAATGGGTAATTGATAAATCCGTATTTGATTTTTCTTTTTTTGGTAAGTTAGTTCTTGATATATCTTTATTTAATTGCGTTGGATTTTCCGACGTCGGATTATCCGTTGTCGGATTTTTCAATATCGGGTTATCCGCTGTTGGATTTTCCAATACCGGGCAATCCAATTCCGGCGGCTGCGGCTGTTCGTAAATGGTGTACTCGATAGCGGTCATTTTGCCTTTCTCGTCGCGTCCCTGCCGTCTTGTGATATATCCGGCTTTTTCAAGCTCCCAAACGGCGGTACGGATAGCGTCGATACTTTCCCGGTTGATGTAGGACAGCCCCGCAAGGGTATAGTCCCAATCCTCCGGCAAGGACAGCATTTGAGATAACAGCCCCTTTGCCTTTAAGGAAAGCTCCTTATTGCGTAAGTGGTGGTTGCTCATTACGGTGTAGCCTGTGTTGCGTTCCACACGGAAAACTGCCATAGCTTCATCACTCCTTTTGCTGTGGATTTGTTACGCAGTAGAACGGCGATTTTGAGGGAAAAGGTATAAATCCCTTGCTGTATAAAAAACGTGTCCGCAAAGCCGCTTATATCAAGGCTTTTTCAGCCCCTACTGCGTAACAAAGGGCATGAAAAAAGCGGCGTTCCTGTTCTTCCGTGTGGAAGTGGGAAACGCCGCTTGTGCGGTGCAATATTTAGTTGTAGTACAAACCATGCTTGTCCGTTGTCCGAAAAACCTTGATTTTACTGTGTTTCAAAAAGTATCGTTATCTAACCTCATCTTTTGATAGACAGGGATTTCAAAAGATGATAAAAGCAGTAGAAGAAAACAAAGTATCTACTGTGATAGTAAAAGATATGAGTAGGTTTGGCAGAGATTATCTCAAAGTAGGCTTTTACACCGAAATACTTTTCAAAGAAAAGGGAGTAAGGTTTATCGCCATCAATAACGGAATAGATAGTGAGAAACAAGCAGAAAGCGACTTTACCCCATTTCTAAACATTATGAACGAATGGTATGCAAGAGATACATCAAGAAAAATACAATCTATCTTCAGAGCAAGAATGGAAGAGGGTAAAAGAGTATCGCCAAGCGTTCCATACGGCTATTATAGAAACCCTAAGAACAAACAGGAGCTACTTGTCGATAAAGAGAGTGCAAAGGTTGTAAAACGCATTTATAGGCTTGTAATAGAGGGATATGGCGTAACACAGATAGCAGATATACTAACCAAAGATAAAGTCCTTATCCCATCAGCCTATGCAGAAATACACTATCCTGAAAATAACCACAGTTCCAAGAAAAGAGGAATAGAAGACCCGTATTTTTGGACACCAACCACAGTAAGCTATATCTTAGAAAAGCAAGAATATATGGGACATACTGTACTTGGTAAAACAATATGCCTTGATTATAAGACCAAGAAACGAAGAAAGGCGGAAGAAGATGAACTCATTATATTCAAAAATACCCATGAAGCTATCATAGATGAAGAAACATGGAATAACGCCCAAAGGTTAAGAAAGACAGTAAGAAGAAGTCCGAAGTACGGGACAACATCCCACCCATTTACAGGACTTTTAATCTGTTCAGATTGTGGAGGAAAGTTAAGTTACAGAGAGCCGGCAGAACATAAAGAAAAGAAATATGATTGTGATTATTGCTTTGTATGCCAACATTACAGACATAGAAAAGGCTCTTGCAGTATGCACTACATCAAAGTAAAAACAGTGAATGAAATTCTCTTAAAATCAATCAAAGAAATCACAGATTTTGCAAAAGAGGAGAAGCAAGAATTTCTAAAAGTGATGAACAAGTTATCTGATGAAAAAAGAGAAGAAAAGTATCAAGGAGATAAAGAAAAGTTAGAAAAACTGTCATCAAGAAATGAAGAACTGACAACCCTTATTACAAAACTATATGAAGACCATGCACTTGGGAAAATTCCTGTAAAACACTTTGATAGATTATTTAATATCTATGATACGGAGCAACAAGATTTAGAAAAACAAATACAGTATTTTGAACAGGAAATTGAAAGCTATCATCAGAGAAAAGTTGATACCGACAAATTCCTAAAAATGATAGAAAAATATACCGATATTGAGGAACTGACAGTACCAATGATAAATGAATATATAGAAAAAGTAGTAGTCCATGAAGCAACAGGAGGAAGAAAAGGCAAAGACAGAAAACAACAAGTCGATGTGTATTTTAACTTTATAGGTAACTGTCAAGTGCCGTAGAAAGACGATATAGAAAAAATGGCTTAAAAATGGTATAATAGTAAATAATTATTATAAAATTCCTATTCAATAGGAGGCTGAGAATGAGTAAAGTAACATTGCTATATGCGTCTGTTCATCATAAGAATACCAAAAAAGTTGTTGATTATATTGAAAGAAATTTTGGATATGAAATGGACGTAATAGATATTACCCAAAATAAATATTATGACTTATCAAAAAGCGAATATATCATTTTTGCTTCTGGAATTTATTTTGGAACTATGCACAAATCAATTATTGAATACATCAACGATACCGATTTATCAGGCAAAAAAATAATTCTTTGTTATACTTGTGGAATTAGGTATAAAGATTATGTTAATTCACTTGGTATCAAGTTGAATAATAAAGATGCTAAATATATGGGAAGCTGTTATTGTAGAGGATATGATACATATGGTTTCCTAAAAAAGATTGGTGGAATTGCAAAAGGACATCCAAATGAAGAAGATTGTTATAGAGTATTAAATGAAATCAGAAAACTAATAGAAAAGAAGAAATAGAGATTAGATGTTTTTATAAAATCAGAATTTGACAATTTGGAGGAACGAAATGTTAAAAGGAATTGGTTATCTATTATTTGGTATAGGTTTAGGTTTTATGTCTCCTAAATTTATCAAGCAATATAAAAAAGACAAAAACATTGAAAATACACTTGAAGTTATTGGAGTTTTATTATTAGCAGCTTCAAGCATTCTTTTAGGTGTTTTGGAATTTATGTAGAATTATAAATCCCAGTTTGCCAGATTAACAACTAAATAAAAATTAACAGAGTAACAGTAAATCAAAAATGGTTTACTGTTTTTTCTTTGCTCAAAAATAGAAAGAGAGGAACACAGAAAATGAAAAACATAGAAGAAAAAATCTTAATGGCAGAAGAAGAAATCAAGCAGTTACAAAACAAAAGAAAAAAGCTCATCAGTCAGCAGAAACAGGAAGAACGAAAAAAGAGAGATAGACGGCTTTATGAAAAAGGGGGAATATTTGAAAGTATCTTTACCGAAAGCAAGGATTTCACCAAAGATGAATTTTATCAGCTAGTCACATTCCCAAATGTCAAAGAAGCAGTAAATCAAAAAATACAAAAAATCATAGATAAGCGAGGACAAAGCGAAAATCAAAATATAGAAACACAAGAAGAAATAACGGAAACAGAGGAATAGTCCCTTGTTTACAAGGGCGCACTTATACACCCTAAAGGGTGTGTGCGTTCTCCGAAGGCTCTTGCAGAGAGCATATCAGCTAACGCTGATACAGGGGAGTTACACTCCCCTACGGAAATAAATTTCCTACCCCTTGTGTACTTCCCAAAAGAAATCGGATAAAAAGCAATCCGATTTTTTTAGTAAGTCTTTATCATCGCCATCGTCCCAACATTAAAAAAGAGAGGAGGTTTTTTCTTATGACGATATATCATCTTAGTATAAAGATTATTTCAAGAGGAAAAGGCAAAAGTGCAGTAGCAGCTTCCGCCTATCGTAGTGGCGAAAAGATAAAAAACGAATATGACGGAATAGTCCATGACTTTACAAGAAAAGGCGGAATAGCCTATACCGAAATTCTATTACCGCAAAATGCACCTGAAGAATTTTCAAACCGTTCTGTATTATGGAACAGTGTTGAGAAAATAGAAAAAAGTAAAAACTCACAGCTTGCAAGAGAAATCGAAATTGCCTTACCCAAAGAACTGAGTAGAGAAAAACAGATAGAGCTTGTAAGGAAATATGTAAAAGAAAATTTTGTGAAAGTCGGTATGTGTGCCGATGTTGCTTTGCACGATAAAAATGACGGAAACCCACACGCACATATCTTACTTACCATGCGACCGTTAAACGAAGATAAAACATGGGGAGCAAAATCAAAAAAAGAATATATCCTTGATAAAAACGGAGAAAAGATAAAACTCAAAAACGGCAATTACAAAACAAGAAAAATCAATACAACCGATTGGAATGAGCAAGAAAAAGCGGAAGAGTGGCGAAAAGCATGGACAGACATTACAAACAAATATCTTGAAGAAAACAGTATACAGGAAAAAGTTGATCACCGCTCCTATGAAAGACAAGGCATAGAACAAATACCGACCATTCATTTAGGAGTATCAGTAACCCAAATGGAGAAAAAAGGTATTGTTACCAACAGAGGAAATATCAACCGAGAAATCAAACATCAAAACAAGATATTAAGAGAAATTGCAAGACGAATAAAAGCCTTAATGAGATGGATAAGGAGTTTAACGAAAGATAAAAATAATGATATTTCAAAAGATAAACAGGACGATATGGCTATACAATCCACTACCCTACCAAAACAAAATGATTTAACAGATATGCTCTCTCATTTCATAAAAGAAAACTCAGATAACAATAATGCAGATTTAGAGAAATATATTGAGAGTTATCAATTACTCAAAGAAAAAAATATCACTTCATTATCTGAACTTAAAGAAAATATAGTTACCCTAAGAGATAAGAATTATAAGACCACAAGAGCCTTAAAAAATACTGAGAATGAGATTGATGAAAAAACACAACTCATCGACCAGTCAGAAAAATATTTGAAGTATAAAGACATCTATAAAGCCTATATCAAATTAAAGAAAAGCAAACGGGAAGATTTTTATAGCGAGCATACCGCAGAGATTATTTTATTTGAGAGTTCAAGAAAATATCTAAAAGAGCATTTAGGAGAAAGTAAGACCTTAAATATATCTCAATGGAAATCGGAACTTGCCACTATGAAGAAAGAAAAAGATAGTCTGTATTATCAAATCATAGACCTACGAAAAGAAGTTGAACAAACTGAAAAAGTTAAGATTTGTATAGAGCAGTTACAGGAACAAGAAAAGCAACTAACACGGGTAAAGAGGAACGGGTTAGACCTATAAAACTAAGTGAAAAAATGGTATAATGATATAAATATTGAGCAAAACAAATTTGAATTTGTGGAGGAGAAAATGATGGATAAATTAAGAAAAGAAATTGCAATTCAGCAGAAAAAAGGATTACCATTTATCATGGCATCGGTGATTATATGGCTTCTGATAGTACTTGTGTCAATTTTAGATATCAATATGAATATAAAAAATTTATTGGTGTTTTGCTGTTCATGCCCATTATTACCGCTGTCTTGGCTAATTGGTAAACTTATAAAGGTGGATATCTTTTCAAAACAAAATCCACTTGGACAATTAGGCTTCATTTTCACCTTAAATCAAATGGTTTATTTATTAATCGTTATGTGGGTGTTTAGTGCGGTTCCGGAAAAGATGATTATGGTATATGCTATGGTGTTTGGAGCGCATTTATTTCCCTATTCATGGTTGTATCAATCAAAGGGATATACAGTTGCTGCAATTTCCATTCCGATGATTTCTTTGATTTTAGGATGTGCATTAAACGGCACAACGGTAGCTGTTGCGGCATGTATTATTGAGATAGTATTTGCTTGTGTATTACATATGGAATTAAAGAAAATGGGAGATAACTAAAACAAATCCCAGTTTGTCTAACCTAAACAACTAAACATAGGCTATAACATAGCAGTTCACAGAACAGTAAGTCAAAAAAGATTTACTGTTTTTTCTTTGTCTAAAAGCAGAAAGGAGGACTTATGGAAGAAGAAAAAAGAGAAATAAAAGAACCACCACATAAACAGTTAATAATGGATATTGGGAAGACAAAATATACTGTAAACCTACATTTCAAGCAAGGTACAGGCGAAAAATACAAGGATAAAATACTAAAGTTAATCAAGAGAGAAACGGAGAAGATATAAATTTATCAAAGAAATTTTGTTTATGTCCTTGACAAATCTTCCCAAAGGGAACGATCATCATTGAGTGCGGAAAGATGCTGGTACGGCATGGATATAAAGTGAAAGTATTGAATACGATCAATTTTTCCAAGAGTATGCATTATAACCCGTTCCACTATATCCATTCAGAAAAAGATATTCTGAAACTGGTGAATACTATCATGGTAAACACCAAAGGGGAAGGGGAGAAGTCCAGTGAGGATTTCTGGACGAAGGCAGAAAGGCTTCTGTACTGTGCATTGATTGGCTATATCTGGTATGAAGCACCGGAGGAGGAACAGAACTTTGCGACGCTGCTTGAATTTATCAACGCATCGGAAACAAGGGAAGATGATGAGACATTTAAAAATGCAGTAGATATGCTGTTTGAGGAACTGGAGAAAGAAGAACCGGAACACTTTGCAGTACGTCAGTATAAGAAATATGAATTAGCCGCCGGCAAAACGGCGAAGTCGATTCTTATTAGCTGTGGAGCAAGGCTGGCACCATTTGATATTGCGGAGCTTCGTGAGATCATGAGCTATGATGAAATGGAACTGGATATGGTAGGAGATCAGAGAACAGCATTGTTTATCATTATTTCAGATACCGATGATACGTTTAACTTTGTTGTGGCAATGATGTACAGCCAGTTATTTAACCTGTTATGTGACAGGGCAGACGATGTACACCATGGACGATTACCATATCATGTCAGAATATTAGCTGATGAATTTGCAAATATCGGACAAATTCCGAAATTTGACAAACTGATTGCAACTATTCGTAGCCGTGAGATTTCAGCATCCATTATCCTCCAGTCGCAGTCACAGCTCAAGACCATTTATAAAGATGCTGCTGAAACCATTTTAGGTAACTGCGATACAATGTTGTTCCTTGGAGGAAAGGAAAATTCGACCTTAAAGGAGATTTCCGAGACACTGGGAAAGGAAACGATTGATTTATACAACACTTCTGATACCCGTGGGCAGAGCCGTTCTTATGGGATGAATTATCAGAAAACAGGAAAGGAATTGATGAGCCGGGACGAGCTTGCGGTCATGGATGGCAGTAAATGTATCCTTCAGCTGAGAGGTGTCAGACCATTTTTCAGTGACAAGTTCGATATTACCAAGCATAAACGATACAAGGAATTGTCGGACTATGATAAGAAAAATGAATTTGATGTGGAAGCATATATGCGGCATCGGATGGAAGTGAAGCTGACAAGGACACAGGAATTTGATCTGTATGCCTTTTCAGAGGAAAGTCTGGCAGAAGAATTAAATACAGAGAACAAGGAAGCAGAGCATGTGAAAGATTTGGACACATAGCTCTTTTTCTTTGCCTTTTACTGGGAGGTGATGGATTTGAGAGTACATGAAAGACCGCCCGTAAGGGCAGAGCCGGAAGGAACTTCTTAAAACACAGATAGAAACTGATGAAAAGCAATGATTTGAAAGGAGACAACGACTATGGCGTTTTTTAATCAGGCAATTAATATTTTACAGACTCTTGTAGTAGCAATCGGAGCTGGTCTTGCAGTATGGGGTGTTATCAACCTGCTGGAAGGATATGGCAATGACAACCCAGGTGCGAAATCCCAGGGGATTAAGCAGCTGATGGCGGGAGGTGGTGTTGTTTTGATCGGCACCCAGCTTGTGCCGTTACTTTCCGGTTTGTTTAGCTGAGAAACTTAGGAGGGAGATGACTCATGGATCGGATATTTGAAGCGATTGAAGAATGGATGAGGAATCTTCTGACAGGCATGGTAAGTTCCAACCTGACAACAATGTATACCGATGTCAATGAAAAGACCGGTCAGATTGCTGCTCAGGTTGGGCAGACACCGCAGGGCTGGAATGGGAACATTTTCAGCATGATACAAAATCTTTCCGATTCGGTCATTGTACCGATTGCCGGTATGATTATTACCTTTGTGCTTTGTTATGAGCTGATTTCCATGTTAACAGAAAAGAACAATATGCATGACATTGATACATGGATGTTCTTTAAATATTTTTTCAAGATGTGGGTAGCAGTCTGGATCGTCAGCCATACTTTCACGATTACCATGGCGGTATTTGATGTCGGGCAGTCAGTAGTGAGCCGGGCCGCTGGTGTCATCAGTTCCGATACAGCGATCAATATAGATACGATGATTACCACGATGGAAACGGCAATGGAATCTATGGAAATCGGTGAACTTGTCATACTGGCACTGGAAACGATGCTTGTGAGCCTGTGTATGAAGGTTATCTCAGTCTTTATTACAGTGATTTTGTATGGGCGTATGATTGAAATCTATCTCTATTCGTCCGTTGGAGTTATTCCATTTGCAACCATGTCTAACCGGGAATGGGGGCAGATTGGAAACAACTATCTTCGTGGATTGTTTGCACTGGCATTTCAGGGATTCTTTATGATGGTCTGCGTGGGAATTTACGCAGTCTTAGTAGCGAATATCCAGATGTCAGATAACATACATTCTGCATTGTTCGGCGTGATGGCATACACGGTAATCCTTTGTTTCAGTTTGATGAAAACAGGAAATTTTGCCCGTAGTATCTTTAACGCTCACTAAGAAAGGGGGAACTGGCGATGGCATTTGTATCAGTGCCTAAGGACTTAACCAAGGTCAAAAATAAGATCATCTTCAACCTGACCAAACGGCAGCTGATCTGTTTTGGGATTGCGGCGGCAGTGGGAGTACCATTTTATTTCCTTACCAGAGGAATCATCGGTTCCAGTAACGCAGCCACCGGGATGTGCCTTTTGATGCTTCCGGCATTTTTATTTGCCATGTATGAAAAGGATGGACTTCCGTTAGAAAAGGTTTTGAAAAATATGATCACCGTGAAATTTATCCGTCCTCCGGTACGAAAGTATCAGATGGAAAATCTGTATGAGAAGAAATTTATCATGGTCAGAAAAAAGAAGGGAGGACAAAAGAGTGTTAAAAAGAAAAAACGATAGACAGCCACCGCAGAGATTGGAAGAAGAACGTTATCCAAATGATTACTGGCTGGATGAAGAGGATGGTGGAGATGATATTCCAGATCCGGCGGTCAGCAGTAAGCCGGTAAGCGGCAGACTGCACAGTGAGCCAATGGTAACGGGTTATGAAGCATTGGAAAGACAGAGAGGGGTACGCCGACCAAACAGGAAGCTGACCCGCCGGGAAAAGAAGGCTTTGAAAAGGGCACAGAAATATGAAGCGAAACTTCATAAAGAGCATGAAAAAGCGGATAAGAAAAATGCGAAGAAAGAAGCGAAGCTTGCGGCAAAAGCAGAGAAACAGGCAATGCGTGAAGCAAAGAAAAGTGCAAAGAAGAAAAAGAGCAGTTCAGCTACAGCACCGCCAAGACAGCAGCTGGAAGGGAAGAAGGTTTCAGGAGGAAAAGGTGGAACCACTGAAAAGAAAGTGGCAAATACTGCCAAAGATAAACGGATTACAGCACAGCAGTCCATTCCTTATCATGAGATGGGGAGAGATGGTATCTGCAGGGTGCAGGATAAATTTTATTCCAAGACCATCCGTTTTTATGACATCAACTACCAGTTAGCTCAGAATGAGGATAAAAATGCAATCTTTGAAAACTGGTGCGACTTCTTAAATTATTTTGACAGCACGATTCATTTTCAGCTTTCCTTTATCAATCAGCACAGCAACATGGCGGAGTATGAAAAGGTTATCCATATCAATCCGCAGGAGGATGAGTTTGATGATCTGCGTATGGAATTTGCACAGATGCTTAATAATCAACTGGCGAAAGGAAATAATGGTCTGATGCGTACCAAGTATATTACGTTTGGTATTGAAGCAGAGAATATCCGGGAAGCACGACCGAAGCTGGAACGTATCGAGTCGGATATTATGAATAACTTCAAGATTCTTGGAGTGACAGCTTATCCGCTGAATGGAACGGAAAGGCTGCAGATCATGTACGAGACATTCAATCAGGATAGTAAAGTCCCTTTCCATTTTTCTTATGATGAGGTAATTCGGACAGGTCTTGGCACAAAGGATTATATCGCACCGACCAGCTTCGTATTTAAGAATGGAAAAGACTTTCAGATGGGTGGACAATAGGAGCCGTTTCTTATCTTCAGATTCTTGCCCCAGAGCTTACGGACAAGATGCTGGCAGAGTTTTTGGAGATGGACAGTAACCTTATGGTGAATTTCCATATCCAGTCCATTGACCAGATGAAAGCGATCAAGCTGGTAAAGAGCAAGGTGACCGATATTAACCGGATGAAGATTGAGGAGCAGAAAAAGGCAGTTCGTGCCGGATATGACATGGACATTATCCCATCAGACTTAAATACATATGGCGGGGAAGCCAAGAGACTTCTGGAAGATTTACAGTCCAGGAATGAGAGGATGTTCCTTGTAACGGCACTGTTTTTAAATACGGCAGAGACAAAGCAGGAGCTTGAAAATGTCGTATTCCAGACTGCCGGTATTGCACAGAAATATAACTGTGCATTGAAACGTCTGGATTATCAGCAGGAGCCGGGGCTTATGAGCTGCCTGCCGCTTGCCATGAATCTTGTGCCAATCAAAAGGGCACTTACCACAACATCTACGGCAATCTTTGTTCCGTTTACCACACAGGAATTGTTTATGGGTGGGGAATCCATTTACTATGGTTTAAATGCCCTTTCCAATAATCTGATCATGGCAGACAGAAAGAAACTGAAAAACCCGAATGGTTTGATTTTGGGTACACCGGGTGCCGGTAAGTCATTTGCGGCAAAGCGTGAGATTACCAACGCATTTATCGTGACAAAAGATGACATTATCGTGTGTGATCCGGAAGGAGAGTATTATCCGTTGTTCCGGGCATTTCATGGACAGGTTATCCGCATTTCACCAACCAGCCATGATTATATCAATCCGATGGACATCAATCTGGATTATGCAGACGATGATGACCCATTTTCCTTAAAGTCCGACTTTATCCTGTCTCTTTGTGAGTTGGTAGTTGGTGGAAAAAATGGACTGGAGCCGGTAGAAAAAACAGTTATTGACCGTTGTGTGCGTCTGGTGTATCAGGACTTCCTTTCTGACCCGGTACCGGAAAAGATGCCGATCTTAGAAGATTTATATAATCTTCTCCGTGAGCAGAAGGAACAGGAAGCACAGCGTCTTGCGACTGCATTGGAAATCTACGTTAATGGTTCTTTGAGAGTATTCAACCACAGAACCAACGTGGAACTGAATAACCGCATGGTATGTTTCGACATCAAAGACTTGGGCAAACAGCTGAAAAAGCTTGGGATGCTGATCGTACAGGATCAGGTATGGAACAGGGTAACGATTAACCGTTCAGCGAATAAGAGTACCAGATACTATATTGATGAGTTTCATCTGCTTTTAAAAGAAGAGCAGACAGCTGCGTACAGTGTGGAGATCTGGAAGCGATTCCGTAAATGGGGCGGTATTCCGACGGGTATCACACAGAACGTAAAAGACCTGCTTGCCAGCCGTGAGATAGAAAATATCTTTGAAAACTCTGACTTTATCCTGATGTTAAACCAGGCATCCGGTGACAGGCAGATTCTTGCAAAGCAGCTGAACATTTCACCACATCAGCTTTCTTATGTTACCAACAGTGGAGAAGGTGAGGGACTGGTCTTTTATGGCAGTACCATTATCCCGTTTAAGGATAAATTTGATAATTCTCTGATGCTGTATGCGTTGATGACTTCTAAGCCAGATGAGGTAGAGAAGCGTAAAAAACTTGGTATCGGAGAAAGAGACGATTAAAAAATATAAAAAACAAAATAGAACAAAAACAGGGGATGAGCCGGGAAAGGATTTCCGGCCTTTTTTCTGCCCAAAAATGAAATGGAGGATCATTATATGAGAGATTATACGAATTTTGAGAGATGCAATGGAGAACCTTGCTGTGTATTTGCAGAGAGGATCTGTGCAGACAATTATAAAGAACTTTTAGAAAAAGGAAAGGACAGTAACGGGGAGGAGGTGTTTGGCGAGATGTTAGATGATCTGCTGTATTTAGCGGAACTGATTGACTTTATGGGGATTACTTCCTGTCTGGCTGCAAGAGGAACATTGAGTGAAAGACTTACAGATAAGCTGACAGATTCCATTGCAGGACTGGCAGATGAGGTACTGGAAAAATGGGAGAACTATCAGGATAAAGCAGAATAACAGGTAAACAGTAAAGGGGATGGTGAGATTTGCAGGAGCATGAGTATAAGGCGAGAGATAAAACCGTCCAGAAGATGAGCCGTGATGGTCTTAGAGAAGAGAATCTTCGGAATAAAGAAGAAAAAAGGATCACTGGACGGGACATGGATACAGAGGTTTCCCGTAGTGAAAAAAAGGATGAACTGGATTTCAGTAAGAGAAGGCGTGAGCATAGCAATGAAAAAATGGAAACAGAACATTCGGAGAAGAGTTCCCCAAAAACCAGATATAGTAGAGAAACTGTACTGGATGAGAAGTCAGAACAAGATATAGATGGAAAACTGGATGGGGAACAAGTAGCCGATGAAAGCACAGCTGCAACGAAATCCGCATTTCGCAGTGAGAGCATCCGTGGACAGCCAAGGGGAGAACGGGCTTATCTGGAAACGGTTGCAGACAGCCAGGATCTCCGTAAGAAAAAGATGGTCAGAGATTATGCGTCAAAAGAAAGACGGAAGGAAAAGGAGGCGTCCGAAGAAAGCAAGACGGCAAAGAGAGAAGCTGCCCGGTACAGGGAAACTTCAGAAGTGGCAGAAGAGTCTCTGGATGGATTTTCAGAGGAGATCAAAGGCAAATCGAAGCGGGAACGTGTGCTGAAAGAACAGCGGAAAAAGAGTTCCAGATTATCGTTTGGCGATGAAAGTGATGGCATGGTACATGGAGCCGGTATCGGTATCCGAAGTTCTGCATCTGCGGTGAAAGATGCTGCGGCTACGGCGGCTCATTGGAAAACCCATGAGGCAGAAGATGATAATGCTGCGGTAGAAGGGGCACACCGGGCAGAGCTTGCAGGAGAAAGCCTTGCAAGAAAATCCATTTATACAAGGGAACGCTTAAAGCAAAGGAGGGAACAGTCAAAAAGACTGAAAGAAAGCGTTCTTGATGAAGCAGAAAAAAGCAGGCTGATGTTTGAATCTGTTTATGGAAATGAAGCAAAAAATATGGTGAAGAAGGAAGCGGAGCAGAAAAGAAAATCTGCATTGCAAAAACTGTTCCAGAAGAAACGCTATCAGAAACAGTATCAGGCAGCAAAGCAGAGTAAAAAGGCAAAGGATGCAGCGATCACTTCAGCACAGAAATTTACAGAAAAGGCGAAAGATGCGGTCAAAATGATTGCGGCACAAAACCGTGGGATTTTTGCTACAGTTGCTATATTTGGATTGATCTTTGTCTTGATTGCAGCAAGTTTTACTAGCTGCAGTGCATCCCTGCAGGGAGCTTCGTCTGCCATTATTTCCACCAGTTATTCCAGTACAGATGAGGACATTTATGCCGCTGAAAATGCATACCGGGCATTAGAAGAAGCCTTAAATACGCAGATCAATCAGATGGAATCCACACATCCGGATTACGATGAATACCGGTACCAGATTGATGAGATTGGCCATAATCCATATCAGCTGATCTCTTATCTGACAGTAAAATACGGTGGTTTTACTTATGATGAAGTGGCAGAGGAGATAGAGTCCATTTTCCGTCAGCAGTATGGTATTACGACAGATTCTACCAGAGAGACAGTTACTGAAACAAAGACAGTCCGGGTAGGAGAATCACTTGGACAGGTTGTCACCAGTGGGTATTGTAACTGCTCCATCTGCTGTGGGCAGTGGAGTGGAGGACCGACAGCCAGCGGTGCGATGCCGACAGCCAATCATACGATCGCAGTAGATGCATCAAATCCTTTTGTACCGATGGGAACCCATGTCGTTATGAATGGCGTGGAATATGTAGTAGAAGATACCGGAGCTTTTGCAAGATATGGTGTTCAGTTTGATGTTTATTATGATAACCATGCAGCAGCTTCCGCACACGGACACCAGACATGGGAGGCATACATAGCAGACAGCAATGGAAGCCAGGAAGTGCAGGTTACGACAACGAAAGAAGTAAACCGTCTGGATGTAACGATGACAAACCGCAATCTGGATACCGTATTGAGAAGCCGCATGACGGAAGAAGAACAGGAAAGATACGATGCGTATAACAAATATTATGGAAATCGTGATTACCTGTTTGACTTAAACAGCATACCCACCGGAAGCGGAGGCTTTGGTTATACCATACCGGCAGATGCTTTATCTGATCCACAGTTTGCAAAGATGATCCGGGAAGCAGAGAAATATCTGGGAGTTCCTTATGTCTGGGGTGGTTATTCCCCAAGTGGATTTGATTGTTCCGGATTTGTAAGCTGGGTTATCAATAATTGTGGAAATGGATGGAATATTGGAAGATGTACTGCCGACGGACTTCGTTCTCACTGTTCGCAGGTATCTCCATCGGAAGCAAAACCGGGAGACTTGATCTTCTTCCAGGGCACTTATAACACAAGTGGAGCGAGTCATGTTGGAATCTATGTTGGCAATAACATGATGATTCATTGTGGTAAGCCAGTGCAATACACAAGTATTGCAAGTGCCTACTGGCAGGAACATTTTATGGCATTTGGTCGTCTGCATTAGAGGAGGTGACAGGCAGATGAACATGAAATTAAAAAAGATTCTGGATGATATTCAGAAGACAGAGGATAAGATCGCAGAGCTGCAGGAACATCTGAAACGGCAGAATACATTAAAACAACAGATGGAAGATGTGGAGATCATCAAATCTTTCCGTTCTATGAAACTGGACAGCCGGGAGTTACTGGTACTGCTTGACGGGATTCAGAAAGGAACCGTTACGATTCAGATGAATGAGGACGGCGGTATCACAGTGGAGGATACCAAGGAGACACCCCAAAAAGAAAGCGATAACAGACCACCTGTGGGGCAGGTGGCAGAAAGAGAGGTTTTAGACGATGAGGAATAAAGTGGTAAAGAAACTTCTGATAATTGCTATGGCGGCAACAATGATTTCGGGAACGTCCATTGCTACTGTTTATGCAAATGCAAATCCACCGGCAGAAGAGACAACGACAGCGGTGGTGGAAGAGACAACAACAGAAAAGAATAAAGATACGGAGAAAGCAGAGGATACGGGAAGAGTTACCGGAGAGAGTAATAATTCTGCTTTTTCTACACCGGGAAATCTGTAGGTACTGCTTACGATACCACAGACCATAAACCAACTACAATCACAACAGCAGACGGTACTACTTATCGTATTGACAGAACAGCTACTAAAGGTAGAGAAAGTGGCAGAGTTGTTGAAGGAACAACCCAAGTTATCTATGTCTACGACAAAGTCGAAAAACCTGCAGAAAAATATGGTAACGTTGTTGTCGATTATCAAGACAAGCAAGACTACGATACAACAGACCACAAGATAACAGCCATTAAGTCTGGTGATAAAGTTTATAACCTTGTTCCTGAAAAGACAAAAGGTAATGAAAAAGGCAAAGTGACTAAGGGTGTAACCGATGTAACTTATGTCTACAAGGAAGTGAAGGCAGAACCAACTAAGAAGGGTACGAATGCTAAAGGTGAAGATGTTAATGGTAAGACAATGCCGTCATTGATTGTGTATTTGGATATATGATAAATGAGTCAAAAATGCTTCATTCTGCTTCTATTTTAAAATTTAAGTTAATCCTTTTCAAATTGAAAAGAGAACAAAAAACCTTTCAATTATCGTTGAAAGGTTTTTAATATTATTGAAAACTATTACTATCCAAGGCTGTCAATGGTTGCATTGATAATTTTAATGGATTCTTTTGTGTAATCTTTTTTTTGTTGTTGCTTCTCAGCTTTTGTCATTGGAAGTGGCTTTACAACGGGGTCTGGTTTTACAACTGGTTTTTGTTGGCTAACCGTATGCGTTTCAACGGCGGGGTCTGGTTGAACAACTGGTTCAGGTTCTACTTCAACGATGGTTTCTTCAACAGGTTGTACAGTTGCAGTATTGTCTTCAACGGGTTGTCTATCCCCCCATTCTTTACGCGCATCTAACTCCCGAAGAACAAATGCTTTTCCACGATATTCTTTTGGAACGATAGTTGCGATTTGTTCTTCTGTGAAAAGTTCGGCTTCGTCAATGTCTACGACGTCCCAAACAATTTCACCGTCAGAATTCCGTATATAATAGCCATTTTCATCTTTTTGCCCAGCTAAGAAACTAGACACACCAATGATTTCTGTGACATTGACATAGCGCATACCTGTGTCAACATCCCAAACACCTGAGAATACAGCTTCAAACAGTGCTTTGTATTGCTCTTCTGAATCTAATGAGAAACCATTGTTCGTTTTCATAGCATTGGCACTGTATGCTCTTGATAGAACTTCAAGTTTCTTTTTATAAGTATCAAAGGATTTGTTTTTCAAGAAGCGATCTTGCTCTAGTGTTAAAATAGGTTTTTCGATTTCTGACATTGTTGTAGACTCCTATTCATTATTATTGATATTAAAGTTTAAGGTAATCAGCATTAGTTTTGGCTGAGCGATTTTAAATAATTTACGAGCTAGTGAAATTTTGAAAATACCGATAATATTTCCTTTTGCATCTTGTCTAAAGTTTTTTCCGACAACTTCTACATTATCTTTGTGACCTTCCTTGACGGCTTCACGGACGGCATCTAACATCGAGCCTTTTATCTCTTCAATACTTGAATATTCACTATAAAACGAGACGGAGTGATGCTTTTTAAAGACAGCACGATAAATCATTTTTCTATAAAATTTTTTATAGATAATGGCAATCAAAAATGGTATGGCTAAGCAGATATCAATGACTGGATTTTTTAAATAATCAAATAATTGATTGTCAAAGTAGCTAATCACTGCTAAGTAACCAAGGGCGGACAAGATTTTAAAGTAATTGCTGGCAATCACGATATCTTCGGAACTATTTGCTACTAAAAATCCGATCAATATATAAATGAAAGAAGTAATTAAAGCTGCAATGTGAATATAATCTAGCGGTATATTGAGAATATTATATGATAGGAGTAGGAGAGCTGTGCCGGCAACGAACACAATGCCTACGAAATAAATCAGTTCAGCTAACCACTTCAGCAAGATTAGAAAGACTAACGATGTGTCTTTTTTCTTTTTTGACATTTTAATCCTTTCTATTCTTTGTTTATTTTTAAGGATAGCCAGACACTAACTTTCCTCATACAAGTACTTTTGTATTATTATATATATTACCAAAATTTCACAAATAATACAATAACATTCATATATTCTACAGGTGAAAATCCTTATCATTTCTACGTTTTCTTTTGTTTTGAGGTGCAATTGCAACAAGTGAAAGAGAAAATACAAAAAAAGAAACTGGAACGAAAGATTCCAGCTTCAAAGCATATTTTATCATGAGCTAACGACGCAGTGGCTGACTTTTCAAGCACGAAAGAGTACATCAGCAAATCATAGTCGTCTGTCTTAGTCCTTATTGCTATCCGTTAGTTTTCTTTTTTATCTAATTTCTTGACCAAGTCAATGATATATTGTTTCAAGTCGTCTTTGACTTGGGGGTGCTTGAGGGCATAGTCAATAGATGTTTTCATAAAGCCAAATTTGTCGCCAACGTCATAACGGTCACCTGTGAATTCGCGGGCAAATACTCTTTGTGTTTTATTGAGAGTATCAATGGCATCTGTCAGTTGAATCTCATTTCCAGCACCTGGAGCTTGCGTTTCCAAAATGGAGAAGATTTCCGGTGTTAATAGATAACGACCGATAATGGCGAGGTCACTTGGTGCATCTTCTGGTTTTGGCTTTTCAACAAAGGTTTCAACGCTGTAGAGTCCATTCACTCCTGCACCTTGTGGGTCAATAACACCGTAAGAAGAAACTTCGTCATGTGGCACTTTCATGACAGCAATGGTTGAAGCGTGCGTTTCTTCGTAATCGTTCATCAATTGTCTCGTTAGCGGTATTGCTTTGTCATTTGTGATATCCATCAAGTCGTCGCCCAACATAACGACAAAAGGCTCATTCCCAACGAAAGCTTTGGCTTGTAAAACAGCGTCTCCAAGACCACGCGGATGACTTTGACGAATGAAGTGCAGACCGATACCAGTTGTTTCATCTACGAGTTTTAAAAGGCCAGATTTACCTTTTTCTTTGAGGTTGTACTCCAATTCAAAGTTTGAATCAAAGTGATCTTCAATAGATCGTTTTGATTTTCCGGTTACGACTAAGATGTCTTTGATACCAGATTTTAATGCTTCTTCGACGATAAATTGAATAGTCGGTTTGTCAACAATAGGCAGCATTTCTTTGGAAAGTGCTTTTGTGGCTGGTAGGAAACGAGTCCCAAGACCGGCAGCAGGAATGACTGCTTTTCTTACTTTTGTCATAGACTAACTCCTTTTTTAGTGTGGCTGATTACGACCATTCGTTTTCAGCTTTGAATTCATTATTCATTATATCATAAATGGCATCTTTTATGTTAAGGTTTTCATAAATGACATGATAAATGGCTTGGGTGATAGGCATGTAAACGTCTAATTCTTGTGCGAGTTCGTAAGCAGCTCTGGTAGTAGAAATCCCTTCGATAACCATGCCCATATTGGCTTCGATATCTTCTAACTTTTCACCGCGACCAAGGGCATCACCAGCGCGCCAATTACGTGAATGAACGGAGGTTCCTGTGACAATTAAATCTCCTACTCCGGATAAACCGCTATATGTCAAGGGGCTGGCACCGAGTTTGACCCCAAGACGCGTAATCTCTGCTAAGCCACGCGTGATAATGGCAGCTTTGGCATTGTCACCGTAACCGAGACCGTGAAGAGCACCTGCTCCGACAGCAATGATATTTTTTAGTGCACCTGCTGTTTCCACGCCGATGACATCTGTATTAGTGTAGAGGCGGAAGTAGTGATTGCTAAAAAGCTCTTGAACGTATTTAGCTGTTTCTAAGTCTTTTGAAGCTGCTGTGATAAGAGTAATGTCACGAACAATGGTTTCTTCAGCATGGCTTGGTCCAGATACAACAACGACTTCACTTCGTAATTCTGCAGATAATTCTTCTTCCAAAATCATGGAAAGTCGTTTGTGAGTGTCGGGCTCTAGACCTTTTGAAGCGTGCATCACTTTAACTGGATGATCAAGCACCTCGGCGACTTGTTTGGCTACAAGACGTGTGACTTTGGTTGGAACAACGAAGAGGATAGCATCCACGCCGTCAAGGGTTTCTTTTAAGTCGTAATATGCTGTAATCTTTTCATCAAGAACAATATCTTTAAAATAACGTTTGTTGGTATGATGTTCATTGATTTCAGTGATTTGTTCGGCAATATTGCCCCAAATGCGAACTTCATGTCCGTTGTCATTTAATACTTGTGCTAAAGCAGTACCCCATGAACCAGGGCCTAAAACAGCAACTGTTTGTTTTTCCATGTTCTTCTCCTTATAGAGTTTTCTAATTTCATTTTACCATAGAAAGCGATAAATTTCTTGTTTAGTAGTAGCTTGTTTTTATAAGTTCTTATTTTATAAGAATCAAGGCTGATTAAAGTGCATAAATAGAGTGTAATGAGACAGGAGTTGTGGCTAGTATAAAAGTTATTTATCACGACCTTTAAAAAAATCAATTGGACGGCTAGCTGGGGAAGTGGTAAGATTGTGTATATCAATGAGGAGGGAATCGTATGAGCAGACCGATTGTTGGAGTGACCGCTAATCTTTGTCCTGTTGATAAGGAAGGTAAAAATATTCACTCATCTGTTTCTAGTAAATTTGCTGAGAGTATCAAAATCGCTGGCGGATTGCCTATGATTATCCCTGTTGGTGATAAAAGCTTGGTGAAGGATTATGTTGAGAGTATTGATAAGCTGATTTTGTCAGGGGGACAACATGTGCATCCCACTTTTTATGGAGAACAGCAGGCGATTGAGAGTGATGATTACAATATGGTGCGAGATGAATTTGAGCTAGCTCTGTTAGCAGAAACTCTTCGACAGGAAAAACCAATTATGGCGATTTGCCGAGGCTTGCAGCTAGTCAATGTTGCTTTTGGTGGAACGCTGAATCAGCACATTGACAACCATTGGCAGGGTTTACCTTTTGGAACTTCACACTCCATTCAAACTGAGAAAGGCAGTGTTGTTGAAGAGCTGTTTGGTCGTGCTAGTCAGATTAACTCTGTCCATCGACAAAGTATTAAGGATTTGGCGCCGAATTTTCGTGCAACGGCTTTTGATCCTAGAGATAAAACCATTGAAGCGATTGAGTCGCTAGATAATAGTCGGATCATTGGGCTTCAATGGCACCCAGAGTTTTTAGTCAATGAAGAAAAAGGAAATCTAGAACTTTTTCAGTACCTTTTGCAGGAATTGTAAATTTAAAATCGTACTTAAGTTTCTTTTAAGAAAGTAGGTTTATAATAAAATTATTCAAATGAAGACCTCCTAACTTTATTTGATGAAATCCTAAAACTTTTTCATAATAATCTCCCTATAAGGGCCACCAAAGAGGTGGTCTTTTTTGTTTTGCGAATATTGGTCATTTAGCATTTTAGTTGATTATATTTTGTGATATAATGATTCAAATTATCAGTAAGGGAGGAGATTAGATGATAAAGAAAGTAGGAATTGTCAGTTTATCAAGCGGAATCATTGGAGAAAATTTCGTTAGACATGAGGTTGATCTGGGATTGAAACGTTTGAAAGACTTGGGACTTGAAGTGACGTTTTTAGAGCATGCACAAAAAGGAATGGATTATCTGGAAGAGCACCCTGAATCGAGAGCGCAAGATTTGATTCAGGCTTTTGAAGATTCTTCAATTGATATGATTTTATGTGCTATTGGTGGAGATGATACATATCGATTGCTGCCCTATTTGTTTGAAGATGATCAGTTAAAAAAGGTTGTGGATCAGAAAGTATTTTTAGGTTTTTCAGACACCACTATAAATCATCTCATGCTTCATAAGTTGGGAATGAAAACTTTTTATGGTCAGTCATTTCTTGCTGATGTTTGTGAGTTAGAGGAAGAAATGTTGCCTTATACGCTTTCATATTTTAAGGAACTGATTGGAACAGAGACTATCTCAGAAATCAGACCGAGCAGTGTTTGGTATGATGAGAGGATGGATTTTAGTGAAAAAGCCTTAGGAATGAAACGGACTCGTCATGAAAATCAAGGTTTTGAATTGCTGAAAGGGAAGGCAACATTTGAAGGGGAAATTTTAGGAGGCTGTTTGGAGTCGCTCTATCAGATATTTGATAATACAAGATATGAGGATACGATTGAACTGTGTGCTCGCTATGCCCTTTTTTCTAGTCTTTCAGAGTGGGCAGGAAAAATCCTTTTGTTGGAAACCAGTGAGGAAAAAACAGAACCAACTTTATATCGAAAAATGCTAAAAGCCCTAAAAGCGACAGGTATTTTTGCTGTTTTAAATGGTGTGCTTGTTGGAAAACCAATGGATGAAACCTACTATGATGAGTATAAGCAAATCCTGCTTGATGTCATTGATATGGATATTCCTATTTTGTATAATTTAAATGTTGGACATGCCACTCCAAGAGCAATTGTTCCTTTTGGGGTGAAAGCTCAAGTGGATGCCAACGAGCAAGTCATTCGATTTTTGAATGAACTGAAATAACTTAAAAAGTGCAGGTTGAAGAATGACCTGCATTTTGCGTGTTTTTTACGAATTTAGTATAATAGGGGAAGCAAAAGTAGAAAAGAGAAAAATATGCGAATTCGTGGTTTTGAGCTTGTTTCAAGCTTTACAAATGAAAATTTATTGCCAAAGCGTGAGACAACTCATGCGGCAGGTTATGACTTAAAAGTGGCAGAGCGTACAGTGATTGCGCCAAAAGAGATTAAATTGGTGCCAACAGGTGTCAAGGCCTATATGCAGGCTGGCGAAGTACTCTATCTTTATGATCGTTCATCTAATCCACGTAAAAAAGGGTTGGTTTTGATTAACTCTGTGGGCGTTATTGACGGGGATTACTACGGTAATCCGGGAAATGAAGGACACATTTTTGCGCAAATGCAGAACATTACAGATCAAGAAGTGGTTTTAGAAGAAGAAGATCGTATCGTTCAAGCTGTTTTTGCGCCGTTTTTGCTTGCTGATAATGATGAAGCAGATGGTGTGCGGACAGGTGGTTTTGGAAGCACGGGGCATTAAGAAAGAGGAATCTATCATAGCCAAGAAAAAAGCGACATTTGTTTGTCAAAATTGTGAATATCATTCCCCCAAGTATCTAGGGCGCTGTCCTAACTGTGGGGCTTGGTCTTCTTTTGTAGAAGAGGTCGAAGTTACAGAGGTTAAGAATGCGCGTGTTTCTCTGACAGGGGAAAAAAGTCGACCGATGAAGTTAGCGGAGGTGACTTCTATCAATGTCAACCGTACCAAGACAGATATGGATGAGTTTAACCGTGTCTTGGGTGGCGGCGTGGTGCCAGGAAGTTTAGTTCTAATCGGAGGAGACCCTGGCATCGGGAAATCTACCCTTTTATTGCAGGTTTCGACCCAACTCTCTCATAAGGGAACGGTATTGTATGTCAGTGGGGAAGAGTCTGCCGAGCAGATTAAGTTGCGTGCGGAGCGATTAGGCGATATTGACAGTGAGTTTTATCTTTATGCTGAGACCAATATGCAGCAGATTCGTGCTGAGATTGAAAAAATTAAGCCAGATTTCTTGATTATAGATTCCATTCAGACGATTCTATCGCCAGAAATTTCCAGTGTGCAGGGGTCGGTTTCACAAGTACGAGAAGTGACAGCGGAGCTGATGCAGTTGGCAAAGACGAATAATATTGCCACCTTTATCGTCGGTCATATGACGAAAGAAGGCA
The DNA here is from genome assembly GCF_902167705.1 of Streptococcus constellatus. Lineage (GTDB taxonomy): Bacteria > Bacillota > Bacilli > Lactobacillales > Streptococcaceae > Streptococcus > Streptococcus constellatus_A. The sequence goes on along the minus strand of NZ_CABHMZ010000026.1, from coordinate 86,979 downwards.
CTCTGGCTGGGCCTAGAACTTTGGAACACATGGTGGATACGGTGCTTTATTTTGAGGGTGAGCGGCAGCATACCTTTCGTATTTTGCGGGCGGTCAAAAACCGCTTTGGCTCCACGAATGAAATCGGTATTTTTGAGATGCAATCAGGGGGGCTGGTTGAAGTGCTCAATCCTAGTCAGGTTTTCTTAGAGGAGCGTTTAGATGGGGCAACAGGCTCTTCTATCGTGGTGACTATGGAGGGGACGCGTCCAATCCTTGCGGAAGTGCAGGCTTTGGTGACGCCGACCATGTTTGGCAATGCTAAGCGGACAACGACAGGCTTGGATTTCAACCGTGCCAGCTTGATTATGGCTGTTTTGGAAAAGCGAGCAGGGTTATTATTGCAAAATCAAGATGCCTACCTCAAGTCAGCAGGCGGTGTCAAATTGGATGAGCCAGCCATTGATTTAGCTGTTGCTGTCGCAATTGCTTCTAGTTATAAAGATTTGCCAACGAATCCACAAGAATGTTTTATTGGAGAAATCGGTCTGACGGGGGAAATCCGCCGTGTCAATCGCATTGAGCAGCGCATCAATGAAGCTGCTAAGCTGGGCTTCACCAAAGTTTACGCTCCTAAAAACTCTCTGAATGGATTGAATATTCCTGAAACTATTGAAGTTATTGGTGTGACAACGATTAGTGAAGTATTGAAGAAGGTGTTTGGGTAAGTCAGTGTAACTAAGCATTGAATTGATAGGTGAGGCAGACGGTGGCTCCCACAGTGCTAAGGAAATTCTGTAAATGATTGGAAGAATAATAAAGTTTCATCGTTTCTGTTATTTCTTTTCGACAACTATGTGGTATAATAGTAACGTTTGAAATAAAAACAGGTTTTTCCTGTTAGAAATATAAGATAAAAATTAGGAGATATAAAATTGGCGAATCAAATTCGTGTGCGTTATGCACCAAGTCCAACGGGACTGTTACACATCGGAAATGCGCGGACGGCGCTCTTTAACTATCTTTATGCACGTCATCATGGTGGTGCTTTTATTATTCGGATTGAAGATACAGACCGAAAACGTCATGTGGAAGACGGGGAGCGTTCACAGCTGGAAAATCTGCGTTGGTTAGGGATTGATTGGGACGAAAGCCCAGAAACACATGAAAATTACCGCCAATCTGAACGCTTGGATATTTACCAAGGTTATATCAATGAGTTACTTGAAAAAGGCTTGGCTTACAAGTCATACGTGACGGAGGAAGAGTTGGCAGCAGAGCGTGAACGTCAGGAAGCTGCTGGAGAAACACCTCGCTATATCAATGAATATCTGGGAATGTCTAAAGATGAAAAAGCAGCTTATATCGCAGAGCGTGAAGCAGCAGGCATTGTTCCAACAGTCCGTCTTGCAGTCAATGAATCTGGAATTTACAAGTGGAACGATCTTGTCAAAGGTGAGATTGAATTTGAAGGTGGCAATATCGGCGGTGACTGGGTGATTCAGAAAAAAGACGGCTATCCAACTTATAATTTTGCGGTTGTGGTGGATGACCATCTGATGAAAATTTCCCATGTCATTCGTGGAGATGACCACATTGCCAATACACCTAAGCAGCTCATGGTATATGAAGCGCTCGGTTGGGAAGCGCCACAATTTGGTCACATGACCTTGATTATTAACTCTGAAACGGGTAAGAAATTATCCAAACGTGATACGAACACGCTTCAATTTATTGAAGATTATCGTAAAAAAGGTTATCTGCCTGAAGCTGTCTTCAACTTTATTGCCCTTCTTGGCTGGAATCCTGGCGGTGAAAATGAAATCTTCTCACGCGAAGAATTGATTCAGCTCTTTGATGAACACCGTCTTAGCAAGTCACCAGCTGCTTTTGACCAAAAGAAATTAGACTGGATGAGCAATGAATACATTAAAAATGCGGATTTTGAAACCATTTTTGATATGGCAAAACCTTATTTGGAAGCGGCTGGTCGTTTAACAGATAAGGCTGAAAAGTTGGTTGAACTCTACAAGCCACAAATGAAGTCTGTAGATGAAATCGTACCGCTCACAGACCTCTTCTTTGAAGATTTCCCAGAGCTAACGGCAGAAGAAAAAGAGTTTATGGCAGGTGAAACAGTACCAACTGTTTTGAAAGCATTCAAAGAAAAATTGGAAGCTATGAGTGATGAAGACTTCAAGTCAGAAAATATCTTCCCACAAATCAAGGCAGTGCAAAAAGAAACGGGTATCAAAGGCAAAAATCTCTTTATGCCAATTCGCATCGCTGTTTCGGGAGAAATGCACGGACCAGAATTGCCAGATACCATTTATCTACTTGGACGTGAAAAATCGATTGAACACATTGAAAATATGTTAGAACGTATTCAATAAACTAGCCCAAAAACATCACAATTTTTGAGATTTGTGGTGTTTTTGCTTTCTCTATATGATGAATGCTTGATTTTATGTTATAATAACCCTTAATACTAAATCAAAGTGAGGAATGCCTATGTCAGCCACTAAAATGACCGCTCAGGAAATTATCCAGTTTATCGCGGATGCTAAGAAAAAGACAAATGTAAAAGTGACCTTTGAGGGCGAACTGAAAGGCCCAATTCCTTGGTCTGTTGTGAAGTTGGGGAATGTTCTCTTTGGTGACTGGGAAGAAATTAAACCTCTTTTAGTTAACCTAGAAGAAAATAAAACCTATGTGGTGGAGCAGGATGCCCGCAATTCTGCCGTGCCGCTTTTAGACAAGCGTGAGGTCAATGCTCGGATTGAGCCAGGAGCTATTATCCGCGATCAGGTGGAGATCGGCGATAATGCTGTGATTATGATGGGAGCTGTTATCAATATCGGAGCTGAAATTGGTGCTGGAACGATGATTGATATGGGAGCCATTTTGGGTGGCCGAGCTATTGTTGGGAAAAACAGTCACGTAGGTGCTGGGGCTGTTCTTGCTGGTGTTATTGAGCCAGCTAGTGCTGAGCCAGTTCGCGTGGGAGATAATGTTCTGATTGGAGCTAATGCCGTCGTTATTGAAGGAGTGCAGATTGGCAATGGTTCTGTCGTCGCTGCAGGGGCTATTGTGACGAAAGATGTGCCAGAAAATGTTGTTGTAGCTGGTGTACCTGCGCGTGTGATTAAGAAAATTGATGAACAAACCCAGCAGAAAACAGCATTGGAAGACGCTCTTCGGACGCTTTAAAGAGGGAAATGTATGATTGATTATCAAAAAATTCGCCGAGACTTGCATCAAATTCCGGAAATTGGGCTGGAAGAGTATAAGACTCATGCCTATCTGATGAGAGTGATTGATGAGTTGACTGCTGGCTTGGATTTCGTTGAGATTCGGACCTGGCGTACGGGAATTTTGGTCTTTGTCAAAGGCAGTACACCTGCTAAGACGATTGGCTGGCGGACAGATATTGATGGTTTGCCGATCGTTGAGGAGACGGAGCTTGCTTTTGCTAGTCAGCATGAGGGGCGTATGCATGCCTGTGGGCATGATATGCACATGACGATCGCTTTGGGTTTGTTGGAACAATTAACTACTGTGCAGCCTAAGAATAATCTACTTTTTCTTTTCCAGCCAGCTGAAGAAAATGAAGCTGGAGGCATGCTGATGTATGAAGACGAAGCCTTTGGTGACTGGTTGCCAGATGAATTTTATGCACTTCATGTGCGGCCTGATCTCAAGGTAGGAGATATTGCGACGAATACTAGTACCCTTTTTGCAGGGACTTGTGAAGTCAAATTAACCTTTAAGGGCAAGGGTGGGCATGCTGCATTTCCACATAATGCTAATGACGCTTTGGTAGCAGCCAGCTATTTTATCACTCAGGTTCAGACCGTTGTGAGTCGCAATGTGAATCCAATTGAAGGAGCTGTCGTCACCTTTGGTGAATTCCATGCTGGGACGACGAATAATGTGATTGCTGAAACTGCTTTTTTGCATGGGACCATTCGAACATTAACACAGGAGATGAATTTGCTTACTCAAAAACGCCTGCGGGAAATCGCTGAAGGAGTAGCCCAGTCTTTTGGTGTAGAACTTGATTTGGAGTTGAAACAAGGCGGTTATCTTCCTGTGGAAAATCATCCTGAATTAGCTGCTCAATGTATGAATTTTTTCCAAAAAGAGAGCGGTGTACACATGATTGATATTTCACCCGCAATGACCGGTGAGGACTTTGGTTATCTGCTCAGTAAAGTCAAGGGTGTGATGTTCTGGTTAGGAATTGATAGTCCTTACGCGCTTCATCATCCTAAAATGACACCAGATGAAGCAGCTCTGCCTTTTGCCATTGAAAAATTTGGGAAGCTTTTAAGTGCAAAAGTTAATGAATAACGGGCTGAGAATGTTGATGCCGTTTCTGATCAAGGAGAAGATAAATGAAGGCAGATTTGCGCAAAGCTATAGTTAGAAAGTTGAAAAGGCAGGAATTGATAGTAAAACAGCAGAGAGATGTTTTGCTTACTCAGTACTTGCTGGAATCCTCTGTTTATCAACATGCTAGAACAGTTGCGACTTATTTATCTTTGCCACACGAGTTTGACACAAGGCTTTTCATCGAGCAGGCTCAAGCAGATGGCAAGCGTGTTTTGACGCCTAAGACGTATCCCGAAGGGCGCATGGTTTTCGTGGATTATGATCCAAATGACTTGGAATTGACTGCTTTTGGTGTTTGGGAGCCAAGGAGTGAGCGAGTGGTGGAGAAGGCTCACATTGATTTGATTCATGTACCAGGCGTCGCTTTTAATAAAAGTGGTTATCGGATTGGCTATGGAGGTGGCTATTATGACCGCTACTTGGCTGATTTTAAAGGAGTGACAGTAAGTACAATTTATCCTTGTCAATTAGCGGATTTTCAACCAGATGGTTACGATATTCCTGTTCAGGAGGTATTGATTTGTGAATAAAATTTATGATAAAGAGTATCCTGTGACGAGTATTTTGCTGCTTGTAACGACAGGGATTTTTTTGGCTATGTTTTTGTTACGTGGCTTTGCTTATGATAGTACTCAAACGATTTACGAATTTGGCGCCATGCATGGACGAAGCATCCAATATTTTCCAAGTCAGATTTGGCGCTTGGTATCGGCAATTTTTGTTCATATCGGCTTGGAGCATTTTGTGATGAATATGATTACGCTGTACTTTATCGGACGGCAAGCCGAGGACATTTTTGGCTCGTGGAATTTTCTGTTTCTTTATTTGATGTCTGGGATTTTAGGAAATGTCTTTGTCTTCTTTTTCACTCCAAGTGCTGTGGCGGCAGGTGCCTCTACATCTTTGTTTGGGATTTTTGGCGCTATTATTACTTTGCGCTATGCGGTTCGCAATCCCTATATTCAGCAACTTGGTCAGTCATACTTAGTTCTTCTAGTTATGAACTTGGTATTGAGCTTGACACCGGGAATCAGTCTGGCAGGACATTTAGGCGGTGCAATCGGAGGCGCTCTCTGTGCTGTTATTTTCCCAGTCCGCGGAGAAAGAAGAGCTTATCAAGTGGGACAACGTGTCTTAGCGCTAATTGCCTATTTGATTCTAGTATTGGGAATGGTCTTCCTTGCTTTTAATAGAGGCATATAAAAAGAGGGTGAAATAAACTGCTGTATCTCGCGGCAATCTGTTTCTTCCTCTTTTTGATTTATTTCTGTTGACCAACTAAAATCTTTGCAGCAATGGTGATGTCATGTAATGATGACCAGTCGATTTTTTCAATGTCCATATTGAAAAGAAGAGGAGTCATTTTGAGCAGAGCCATTTTTTCATCTTCCTTTAGTGAAAAAGTGCTGGCAACATCATAGGAATCTGTAATGGTGAAGGTCTCTTTGAAGTGCTCAATGATTTTCTGATTGGAATAATTTGTGTTGGTTAATTGCTCGGCAACGATACCACGAATTTCTTGCAAGTGTTGGCTGCTAGGAATCACCTTAATCAGCAAGCCGTTTTTCCGCAAGACGCGCTGAAATTCTTGGTAATTGGCAGGAGAGAAGATGTCTAAAATCACATCCATGCTGGTATCTTGAATAGGGATGTGCGCCAAATCTCCAACAAACCAATTTACCGCCAGGCTGTGGTCACTTTTGGCTGCCAGCTGAATCGAATCTTTTGACAAATCGAATGCGTAGATGTGTTTGTCTGGCATTTGTGATTGCAAATTTCGAGCATAATAGCCTTCTCCGCAGCCAATGTCCAGCAGATTGCTATGCTGTGGGAAAGTAGTTGCAATTTCGATTAGTTTATTTAAAATCGGCTGGTAAAATCCTGCTTCGAGAATCAATTGTCGATTTTGAAAGTTGGGTTTATCGTAGTCTTTTGATTGCTTCACCTGTGGAGCCAAGTTGACATAGCCGAATTTTGCCAGATCAAAGGAATGCTTATTTTTGCATTTGAGACTATTTTCTGCTAAAAACAAGGCTTGCTGGCAAAAAGGGCAAGCAAAAAGCTTAGCCGTTTCAAAGCGTTTAAGTTTGGGTTTCATGCGTTTTCTCTTTCATAGATTTCTCTGACTAGTGTAACATGTGAGAAATGCTTTGGCAAGTAGATAAAGAAAGGGAAATTTTAAAATGAACCATACTTATAAAGCGGTTGGAGCTAAAACAAGCACTATGACAATACGCTTTTTGCTAAGTGAGAATGAAAAGAAGCTGGAGCGAAAAGTCTCCAGCTTCAAAGTATATAGTACAATAAATCAACATGCAGTAGTTGATTGCTTTTAGTAAGTCAAAACAAAATATTTTTTCTTACCACGACGAATAACAGTTAGTTCATTTTCTAATTTGTCAGCGTCCGTTAATCTGTAGTCAAGGTCTTGAATGCGTTCACCATTGACATAAATAGCGCCGTTTTGGACATCTTCACGTGCTTGGCGTTTAGAATTGACAACGCCAGCCGTTACCAAAAGCTCTACGATATTGAGATTGTCATCTGCTTTCACTTGATAATTTGGCACACCGCGAAGTCCTTGTTTCAGCTCTTTGACAGAAAGATTTTTAATGTTTCCGGCAAAAAGCTGCTCGGTGATATTGAGTGCTTCTTTGTAGGCTTTTTCGCCATGCACGAGTGTAACGACTTCTCGCGCTAAGATTTTTTGCGCCAAACGTTCGTGTGGAGCTGCTTCAAATTGTTTCCCGATTTCTTCGATTTCATCAAGCGGAAGAAGAGTGAAAATTTTAAGGAAACGAACGGCATCAGCGTCCATGACATTCATCCAGAATTGGTACATTTCGTAAGGACTGGTCTTATCAGCATTGAGCCATACAGCGTTGCCTTCTGACTTACCAAATTTCTTGCCAGTTGCGTCTGTGATCAGAGGTACGGTAATGACATGAGCTGTTTTGTCAGCTTTTCGACGAAGCAATTCAGTACCGGCAGTCATATTGCCCCATTGATCAGAACCACCGATTTGTAAAGTGACACCGTATTGCCGATTTAGCTCAAAAAAGTCATACCCTTGCATGATTTGGTAAGCAAACTCGGTATAAGAAATCCCTGTTTCAATCCGTTTTTTAACAGATTCTTTGCTCATCATGTAGTTGACTGTGAAATATTTTCCGACATCGCGTAGAAAGTCAATAAAACTAATGTCGGAGAACCAGTCGTAGTTGTTGACCATTTCAGCCTTGTTGTTGCCATTTTCAAAATCAAGAAAACGCGATACTTGCGCTTGAATGCTCCGTACCCAACCTTCAACTGTGTCTTTTGTTTGTAAACTCCGCTCGGTATCTTTAAATGATGGATCGCCAATTAAGCCAGTTGCACCGCCAACGAGAGCATAAGGTTTGTGACCTGCCAACTGTAAATGTTTCATGACAAGAATTGGAACAAGGTGACCAAGATGTAAGCTATCAGCAGTTGGATCATAGCCAGAATAAAAACTAACATTTCCTTCCGCTAGGGCCTTGCGCAACGCTTCTTCATCAGTTGTTTGAAAAACCAAACCACGTTCTTTTAGCTCATCAAAAATGTGCATATCTGTCTCTCCTTTATAAAATTTCTAGTTATTGTAACATTGTATCACAATCAGGCGTTAGAATGTAGTAAAATTGCAAAAATAATTAAAAAAACGATGATTTCAGCCAAGGATTGCCTTTCCTGTTGTCAGAAGTTTCATAAATTTGCTATAATAGGCACAGAAAGCTCAAGGAGAAAGAATGATTAAACAAGTTTTAGAAAAAATACAACAAGTGTTTGAGAAACTTTTTCAAACAGATCGTCCGAGCAAAAATGAAACAGAAAGCTGGACAATTTGGAGTGTTGGCGGAACTGTCCTTCGTACTCTGAAATTATTATCAAATGTCTTTTTTGTGTTTGTTTTTTTAGGTTGCTTGTTTGGTGGAGGCATTGCATTAGGCTATGGTGCACGAATCTTTGACAAGGTTGAAACTCCTAAAAAAGAAGAGCTCATCAAAAAAATCCAAGACATCTCGGCAATTTCTGAATTAAAATATGCCGATGGTAGCTCGATTTCAGCAATTGATAGCGACTTACTAAGAATATCAGTAGAAAGCAAAGCCATTTCTGATAATGTAAAAAAAGCAGTCATTGCTACTGAAGACGAAAATTTCCATAAGCACAATGGAGTTGTTACGAAAGCTGTTTTGCGGGCAACACTAGGATCTGTCGCAGGAATTGGTTCCTCAAGTGGTGGTTCTACCTTGACTCAGCAGTTAATCAAGCAACAAGTTGTTGGTGATGCCCCAACTTTCAAACGTAAAGCAACAGAAATCATCAGTGCCCTCGCTTTAGAGCGCTATATGAGTAAAGACGATATTTTAACGACTTATTTGAATGTAGCTCCGTTTGGGAGAAACAACAAAGGGCAAAACATTGCCGGTGTGGAAGAAGCAGCACAAGGAATTTTTGGAGTGCCTGCTAGCAAGTTGACAGTTCCTCAAGCAGCTTTTATTGCTGGCTTGCCACAAAGCCCGATTGTTTATTCTCCTTATGCGGCTGACGGCAGTTTGAAAAGTGCTGAGGATATGACATTGGGACTCAATCGTGCAAAAAAAGTCATTTACAATATGTATCGGACGGGTGCGATTAGTAAAGATGAGTACCAATTGTATAAAGACTATGATTTAAAACGAGACTTTTTACCAAGTGATACAACTTCAGCAAGGTCGCATGATTATTTATATTACGTTGCTATGAAAGAAGCTCAAAAAGCAATGTATGAATACTTGATTGGGCGTGATAATGTTTCACAACAGGAATTGAAAAATGATGCAACGGTGAAATCCTATAAAGAATTAGCCGCAAAAGAGTTGAGCGAGGGTGGCTATACCGTTACCACAACGATTAACAAAAATATCCACAATGCTATGCAAAATGCGATTGCTAATTTTGGTGGTGTGTTAGATGATGGCACAGGTGCAGTTGAGGCTGGAAATGTTCTCATGGATAATCAGACAGGTGCTGTTTTGGGCTTTATAGGAGGACGCGATTATGCTTCCAACCAAAACAACCACGCTTTTGATACAGAGCGCTCGCCAGGTTCCACCATTAAACCGATTTTAGCTTATGGCATTGCCATTGACCAAGGTTTGATGGGAAGTGCCAGTGTGCTGTCTAATTATCCGACAAATTTCTCTAGCGGTGAGCCCATTATGCACGTGGATAGCCGCGGTACGGCTATGATGGATTTGCAGGAGGCTTTAAACACTTCTTGGAACATCCCAGCTTATTGGACCTATAAATTGCTTCGTGACAAAGGAGTCAATGTTCAAGGTTATATGGAAAAAATGGGCTATCAAATTGAAAATTACGATATTGAAAGTCTGCCAATGGGCGGTGGTATTGAAGTATCTGTCGCCCAGCACACCAATGGTTTTCAAACTTTAGCTAATAATGGGGCTTATCAAGAGCGTTATATAATTGAAAAGATTACGGCAAAAGACGGAAAAGTTGTATATGAGCATAAAACTAAACCTGTCCAAGTTTATTCCAAGGCCGCAGCAACGATTATGCAAAGTCTCATGCGTGGAGTGTTGGATTCTGGTGCTACGACAACTTTCAAATCTCGTTTAACACAGATCAATAGTGGCTTGGCTAGTGCTGATTGGATTGGGAAAACGGGTACGACCAACAGCAATGGTGATATGTGGCTTATGGTATCCACTCCTAAACTAACGCTGGGTGGTTGGATTGGCCATGACAACAATGCCTCAATGGCAGCTTTGACTGGTTACAACAACAATGCACAGTATATGGCTCACTTGGTGAATGCTATTTACCAAGCTGATCCAAATATTTGGGGAATTGGTGACAAGTTCAATCTGGATTCAAGCGTGATTAGGTCCAATGTTCTCAAAGCAACGGGTGAACGAGCCGGGACAGTTACAGTCAACGGGCGTAGCATGAACCTGACTGGTCAGACAGTTACTAGTTACTGGGCGAAAAATGGTGCTCCGATGACCACCTATAGATTTGGAATCGGTGGCACAGACAGTGATTATCAAAAAGCTTGGGCAGCACTTTTAGGTGGACGCTAAAATAAAAACACTTTCATAAGGAAAGAAACTTGAAAAGCAGAGTAAAATAAGGTATAATACTATTGATAATTTGTCGTCTGCTTTATTTGAAATATTGTCCATATAAAGCTTACAGCAGTTAAATCATACTTTTATAGTCAGATTTAGCTGCTCTTTTTGTGCCTATTTTTAGGATTTTTGTGCTTTGTTATCAAAACTTAAAGATTCTGAAAATTACTCAAAAAGGACAAATGAAAATTGCTACTCTATCATGTAATAGAGAATGTAGAAAGAAGAAGGAGTAAAAAACTTGGCAGGACATGAAGTTCAATACGGGAAACACCGTACTCGTCGTAGTTTTTCAAGAATCAAGGAAGTTCTTGATTTACCAAATTTGATTGAAATCCAGACAGATTCATTCAAAGATTTTCTTGACCATGGTTTGAAAGAAGTATTTGAAGATGTACTTCCTATCTCAAACTTTACAGACACAATGGAGCTGGAGTTTGTTGGTTATGAAATTAAAGAATCCAAATACACTTTAGAAGAAGCACGTATCCATGATGCCAGCTATTCTGCACCTATTTTTGTAACGTTCCGTTTAATTAACAAAGAAACTGGTGAAATCAAGACTCAAGAAGTATTCTTTGGTGATTTCCCAATCATGACAGAAATGGGAACTTTCATTATCAATGGTGGTGAGCGGATTATCGTATCTCAGCTCGTTCGTTCGCCAGGCGTTTACTTCAACGATAAAGTAGACAAAAATGGTAAAGTTGGTTATGGTTCAACCGTCATTCCAAACCGTGGAGCTTGGTTAGAGCTGGAAACAGACTCAAAAGATATTGCTTATACTCGGATTGACCGTACTCGTAAGATTCCGTTTACGACACTTGTTCGTGCACTTGGTTTTTCTGGTGATGATGAAATCTTTGATATTTTCGGCGACAGCGATCTCGTTCGCAACACGATTGAAAAAGATATTCATAAAAATCCAATGGATTCCCGTACTGATGAGGCACTTAAAGAAATCTATGAACGCCTTCGTCCAGGTGAGCCTAAGACAGCTGACAGCTCACGTAGTCTGTTGGTCGCTCGTTTCTTTGATCCACATCGTTACGACTTGGCGGCAGTTGGTCGTTATAAAATCAATAAAAAATTAAACATTAAAACACGTTTGTTAAATCAAACTATTGCAGAACCTTTGGTAGATCCAGAGACAGGTGAAATCTTGGTTGAAGCTGGAACGGTTATGACGCGTAGTGTCATTGATAGCATTGCAGAATACTTGGATGGCGATTTGAATAAAATCACTTATATTCCAAATGATGCAGCTGTGTTGACAGCTCCAGTCGTTCTTCAAAAATTCAAAGTGGTGGCGCCAACTGATCCAGATCGTGTGGTAACTATTATTGGCAATGCCAACCCAGGAGATCGAGTTCATACGATTACACCAGCAGATATTTTGGCTGAGATGAATTACTTCTTGAACCTCGCTGAAGGACTTGGTCGTGTGGACGATATTGACCACTTGGGAAATCGTCGGATTCGTGCCGTTGGTGAATTGCTTGCTAACCAAGTACGTCTTGGACTGTCTCGTATGGAGCGCAACGTTCGGGAGCGCATGAGTGTTCAAGACAATGAAGTGTTGACACCGCAACAAATCATCAACATCCGCCCAGTTACAGCCGCGATTAAAGAATTCTTTGGTTCATCTCAATTGTCTCAATTTATGGACCAACACAACCCACTGTCTGAATTGTCACACAAACGCCGTTTGTCAGCCTTGGGGCCTGGTGGTTTGACTCGTGACCGTGCTGGATATGAAGTGCGTGACGTGCACTACACCCACTATGGTCGTATGTGTCCGATTGAAACACCTGAAGGACCAAACATTGGTTTGATCAATAACTTGTCTTCTTATGGGCACTTGAATAAATATGGCTTTATCCAAACGCCGTATCGTAAAGTGGATCGTGAAACAGGTCTGGTCACCAATGAAATCGTTTGGCTGACAGCGGACGAAGAAGATGAATTTATCGTAGCGCAAGCAAATTCTAAATTAACAGAAGACGGTCGTTTTGCAGAAGCGATTGTCATGGGACGTCACCAAGGGAACAACCAAGAATTTCCTTCAGATCAAGTGGACTTCATGGATGTATCGCCTAAGCAGGTAGTTGCGGTTGCGACAGCATGTATTCCGTTCCTTGAAAATGACGACTCTAACCGTGCCCTCATGGGTGCCAACATGCAACGTCAAGCCGTACCGTTGATTGATCCGCATGCACCATACGTTGGTACTGGTATGGAATATCAAGCAGCTCACGACTCTGGTGCGGCGATTATTGCACAACACGACGGTAAAGTTGTGTATTCTGATGCAGCCAAAGTTGAAGTTCGCCGTGAAGATGGCTCACTTGATGTCTATCATATTACGAAATTCCGCCGTTCAAACTCTGGTACTTCTTACAACCAACGTACACTGGTAAAAGTTGGCGATACAGTTGAAAAAGGAGACTTTATCGCAGACGGACCTTCTATGGAAAAAGGCGAAATGGCGCTTGGACAAAATCCAATCGTTGCTTATATGACATGGGAAGGTTACAACTTTGAAGATGCCGTTATCATGAGTGAACGTTTAGTGAAAGACGATGTTTACACATCTGTTCACTTGGAAGAATTTGAATCAGAAACACGTGATACAAAGCTTGGACCTGAAGAAATTACGCGCGAAATTCCAAATGTTGGGGAAGATGCATTAAGAGACCTTGACGAAATGGGAATTATCCGCATTGGTGCAGAGGTGAAAGAAGGCGATATTCTTGTCGGTAAAGTAACGCCGAAAGGTGAAAAAGACTTATCTGCTGAAGAACGCCTGCTTCATGCAATTTTCGGTGATAAATCTCGTGAAGTACGTGATACTTCCCTTCGTGTACCACACGGTGGTGCAGGTGTTGTCCGTGATGTGAAAATCTTTACTCGTGCGAACGGTGATGAATTGCAATCCGGTGTCAATATGTTGGTGCGTGTTTACATCGCTCAAAAACGGAAAATCCGCGTTGGAGATAAGATGGCCGGACGCCACGGAAATAAAGGGGTTGTTTCTCGTATCGTTCCAGTTGAAGATATGCCTTATCTTCCAGACGGAACACCAGTTGATATCATGCTGAACCCACTTGGGGTGCCATCACGTATGAATATCGGACAAGTTATGGAACTGCACCTGGGTATGGCTGCTCGCAACCTTGGTATCCACATTGCAACGCCAGTATTTGACGGAGCAAGCTCAGATGATCTTTGGGATACAGTTCGTGAAGCTGGCATGGATAGCGATGCTAAGACAATCCTTTATGACGGACGTACTGGTGAGCCATTTGATAATCGTGTATCCGTTGGTGTCATGTATATGATTAAACTTCACCACATGGTCGATGATAAGCTCCATGCCCGTTCAGTTGGTCCTTATTCAACTGTTACGCAACAACCTCTTGGTGGTAAAGCGCAGTTTGGTGGACAACGTTTTGGAGAAATGGAAGTTTGGGCTCTTGAAGCCTATGGTGCTTCTAACGTCCTTCAAGAAATCTTGACTTATAAGTCAGATGATATCAATGGTCGTTTGAGAGCTTATGAAGCCATTACTAAAGGTAAACCAATTCCAAAACCAGGTGTTCCAGAATCCTTCCGTGTCCTTGTAAAAGAATTGCAATCCCTTGGTCTTGACATGCGTGTCCTAGATGAAGATGACAATGAGGTCGAGCTTCGTGATTTGGACGAAGGCATGGATGATGATGTGATTCATGTAGACGATCTTGAAAAAGCACGTGAAAAAGCAGCGCAAGAAGCAAAAGCCGCTTTTGATGCTGAAGGGAAAGAATAAGAACTGATTCAATAGATAATAAAGAAAGGTAAGAAATAGTGGTTGATGTAAATCGTTTTCAAAGTATGCAAATCACCCTAGCTTCTCCTAGTAAAGTCCGCTCTTGGTCTTACGGGGAAGTGAAGAAACCTGAAACAATTAACTACCGCACACTAAAACCAGAACGCGAAGGGCTTTTTGATGAAGTCATCTTTGGTCCTACGAAAGACTGGGAATGTGCGTGTGGAAAATATAAACGGATTCGTTATAAAGGAATCATTTGTGACCGTTGTGGTGTTGAAGTAACTCGTACCAAAGTTCGTCGTGAACGCATGGGGCATATTGAGCTAAAGGCGCCAGTTTCTCATATTTGGTATTTTAAAGGAATCCCAAGCCGAATGGGCTTGACCTTGGATATGAGTCCTCGTGCTCTTGAAGAAGTCATCTATTTTGCAGCTTATGTGGTGATTGATCCAAAAGATACGCCGCTTGAGCACAAATCCATTATGACGGAGCGGGAATATCGTGAACGCTTACGTGAATATGGTCAAGGTTCCTTTGTTGCAAAAATGGGAGCTGAAGCAATCCAAGATCTCTTGAAACAAGTAGATTTGGAAAAAGAAATTGCAGAGCTCAAAGAAGAATTAAAAACAGCAACTGGGCAAAAGCGCGTAAAAGCTATTCGTCGTTTGGATGTTTTAGATGCTTTCCAAAAATCTGGTAACAAACCAGAATGGATGGTCTTAAACATCTTGCCAGTTATTCCGCCAGACTTGCGTCCAATGCTTCAGTTGGACGGTGGACGCTTCGCCTCTTCTGACTTGAACGACCTTTACCGTCGTGTTATCAATCGTAATAATCGTTTGGCACGTCTTTTGGAATTAAATGCTCCTGGAATCATTGTGCAAAATGAAAAGCGGATGTTGCAAGAAGCGGTTGATGCTCTGATTGACAATGGTCGTCGTGGTCGTCCAATTACTGGACCAGGTAGCCGTCCGCTCAAATCATTGAGCCACATGCTCAAAGGAAAACAAGGTCGTTTCCGTCAAAACTTGCTCGGAAAACGGGTTGATTTCTCAGGACGTTCGGTTATTGCAGTTGGTCCGACACTCAAGATGTACCAATGTGGTGTGCCGCGTGAAATGGCTATTGAGCTTTTCAAACCGTTTGTCATGCGTGAAATTGTCGCGCGTGATATTGTGCAAAATGTCAAAGCTGCTAAGCGTTTGGTAGAGCGGAATGATGAACGCATTTGGGATATCTTAGAAGATGTCATTAAAGAACACCCAGTGCTCCTTAACCGCGCACCGACGCTTCACAGATTAGGGATTCAAGCATTTGAGCCAGTCTTGATTGACGGGAAAGCTCTTCGCTTGCACCCGCTTGTGTGTGAGGCCTATAATGCCGACTTTGACGGAGACCAAATGGCGATTCACGTGCCGTTGTCAGAAGAAGCTCAAGCAGAAGCACGGATTCTCATGCTAGCTGCTGAACACATCCTCAATCCAAAAGACGGGAAGCCAGTAGTAACACCTTCACAGGATATGGTCTTGGGGAACTACTACCTGACTATGGAAGAAGCTGGTCGTGAAGGAGAAGGAATGGTCTTTAAAGACCGTGATGAAGCTGTAATGGCTCTCCGCAATGGCTATGTTCACTTACATACGCGTGTTGGGATTGCGACGGATAGTTTAAACAAACCATGGACAGAAGATCAAAAACACAAGATTCTCTTGACAACAGTTGGTAAGATTCTTTTCAATGATATCATGCCAGATGAATTGCCATATTTGCAAGAGCCAAATGCCTCAAACATGGCAGAAGGTGTGCCAGCTAAATACTTCTTAGAGCCTGGTCAAGATGTCAAAGAAGCCATCAGCAAACTTGAATTAAATGTGCCATTCAAGAAGAAAAATCTTGGAAATATCATCGCTGAAATCTTCAAACGCTTCCGTACAACTGAAACCTCTGCTTTCCTTGACCGTCTGAAAGATCTTGGTTATCATCATTCAACACTTGCTGGCTTGACTGTAGGGATTGCTGATATTCCAGTCGTTGAAGACAAGGCAGAAATTATCGAAGAGTCTCACAAACGTGTGGAACAAATCACGAAACAATTCCGTCGTGGTATGATTACAGACGATGAGCGCTATAACGCGGTTACAGCTGAGTGGCGTGCAGCTCGTGAAAAGTTAGAAAAACGTTTGATTGCTAATCAAGATCCTAAGAACCCAATCGTTATGATGATGGACTCTGGAGCCCGTGGTAATATCTCTAACTTCTCGCAACTTGCTGGTATGCGTGGTTTGATGGCGGCTCCGAACGGACGTATCATGGAATTGCCGATTTTATCTAACTTCCGTGAAGGTCTGTCTGTTTTGGAAATGTTCTTCTCTACTCACGGTGCTCGTAAAGGGATGACCGACACAGCCCTTAAGACTGCCGACTCAGGTTATTTGACTCGTCGTTTGGTTGATGTGGCGCAAGATGTTATCATTCGTGAAGACGACTGTGGTACGGATCGTGGTCTTGTGATTCGCTCTATTACTGACGGTAAAGAAATGATTGAGCCGTTAGAAGAACGTTTGATTGGTCGTTATACGAAGAAAACGGTTAAACATCCTGAAACAGGTGAAATCATCGTTGGTCCAGATGTATTGATTACAGAGGATATGGCGCGTGAAATTGTCAACGCTGGTGTTGAAGAAGTCACTATTCGCTCTGTCTTTACATGTAATACACGTCATGGTGTCTGCCGTCGTTGTTACGGTATCAACTTGGCAACGGGTGACGCAGTTGAAGTTGGTGAAGCAGTCGGAACGATTGCTGCCCAATCTATCGGTGAACCTGGTACACAGCTTACCATGCGTACTTTCCACACGGGTGGTGTTGCTTCTAATACGGATATCACTCAAGGTCTTCCTCGGGTTCAAGAAATCTTTGAAGCTCGCAATCCGAAAGGGGAAGCAGTCATCACAGAAGTTAAAGGTGAAGTTACTGCGATTGAAGAAGATGCTTCCACTCGAACCAAGAAAGTCTTTGTTAAGGGTGCAACTGGTGAAGGAGAATACGTTGTACCATTTACAGCTCGCATGAAAGTGGCTGTAGGCGACCAAGTTTCTCGTGGGGCAGCACTAACAGAAGGTTCTATCCAACCGAAACATTTATTGGCTGTCCGTGATGTCTTGTCTGTTGAAACTTACCTGCTGGCTGAAGTACAAAAAGTTTACCGCAGCCAAGGGGTAGAAATCGGTGACAAACACATCGAGGTAATGGTTCGTCAAATGATTCGTAAAGTGCGTGTCATGGATCCAGGAGACACAGACCTTCTCATGGGTACACTCATGGATATCACAGACTTTACTGATGCTAACCGTGATGTGGTTATCTCTGGAGGAGTTCCTGCGACTGCTCGTCCAGTCCTTATGGGAATTACCAAGGCCTCTCTGGAAACCAATAGCTTCCTATCAGCTGCTTCCTTCCAAGAAACCACTCGTGTTCTGACGGACGCGGCTATCCGTGGTAAGAAAGATCATCTGCTTGGTTTGAAGGAAAATGTTATCATTGGTAAAATCATCCCAGCTGGTACAGGTATGGCTCGTTACCGTAACCTTGAACCGCAAGCTGTCAATGAAGTTGAAATTATCGAAGACACAACTGCAACAGAAATGGTTGAAGAAATATCTTCAGCAGAATAATAAAGAGTCGAGTTTTCTCGGCTCTTTTCATATTCAAAATTATTTTGTGAAAACTTTCCTTATATCAAGAAAACTTTTAGAAAATATGATATAATAGTTTCGTATAAAATAGAAAAAGGAGTTTTTGTAACATGGCAAAACTTACTGTTAAAGACGTTGAATTAAAAGGTAAAAAAGTCCTTGTTCGCGTTGATTTCAATGTGCCGCTTAAAGACGGAGTTATCACAAATGATAACCGTATCTCAGCTGCTCTTCCAACAATTAAGTACATCCTTGAACAAGGTGGACGCGCTGTTCTCTTTTCTCACCTTGGACGTGTGAAAGAAGAAGCTGATAAAGAAGGTAAATCTCTTGCACCAGTTGCGGCTGATTTAGCTAAAAAATTAGGTCAAGATGTTGCTTTCCTTCCAGGAGTGACTCGTGGAGCAGAGCTTGAAGCAGCTATCAATGCTCTTAAAGACGGTGAAGTCCTTTTGGTTGAAAACACTCGCTTCGAAGATGTAGATGGCAAGAAAGAATCTAAAAACGATCCAGAACTTGGTAAATATTGGGCAAGCCTTGGAGACGGTATCTTTGTAAATGATGCATTTGGTACAGCTCACCGTGCGCACGCATCTAATGTTGGTATCTCAGCAAACGTTGAAAAAGCAGTTGCAGGTTTCCTTCTTGAAAACGAAATTGCTTATATCAAAGAAGCTGTTGAAAATCCAGTTCGTCCATTCGTAGCCATCCTTGGTGGTTCAAAAGTTTCTGACAAGATCGGTGTTATCGAAAATCTTCTTGAAAAAGCTGATAAAGTCCTTATCGGTGGTGGTATGACTTACACTTTCTACAAAGCTCAAGGTATCGAAATCGGTAACTCACTTGTTGAAGAAGATAAATTGGATGTTGCAAAAGCTCTTCTTGAAAAATCAAACGGTAAACTCATTTTGCCAGTTGACTCTAAAGAAGCAAATGCTTTTGCGGACTACACTGAAGTGAAAGATACTGAAGGTGAAGCAGTAGACCCTGGTTTCCTTGGACTTGATATTGGTCCTAAATCAATCGCTAAATTTGACCAAGAATTAACTGGTGCGAAAACAGTTGTTTGGAATGGTCCAATGGGTGTCTTTGAAAATCCTGACTTCCAAGCTGGTACAATCGGTGTTATGGACGCTATTGTGAAACAACCAGGCGTGAAATCTATCATCGGTGGTGGTGACTCAGCAGCTGCAGCTATCAACCTTGGTCGTGCAGACAAATTCTCATGGATTTCTACAGGCGGAGGCGCAAGCATGGAGCTTCTTGAAGGTAAAGTATTGCTAGGATTGGCTGCTTTGACAGAAAAATAAGGTGGTCAGTCAGAAATCTTTGATTTCGTAGATTGTCACTTCGGATTTTTAGGTGACAACTTCAACTCATCCACTGGAAGGGTTGAACCCCGCAAGGCTGAATAGGTTGGTCACGAGCTTCGCGCAGTGAACTGCCATTTAGCTACTGGGATATAAGTAGATGAAAAGAGCTGGATGTCAGCTCTTTTCTAGTGCATACGCTAGATTTTCCGCGAAACGAAGTGAGCTAAGAAAATCAGTGGAGGTAAAGATAAAGTACTGTAAGGACTTGTAGCACTTACTGAACAATAATTCTAAAGGAGACTGGAACAAAAAATTTCCAGTCTCAAATTTATGTAATCATAAATGATGACTGCAGTAGCTGATTGCTCACAGCAGTGCTTGAAAGTTGCAGTTAGGACTTGTGGAACATGTTTCCGCTTTTTAGAATGAAAAGAAATTGTTTTCATTTCTTGTAATCATTATTATCTTTTCTCTAAAATATGTTAGAATAAAGATAAAAGGAAATGCATGAATGGGTTATTTTAAGAAGTACAAATTTGATAAATCGAAATTTAAATTAGGAATGCGGACCTTTAAGACAGGAGTTGCCGTTTTTATCGTTCTTCTTGTCTTTGGGCTTTTTGGCTGGAAAGGGTTACAGATTGGTGCTCTGACGACCGTTTTCAGTCTGCGCGAAGACTTTGATAAGAGCGTTCATTTTGGGACCTCTCGTATTTTAGGGAATAGCATTGGCGGTTTCTATGCCTTGCTCTTCTTTCTTATCAATAATCTGTTTCATGAGCAGTTTTGGGTAACTTTGTTAGTCGTTCCTATTTGTACTATGCTAACGATTATGACAAATGTTGCTATGAACAACAAGGCGGGGGTAATTGGTGGCGTTTCTGCCATGTTAATCATTACCTTGTCCATTCCGACAGGAGAGACTATTTTATATGTTTTTGCACGGGTATTTGAAACCTTTATGGGTGTATTCGTTGCCAGTCTGGTCAATTCTGATGTGGATCGTCTGCGGAAGGTGTTAAAATTAAAAAACGAAGAATGATGTCAGAAAATATAACATGAATTCTTGACATAGAAATTTTTTCAGATTATAATAGAGCATAAGAAAGGAATTTGCAATGAAGGAAAAGGAATTTCGTCGCAATATGGCTGTTTTTCCCATTGGTAGCGTTATGAAATTGACGGATTTGACAGCACGTCAGATTCGTTATTATGAAGATCAAGAATTGATTAAGCCTGATCGAAATGAAGGAAATCGCCGCATGTATTCATTAAATGATATGGATCGCTTATTGGAGATTAAAGATTATATTTCAGAAGGTTACAATATCGCTGCGATTAAGCGGAAGTATGCTGAGCGCGAAGCGAAATATAAAAAGCCGGTGAGCGAGAAAGATGTTCGTCGAGCCCTTCATAAAGACATTTTACAACAAGGTCGCTTTGCTTCTTCCCTTCCACCATTTGGTCGGATGCATTGACCAATATCAATTTTTTTAAATTTCATAAGGAGATACTCATGCCAATTACAGTAGCTGACATTCGTCGCGAAGTAAAAGAAAAAAATGTTACCTTTATCCGTTTGATGTTTTCGGATGTTTTAGGAACGATGAAAAACGTTGAAATTCCAGCGACAGATGAACAGCTGAATAAAGTTTTATCCAATAAAGTGATGTTCGATGGTTCTTCTATCGAAGGTTTCGTGCGTATCAACGAGTCAGATATGTATCTTTATCCTGACTTGGATACATGGACGGTTTTCCCTTGGGGAGACGAAAACGGAAGTGTCGCAGGACTGATTTGTGATGTCTATACAACAGAAGGAACGCCTTTTAAAGGGGATCCGCGTGGAAATTTGAAACGTGCTTTGCGTCACATGGAAGAATTAGGATTCAAATCCTTTAATTTAGGTCCTGAGCCAGAATTTTTCCTTTTCAAATTGGATGAAAATGGCGACCCAACTCTTGAGGTAAATGATAAAGGTGGCTATTTTGACCTTGCTCCGACTGACCTGGCTGACAATACTCGCCGTGAAATCGTCAATGTCCTTACAACAATGGGATTTGAAGTAGAAGCCAGTCACCATGAGGTAGCTATCGGTCAGCACGAAATTGACTTTAAATATGATGAAGTGCTCCGTGCCTGTGATAAGATTCAGTTGTTTAAGCTAGTTGTTAAGACGATTGCCCGCAAGCATGGTTTGTACGCTACTTTTATGGCGAAACCAAAATTTGGTATTGCCGGCTCAGGTATGCACTGTAACATGTCACTCTTTAATCAAGATGGTCAAAATGCTTTCTTTGATCCAGAAGATCCAAATGGCATGCAATTATCAAAAACGGCCTATTATTTCCTTGGCGGTCTGATTAAGCATGCTTACAATTATACAGCTATCATGAATCCGACTGTCAATTCTTACAAACGTTTGGTTCCTGGCTATGAAGCTCCTGTGTATATTGCTTGGGCAGGACGGAACCGTTCTCCGCTTGTTCGTGTACCAGCTTCACGCGGTATGGGAACACGCTTGGAATTGCGCTCTGTTGATCCAATGGCTAACCCTTATATTGCTATGGCGGTTCTTCTTGAAGTTGGACTTCATGGGATTGAAAATAAAATTGAAGCACCTGCTCCAATTGAAGAAAATATCTATGTTATGACAGCAGAAGAACGTAAAGAAGCGGGTATTACAGACCTTCCGTCTACTCTCCACAATGCAGTGAAAGCACTAACAGAAGATGAAGTTGTAAAAGCTGCCTTGGGTAGCCATATCTATACAAGTTTTGTAGAAGCAAAACGCATCGAATGGGCAAGCTATGCCACTTTCGTTTCCCAATGGGAAGTAGATAACTACCTTGATTTGTATTAAAAAGTTGGAAACGAGGCTTAGAAAAGTCTCGTTTTCTTATCTGATGAATGAGAAATCACTCATCAGAAGAATGCCGCTTTTTCTACATTTTTGAGCAAATGACGAAAAAATGGAGCATATTTATTGAAAATTATGACATTTTCGATATAATAAACAGAACAAAGGGAGGTGAAGCAGGTGTATTGTGTGATTGAAATGTATGGTAAAGATGAACCTTGGTGGTTTTTTGATGATTGGGAAGCTAATATCGTATCTGTACAACATTTTGATGACTATTATACTACTTTAAAGTATTATAAGCGCCAATGGCTGAAGTTAGCAGCTGCTTTTCCTTTCTACAAAAGTCGAAGTGATTTAATGTCTATTTTTTGGGATGCAGGAGATTTGCGCTGGTGTGAGGAATGTAGTGATTCTGTCCAGCAATACCATTCTCTCGCTTTGTTGGAAAATGATAGTGCCATTCCTAAAGAGAAATGGAGACCGGGCTATAACAAACAAAATAGTGAAGAGGAACATCGTGCTTGCTCTCTAACGTTTAAATAATTTACAAAATGGTGATTTTTCATCATTTTTTTATTTTCTTCTGCGAATAGTATAAAGTGAGGAGGAGATATGGTTCAAAATATTGCACAGGCTATTATTCGCCAAGCTAAGGAAGAACAGGCGCAGGACATTTATTTTGTTCCAAAGGAAAATGTGTACGAGCTGTATATGCGAATTGGTGATGAACGGCGTTTTATGCAACAGTATGCATTTGAAGAACTGGCAGCGGTGATTAGTCATTTTAAGTTTACAGCTGGGATGAATGTCGGCGAAAAACGTAGAAGCCAACTCGGTTCTTGCGATTATCGATATGGTGACAAGAAAGCGTCACTCCGATTGTCAACGGTAGGGGATTATCGCGGATATGAAAGTCTGGTAATTCGTCTATTGCATGATGAAGAAGCAGAGTTGAAGTTTTGGTTTGCTCAAATTTCAGAGTTGAAAGAATGCTTTAAACAACGCGGACTTTACCTTTTTTCAGGACCGGTAGGAAGTGGCAAAACGACTCTCATGCACCAACTAGCTCAAGAGCGTTTTGCTGGTCAGCAAATCATGTCCATTGAAGACCCTGTTGAAATTAAACAAGCTGACATGTTGCAATTGCAACTCAATGAAGCGATTGGTTTGACTTATGAAGGTTTGATTAAACTCTCTCTTCGACATCGACCGGATTTATTGATTATCGGAGAAATCCGAGATGCGGAGACGGCGCGGGCAGTTGTACGGGCTAGCTTGACAGGAGTGACTGTCTTTTCAACGATTCATGCTAAAAGCGTGCGAGGTGTCTATGAACGGTTGCTAGAATTGGGAGTGACAGAAGCAGAGCTGAAAATTGTCTTGCAAGGGATTTGTTACCAACGCTTAATTGCGAAAGGAGGAATAGTGGATTTTGTCAGTGAAAAGTATCAAGAACACGAGCCAAGCGACTGGAATCGACAGATTGATCAGCTTTATGCAGCAGGACATATCAATCTTGAGCAGGCAGAAGCGGAAAAAATTATCCACAGTTAAGCAGAAAAAGGTCGTAGAGTTGCTGAATAATCTTTTTTCTAGCGGCTTTCATTTGGCAGAAATTATTGACTTTTTGAAGCGGAGCGCCCTGTTAGAAAAAGCTTATGTAGAAAAGATGAAAGAGGGTTTAGCAACAGGAAAACCTTTTTCAGACATCATGGCAAGCTTAGGCTTTTCAGATAATGTGGTGACACAGCTTTCATTGGCGGAGTTACACGGAAATCTCTCACTCAGCTTGAGTAAGATTGAGGAATACTTGGAAAATGTCTCAAAAGTCAAGAAAAAGTTAATTGAGGTAGCCACTTATCCATTCATTTTACTCATCTTTTTAGTGTTCATCATGTTAGGGCTGCGCAATTATTTGCTTCCGCAGTTAGAGCGTCAAAATGTAGCAACGCAGCTGATTAGTCAGTTGCCGCACATTTTTCTGGGGTCACTAGGAGTAGTCCTTGTTTTGTTCGCGATAGGTTTTTATTGGTTTAGAAAAAGCTCAAAAATAGTAGCCTTTGGTTTGTTGGCTCGCCTTCCTTTTTTGGGCACTTTTATTCAAACGTATTTGACAGCTTATTATGCGAGAGAATGGGGAAATATGATTGGTCAAGGTTTAGAACTTAGTCAGATTTTTCAGATGATGCAAGGGCAACGCTCTGCTATGTTCCAAGAAATTGGGAAAGATTTAGAAATTGCGTTGCAAAATGGTCAGGAATTTTCACAAGTAGTGAAATATTATCCATTTTTTAAAAAGGAATTAGGCTTGATAATTGAATACGGTGAAGTGAAATCCAAATTGGGGTGTGAATTAGAAGTTTATGCTCAAAAAACACGGGAGATATTTTTTAAACGTGTTCATCAAGCAATGAATGTTATTCAGCCACTAGTGTTTGTCTTTGTGGCCTTGATGATTGTATTGTTATATGCAGCCATGTTGCTGCCAATTTATCAAAATATGGAGGTTCAATTATGAAAAAATTAAAAAGTTTGAAGGTTAAAGGTTTTACTTTAGTAGAAATGTTAGTCGTGCTTCTTATCATTAGTGTTTTGATGCTCTTGTTTGTGCCGAATTTGACCAAGCAAAAAGAAGCGGTAACGGAAAAAGGAAATGCAGCTGTGGTAAAAGTTGTGGAAAGCCAAGCGGAGCTGTTTGAGGTCAATCACACCAATGAAAAAGCGACACTCTCAAAATTAGTCAACGAAGGCACAATAACAGACAAGCAAGCGGCCTCCTATAAGGCTTACTATGCGAAACATACAAAAGAAGCTCGTTCCATTGCAGATTAAGGGATTTACGCTTTTGGAAAGTTTGCTGACCTTATTTGTAACAAGTTTTTTATTGCTTGTGGTATCGGGCTCTGTTCGTTCTTCTTTTGAACAGGTGGAAGAGCAGATTTTCTTTCTGGAGTTTGAGCATTTTTATCGGGAAAGTCAGAAGTTGAGCAGTTCAGCTCAAAGTCAGTTGGATATGAATTTTTCTCGTGAGAGGATTTCCAATGGTTACACACATTTGGCGGTTCCTCGCTCGATTCAAGCTCCAGATGATTTGACACTTCATTTTGATAAGGCAGGTGGTAATTCATCGCTCGGAAAGATTGTGTTTCAGACAAAAAAGCAGACAATTACATATCAATTATATCTAGGAAATGGGAAATTTAAGAAAACAACACGTTAGAGGAACGATTTTATTAGAAGCGCTGCTGGTTTTAGGTGTTTTTGCGACCATTGTGACCCTGTTGTTAGGGCAAATTCACCAGTCTCGAAAAGTCGAAAATGATTTGCTGAGAGAAGAAGAAGTTCTAAGGGTAGCTAACATGGCCTTGCAGACAAAGCAAAGCTATTTAACAATGAACAGTATTGAAGTGCGTGTTGAAAAAAGTCAACAAGGTATCCAGATTTATCATGGGAAGGAGCTGATTCTTGGTGTTCAAGGCAAATAAAGTGAAAGCTTTTACCCTTTTAGAGGCTCTGGTTGCCCTCTTTGTCATTAGTGGAAGCGTGTTGCTGTTTCAATCTATGACGCGGCTTCTGGCTTCTGAGGTCCAAGCTCGGCAACACAGTGAACAACGAGAATGGCTTTTGTTTGCTGACCAACTAGAAGCGGAATTAGTTCGTTCTTCATTTGAAAAAGTGGAGAACAATCGTTTATACATGAAGCAGGACAGCAAGGTGTTTGCATTTGGAAAGTCAAGTGGACAAGATTTCAGAAAAACCAATGCGAATGGGAGAGGTTACCAGCCTATGGTTTATGATGTGAAAAAAGCAGAAATCTCACAGAAAAATGAGCTGATTCATATTAGATTGACATTTAAGCGGGGATTGGAAAGGGAGTTTGTCTATCGTGTGGAAACAAAAAGTTAAAGCAGGTATTATGCTCTATGCCCTTTTTATAACAGCTGTTTTTAGCTTGCTTTTGCAATTTTATCTTCATCGTCAAACTGCTAATCATAGGAATTTCACCCTAAACCGAGAACGAACACAGGCTTATGCAATGGCGGTTCTAGCCAACGAAAATTCTAAGCAAAGGGAATTTGATAAAGGGCATGTGCAAGACCAAAAGGGTGAGAAAGAGCTTATCCTGACCGTAACAATGAAGACTGGTCGTCGTTATCAATTTTCTTTTCCGCTTGAGAAGACCAGCCAAATCAATGACAAACTAGACAAATAAGCGAGAATAGAACTGTATGTAAGTAACTGAGACCTTGCTCGCAAAAAGAGTTAAATTTTGGTATGATAGGGAGCGGAGGATGCTATGAATTTTGAAAAAATAGAACAGGCTTATACGCTTTTGTTAGAAAATGTCCAAGAGCTCCAAAATGCTCTTTTAACGAATTTTTATGATGCTTTGGTAGAACAAAATGGGATTTATCTGGATGGAAATACAGAGCTAGCTACTGTCAAAAAAAATAATGAAACACTCAAATCTTTGAAATTAAACAAAGAAGAATGGCGCCGAGCATACCAATTTTTGCTGATGAAAGCAGCTCAAACAGAGCCTTTGCAAGCCAATCATCAATTTACTCCAGATTCTATCGGGTTTATCTTAACTTTTCTCATTGATCAATTCAGTAAAAAAGAAAACATTGATATTTTGGAAATTGGGAGCGGAATGGGAAATTTGGCAGAAACCATTCTCAATAATACAAAGAAAAATGTCGATTATCTAGGGCTGGAATTGGACGATCTGCTAATTGATATATCAGCCAGTATCGCAGATGTGATGGACGCAAAAGTTAGTTTTGTGCAAGGTGACGCAGTACGCCCACAAGTATTGAAAGAAAGCGATGTGATTATTAGCGATTTACCAGTTGGCTTTTATCCTGATGATAGCATTGCGGCGCGCTATGAAGTGGCTAGTACACAGGAGCATACCTATGCTCATCATTTGTTAATGGAACAATCGCTCAAGTATCTCAAGTCAGGCGGTTATGCTATTTTCCTTGCACCAAATGATTTATTGACTAGTTCGCAAAGTGATTTGCTGAAAACTTGGCTGCAAAATCATGCGCAGATAGTTGCGATGATTGCATTACCAGAGTCTCTTTTTGGAAATGCAGCGTATGCCAAGACAATTTTTGTACTGAAAAAGCAAGATGAACAAGCTGTTCAGCCATTTGTTTATGCTTTGTCTGATTTGCAAAATCAAGCTGATTTATTGACATTTAGCGAAAAATTTCAAAATTGGAGCTAAGAAAGTGAAATTTAAACAAGTTTTTGATATAATGAATGAAAACGCTTAAAAGAGGTAACTTATGTCAAAAACAATTTCAATCAATGCCGGAAGTTCTAGTTTAAAATGGCAATTATACGAAATGCCAGCTGAAAAAGTCATTGCCAAAGGGCTGATTGAACGAATTGGTCTTAAAGATTCCATTTCAACGGTAAAATTTGATGGTCGTGCGGAAAAACAAATTTTAGATATTGATGACCACACACAAGCTGTAAAAATTTTGTTAGATGATTTGATGCGCTTTGATATTATTAAATCCTATGATGAAATCACAGGTGTCGGTCATCGCGTTGTTGCAGGTGGTGAATATTTTAAAGAATCTGCACTTGTTGATAGCGAAGAAGTGATTCAAAAAGTAGAAGAATTGGCACTTCTTGCACCGCTTCATAACAAAGCTAATGCAGCAGGAATTCGTGCCTTTAAAGAATTGTTGCCAGACATTACAAGTGTCGTTGTGTTTGATACGTCATTTCATACAACAATGCCTGAAAAGGCTTACCGTTATCCATTACCAACTAAGTATTATACGGAAAATAAAGTGCGTAAATATGGAGCGCATGGAACAAGTCATCAGTATGTTGCCAAAGAAGCGGCTAAAGTGCTTGGTAAGCCATTGGAAGAGCTCAAGCTGATTACTTGTCATATTGGGAATGGCGCTTCTATTACAGCGGTTGATAAAGGAATTTCTGTAGATACCTCAATGGGCTTTACTCCGCTAGGTGGCGTGATGATGGGAACTCGCACAGGGGATATTGATCCGGCTATCATCCCTTATTTGATGGAGCATACAGATGATTTTAATACACCAGAAGCTATTAGCCATATTTTAAATCGGGAATCCGGTCTTCTAGGAGTTTCTGAAAAATCCAGCGATATGCGAGACATTCATGCGTCCATGCGTGCGGGTGATGAAAAATCACAATTGGCGAATGATATGTTCGTTGATCGCATTAAGAAATATATTGGACAATATTTCGCCGTATTAAATGGTGCAGATGCAATCATTTTCACCGCAGGGATTGGTGAAAATTCAGTTACCATTCGTCGCCTAGTTATTGAAGGAATGTCTTGGTTTGGCTGTGATGTGGATCCGGAAAAAAATGTTTATGGCACTTTTGGCGACATTTCAACGTCAAATGCAAAAGTACGGGTTCTGGTTATTCCAACCGATGAAGAGTTAGTTATTGCGCGTGATGTTGAACGATTTAAAAATCAAAAATAAAATTTTAAAAAGTTGAATTTATAGCAATAATATTTAAGAAGAGGCTGGGGCATCCAGTCTTTTTCGTTTCTAGTTAGTAAAAACATTGATGAAATGGATGCCTGATGTTTTTGAAACATGCAATGTAAATAAAGATGCCTAACTCTACTAGTAGAGAAATAAGCTCTTTTAAAGTCTTTTGATTTCCTCTATACTTTCTTTTTGAACTATACCAATTTTATTGTTGACAAATTCACAATAAAATTATATACTGACTTAGCTTGTTTTGTATAGATATTATTAGACTATACCAATTTATAAAATAAAGGAGGATATAGCAATTTAATTGCTATAAGTATCAATATGTGTGGAATCGTTGGAGTTGTTGGAAATCGAAATGCAACAGATATTTTAATGCAAGGTCTAGAAAAATTAGAATACCGGGGTTATGATTCAGCTGGAATTTTTGTGACAACTGGGAAAACATCTAGCTTAGTCAAATCGGTTGGTCGCATTGCTGACCTTCGTTCAAAAATCGGGATTGATGTAGCTGGAACGGCTGGTATTGGTCACACACGCTGGGCAACGCACGGAAAACCAAGTGAGAGCAATGCACATCCGCATACGTCTCAAACTGGACGCTTTGTTTTAGTGCATAATGGCGTTATTGAAAATTATCTAGATATCAAGAATACTTATCTTGCTGGACATGACTTGAAAGGTCAGACAGATACAGAAATTGCGGTTCACTTGATTGGAAAATTCGTTGAGGAAGAGAATTTATCAGTTCTTGAAGCATTTAAAAAAGCTCTTCATATTATCGAAGGCTCTTATGCTTTTGCTTTAATGGATGCAGAGGATGCAGATACAGTTTATGTTGCCAAAAATAAATCACCGCTTTTGATTGGCTTGGGAGAAGGCTACAATATGGTCTGTTCAGATGCTATGGCGATGATTCGTGAAACAAGTGAATTTATGGAAATTCATGATAAAGAATTGGTCATTGTGACAAAAGATAGTGTTCAAGTGCAAGATTATGATGGTAATCCTGTTGAACGTGAAAGCTACACAGCAGAGCTTGATTTGTCTGACATTGGTAAAGGCACTTATCCTTACTATATGCTGAAGGAAATTGATGAGCAGCCAACCGTGATGCGTAAACTCATCCAAGCCTATACGGATGAGAATGAGCAAATTTCAGTAGATCCAGCTATTATCAAAGCTGTTCAAGAAGCCGATCGCTTGTATATTTTGGCAGCTGGAACTTCTTATCATGCTGGTTTTGCGACCAAGCGCATGCTGGAAGAATTGACAGATACACCGGTTGAACTAGGCATTTCTTCTGAATGGGGTTACAGATGGCCATTGCTCAGCAAGAAACCAATGTTTATCCTAATTAGCCAATCAGGTGAGACGGCTGATAGCCGTCAGGTTTTGGTCAAAGCCAATGCTATGGGGATTCCGAGCTTGACGGTAACCAATGTACCAGGTTCAACGTTGTCTCGTGAAGCGACTCACACGATGTTACTTCATGCAGGACCGGAAATTGCAGTAGCTTCCACCAAGGCTTACACAGCGCAAATTGCGACTCTTGCATTCCTTGCGAAAGCAGTTGGAGATGCCAATGGCAATGAAAAAGCGAAGCAGTTTGATTTGGTGCATGAATTATCCATTGTGGCCCAAGCCATTGAGGCGACGCTATCTGAAAAAGACAATATTGACGAAAAAGTGCGTGATTTGCTCGCTACAACACGCAATGCCTTCTATATTGGTCGAGGGCAAGACTATTATGTTGCTATGGAAGCCAGCTTGAAATTAAAAGAAATTTCCTATATCCAGTGTGAAGGCTTTGCTGCTGGAGAGTTAAAACATGGAACGATTTCCTTGATTGAAGACGGTACACCAGTAATCGCCTTGATTTCGTCCGATGAGCAATTGGCTAGCCATACCCGTGGAAATGTGTCAGAGGTCGTAGCGCGTGGTGCAAATGTCTTGACTGTTGTGGAAGAAAATGTAGCAAAAGAAGGAGACGATATTGTTTTAATGTCTGTTCATCCATACCTGTCGCCAATTTCTATGGTCGTGCCAACACAGTTGATTGCCTATTTTGCAACATTGCATCGTGGACTTGACGTAGACAAACCACGGAATTTAGCTAAGTCTGTTACCGTAGAATAGAAAGAAAGGATCATCAAGTACAGTGCTTGGTGATTTTTTTGCCCCATTGAGATAAAGTGGAAATTTGATTTTCATAGATTATGTAAAATATAAACATTTAAACTAGAAAGACTAATATTAAAGCGATTTTTAAAAAAGAAAAACATAAAAATTATGTAAATTTTTTCTAAAAATCTATTGACTTTTTTATTTTTATAGTATATAATTACATTTGTAAACGTAAAGGAATAAAATCCGTTACACTCGTCCAAACAAGATGAAATTCCTAGCTGTGTTCAGTTAAAAGGATTTCATCTCTATTTTGGAAGAGATTAAAAATTATGTAAACTATTGACTGCCTTTTATAAATATAAATCCAAAAGATAGAGTTGCTCACTTTGTCTTATATTTTAAGCAGTTGCAAAAATTATGTAAATTAACAAATGAGGTACAGATATGAATAACAACTACAACAACTTTGATAATATGGATGATCTTTTCAATCAATTGATGGGAAGAATGGGAGGTTTTAATAGTGAAAACCGGCGTTATCTCATCAATGGACGCGAAGTGACACCAGAAGAATTTGCACAATACCGAGCAACGGGAAAACTGCCGAAACAAGCAGTGGAAGGTCAAAATCCGCAAATGCAAACGCAAACGGGCACTCCAAAACAAGATGGCATTTTAGCAAAATTGGGTCGCAATTTGACAGAAGAAGCGCGCCAAGATATGCTTGATCCCGTCATTGGACGCAATAAGGAAATTCAAGAAACAGCTGAAATTCTATCTCGTCGAACGAAGAATAATCCAGTGCTAGTCGGAGATGCTGGGGTTGGTAAGACCGCAGTTGTCGAAGGTTTGGCACAAGCGATTGTCAACGGCGATGTCCCTGCTGCTATTAAAAATAAGGAAATTATTTCTGTAGATATTTCTGGATTAGAAGCAGGTACGCAATATCGCGGCAGTTTTGAAGAGAATATTCAAAATTTGGTGTCTGAAGTGAAAGAAGCTGGCAATGTCATTCTCTTCTTTGATGAAATTCATCAAATCCTCGGTGCCGGAAGTACAGGTGGAGACAGCGGTTCTAAAGGTTTAGCGGACATTTTGAAACCAGCTCTTTCTCGTGGGGATTTAACGGTGATTGGTGCGACGACGCAAGATGAATACCGCAATACCATTTTGAAAAATGCGGCTTTGGCTCGCCGTTTCAATGAAGTAAAAGTAAATGCTCCGTCTGCAGAGGATACTTATAAGATTTTGCAAGGAATTCGTGATTTGTACGAAAAACACCACAATGTTATCTTGCCAGATGAAGTGTTAAAAGCGGCTGTGGACTATTCGATTCAATATATTCCACAACGCAGTTTGCCAGACAAAGCGATTGACCTGGTGGATGTGACAGCGGCTCACTTGGCAGCTCAACACCCTGTTACAGATGTGCATGCAGTGGAACGTGAAATTGCAGAGCAAAAGGCAAAACAAGAAACTGCGGTTGAAAAAGAAGATTTTGAAACGGCTTTGAATGCTAAGATGCGCATTGAAGAGCTGGAAAAGAAAATTGAAAATCATACAGAAGATATGAAAGTGACAGCAACTGTCAATGATGTGGCAGAGTCTGTAGAACGCATGACGGGTATTCCTGTTTCCCAAATGGGCAGCAGCGATATTGAGCGCTTGAAAGAGATGAATGCGCGCTTGAAGACAAAAGTCATTGGACAAAATGAAGCGGTTGAAGCGGTGGCGCGTGCTATTCGGAGAAATCGTGCAGGTTTTGATGAAGGCAACCGTCCGATTGGTAGTTTCCTCTTTGTCGGACCAACTGGGGTCGGAAAAACAGAGCTGGCTAAGCAATTAGCGCTAGATATGTTTGGTACAAAAGACGCGATTATCCGTTTGGATATGTCTGAATACTCTGACCGTACAGCTGTGTCGAAGTTGATTGGTACAACAGCTGGCTATGTGGGCTACGACGACAATAGCAATACGTTGACAGAACGTGTTCGTCGCAATCCATACTCAATCATTTTGCTGGACGAAATCGAAAAAGCTGATCCGCAAGTCATCACGCTGTTACTGCAAGTCTTGGACGATGGCCGTTTGACAGATGGTCAAGGAAATACTGTCAACTTTAAGAATACAGTTATTATCGCTACTTCTAACGCAGGATTTGGCTATGAAAGCTTTACAGGCGATGAAGAAAAGGATATGAAAATTATGGATCGATTGAAACCATATTTCCGTCCAGAATTCTTGAACCGTTTCAATGCAGTCATTGAATTCTCTCATCTTGGTAAAGAAGATTTGGCTGAGATTGTTGAATTGATGCTGGATGAAGTCAATCAAACGCTTGCTAAAAAAGGCATCACTCTGACGGTAACGGATGCCGCAAAAGCTTATCTAGCAGAAGAAGGTTATGATGAAGTCATGGGTGTTCGTCCGCTTCGCCGTGTGATTGAACAACAAATCCGTGACAAAGTAACAGATTATCATCTGGATCATCTGGATGTGAAACATCTTTTGGCAGATCTTAAAGATAATGAATTAGTCATTGAGGAAACAACAGATAATCAAGGTGAAAAATAAATTCCGTTGTTCAAACGCTGAGAAATTTCTCGGCGTTTTTGGCTCCCATATTTTTCACAGTCCAAGAGTGAACAGTTGCTTGTGTAATTCTTGGTCTTTTTGTTACCGCTTACATGGTTTATAATAGGTTTATAAAGAACAAATAAAATAGAAAAAGGAGAGTTAAAATGAACATCATTTTAAACATTCTGAACTGGTTCTCGCAAAACATTTTGCAGAATCCGGCCTTCTTTGTAGGTCTCTTGGTTCTAATTGGCTATGCTCTGTTGAAAAAGCCAGCGCATGATGTCTATGCTGGTTTCATCAAAGCGACAGTTGGTTATATGCTGTTGAACGTTGGTGCTGGAGGTTTGGTAACAACTTTCCGTCCGATTTTGGCGGCTTTGAACTTTAAGTTTAAGATTGGTGCAGCGGTTATTGACCCTTACTTTGGACTAACAGCGGCAAATACAAAGATTGCAGAAGAATTTCCAAACTTTGTCGGAGCAGCAACAACAGCACTTTTGATTGGTTTTGGTGTCAATATCCTGCTCGTTGCTCTTCGGAAAATTACGAAAGTGCGGACGCTGTTCATTACAGGTCATATCATGGTGCAACAAGCAGCAACCGTTTCATTGATGGTTCTTCTCCTTGTTCCTCAATTGCGTAATAGCTGGGGCGTGCTGGCAATCGGTGTCATCTGTGGACTTTACTGGGCAGTTAGCTCCAATATGACAGTAGAAGCAACACAACGTTTAACTGGTGGCGGTGGTTTTGCGATTGGTCACCAACAACAATTTGCTATCTGGTTTGTGGATAAAGTTGCAGACAAATTTGGCAAGAAAGAAGAAAATCTTGACAACTTGAAATTACCAAAATTCTTGTCTATTTTCCACGATACAGTAGTTGCTTCAGCGACGTTGATGTTGGTTTTCTTTGGAGCCATTCTCTTAATCTTAGGTCCAGATATCATGTCAAATGCAAAAGTTATCACATCAGGTACAGTTTACAATCCTGCTAAGCAAGACTTTTACATGTATATCATTCAAACAGCCTTCACGTTCTCCGTTTATCTCTTTGTTTTGATGCAAGGTGTGCGGATGTTCGTAGCAGAATTGACCAATGCCTTCCAGGGTATCTCTAATAAATTGCTTCCTGGTTCATTCCCAGCTGTGGACGTTGCAGCTTCTTACGGTTTTGGTTCACCAAATGCGGTGCTTTCAGGCTTTGCTTTCGGTTTGATTGGACAATTGATTACCATTATGCTCTTGATTGTCTTTAAGAATCCAATTCTGATTATCACCGGTTTCGTTCCAGTATTCTTTGACAATGCAGCGATTGCGGTTTATGCGGATAAGCGTGGTGGCTGGAAAGCAGCGGTTATCCTGTCCTTTATCTCAGGGGTGCTACAAGTAGCGCTTGGTGCTCTCTGTGTGGCGCTTCTCGGTCTTGCTTCTTACGGCGGTTACCATGGAAATATTGACTTTGAATTCCCATGGCTTGGATTTGGTTATCTCTTCAAATACCTTGGTATTGTTGGTTACATTCTTGTCTGTGTATTCTTGCTGGCTATTCCGCAACTTCAATTTGCTAAAGCAAAAGACAAGGAAGCATACTACCGTGGTGATGTTCAAGCAGAAGAAGAATAAAAATAGATTTAAATATTGGAGGAAAATAATATGGTTAAGGTATTAACAGCGTGCGGAAATGGCATGGGTTCATCTATGGTGATTAAGATGAAAGTAGAAAATGCTCTACGTAAACTTGGGCAAACAGATTTCACAGTCAATTCATGCAGTGTGGGCGAAGCTAAAAGTTTAGCTTCTGGTTATGACATCGTCATTGCCTCTCTTCATTTGATTCATGAATTGGACGGACGGACAAATGGCAAATTGATCGGTCTGGATAATCTGATGGACGACAAAGAAATCACTGAAAAACTATCACAAGTACTGGAATGATGCGGCTAGAGGTTTGTCTCAGCCTCGTCGCTTAAGAAATTGATATAGAGGCTTTGGACGTTTGTCCAAGCCTCATTCGCTTAAAAGGATAGGTGAAACTGAAAACGCAGGAAAGTTGAAGTCTATTGTGCTTTTAAAGTAGCAGAGGATTTCTCTTTGCCAATCCGTTTTGAGTTTCCATTTTCTACGAAAGGAAGAAGCCATGAATTTAAAGCAAGCATTGATTGAAAACAAATCCATTCGTTTAGGGCTTTCTGCTTCGACTTGGCAAGAAGCGGTCAAACTTTCTGTTGACCCTTTGATTGAAAGCGGAGCTGTTAAGCCTGAATATTATGATGCAATCATCAAATCCACAGAAGGATATGGTCCTTATTATATTTTGATGCCGGGTATGGCGATGCCACATG
Source organism: Streptococcus constellatus (assembly GCF_902167705.1). Classification (GTDB taxonomy): domain Bacteria; phylum Bacillota; class Bacilli; order Lactobacillales; family Streptococcaceae; genus Streptococcus; species Streptococcus constellatus_A. Next base: position 51,199 of record NZ_CABHMZ010000026.1, on the reverse strand, counting down.
CTCGTCCAGAAGCTGGTGTACAAAAAGATGCCTTCTCTTTGGTGACTTTGAAAGAGCCTGTAACTTTCTCAGACGGGAAAGGCGTGAGTGTCTTGTTAGCTCTTGCAGCAACGAGTTCAAAAATTCATACGAGTGTTGCCATTCCGCAGATTATTGCCCTCTTTGAATTGGAAAATTCTATTGACCGCCTATTAGCATGTCAAACAGAAGCAGAGGTTTTAGCCTTAATTGATGAGTCAAAAAATAGTCCTTATTTAGAAGGATTGGATTTAGATAGTTAGTAAATGGTTGTGTTTCAATATATTAGAAAATAGAAAGTGAGAAAATGATGTCAAAACGTCTTCCAAATTTACAAGTTGCACTAGATCATTCAGACTTGCAAGGAGCCATTAAAGCGGCTGTGTCGGTCGGGCATGAAGTGGATGTCATTGAAGCAGGAACGGTTTGTCTCTTGCAAGTCGGCAGTGAGCTGGTAGAAGTGCTGCGCAGTTTATTTCCTGATAAAATCATCGTTGCTGATACTAAATGTGCTGACGCTGGCGGTACGGTTGCTAAAAATAATGCCGTTCGCGGAGCGGACTGGATGACCTGCATTTGCTGTGCGACGATTCCGACTATGCAAGCCGCTCTAAAAGCGATTCAAGAAGAACGTGGCGAGCGCGGTGAGATTCAAATTGAACTCTACGGAGACTGGACTTATGAGCAAGCTCAGACTTGGCTTGATGCTGGAATTTCACAGGCTATTTATCACCAATCACGCGATGCACTTCTTGCTGGTGAAACTTGGGGTGAAAAAGATCTCAATAAAGTTAAGAAATTGATTGAAATGGGCTTCCGCGTGTCTGTAACGGGTGGTTTGAATGTGGACACGCTCAAACTTTTTGAAGGAGTGGATGTCTTTACCTTTATTGCTGGACGCGGCATTACAGAAGCTGAAAATCCAGCAGCAGCTGCGCGTGCTTTCAAAGATGAAATCAAACGAATCTGGGGGTAAGCCATGGCACGTCCGATTGGAATTTATGAAAAGGCGACGCCGAAGCATTTTTCTTGGCGGGAACGGTTAGAATTTGCCAAGGAAATGGGATTTGACTTTGTGGAAATGTCGGTTGATGAAAGCGATGCTCGGCTGGCACGTCTCACTTGGTCCAAAGAAGAACGCCTAGAGCTTGTAAAAGCTATCTATGATACAGGTATGCGGATTCCAAGCATTTGCTTTAGCGGTCATCGGCGCTATCCTTTAGGCTCAGACGATCCTGAGCTAGAAGCAAAATCACTTGAAACGATGAAACAATGTATTGAGTTAGCGCAAGATTTGGGTGTGCGAGTCATTCAATTAGCAGGGTATGATGTTTATTACGAAGAAAAATCCCCAGCCACGCGCGCTCGTTTCTTAAAAAATCTGCGCCGAGCATGTGATTGGGCTGAGCAGGCACAAGTCATGTTGGCTATTGAGATTATGGATGACCCATTTATCAACAGCATTGAAAAATATTTGGCTGTGGCAAAAGAAATCAATTCACCTTATCTTTTCGTCTATCCAGATACGGGCAATGTTTCTGCTTGGCATAATGACCTCTGGAGTGAATTTTATCTTGGTCATCAGGCAATTGCTGCGTTGCACTTAAAAGATACCTATGCCGTGACAGAGCATTCTAAAGGGCAATTTCGCGATGTACCTTTTGGCAAAGGTTGTGTCAATTGGGAAGAAATGTTTGCCGTTTTGAAGAAAACCAATTACCAAGGTCCGTTCTTGATTGAAATGTGGTCTGAAAATTGTGAAACGGTGGAAGAAACCAAAGCCACTATCAAAGAAGCGCAAGATTTCCTTTATCCACTCATTGAGAAAGCGGGGTTATGAAATGTTAGTACCAGAATTACGAGAACGTGTCTATAAAGCCAATATGGAGCTTCCAGAGCATGGTTTGGTGAAATTTACCTGGGGCAATGTCTCGGCGATTGACCGTGAAAAGGGTTTGATTGCCATTAAACCTTCCGGTGTGGCGTATGAAGAATTATCTCCAGAAAATATGGTTGTGACGGATTTGGACGGTAATATTGTCGAAGGAGACTTAAATCCATCGTCCGATTTGCCGACGCATGTCGAGTTGTATAAAGCGTTTCCAGAAGTTGGTGGCATTGTTCATACGCATTCGACAGAAGGCGTGGCTTGGGCGCAGGCAGGGCGTGATATTCCTTGCTATGGCACGACGCACGCTGACACTTTCTACGGGGCGATTCCTTGCGCTCGTGCTCTGACAACTGAAGAAATCAATGGCGAGTACGAAAAAGAAACAGGAAAAGTCATTATTGAAGAATTTGCCAAGCGTGGCTTAGATCCGCTCGCAGTAGCGGGTGTGACCGTCCGCAACCATGGACCATTTGCTTGGGGCAAGGACGAAAAGTCTGCTGTTTATAATGCAGTTGTCCTTGAAGAAGCTGCTCGTATGGCACGCTATACGGAAGCTATCAATCCAACTGTTGCAGAAGTACCGCAAGATCTCAAAGATAAGCATTACTTGCGGAAACACGGAAAGAACGCTTACTACGGACAGAAAAAGTAATTATGAAAAATCAAGGAGGAGGACGACTACCATGATTGAGAATAGTCATGATGTTGGTTCCTCGCCTTGCTTTTCTCATTTTGCTATGAAAAAGCGCTAAAAATGACCAAAATAACGAATAAATTCTTTCAGTCTCATGTGAATGATATGTGAAAAATGTTATAATGGTTTGTAATCCCTTTCAAGGAGTAAATGATGATATTATTGGACCAAACAAGTTGTGACTTACTAAGATACCTCATTCAGTTGGAAGAGCCAGAAACGATTATGACCATTTCACGGGCGACGCATCAATCGCGGAGGAAGATTTATTATCATTTAGAAAAAATCAATGATGCTTTAGCGGAGGCTGGTGAAGTGATTAGTAGCCGTCCGAGAGTAGGGATTGTCTTAACTGCACAGCAAAAGGAATTGTGCCAATCTTTGCTGGAAGGAGTCGATTCTTATAGTTATGTCATGAGCATGACCGAGCGTATGCAGCTGACTGTTCTATATATTTGTGTTGCAAAAGAGCGTGTCACCATTGAAAAACTGATGGAATTGACAGAGGTATCTCGCAATACGGTTTTCAATGATTTGAATGAAATCCGCAATCAATTGGCTTCGGAGCAGTATCAAGTTAATCTCACTTCCACGAAAGCGCAAGGATATTTTTTAAAATGTCATCCGCTCAATAAAATCCAATATGTTCATTCTCTCTTGTACCACATTTTTGTAGAGGGAAACCATAGTTTTGTAACGATTTTAACGGAGAAGATAAAAAACTTTGTCGGTGAAGAAATTCTTCTGTCCGATGACTTACAGGATTTTCTCAATCAAAGAGTGCAAGATGTGGAGCAGGATTTGGGCAAGAAAATCAATCGCCATGAAATCAAATTCATGCTGCAAGTTTTGCCCTATCTACTGTTGAGCTGTCGCAATATGGCTTTGAATGAGGAAGAGCAAGAAGACTTGAAGCGTGAGTTTACCTTGATTCGCAAGCGGATAGAATACCAGGCAGCCAAACATTTGAATCGCAATTTATGGACGACATTTGGCTTTCAGTTAAATGATATTGAGATTTCTCTTTTAGCTGTTCTGTTGCTTTCTTATCGGAAGGACAGGGATATTCATGCAACCAGTCAAGATTTTGTCCAATTAAAAGAAGCAATCGATGAGTTTATTTGGCGGTTTGAAGTCAGTTCGCATTTTGAAATTGAAAATAAAGAAGATTTGTTGCGAAATCTCTTGACACATTGCAAGGCTCTGTTATTTCGTAAAACTTATGGCATTTTGTCTAAAAATCCGCTGACGAGACAAATCAAGGAAAAATATGCGGAGTTGTTTGCAGTCACCAAGTCTTGCTCTGTGATTTTGGAGGAAGCATGGCTCATTTCACTAACCGACGATGAAGTTGCTTACCTTGCTCTTCATATGGGTGGATTTTTAAAGCACAATCATGCTGAAAAACAAGATGCCAAACGAATTTACTTAGTTTGTGATGAGGGAGTCGCTGTGCAGAAATTGCTACTCAAACAATGCTTGTATCATTTGCCGAATGAAGATTTAGGCGCTGTTTTTACGACAGAACAATTCAAAAGCGTTGAAGATATTTTAGATGTGGACTTATTGATTACGACAAATGATGGATTGGAAACCACTCTGCCAACGATACAGGTTCAGCCCATTTTGGATTACGAGGATGTATTGAATATTACTTCTTTTGTGAAAGATCAAGCTCTTTCTACTAAAGGTGTACGATTTAGTTAAGATTTAGAACGACTTTTGTCACAATACCTCAAGGATTCAACTCGCACACAAGAGCTGAAAAATAAAATTCAAAAACTTGTCAACGAAGAATTATTATCAACTTCAACGGAAGAATGAAAGAATAAGATGACTGGCTAGGGATAAAATTCCCTGCTTTTTTAGTTGTGAAAAATAGTCCAATCTTGAACACAGACATGTGCTTTATTTGGTCTTTTTTAATCTATTGAAGGGAGCTATACTAAGAATGTAGAATAAAATATCTTGAGGAGGAACGAACATGCCAAATGTAAAAGAAATCACAAGAGAATCTTGGATTTTATCCACTTTCCCAGAATGGGGAACCTGGCTCAATGAAGAAATTGAAGAAGAAGTTGTGCCAGAAGGCAACTTTGCTATGTGGTGGCTAGGCAACTGTGGTGTCTGGATTAAGACACCTGGCGGTGCAAATGTTGTCATGGATCTCTGGTCCAACCGCGGAAAATCAACCAAAAAGGTCAAAGACATGGTGCGTGGTCACCAAATGGCGAATATGGCAGGCGTACGTAAATTGCAACCAAATCTCCGTGTGCAGCCAATGGTGATTGACCCATTTGCAATTAACGAACTGGACTATTACCTTGTTTCTCATTTTCACAGCGACCATATTGACATCAATACTGCTGCAGCTATCGTCAACAATCCGAAATTAAATCATGTGAAATTTGTCGGTCCTTACGAATGTGGCAAAGTTTGGAAAAAATGGGGTGTTCCAGAAGAACGCATTATGATTATCAAACCGGGTGAAAGCTTCGAGTTTAAAGATATAAAGGTTACAGCTGTGGAATCCTTTGACCGGACCTGCTTAGTGACACTTCCAGTTGACGGTGCGGATGCTCAAGACGGTGAACTGAAAGGGCTTGCTGTAACTGACGAAGAAATGGCGCGTAAGGCAGTCAACTACGTCTTTGAAACACCTGGTGGTACGATTTATCATGGCGCAGATTCTCACTTCTCAAACTATTTTGCCAAACATGGAAAAGATTTCAATATTGATGTAGCGATTAACAACTACGGTGACAATCCAATCGGTATTCAAGACAAGATGACTTCGATTGATTTGCTTCGTATGGCTGAAAATCTGCGTGCCAAAGTCATTATTCCAGTTCACTACGACATCTGGTCTAATTTCATGGCTTCAACAGATGAGATTCTTGCCCTCTGGAAAATGCGCAAAGAGCGCTTGCAATATCAGTTCCATCCATTCATTTGGGAAGTCGGCGGTAAATACACTTATCCGCAAGACAAAGACAGAATTGAATACCACCATCCACGTGGTTTTGATGATTGCTTCGAGCACGATTCAAATATTCAATTTAAGGCTTTACTATAAAAAATTAAGTGGGAATTATCCGTATACATTGCGATATGCGGATAATTTTCATATAATGATAGTGTAGAATATTGCTGCTGAAAGAGTAGTATTATAAAAGGAGAATTCAATGTCAAATTTATCTGTCAATGCCATTCGTTTTTTGGGAATTGATGCTATTGAAAAATCAAAATCTGGGCATCCAGGTGTTGTCATGGGCGCAGCACCGATGGCTTATGACTTGTTTACTAAGCAAATGCGTGTGAATCCAGAAGTACCAAATTGGGTCAATCGTGACCGTTTTATCTTGTCAGCAGGTCATGGGTCTATGTTGCTCTATGCACTTCTTCACTTGTCTGGTTTTCAAGATGTCACAATGGACGAAATCAAGCACTTCCGTCAATGGGGCTCTAAAACGCCTGGACATCCAGAATTTGGACACACGGCTGGTGTAGATGCGACAACTGGTCCACTTGGTCAAGGAATTTCTATGGCAACTGGTTTTGCGCAAGCAGAACGTTTCCTAGCTGCTAAGTATAACCGTGAAGGCTATACGATCTTTGACCACTATACCTATGTCATCTGTGGTGACGGAGACTTGATGGAAGGCGTGTCTGCTGAAGCGGCTTCTTATGCTGGACTGCAAAAGCTAGATAAGCTCATCGTTCTCTATGATTCAAACGACATCAATTTGGACGGAGAAACGAAAGATTCCTTTACAGAAAGTGTTCGTGACCGTTACAATGCTTACGGCTGGCACACAGCTTTGGTTAAAGACGGAACAGACTTAGAAGCGATCAATGCAGCTATTGAAGCCGCAAAAGTTTCTGGCAAACCTTCCTTGCTTGAAGTCAAAACGGTCATTGGTTATGGCGCGCCAAATAAACAGGGCACCAATGCTGTTCATGGAGCTCCTCTTGGTGCAGAAGAAGCAGCTGCTACTCGCAAAGCTCTTGCTTGGGATTATGCACCATTTGAAATTCCAGAAGAAGTGTACGAAGATTATCGTGTTAATGTTGCAGAACGCGGCAAAGCTGCTTATGATGCTTGGGCAAAACTTGTTGAAGAATACAAACAAGCCTATCCTGATTTAGCTGATGAAGTTGCTGCCATTATTGCGGGACAAGACCCAGTTGAGATTCAGTCAGAAGATTTCCCAGTAGTAGAAACAGGTTTCTCGCAAGCCACTCGTAATTCTAGCCAAGATGCTTTGAATGCAGCCGCAAAAGTCCTCCCAACTTTCCTTGGCGGATCTGCTGACCTTGCGCATTCTAATATGACTTACATCAAAGAAGATGGCTTGCAAGACGATGCCCACCGTCTCAACCGCAACATTCAATTCGGTGTGCGTGAATTTGCTATGGGTACTATTTTGAATGGTATGGCGCTTCACGGAGGACTTCGCGTTTATGGCGGTACATTCTTTGTCTTCTCAGATTATGTCAAGGCAGCCGTTCGTTTGTCAGCCCTTCAAGGCTTGCCTGTGACCTATGTCTTTACACATGATTCAATCGCAGTTGGTGAAGACGGTCCAACTCATGAGCCGATTGAGCATTTGGCTGGTCTTCGTGCCATTCCAAACCTCAATGTTTTGCGTCCAGCAGATGCACGTGAAACGCAGGCGGCTTGGTACTTGGCGCTGAAGAGCCAATCAACCCCTACAGCTCTTGTTCTTACGCGTCAAAACTTGACTGTTGAAGCTGGAACTGACTTTGACAAGGTAGCAAAAGGAGCTTATGTCGTGTATGAGACAGCAGGTGGTTTTGATACAATCCTTCTAGCATCTGGTTCTGAAGTCAACTTAGCTGTTGCAGCTGCAAAAGAGTTGGAAGCACAAGGAGAAAAGGTTCGCGTTGTCAGCGTACCGTCAACAGATATCTTTGATGCACAAGATGCCACTTACAAAGAAGCAATTTTACCAAATGCAGTTCGTCGCCGTGTCGCCATCGAAATGGCTGCAACCCAGTCTTGGTACAAATATGTCGGACTTGACGGAGCTGTTATCGGCATTGACAAATTCGGTGCTTCTGCCCCAGCTGCTAAGGTAATGGAAGAATATGGCTTCACCGTTGATCATGTCGTAGAAGTTGTGAAAAATTTGAAATAATTGTTATCGAGAAAAAGAACCGAGGCTTACTTTGCTTCGGTTTTTCTAACTAGAAATGCTATAATGAGAATAGGAAATTTTATCTCGGAGGTATAAAAATGACAAAGGAAAGTATGATTTATCAGCTGTTGGATGAATTGAAAATTTCTTATGATCGTCTGGATCATGAACCAATTTCTTCCGTTATTGAGGCGGCTGAAAAAGGAATTGTCCTACCGGGGCAACAGGTCAAAAATCTCTTTTTGAAAAACAAAAAAGGACGTCAATTTTATTTGGTCATTTTGCGGGACGAAAAAACGGCAGATATCAAACATTTGGCAGAAGTCTTAGATGAAAAACGGTTATCTTTTGCTAATGACAAGGAGCTGGAGGAGCTTTTGCAGGTAGAGCCAGGTGCGGTCACGCCTTTTGGGCTGCTTTTTGATAAGGAAAAGAAAGTTCAACTGATTGTGGACGAGGAAGTTGACCCGCATCTGACAGTTGGTTTTCATCCCTTTGTCAATACGACAACGCTCAATATCGCCTACTCAGACTTTTTGGTTTTTTTGGAAAAAGCAGAGCACACAGCTAAAAGAGTTTGCTGCTAGTCGGGTTTTGTTAGGAGCCTTTTCAGAAATTTCAGCCCCTTCTTGTAAATTCTCTAGGAATTTGCTATAGTAGATAATATATGAAATCTAAAGGAGACTAAAATGGGTAACGGTTTTTCAATTTTAATTATGTTGGTTGCGATGATGGGCTTGATGTTTTTCATGCAACGTTCTCAAAGAAAGCAAGCAGATAAACGCATGGAGAGCTTGAGCAAACTACAAAAAGGATATGAAGTCATTACAATTGGTGGCTTGTATGGTACGGTTGATGAAGTCGATACTGAAAAGAAAACGGTTGTCCTTGACGTAGATGGTGTCTATCTAACATTTGAATTAACAGCTATCAAGACTGTATTGCCTCTCACAGAGGGAATCACAGCAGTTGCAGGAGCTGACGGAAGCGTTGAATGCCCAGAAGATTCAGCTATTGAAGAAGAATAGTATTGTTTTAAGTTAGAAAAAAGAGAGTGGGACAGAAATCAGTAGTTTCTTTGAAACTTGATTTCGTTGTCCCACCTCCGCACAGTTGAGTAGGGTTGTAAAAGTTGCTTTATCAGCGAATTAGAACCCACTCAACCACTGCGTCTTATATAAACAAAGGAGCTGAGCACTTTTGTCCTAGCTTTTTTATTTTTGTTTGAAAGGTTCCTTTTACAACTTACAAAAACAATTCGTATTATACTCTGACGTCACGCCATTTAGTTATTTTTGATTTCCAAACCAAACAATTGACAACAGTTCCTTTAACAGAATATGGTTTTAAAAAAGACAAACCATTTATTTTTATCGTAAAATAATGTGAAACAGGAAGTTGGAATAAAACTTTTCGTCTTGCCAACTTCTTTTTTGATTGAAAAACAAGCATAAATCCCACTTTTATAGGATTTATGATATAATGAAATGTAAAACTTTATTAGGAAAACAAGCAGATGTTTAGTTTTAAGAAAAAAGAAAAGATTGAAGTTCCATTGCAAATACCGAGACATATCGGCATCATTATGGACGGAAACGGACGTTGGGCTAAAAAACGTATGCAACCACGTATCTTCGGGCATAAGTCTGGAATGGAAACTTTGCAAAATGTTACCATTGCAGCCAAGGAGCTGGGGGTTCAAGTTTTGACAGTGTATGCTTTCTCCACAGAGAATTGGTCGCGTCCTGAAAAAGAAGTCAGCTTTATCATGAGCTTGCCAGTTGAATTTTACGATCGATATGTGCCTGAGTTACATCGGAATAACGTAAAAATTCAAATGATCGGAGACACAGAACGTCTGCCTAAGGCAACTTATGAGGCACTTTGTAAGGCAGAAGAATTGACACGACTCAATACAGGTCTAATTCTTAATTTTGCTTTAAATTATGGTGGTCGTGCTGAGATTGTTCAAGCTGTCAAAATGATTGCTCAAGATGTGTTGGATGCTAAGTTCAGTCCGGGCGAGATTGATGAAGAAATGATTGCTAATTATCTACAAACCAGCAATCTGCCTCGATTATTACGCGATCCTGATTTGATTATTCGGACAAGCGGAGAATTGCGTTTGAGTAATTTCTTGCCTTGGCAAAGCGCATATAGTGAGCTGTATTTTACAGATATTTTATGGCCGGATTTTGATGAAAAAGCTTTGAAAGCAGCTATTGAAGAATATAGTAAACGAAATCGTCGATTTGGCGGCGTGTAGGAGAATTTATGGATAAGGATTTACAGAGACGTGTTATTTTTGGCGGAGTAGCGCTTGCTATTTTCATTCCAGTTTTGATGATAGGAGGGCCGCTTCTGCAAATTGGAGTGGGGCTTCTAGCTATGCTGGGTGTTCATGAATTGCTGCAAATGAAAGGGCTGAGAAGTACTACACTAGAAGGTGTTTTAGCCATGTTGGCAGCTTTTGTGCTGGCGATTCCACTTGAAAACTATTTGAAATTTTTGCCGGTAGATGGAAACGTTGTGGCCTATAGTTTAGTTGTTTTTATATTGTTAGGCTCAACTGTTTTGGGGAAACATTACAGTTTTGAAGATGCGGCTTATCCGATTGCTGCTAGTTTTTACGTGGGGATTGGTTTCAATGCCTTGCTAGATGCGCGGGTAGCTGGTTTTGACAAAGTGCTGCTAGCCTTGTTTATCGTCTGGGCAACGGATAGCGGAGCTTACTTGGTTGGACGGAGATATGGTGTGCGTCGCTTGGCTCCTCTTGTTTCTCCAAATAAGACTGTAGAGGGCAGCCTAGGTGGGATTGCTTCAGCAGTCCTTGTGACATTTATTTTTATGTTATTTGATAGAAATGTTGCCGCACCTCATCATTTACCAGCCATGCTTCTTTTTGCTGTATTCTTTAGTATTGCAGGTCAGTTCGGTGATTTGGTAGAGAGTGCGATTAAACGTCATTTTGGAGTCAAAGATTCGGGTAAGTTTATCCCAGGACATGGCGGTGTTTTAGATCGTTTTGATAGCATGTTATTTGTCTTTCCTTTGATGCATTTCTTTGGATTGTTCTAATGAGAAAGATAAAAATCTCCAATTTTAAAGTTCACGGTGTAATCAATTAACGACGCAGTAGCTGCTTGGTTACATCACGACTTTGAGATTGGAGATGACATTTGCAAAGCAAGTTACTCTTTGCTCACTATTTAATCTCGGAAGAGCCCCTAATGTTGAAGTTGACAAGATTGAGACGATGGACTAAAAATTTTTAAGATTTGTTTTGTCTTATTCTCTTCTTTTGTGAAATTCATATATAAGCAAAACTTAAGCAAAATGGGGTATCTTTGCTTTGCTATAAAATAAAACTAAGTAAAATCAATTATGAGAACGTAGAAAGGTTGGTGTAATGCAGTCAGGTATTATAGGAATCATTACCTTTATCATTATTTTTGGAATTATTGTGGTCGTCCATGAATTTGGGCATCTCTATTTTGCGAAAAAATCAGGCATTCTGGTGCGGGAGTTTGCTATTGGAATGGGACCCAAAATTTTTGCACATATCGGAAAAGACGGCACGGCCTATACCATTCGGATGTTACCGCTTGGTGGCTATGTTCGTATGGCAGGTTGGGGTGAAGATTCAACAGAAATTAAAACAGGAACACCTGCTAGTTTGACCTTAAATGAAGCAGGCAAGGTTATCCGAATCAATCTTTCGGGCAAGAAAATCGACCAAACTGCTCTGCCCATGAATGTAACGGGCTTTGATTTGGAAGACAAGCTTGAAATCACTGGTTTGGTATTAGACGAACAAAAAACATATGCGGTTGACCATGACGCAACAATCGTAGAAGAAGATGGCACAGAAGTTCGTATTGCGCCGCTTGATGTGCAGTATCAAAATGCTAGTTTAGTTGGTCGTCTCATTACCAACTTTGCAGGACCGATGAACAATTTCATTTTAGGAATTGTAGCTTTTCTGCTGTTGATTTTCATGCAGGGAGGCGTTGCAGACCAGCATACAAATCATGTTCGTGTCTTACAGGGCGGTGCCTTGGCTCAGGCTGGTGTAAAAAATAATGATCAAATTTTAAAAGTTGGTCAAGCAGAAATCAAGAATTGGTCAGATTTGACCCAAGCTGTTCAGTCCGAAACGAAAAACAATAAAGGGCAGTCAGAACTAAACGTGACGGTTAAAAGCGGAAATAAAGTTCGTGAGCTGACAGTTAAGCCTAAAAAAGAGCAAGGCAGATATTTATTAGGAGTGATGCCGGGCTTGAAATCAGACTTTCCGTCTATGATTGTGGGTGGATTTAGCATGGCTTGGAACGCTAGTTTCCGCATCTTTGACGCTTTGAAAAATTTAATTTTCCATCCAGATATCAATAAACTGGGCGGACCTGTGGCGATTTACAAAGCCAGCAGTGAAGCGGCTAAAGGCGGTCTTGAAAGTGTTATCACTCTCTTAGCTATGCTTTCTCTGAATATCGGCATTTTTAATCTCATTCCTATCCCAGCGCTTGACGGTGGAAAGATTGTGCTCAATCTTCTTGAAGCCATTCGGCGTAAGCCATTGAAGCAAGAAACAGAAACCTATGTCACTTTAGCAGGTGTCGCCATCATGGTGGTGTTGCTGATTGCGGTGACCTGGAATGATATTATGAGAACCTTCTTTTAAAAGGTGAATTCTAAATAATAAATAAAAGGAAGAATTTATGAAACAAAGTAAAATGTTAATCCCAACACTGCGGGAAATGCCTAGTGATGCGCAGGTCATTAGTCATGCCTTAATGCTACGTGCGGGTTATGTCCGTCAAATATCAGCAGGTGTTTATTCTTATTTGCCATTGGCTAATCGCGTGATTGAAAAAGCAAAAAAAATCATGCGAGAAGAATTTGAAAAAATCGGTGCGGTCGAAATGCTGGCTCCAGCCCTTCTTAGTGCTGATCTTTGGCGTGAATCAGGTCGTTACGATACTTATGGTGAGGATCTCTATAAATTAAAAAATCGCGAAGGTTCAGACTTTATCTTAGGACCAACTCATGAAGAAACATTCACTGTAATTGTACGGGATTCTGTAAAATCTTATAAGCAATTACCGCTCAATCTTTATCAGATTCAGGCTAAATACCGTGATGAAAAGCGTCCTCGCAATGGATTATTGCGGACACGTGAATTTATCATGAAAGACGGTTATAGCTTCCATGCCAATTACGATAGTTTAGATGTGACTTACGATGAGTATAAGACTGCCTATGAGAATATTTTCACACGAAGTGAGGTTGATTTCAAAGGAATTATCGGTGACGGTGGTGCTATGGGTGGGAAGGATAGCCAAGAATTTATGGCCATTACACCTGACCGTACAGACCTTACGCGCTGGGTTGTCTTGGACAAGTCAGTCACTAGCTTTGATGAAATTCCGACAGATGTACAAGAAGCAATCAAAGAAGAATTGACGAGCTGGTTGGTGTCTGGTGAAGATACTGTTGTGTATTCAAGCGAGTCAAGCTATGCTGCAAATTTGGAAATGGCAACAAATGAATACAAACCAAGCAATCGTGTCGTGGCAGAAGAGGAATTGACTCGTATAGAGACCCCAGATTGCAAGTCAATTGATGAAGTCGCTGCTTTTCTTCATGTTGATGAAAGCCAAACAATTAAAACGTTGGTTTATATTGCTGATGAGAAACCGATTGTAGCGCTTCTTGTTGGGAATGATCAACTGAATGAAGTCAAGCTGAAAAATTATCTAGGTGCTGATTTTTTTGAACCAGCAAGTGAAGAAGAAGTTCGTGAATTATTTGGAGCCAACTTTGGTTCTCTTGGACCTGTTCATCTTCCAGAAGATGTTCAAATTATCGCTGACCGCAAGGTAGAGGACGTTCGAAATTCGGTGGTTGGTGCCAATGAAGACGGTTATCATTTGACCGGTGTCAATCCGGACCGCGATTTCACAGCAGAATATGTGGATATTCGCGAGGTGCGTGAAGGAGAAATTTCACCAGACGGACAAGGCGTCTTGAAATTTGCACGTGGCATTGAAATTGGACATATTTTTAAATTAGGAACTCGTTATTCAGAAAGTATGAATGCGGCTGTTTTAGATGAAAATGGTCGTGCAGTTCCTGTTGTAATGGGCTGCTATGGTATTGGTGTCAGCCGTCTCTTATCAGCTGTTATGGAGCAACACGCACGTCTCTTCGTCAATAAAACACCAAAAGGAGACTATCGCTATGCTTGGGGAATCAATTTCCCGAAAGAATTAGCACCGTTTGATGTGCATCTAATCCCTGTAAATGTCAAAGATGAAGAAGCTCTTGCTTTGACAGAACAACTAGAGGCAGAACTAGTCAAGGCTGGTTATGAAGTCTTAACAGATGACCGCAATGAGCGTGCTGGTGTGAAATTCAGCGATAGTGACTTGATTGGGCTACCAATCCGTGTGACTATCGGGAAAAAAGCTGCAGATGGAATCGTTGAAGTTAAAATCAAAGCAACTGGCGATACTATTGAAGTCAATGGAGAAAATCTTCTTGAAACTCTTGAAATTTTAGTGAAGAAAAATGATTAAATAGGTCCGAAACAAGAACTAAATTATAATTCAAAAAATAGGCACAATCTTAATTTGACTTATAGTCCTAAAGAGATTGTTTCTATTTTTATTTTTTGAATGAACACTTTGTTTCAATTTATTAAAAAAACTGTTGTGGGATAAAGATGGACTGTTAAGAAAATTCTTATTTTACTTTATTTCATTTTCTCCTATTTTAGGTATAAAAGATAACCTTTTAGGGCATTTCCTGGTAAAATCGTTGAAATTTTTTATACTAAAAAGGTAGAAAAAGGAGTTAAAATGAAAAACATAAAAAATATTCTTCAAATGAGCTTGCTGATCGTTCTAACACAGATTACCTTGGTATTGTTGACGACACCTTTATCCAAATCGTTAACCTTTCAGCAGTCCAGTTTTGTATTTTTGTTCATTTTGTTTTTTTGTGGACTACTTTATTTTCGTTATTTTTCCAGAGAATTAACTGATTTTAAATCAGAGATATTGGTTGCTCGTTACTGGCCCTTACTACGTTTTTCCTATCTTATGATGGTATTTATCAATGCGATAGGAGCTTATCTGATGATTGTAGAAGGTTTGGCAGAAGTCTCAGAAAGTCAGAAATTGTTTATGAGCCTTTTCATTCACTCCTCTCTTTTTTTACTAGGTGTTGATGTAGTTGCGCTCGTTCCTGAAGTGCGATCCTATGTTGTTCGCTTTCTATTTTTAAAAGGTCAAGCACGAGCGAGTTTTATTATAGGAAGTTTGATATTTATTGTTTTACGAAATCCAGCTGATTTGGTATGCTTTATCATTTATACAGCTTTGGGGTTATTACTTTCTTTTGTTATTCCAAAGTCAAGTCTTCGTTTAGAATTCTCTATTTTTAGTCATTTAGTGCGTAATAGTGTTTCTCTTCTTTTCTTGCTCATTTTTTGGTAAATCTTTTTGTAGAAATCTCACTTCTATGATAAAATGAGAGCATTATAGATTGGATAAGAAAGATGATGAAAGAAAAAGAAGAACAACACTTAGAATGGTTGCAGCAGCATCAAACAACAGAACCACATTTGGGCTTAGAAAGAGTGAGGCGGCTTTTAGCATTGCGGGGGAATCCGCATTTGCAAGTATCGGTCATTCATGTTGCTGGTACCAATGGAAAAGGATCAACAATTGCGCATTTACGTCAGCTTTTGCAAGCAAAGAAGCTACGTGTTGGAACGTTTACATCACCTTATCTGATGTCTTATAATGAACAAATTGCCATCAATGGAGTGTCTATTTCTGACCAAGATTTTCATTCTTTATTGCAAACCTATCAGGGCTTATTAAAAAAACAGGCAGATGATACGATTTTACAGGAAATAACAGAGTTTGAAATTATCACAGTTTTGGTTTATGAGTATTTCCTTCAGCAACAGGTAGATGTGGTTATCATGGAAGTAGGGCTAGGTGGTTTATTGGACAGCACCAATGTATGTCAACCGGATTTAACAGCTATTACGACAATTGGACTTGATCACACGGCAATTTTAGGAACAAGCTTAGCAGACATTGCAGAGCAGAAAGCCGGTATTATCAAAGAGGGTGTGCCGTTGGTGACAGGAAAGATTGCTTCCGAACCACTGGCAGTTATTCACAATAAGGCTCAACAACTTCAGTCTCCTCATGTTTGTTATGGGCAAGGCTATCAGGTGGAGCCTGTGCAAAGTTCGGCAGAGGGAGAAGAATTCTTGTTTTCAAACGCATGTAGGCTGAAAGAAGGCTATCAGAGTGCTCTTTTTGGTGTTCATCAAGTTGAGAATGCGGGATTGGCACTTGAATTGTGCGATCACTATTGCTACTTGAAAGGTTTGCCGTTGTTAAGGCAAGATGAGATAAGACGGGCATTGAAACAAACGTATTGGCCTGCTCGTTTGGAAAAAATTTCAACTGCACCTTTGATTTTTCTAGATGGTGCACACAATCCTCATGCAATGAAAGCACTGATTGCTTCTATAGAAAGCCATTTTCCAGATTATCAAAAAAAGGTTTTATTTTCTTGTATTCAGACAAAAGATGTACAAGAAATGATTGCTTTGTTAAAAGAGGTTCCACAAGTACAATTATTACTAACTTCATTTGCTGATGTACGAAGTTTTTCAAAAGAAGAGATGCAAGGTTTGGCAAAGAATGAAAAGCTTGCCTTTGTTAATTGGGAGCATTATTTAACACAGTATCAAAGAGATGAACACGAAGAGAAAGAGCTGTTGCTTATCACAGGCTCTCTTTACTTCCTTGCAGAAGTCAGAAAATATCTACTGAATGATAGATAAAAAATAATTTTCTAACTAATTAAAATATGATAGAATAAAAGAGCAATTCATTTGCACAGAGTAAGTGGTCTGCGTTAAGTGTGTATGGATGGGATGTTGCCATACAACGAAACTTTTGTGCGGTAGGCCATTGCATCCGCTGTCGATCAGACGGCTCCCGAATAGAAAAGGAGCGAACTATGAAAAAGAATTCGCCTAAGTTGTCGGTGCAACTTTTGGTTGCCCTTGCTATGATTGTGGCTCTCTGCTTTGTGTTGGAGAAGTTCTCAGTCTTTGTTATTCCTAATTTATGGAAGTTAAGCCCTGCCTTTATTAGCTATACCCTTATGGGAACGATTGCTGGTCCATTATTGTCTGGTCTGGTTTCTGCTGTTTACGATGTAGCCTCTTTCTTTTTTGTAAATCAAGGTCATCCATTTATTATCTGGTTTACATTGATTGAAGCGCTGCAAGGTATGCTCTATGGTTATTTCTTTTATGGAAAAGAATTGAAAGTAGAGCGCAAGAAAGACTGGTTGTGGGTTACATTAGCCACATTAGCTATTATGGGAGTGGGAACATTTACATTGATACCACTAGTTCTACATTTGCAATATAAGGTACCATTTTTTGCTCTATATGCAGCTCGGGCTTGGTCAGTTTTTGAAATTCCTTTACGAGTATTTGTGACGATGCTCATTGTTCCGCAGCTGCAACGGATTCCTGAGTTTCGTAAGTTGATGGGCTTAAGCAATAAGTAAAAATGATGAATAAACATCCAAAAGAGACCGAACATGACGTTCAGTCTCTTTACTTCTAATAGCAAAAATACATTGAGACAGTAAAGTTTGAAGCTGGGAAAAAAGTTCCTAGCTTCAAACTTTAATAACGTGTAATCAAATCAACAGTTGAGCGATCCAACTTCTTAACCAGAGCTTGTAAGAAAGCTTGAGCTTGGAGAAAGTCGTCCATTGCATAGAGCGTTTGATGAGAATGAATATAGCGTGCACAGACACCGATAGTAGTTGAAGGTACGCCGCCATTTTTCAGATGTGCTGCACCTGCATCAGTACCGCCTTTGCCACAGTAGTATTGATATTTGATACCTGCCTCTTCTGCGGTTGTCAAAAGGAAGTCTTTCATATTTGGTAGCATGAGATGTCCTGGATCGAAGAAACGAATTAAGGTTCCTTCTCCGATGGCACCTTGATCGCCATAAATGTCACCAGCCGGAGAACAGTCCACCGCAAGGAAAACTTCTGGGTCAAATTTAGTCGTTGAAACATGAGCACCACGTAAGCCAACTTCTTCTTGGACGTTTGCCCCAACATAAAGTTCGTTGTCAAGTTTTTCTCCAGCCAGAGCTTGAACTAGTTCACTCACCATGAGAACACCGTAACGATTATCCCAAGCTTTAGAAATGATATTTTTGCCGTTGACTGTGAGGATAGCGGAACTGTCTGGCACAATCGTGTCACCGGGACGAATCCCGTAGCTTTCAGCTTCCGCTTTGTCAGCAAACCCACCGTCAAAAACGATGTCTTCAATCCTTGGTAGACTTGGTCCACCTGTTCCACGTGTCAAATGCGGTGGAATGGAGCCTGAAATAACAGGAATTTCGTCTCCTGTATGAGTAAATAATTTAAAGCGTTGGCTGCTGACAACCAGTGGATTCCAACCTCCGATTTGAACGACTCGGAAAGTTCCGTCTGTTCTGATTTCACTCACCATGAAGCCAACTTCGTCCATGTGTGCAGCAACGAGTATACGTGGCGCATCAATAGCTTCTGAATGTTTCACTCCGAAAATGCCTCCTAGGCCGTCTGTTACGACTTCGTCCACATGAGGGGTGATTTTTTCACGCAAATAATCACGAACAGGCGCTTCGTGCCCTGAAATAGCAGAGATTTCTGTCACTTCTTTAATTTTTGAAAATAATTCTGACATCATTAACCTTCTTTCTGCTCTTATTTTATCATTTTCTATCATAGTTGGGTAGCGTTCAAAGATAAAAAACAATAGTGTTTCGATTTGTCCCAATTTATCTTTTGTGTTAAAATATTGTCATGAAAGCTAAAAAGATTCTATTAACAACGGCTGCACTTGCGGGAGTAGGGATTGCAGCTTATGCTACTAAAAAAACGTTGGATGAACGAAAAGAAGCTGAGCAGCGTGAGCAATTAGTTGCTGACATTCGGGAAAGGTTATCTGAATTAGGTCCAATTGCTACACTGTATGTGCAATTATATAAGTCAGATGAACACCAATTGGTTGGTGGTGTGGTGTACGAAGATGATCGGCACTTTACATTTGTGTATGAAAATGGCGAATTGAGCTATGAGGAAGAGCAATGATGATTCCAGCAACTATCGAAGAATTAGCAACATTAGTAAATCGTGAAGGAAAAACTGTTTTCCTTTTCACAGCTGACTGGTGCGGAGATTGTCGTTTTCTAAAACCATTGCTGCCTGAAATCGAAGCAGAAAATCCCGATTTTACCTTTGTTGAGGTTAATCGTGATGACTATATGGAAGTTGCCAAAAAATGGAATATCTATGGCATTCCTAGCCTGGTAGTCTTAGAAAATGGGCAAGAAATTGGTCGTTTTGTTAATCGAGAGCGAAAAACGAAGATGCAAATCAATGAATTTTTAGCACAGTTAGTATGAATTGTATATAGTGGAGGAACAATGATTTTTACATATAATAAAGAGCATGTTGGCGATGTGTTGATGGTGATTGTTGCAGACAGTCAAGATGCTAAGTTATCTGCTGAACGCAAAGGTGATGTGGCGCGTGTCTATCGCCAAGATACTGGAGAAACGGTTGCTTGGAATATTTTTTGGGTTTCCAATCTTTTTAATATCACTGATCGCGGACAAGTTTTCCTGACTGATGAAGAAATTTCAATTCTTAACCAAGAATTGAGTCAAGCAGGTTTTGAGCCAGAATTAGTCAATGATCTTACTCCAAAATTTGTAGTAGGTGAAATTGTTGAAATGGAAGCACATCCGGATAGTGACCATCTCAATATTTGTCAAGTAAGAGTCGCAGCAGAAAAAGTAATTCAAATCGTAGCAGGAGCGCCTAATGCTAAAGTGGGTCTCAAGACGATTGTGGCATTACCTGGTGCTATGATGCCAAAAGGAAACTTGATTTTTCCTGGTGAACTGCGTGGAGTAGCGAGTTTTGGTATGATGTGCAGTCCTCGTGAGTTGCAACTACCAAATGCCCCACAAAAGCGCGGAATTATTGAATTAGCAAGCTCAGAAGTAGTAGGAACAGCTTTTGATCCAATCAAACATTGGCAAGAATAAGTACAAATTAATCGTGAATTTTCACGATTTTTTCTTTTTTCTTACGAATAAATAGTTAGGAGGAAAAGAAAATGTATAATAAAGTAATTTTAATTGGTCGCTTGGTTAATACACCAGAGTTAAATAAAACAGCTAATGATAAATCTGTGGCGCGTGCAACACTTGCTGTTAATCGCCGATATAAAGGACAAAATGGCGAGCGAGAAGCGGATTTTGTAAACGTCATTGTTTGGGGCAAATTAGCCGAAACCTTAGCAAGTTATGCAACAAAAGGAAGCTTAATTTCTCTTGATGGAGAACTTCGTACTCGCCGTTATGAGAAAGACGGTGTGACACATTATGTAACAGAAGTACTTTGCAACGGCTTCCAGTTATTAGAAAGTCGTGCCCAACGAGCTCTTCGTGAGAATAATACAGGTGCAGACTTGGCAGATTTGGTTCTAGAAGAAGAGGAATTGCCATTTTAATAAAGATAAGGGAGTGGGACAGAACTAAAAATCGAAAATTTTTAGTTCGTAGTCCCACCCCCGCAAGGGTGGTTAGGTGCTCTTCCGAGCTTGAAAAGCGAATGAAGAGCCCAATCACCTACTGCGTTATTCGTTTATTACTAAATCTGATAGAAGCTGGGACACTTTTTGCCCAGCCTCTATTTTTAGTTGGTGAAAAATAATCAACATTCTATACTTTTAACAAAGTACGAATAACATGCACAATATAGAAACCAACAATCTGAAAAGATGTTGCATTTAGTTTCAACTTGAGTCTAAAAACAAGAAAGTGAGAGGGATTTTTCAAGTTTTTCACACTTCTTTTTCTTGTCGAAGTTTTGTTTTTTTGTATAAATATAATATAATAAACCTAGCTAAAACAGAGTTTTCTGTTTAAGATTGCTGTTGATAAGGAGAAAAAATGAGAGCAGGTAAAGGAAAAAAGCAATATCGCAATTGTCGTAAATATCTATTATTTTCTCTATTAGTTTTTGTTTTGACGGGCTTAGTTTTTCTCTATGTAAAGGGAATGTCATCAGATAGTAAACAGGTCAAGATAGGAGCAACCTATATGACGATGAATAATGATTTTTATAAAACTTTAAATGCGGAGATTGAGAAAAAAACGAATCAACAGGGCAATCGGCTTTATGTGCGAGATCCAGAACTAGACGAAGACAAGCAAAGCCAGCAGATTGATTATTTTGTTCAAGAAAAAGTGAATGTCATTGTCATTAACCCCGTTAAAAGCGATAGTTCAAAAATTATTGCATCTTTGAGGAAAGCTAAAAAGGCAGGTATTAAAATTATTGTTGTAGATGCACCGATTAGTAAGGAAGCCAAGGTTGATACAACTATTGTATCTGATAATTATCAAGCAGGCGTGTTAATCGCAAATGATATGATGAAACGATTATCAAGTGCGAAGATTTTACTGTTGGAACATCGTAATGCAGTGTCTGCGATGGACCGAATTCAAGGATTTTTAGACACGATTAAAGGACATCCTGCTTATCAGGTGGTCTCTGAGCGAGAGACATTGGGGCAAACAGAAGAAAGTATGCCTCAAGTAAAAAAAGCCCTGAATGAAGGGATGCAATTTAATGTGGTCATGTCTTTAAATGATCGTGCAGCTGTCGGAGCTCTTGCGGCTATAAAAGATCAAGGTGTGACAGATAAGATGGCAATCTATGGCGTAGATGGCTCACCTGATATTAAAAATTTCTTGGCAAATACCAATGATATTCAAGGGACGGTTGCTCAGTCTCCGATTCAAATGGGCAGAAAGGTGACAGAAGTGATTGAGCGCATGATGAAACATCAAGCTTACAAAGAGGAATATCTCATTCCTGTTCGTTTAGTAAATAAAGAGAATATCGCTCAATATACAATTACAGGGTGGCAATAATGAGACAAAATAGAAGTATCTTTTATAGCAAAATTGCTTTGATGGCCATCAATTTTATTGCCATTGTTTACAATGCCTCTATTTATCTTTTTGCAACGAATTATGTAGTGGCAAAAGGATATGCTCATTCACTGTTAGGACGTTTAGATGCTATACCAGGATCGCCGAGTTTTAGCTTTTGGATGTCTATTGCTTTTTATGCTTGCTTATTGTTGGTTTTTTATTACCGTGAGAAGCATCCAAATCAGCTATCCGTTTATGATAAAGTAACTATTATTGAGATTTTGCTGATGTTAGTTATCTTTTCTGTCTTGCATTCTTCTTATAATGGTCTGATTCTCTTAGTTTTTGCAGATATTTTTTATGGTTCCAAAGAATTTAACACCTCAAAAGATCGGAAATACTGGTTTTCCTTTATCATTTTGAGTTTTACCATGTTACTCTTATCCAACTATGATTTAATGTCGCTTTTTGTTAAATTGCCTTCGTTAGATACTTATATTCGCTTTTGTCCAGAATCGATTCGCATGGTCCTCCTTTTTGGAAAGAATTTTCTCTTTTCACTGAATCTAGTTGTCTTTATGATTTCTCTACTATTCTATATTTTATCTGCGATGACCGAAAAACATCATATTGAAGAAGAGCTACGCATGGCCGCACAAGCCAATCGCGAGTTGAATAGTTATTTAGCCTTATCTGAAAAAATCGCAGAAGACCGTGAAAGAAAGCGAATCGCTAGAGAAATTCATGATACGCTAGGGCATGCTTTGACAGGGATTTCTGCGGGGATTGATGCAGTTAAAGTATTGGTGGATATTGACAAAAATCGTGCTAAGGAACAGTTAGAAAATGTTTCTGTGGTTGTACGAGATGGTATCCGTGATGTACGAGGTTCACTCAATAAAATGCGACCTGGTGCTTTAGAAAATAATAGCTTAAAGGAAGCGTTGTTCAAAATTATTCGAGAATATGAAGCCATTTCTAATTTGGAAATTCATTTTCGCTATGAATGGGCCACAATTGATTTGGATGTTGCAAAAGAAGATATTGTCTTTCGGGTGATTCAAGAGTCCATTACCAATTCGGTACGGCATGGGCATGTCAAAACGGTTTGGATTGAGTTATTAGAAGAAGAGAATTATATCATGTCTATACAAGATGATGGAGTTGGTTTTGACGAGCTTCACTATGGTTATGGTCTAAAGCAAATGCAGGAACGCCTAGCGATTATTGGCGGTAGTGTCCATTTTGAAAAGCGTAATGGCTTTTATACCTATATTAAAATTCCGAAAATAGGAGGAAAGAATGATTAAAGTTTTAATTGCAGATGATCAGGCCTTGATTCGTGAGTCTTTACAGATTGTTTTATCGGCACATCCAGATATTGAAGTAGTGGGAATAGTCGGAGATGGCAAAGAAGTGCTTGACAAACTGCATCATGTACACCCTGATGTGATTTTAATGGACATTCGAATGCCTGTTATGGACGGTGTTCTCTGTACAAAGGCAGTTAAAGAACACTATCCAGATATCAAAATTATTATTCTAACAACTTTTGATGACGATGATTTCATTTTTTCTGCTTTAAAATATGGTGCTTCTGGTTATATCTTAAAAGGAGTTTCTACTGAAGAATTGCACCAAGCTATTCAAACAGTTTACAAGGGCGGTGCTATGATTAACCCCAACATTGCTACCAAAGTGTTTAAAATTTTTTCACAAATGGCGCAGTCCAATTTTGCTATTTCTGTTGCGGAAGAAAATGTGGAAGACATGAGTCAGACCGAGTGGAAGATTATTCAACAGATCGGTTTTGGGGTATCAAACAAAGAAATCGCAGCCAAGTTATTCTTATCTGAAGGGACAGTGCGGAATTACTTGTCAGGCATTCTGACAAAGCTAAACTTGCGTGATCGCACACAATTAGCTATTTGGGCTGTGCAGACAGGAGTTACCCAGCGTGATTTTAGTAAGGATAGGGACAAATGAAGTGGAAATTTCGATATTTGGTAATTTTAATTTCAAGCTTTTTCTTAGTTGCTCTTGGTTTTGTTTTATGGACATCTACTCAGAAGAAAATGTTGCGAATTGGGGTTTATGCTGGCAGCAGCTGGGACGTTCCAAATAGTCGCGAAAATAGAGTGTTAGATAATACGATTCGACAATTTGAAAAGTCACATCCCAACGTCAAAGTCGTCTATGAGAGCGGCATTCCTAAAAAGGACTATGATAATTGGCTGGCAGAAAAGATTCTAAAAGGTGAACAACCAGATGTGTTTATGGTGCCTGAAAATGATTTTTCTATGTTAGCGGCTTCTGGAGCATTCAAATCCTTGGACTCTTTGCTTAGTAAAGAAGAAGTTGCAGCTTACTATCCAGTTGCCTATCAAGCTGGGCAATATCAGGGACACAGTTATGCTTTGCCAATTGAAAGCAATCCTGTCATGATGTGTGTCAATAAAGATTTGCTGGAAAAGGAAGGCATTTCGATTCCTGATTCCAATTGGACTTTAGAAGACTTATATGCAATTTGTCAAAAAGTTACAAAGGATACAAACGGTGACGGTCTGATTGACCAGTATGGCATTACGGATTATACTTGGAAACAGGCCTTGGTAGCTTATAATGGGCATTTGAGAAATCAAAGTGGTGTCAATGTTGATAGTGTGGAAATGCATCAAGCTTTGTCCTTTATCAGCAAATTAACTTCATTGAATCAACGGTACAAGGTAACATCAAATGATTTTGATGAAGGCAAGGTTGCTTTTTATCCTATGAGTTTGGCGCAATATCGGACTTATAAACCTTATCCTTATCATGTAGCAAAGTATTCTAGATTTTCTTGGACTTGTATTCCCATGCCAGCTGCTAAAGCAGGCATTCCTGCAACACAAGTGAAAACGTCCCTTTTTGCCATGTCTTCAAAGACAAAACAAGATAAATTAGCTTGGGAATTTATGAAATTATTGTGTCAAAATCAAAAAACTCAACAGAATTTATTTGAAAAGTCGCAAGGAACATCTGTCTTGCTATCAGTTGTTAAAAGCAGTCAGACGAAAAAGATTTTACAAGCAGATGATTTTGGTCTGAATTCATTGACTTCTCAAAGATTGGATCATATGATGAAACATTCTGTCTTAGATATTAGTCGAGATGTGGATTATCACTCTCTGGAACGCATTGTTCACTTACTCGAAAATGCTCTCAAGAACAATGAAATCGACAGTCGCTTGCCAAGTATTCAAAGAGAAATGGAAGAAACAGGCAAATAGAAGTTTAACAGTATTAAAAAGAAAATAGCTAAGTGAGTATTGAGCTGCGCCCCAAAAGTTAGATTTTTGAGTCTAACTTTTGGGGCGCAGTTCAGCTCAAAGTTGGCTATTTTTTATTTTTGAAAATCTAGATGACAAATGTCACATTCTAATTAACAATTGTCATCTTTACAAAGTGACATTTGACAATATGAAACCGGTTCCATATTTAGTAAAATAAAGACAGGAAATGAAGGAGGAAAGAACATGAAATATCTGGTACTAGTCAGTCATGGTGGACTAGCAGAAGGAGTACAAAGCTCGCTTAAGATGTTTGCTGGTGATAAGACAGATCAAGTCATTGCAGTAGGATTAAAAGAAGGCAAGTCTGTTGATGATTTTGCTCTTGATTTTCGTCAAGCATTATCCGGTCTTAGTGTAGAAGATACGGTTTTGGTATTAGCAGATATTGTCGGAGGAAGCCCTTTGACAACAGCTTGCAACGTTTTAGCGGAACTTGACAAGTTAAATACTGCAGTCGTACTTGGTGGTCTCAATTTAACAATGGGACTCACAGGTTTAGTGATGAAAGATATGCTAGAAGGAAAAGAATTGACACAAGCAATTCTCTCAGAAGCTTCCGCAGCATTGCAAGAATTTGATGTGACTTCTAGTGATGAAGAGGATGAAGACGATATTTAAAGAGTGGAAAAAGGAGATGTATCATGACAATTTCATTTGTGCGTATTGATGACCGTATGATTCATGGTCAAACAGTAACTCGCTGGGCAAAGGAATATCCTTGTGACGGTTTAGTTGCTGTCAATAATGCTGCAGCAGGAAATGCAGTTTTAAAGCAAGCCTATAAAGCAGCTTCTAATAAAAAAACATTTGTTTGGACAAAAGAAGCATGGAAAGAAAAATCACAAAAGGTATTGGATTCCGATAGTCGCTATTTCTTGATTACTAAAAATCCAATTGATATGAAAGAAATACTAGTTGATCAAGGTTTTGTTCCTAGTGATATCAAAGAAATTATTGTTGGTCCAGCCAATGACCGTCCAGGAGCTATTAAATTAGGAAACAACCAATCCATCACACAAGAGGAAGCGGAAGCACTTGAAGCGATTCAAAAAGCTGGCTATAAAGTGAAATTCCAACTCTTGCCAGATGTGTCTATTGGCTACTGGGACG
Source organism: Streptococcus constellatus (assembly GCF_902167705.1). Lineage (GTDB taxonomy): Bacteria > Bacillota > Bacilli > Lactobacillales > Streptococcaceae > Streptococcus > Streptococcus constellatus_A. The sequence goes on along the minus strand of NZ_CABHMZ010000026.1, from coordinate 24,926 downwards.
ATTTCAAATCTAAATTTGGTTTTTAACAAAATATAATAAGCATTAAGGAGGCTTTATTATGACAATTTCGTGGTTTCAAGCCGCTTTATTAGGGTTATTTGCCTGTCTATCATCCATGCCTGGCCTAGGTGGTACATCCATTGGTAACTATACTCTTGGACGCCCACTTGTAGGTGGTCTCGTTTCAGGACTGATCCTAGGAGATGTGAAATTAGGTATCATCTGTGGGGTTGCGATGCAACTTGTTTACATCGCTTTGGTAACACCTGGCGGTACTGTTTCAGCTGACGTTCGTGCGGTTTCTTATATTGGGATTCCTCTGGCAATGGTTGCTATTCAATCACAAGGACTGTCACTTGACTCTGCAGATGCTGCTAACTTGGCTAAATCAATGGGAACACTCGTTGGTACAGTCGGTACAGTTCTTTTCTATGGTACAGCTACTATGAATCTACTTTGGCAACATATTGGCTGGAAAGCTGTTGAAAAAGGTGAATTTAAACGCTTATATGTGGTAGACTGGGGCTTCCCATGGATTTCCCATTTAGTATTCTCATTCTTGCCAACGCTTATTATGTGTAAATTAGGTGCCGATGCGGTTACTGCTTTAAAAACAGCTCTTCCATTGGATGGTATTCCAATGAAAACCCTCTTTACGGTCGGCTCTCTCCTTCCATGTGTCGGAATTGCCATCCTCTTAAAACAAATCGTTGAAAAAGCTGTTGATTTCATTCCATTCTTTGTTGGATTTACTTTAGCAGCTTCATTAGGACTTAACCTTGTATCTTGTGCAGTCATTTCATTAATCTTTGCAGTATTATTCTATGAAATTCAAATGGCGAAAAATGTAAGAGCACAAGCGGCTGCTAGTGCAAGTTTTGATGATGACGATGAGGAGGATATTTAAAATGGTTAAATTAATGAAAAAAACATTAGGAAAATCTTTTCATCATTGGTATTATGGGAACTTAACTTGCTTCTCACAAGAACACATGCAAACCTTTGGATATCTGGCTTCAATGCTACCAATTGTGGAAGAATTATATTCTAAAAAAGAAGATCAAGCAAAAGCAATGCACACCTACACCGCATTCTTTAACACGGAGCCGCAATTAGGTGCATTGATTGTAGGGATTACAGCAGGTTTAGAAGAAGCGCGTGCGAATGGGGCTGATGGAGTAGATGATGAAACAATCAACGGTCTTCGTGCTGGTCTCATGGGACCTGTTGCAGGAATTGGTGATTCACTGATTGTTGGTACCTTGATTCCGATTATACTAGGTATTGCTCTCGGTTTGTCAAATGGTGGCTCACCACTTGGTGCGATTTTCTATATCGTGGTTTGGAACTTGCTCGCCTACTTTGGTATGAAATTCGCCTACTTTAAAGGGTACGAACTAGGAGATAAAGCAGTTGAATTTCTTGTAGGTCCTCAAGGACAAGCTATCCGTAAGTCTGTGTCTATCATTGGTGGTATGGTCATCGGTGCGGTTGCAGCGACATGGGTACCTGTTAAGACAGCTTTCAAATTGAAAGATTCTTCAGGGAAAGCCTTCTTGGTTTTACAAAGCCAATTAGACGGTGTTTATCCAGGTTTATTGACAGCTTTGTTTATCGTCTTTTGCTGGTGGTTAATGGCTAAGAAAAATCTCTCACCTATCAAAGTAATGTTGCTTCTTGTAGTAATTGCTTTCCTTGGTGTATTGGTTGGCTTCTTCAACCCAGGATTGAAATACTAAATAGGAGAAAAATATGACAGAACAAGAATTGATTCAAGGATATGAAACGGAAATTCAATACCAAAAACACATGATTGAAAATCTAGGGCGTTGGTTTAGTCTCTTCTTTACTATTGCTAGTATCGGTCTTGTTCTGGTTTATTTCTTCCGTCAGACCAATTTTATTGCCTTTATTGCTGGAACGATCCTAGCGGTCCTAGGGATTCTAGCAATGCTTGTCTTTGGTTATGGTATTTATAAAGGACGATTGAATCTTAAAAAAGTTATTGACGATTTTGAAGAAAAATTAAGATTGGTCTAATGAAGACTTATTTGCTTTCCCCTTAAAAACTTTGTCGTTTGACAGAGTTTTTTTCTTGACTATTTCTGACCAAGTGATACAATAGAAAATGTAAACATTAGCACTCGTGTATATAGAGTGCTAAAACAAGATATTGGAGGTAAACAAATGCTTAAACCATTAGGCGACCGTGTGGTCCTAAAAGTAGAAGAAAGAGAACAAAAAGTTGGTGGCTTTGTCATTGCAGGAGCAGGACAAGACGCAACGAAGACGGCAAAAGTTATAGCTGTCGGGGAAGGAATTCGTACGCTCAACGGTGAACTCGTTGCTCCAAGCGTGAAGGCCGATGATACTGTTCTCGTTGAAAGCCATGCAGGAATTGAAGTCAAAGACGGCGAAGAAAAGTACCTCGTTGTCAATGAGACAAATATTCTAGCGATTGTTGAATAAATTAAACATTTATAGAAAGAGGAATTGTAAAAATGGCAAAAGATATTAAATTTTCAGCAGATGCAAGAAGTGCTATGGTACGTGGTGTCGATATTTTGGCAGATACCGTTAAAGTAACCTTAGGACCTAAAGGACGCAATGTTGTTCTTGAAAAATCATTTGGCTCACCACTCATCACAAATGACGGTGTGACTATTGCAAAAGAAATTGAACTCGAAGATCATTTTGAAAATATGGGCGCTAAGTTGGTGTCAGAAGTTGCTTCAAAAACTAATGATATCGCTGGTGACGGAACAACTACTGCGACTGTCTTGACCCAAGCCATTGTCCGCGAAGGAATCAAAAATGTAACGGCTGGTGCAAACCCAATTGGCATTCGTCGTGGTATTGAAACAGCTGTTGCAACAGCTGTTGAAGCCTTAAAAGCAAATTCTGTTCCGGTTTCTAATAAAGAAGCGATTGCGCAAGTTGCGGCTGTTTCATCACGTTCTGAAAAAGTCGGAGAATACATTTCTGAAGCTATGGAAAAAGTTGGCAACGACGGTGTCATCACTATTGAAGAATCAAAAGGAATGGAAACAGAGCTAGATGTTGTTGAAGGTATGCAGTTTGACCGTGGCTATCTTTCTCAATACATGGTAACAGATAATGAAAAAATGGTTGCTGATTTAGATAATCCATATATCTTGATTACAGATAAGAAGATTTCTAATATCCAAGAAATTCTTCCTTTGTTGGAAAATATTTTAAAAACAAGTCGTCCATTATTGATTATCGCAGATGATGTAGACGGTGAAGCTCTTCCAACTCTTGTGTTAAATAAAATCCGCGGTACTTTCAATGTAGTCGCTGTGAAAGCGCCAGGCTTCGGAGACCGTCGTAAGGCTATGTTAGAAGATATTGCGATTTTGACTGGCGGTACAGTGATTACAGAAGATCTTGGTCTAGAATTGAAAGATGCAACCATTGAAGCACTTGGACAAGCCTCAAAAGTGACTGTCGACAAAGATAGCACAGTGATTGTGGAAGGTTCAGGAGCTGCTGAAGCGATTGCTAACCGCGTGGCTGTCATTAAATCGCAAATTGAAAGTGCTACATCTGAATTTGACAAAGAAAAACTACAAGAACGTTTAGCAAAATTGTCAGGTGGTGTGGCAGTCATCAAAGTGGGTGCTGCAACAGAAACAGAACTCAAAGAAATGAAACTCCGCATTGAAGATGCCCTCAATGCAACTCGCGCCGCTGTTGAAGAAGGAATTGTCTCAGGTGGTGGAACAGCCTTTGTGAATGTTTTAAATGCTGTTGAAGCCTTAGACTTATCAGGTGATGAAGCAACAGGTCGTAATATCGTTCTTCGTGCTTTGGAAGAACCTATTCGACAAATCGCTATCAATGCAGGATTTGAAGGCTCGATCGTCATTGACCGTTTGAAAAACTCTGAAGTTGGTACAGGCTTTAATGCTGCAACTGGTGAATGGGTCAACATGATTGAAGCAGGTATCATTGACCCAGTCAAGGTTACTCGTTCTGCCCTTCAAAATGCTGCGTCAGTAGCTAGCCTTATTTTAACAACAGAAGCAGTTGTTGCTAGCCAACCAGAACCAGCTAGCCCAGCTCCAGCAATGGATCCAAGCATGATGGGTGGCATGATGTAATTTAAGATATAGAGAGTTTAAAGAGTAAAACAAGCTAGAAAATCAACGAATTATTTGATGAATAAGAGAAGATTTGTTTTTCTCATACAGCTCTTAACGATGTTTAATGTTGCACGAGATTGCTTTTATGTTGAAGCGCAAACGTGCTTTTGAAGGATATAAAAAGCGAAGTGAGTTTGGATTTGATAAATCCAAACTCACTTTTTTTTTAAGTTTTTAGCTGGGGTATATGTACGATCAATACAAAGAGAGCCAAAAGAACCAGAACTTTATTTTTCTTGCTTGATAAATTAGTGCTGTTTGAAAAAGTTATTCTCTTTTGTCTATTTGTCTCCGCTCCTTTTCTGTGGTAAAATAGTGATACATTTCTAAGGAGAAAACAATGATTGATGTTGAAGAAATTCTGAGTAAAATGAATCCCAACCAAAAAATAAACTATGATCGTGTCATGCAGCAAATGGTCAAAGTTTGGGAATCAGATCAGAAGCGTCCTACGATTTTGATGCATACTTGTTGTGCACCCTGTTCGACCTATACTCTGGAGTATTTGACCCAGTATGCGGATGTGACGGTTTATTTTGCTAATTCAAATATTCACCCTAAGGCAGAATATCAGCGTCGTGCCTATGTTGCACAAAAATTTGTTCATGATTTCAATGAAAATACTGGTAATCATGTTCGATACTTAGAAGCTCCCTATGAGCCACAGGAATTTTTCCGGACAGTACATGGCTTGGAAGAAGAGCCGGAAGGTGGCGATCGTTGTAAAGTTTGCTATGATTATCGCTTAGATAAGACAGCACAAGTGGCTGTTGATTTGGGATTTGACTATTTTGGAAGCGCCCTGACCATCAGTCCTCATAAAAATTCGCAGACGATCAATAGTGTTGGAATAGAAGTACAGAAAGTTTATGCAACGCAGTATCTTCCTAGTGATTTCAAGAAAAATCAGGGTTATAAACGCTCGGTTGAAATGTGTGAAGAGTACGACATTTATCGACAATGCTATTGTGGTTGTGTTTTTGCAGCACAGGCACAAGGAATTGACCTCATTCAGATAAAAAAAGATGCAGTAGCTTTTTTGAAGGGGAAAGATTTAGAAAAAGATTATTCGCATATTAAATTTACTGTCACAAATGGAGAATGCTAAAAATAACACTTGTACTAGAGTTGATCGTGTTTCTTCTTACAAGGTTGTTTTTGTTTGTACATTTAGAAGTTTTATATCTTGACGTCATCAATATATTGTGTTATTATTTTTTTTAGCACAATATATGGTGTTTTTATTGAAGTTGATGACCTGATATTAGATAGATTTTGGAGGTGCAGGAAGATAGTGATTATTTTAGCGGGCATGATTGGGGTAGGTAAGACGACCTACACTTATCGATTAGCCGAGGAATTAGGAACGCAGCCATTTTTTGAACCGGTAGAAGAAAATCCTATTTTGGATAAATATTATGAAGACCCAGATAAATATGGCTTTGCTTTGCAGATTTATTTTCTAAATAAACGCTTTAAAATGATCAAAGCGGCTTATCATGACGACAATAATATTCTAGATCGTTCTATTTATGAAGACGCTTTGTTTACTTATATCAATACACTCAAGGGAAGTATCAGTGAGCAAGAGTATGGTATCTACTTGGAACTTTTGGACAATATGATGGAAGAAATCCAAGGTCTGCCTAAGAAAGCGCCAGATTTGTTGATTTATTTAGATGGTAGTTTCGACCATATTATGAACAATATCAAAAAACGCGGTCGCAATTATGAGCAACCAAATGAAGAAAATGGACTAGCTGACTACTATCAACTGCTTTATAAGCATTATCAAAATTGGTATGAGGATTACAACTACAGTCCTAAAATGAGAATTGCAACAGATGATTTAGATATTGCAAATCCAAATGACTGGAATCACGTCTACCAACAAATTCAACAAAAAATGAAAACGATTGGGCTTGAAAAATGAGTCTAATAAAGAAAGTTTCGAAATAGCTTCGAGATTTTTGTATACATCAATAAAAAAGAGAGACAGATGATAACTGATCGACAAACGAAAATTCTTCAAGAAGCTAGAGATTTTGCTTATGCTGAACTGAAAGACGAAACAAGCGGACATGATTGGTGGCATATTGTACGTGTCACAAATATTGCTGTAGAAATTGCCAAACAAGAACGAGCAGATGTTTTTATTTGTGAGCTAGCTGCCTTACTACATGATATAGCTGACGGGAAGTTAAATGAGAGTGAAGAAGTGGGCTTGCAAAAGGTTGAGCAATGGCTACAGAATCATCAGGCTTCAGAGGCGGAAATAGCTCATGTGTTAGAGATTGTTTCAACAATGTCATTTAAAGGTGATTATCAACAGAAGAATATCAGCACTTTGGAGGGAAAAATTGTTCAAGATGCCGACCGATTGGATGCGATTGGAGCGATTGGAATAGCGCGAGCTATGGCTTATTCAGGTCATATAGGGAGACCGATTCACGATCCAGATTTGCAGCCGAGAGAAAACATGACATTGGAAGAATATCGTACTGGGAAGAGTTCAGCTATCATGCATTTCTATGAGAAATTACTCAAATTAAAAGACATGATGAATACCGCTGCTGCTCAAAAAATGGCAGAAAGTAGACATCGCTTTTTGGAAGAATACTTAGATCAATTCTATGCTGAATGGAATGCGAAAAAGTGACAAATAAGATATGAAAAAGCTGAGAATGTAACTTCCCAGCTATTTTAATATACCCAAAATGGCAGCTAGATTATTTACGAAAGGCATCAACGATATAGGTAAAACCAGCAATTAAAAATGCAAAAGCAACGGCATAAATGACAAAGACGCTTGTAGCTATTGGATTGAACAAAATGACTAATCTAAGCAGAAATACAAGTAGCGCCACCCACATGATGTGATTGCCAATAGCAGAGAAAATCAGTCCTAGACAATTACCTTTAAAGAAAGCAATAATGGCTTCTACAATTAACTAAATTCCTAAAATGGTTGGAATGATGACAGGTAAGGTCACAATCCATAGGCAACGAGGTAAAGAGCTAAGAGCAGGTTGATAATCTTTGAAAAAGATAAATAGGTGAGCGAAGCTCTTTTAGCACAGAGAAATAGTTTAAAATAGCCGCTATAGAAGCAACCAATAAACCAAATGCAATCCACCAGCTGTAAGCAACAAGATTAGCTGCTGGCTCTGTAAATAGAAAAAGTGTTAATAAAGCAAGAACAGTTCCTGCAAGAAATAGCAATAAACAATTAGAAAATTTCATATCTACATCCCCTATATAGTATAGTTTGAGAATGAAAGCATTTTAACTCTTTTGATGGGAGATGTCAAGAAAGGAAATAGATAGTTTGAGAATTTTAGTATGGCTTTTTGTGGAACAAAAAAGGCTGTTTTATTATTTTTTGTAACTATAACAAGGTTAGAAGATTATAAGTGAGAACAACAAAAAAGCCTATCATATAGGCTTTCTACTTAAATTTTATTATGCCCCCTACAGGGCTCGAACCTGTGACCCATGGATTAAGAGTCCACTGCTCTACCAACTGAGCTAAGGAGGCAACAGAAAAAGCTGTATTGGTGCCGAACTTTCACGATTTGTATTGAACCCGCGCAATTAAGCAGGTGGGCAACTCGCTCTAACTGAAGCTGCTTCCGCGTGAAACGGCCTGCAAGCTGTTAGAAATCTTTTGTTTCCCTAATAATACAAAAAATAGTCGGTCAACACTTAAGTGTGAAGTCGTACACCACAGCGTTTCTATAATTATGATACCACAATTTTTGAAAAATTCAAGAGAAAAAATTGATTTTTTGCAAACGATACCACGATTTTTTAGTGGTTTTTGAGTTGATCAATCTTATTTTTAGTCATTCCAAGGGCTCGTTCGTACTTTCCATTTTCGTTCGGAGTGAAATAATCGGCGTTTTTTATTTTTTCAGGAAGATAGTTTTGCTGTACCCAGTTACCAGGATAGTTATGTGGATATTTGTAATCTTTAGCATTTCCCAGCTCCTTACTGCCAGCGTAGTGACCGTCTCGTAGATGGCGAGGGATAGCGAGATTTCCGTTCTGGCGCAAGTCAGAGAGTGCTTTGTCTATGGCTACGTAGGCCGAGTTGGACTTAGGAGAAAGTGCTAGGTCAATGACAATGTTGGCAATGAGGATGCGAGCTTCTGGGAACCCAATTTTTTGAGCGGCTTCAAGTGCGGTCACTGTATGAATCTGAGCATCGGGATTTGCCAAACCAATGTCTTCATAAGCAATGACCGTCAGGCGTCGTGCGAGGCTGGGAAGGTCTCCAGCTTCAATCAAGCGAGCTGCATAATGGAGACTGGCATTGACATCAGACCCCCGAATAGACTTCTGTAAGGCGGACAGGACGTCATAGTGACCATCCCCGTCCTTGTCCATAGTGATGTAGCTCTTTTGTAGGCTGTTTTCCATAATATCTAGAGTGATATGGCGAACGCCTGAATTATCCGCTGAGGTAGAGAGGACTGCTAAATCTAGAGAATTAAAGGCTGAGCGCAGATCTCCATTCGTGGAAGTGGCAATGAAGTCCAGTGCGTCATCATCTAATTGGACAGGAAAATCAAAACCTCGTTCGGTGTCTGCCAAGGCTGTTTGAATAGCTTGTTTAATATCGTCATTTGTCAGAGGCTCCAGCTCGAAAATCTGTACCCGGCTGCGAATAGCGGGAGTGACGGAGAAAAAAGGATTTTCTGTTGTGGCACCAATCATGATGATTAGACCGTTTTCTAACAGAGGGAGGAGGAAGTCCTGCTTTGTCTTATCCAAACGGTGAATCTCGTCTAAAAGTAGCACCAAACCACCAGAGAACTTGGCTTCTTCCGCAATCTCTTGCAGACGCTTCTTACTATCAACGGTAGCATTAAAGGTCCGAAAAGCAAATTTTGTAGTACCAGCGATGGCAGAAGCAATGGAAGTCTTACCGATGCCGGGCGGTCCGTAGAGAATCATAGAAGACAGACGATTGGCTTCCACCATGCGACGAATAATTTTTCCTTCGCCGACCAGATGTTTCTGACCGATGACCTGATCAATATTTTTAGGTCGCATGCGGATAGCTAAATTTTCTGGCATACGTTTTCCTCCTTACTGGTATTCTTTTCAACTGTTGTGATTTATGTTACTATAGTTGTATCTATTTTAACACATTTTAAAGGATTGGAGAGAGGCTGGCTATGGTTAAATATGGATTTTTGGATATATTAAATGAAGAAATGGGGCAATGCTTTCCATTTGACTATGAGATAAACTGGGATAAGAAGAATCATGCCGTAGAAGTGTCCTTTCTCTTAGAAGTACAAAATGCAAATGGCATCGAACTGTTAGATGTGGATGGAGAAAGTAGCACAGAAGACATTTTCTTTGAAGAAAGCGTTCTCTTTTATAATCCTGCTAAGTCTCACTTTGAAACAGAGGATTATCTAACAGTTGTTCCTTACGAGCCAAAAAAAGGTTTGTCTCGTGAATTCTTGACCTACTTTGTGGATTTTTTGAAGCAGACAGCCGAAGAGGGATTAGATGCTCTCATGGATTTTCTGGCAGATCCAGCGGCAGAGGAATTTGAAATTGTCTGGAATAATAAAGCTTTTGAAAAAGCCAGAGCAGATTTGAAAGAGACGGACTTTTATCCCTATCCGAGATACTGAAATACAAGCTGCCTAAGAAGAACACTGATTTTACGGAGGTAGGGAAGAATGAGTGATATGACTGTTTTGTATCAAACGTTTGATTTTTCAGGTTGTAAAATTGCTTTGCTGTATGGCGATACAATTTTAACCATTTTAAGAGACGATATTCCCACTATTTCTTATCCCAATATGTGGGATTTTCCTGGCGGTGGGAGAGAAAAGGAAGAAACGCCTTTTGAGTGTATCAAGCGAGAAGTTTTTGAGGAATTAGGCATTACGATTAAGGAAAGCTCAATTCTTTGGGTCAAAGCCTACCAAGGCATTGTCAATCCGGCTAAGACCTCTGTGTTTATAGTGGGAGTGATTAGCCAGAAGGAGATTGCTCAGATTGTCTTTGGTAATGAAGGACAGGGCTACAAATTGGTAAATATAGAAGAATTATTAGCAGACGAAAACGTCATTCCACAGTTGAAAAGTAGATTGAGAGATTATTTGGAGGAGGTTCAAAGATGATTTATATAGAACAAGCAGAAGCTACAGATTTAGAAACCATTGTCAGTATTCAGCGGGCTGCTTTTAAGGCAGTTTATGACAAATATCAGGATGAGTATGATCCTTATCTGGAAGAGCGGGAGCGCATCCAGTGGAAGCTGGCAGAACGTCCTAATAGCTTTTATTATTTTGTCAAGGATGATGAGGAAGTGTGTGGGTTTATCCGTATCCAGACCAACGATGAGCAGACAGAGTGTTGGCTGGGAACAGCGGCGATTCTGCCCGATTATCAAGGCCGGGGAATTGGTTCAGCAGGTTTGAAACTTGTAGAGGAACAGTTCTCAGCTGCCAAACAATGGGATTTGTGCACTGTCTTGCAGGATGAGGCTATGGTGGGCTTTTATGAGAAAAATGGCTACCGGAAAACCCATATCAAGCCGGAAAAAGAGGATATGGATATGGTTTATATGACCAAAACAATTGAGTGAAATAAGGAGTGAGTAATGGATACATGGCAGGAATTAACGATTGAGGTAGATAGGGAATCCGAGGAAGCGACAGCCAATATTCTGATTGAGTCAGGCTGTCAGGGCGTGGCTATTGATGACAGTGCGGACTATTTGGGTCAGGTGGGTATCTATGGGGAGATTTTCCCAGAGGTTAAGCAAGAGAAACAGGTCCGAATCACTGGCTACTATCCTGATACGGTAGATATGGAGGTGGTCAAGGCCCAGGTCCACGCCCGGCTGAAAGAGCTAACAGACTTTGGCTTAGAAACGGGTCAGGTCTGTTTGACTCAGCAAGAATTGGCAGAGCAAGATTGGGTGGACAATTGGAAAAAATATTTTGAACCAGCTCGGATTACCCATGATTTGACTATCGTGCCATCTTGGACGGACTATGAAGCGGGACTGGGAGAGAAGCTGATTAAGCTGGATCCCGGCATGGCCTTTGGCACAGGGACTCATCCAACGACCAAGATGAGTCTCTTTGCCTTAGAACAAGTACTACGAGGTGGTGAGACGGTGCTGGATGTAGGGACAGGTAGTGGAGTCCTTTCTATAGCAAGCTCACTCTTGGGTGCAAAAAAGATTTATGCGTATGATTTAGACGAAATAGCTGTACGTGTGGCGCAGGAGAATATTGAACTGAATGCAAATATGGAGAATATTCAGGTAGCTACTGGCGATCTCTTGCGGGGTGTGGATATTAAAGCGAATGTCATTGTAGCCAATATTTTAGCGGATATTCTGGTAAATCTGACTGATGATGCATACCGTTTGCTCAAGAATGAAGGCTACCTGATTATGAGTGGCATTATTTCCGAGAAATGGAACATGGTAAGAGAGTCGGTTGAAGCTGCTGGATTTTTCTTAGAAACTCATATGATACAAGGCGAATGGCATGCCTGTGTATTTAAGAAAACACAGAATATTTCCGGCGTGATAGGAGGCTAAATGCAGCAGTATTTTATCAAGGGAGTCGTCCAATCCCCACTGACTGTGAGGGACAAGGATACAGTGAAGCATATGTTTTCTGTTATGCGTTTGGTAGAAGATGATGAGGTAGTGCTGGTTTTTGAGGATGGTATTAAACGCCTAGCAAGAGTTGCAGATAGAGAGCGCCATGTGCTGAATCTGGTAGAAGATTTACCAGACAACGCGGAGCTGCCGATTCATGTGACGATTGCTTCTGGCTTTCCCAAAGGAGACAAGCTGGAATGGGTAGCTCAGAAAACGACGGAACTGGGTGCAGCTGCTATCTGGGCCTTTCCGGCCGACTGGTCTGTTGCCAAGTGGGACGGTAAGAAACTTGCTAAAAAAGCAGACAAACTAGAGAAGATTGTTTTGGGAGCAGCAGAGCAGAGCAAACGCAATTGGGTACCAGAAGTTCGACTTTTCGAGAAGAAAATGGATTTTTTAGATTGTTTGAGCCAGTTTGACCGCGTCATTGTAGCTTATGAGGAATCTGCTAAAGAGGGAGAGTCTGCTGCTTTGGTCAAGGTTGTGACTGGACTCAAAAAAGGAAGTCGGATTTTATTTGTTTTTGGTCCAGAAGGCGGTCTGTCTCCAGCAGAAATTGCCACATTGGAAGAGACAGGAGCGATACTGGCAGGGCTGGGTCCACGTATCTTGCGGACAGAGACAGCTCCACTTTACGCATTAAGTGCGGTTAGTGTTTTGACAGAGTTGATGTAGCCGGAAAGTTTCATTGATCGAGCTCATTTCCATTGTTCTTAGCTCCTAACTTTGGTATAATATAAGTGAAATATCTAGTTTAGCTAGAAAGGATGGAAGTACGGAAACAAATCTGCTGGCTAGATTGCGAAAACTGCTTTTGCTTGGTAAGGAGAGGAGGTTCATCATGTCTTTATCTACCTTATTTGAGCTGTTTATTGCTATTTTAGGTGTTGTATCAGCTTGCTATCTCATTTATGCTTATGTTGAATTTATCGGAGATATGCTACATGCAGAAAAGCATCACCTCTTCCATCACAACCCGCCTATTTAAAGGCGGGCTTTTTACCTGAAATGGTGCCATGTTCTTTTTCCTAGTATTGGGGAAATGGTATTGAATCTGCAGCTTTTAGGTATTTCTTATGATTCTATTGCTTTCTTCTGTATTTCCTTGTTTTCATATCGGTCTAAAAATGATAAAATGGTAGGAAGAACTGGAGAGAGAAAATGCCAAAAGAAGTGAATTTGACGGGCGATCAAGTGGTCGCTCTTACTAGAAAATATTTATCATCAGAAGACGTCACCTTGATTCAAAAAGCTCTTTTTTATGCGGTAGATCGGCATCGGGGGCAATTTCGCCAATCAGGTGAGCCATATATCATCCATCCGATTCAAGTGGCAGGGATTTTAGCTAAGCTAAAGTTGGATGCGGTCAGTGTCGCTTGCGGTTTTTTACATGATGTTGTAGAAGACACAGCTGCAACTTTGGACGATTTGGAAGGCGAATTTGGACATGATGTGCGCGTGATTGTCGATGGTGTGACCAAACTTGGTAAAGTCAAGTATATGTCTCACGAGGAACAGTTGGCTGAAAACCACCGCAAAATGCTAATGGCGATGTCCAAGGATATCCGTGTCATTTTGGTAAAACTAGCAGACCGTTTGCACAATATGAGAACACTTAAGCACCTGCGCAAAGACAAACAGGAACGCATCTCACGCGAAACCATGGAAATTTATGCTCCATTAGCTCATCGTTTGGGGATTTCGAGCGTCAAATGGGAACTAGAAGATTTGGCTTTTCGATATTTGAATCCGACAGAGTTTTATAAGATTTCCCACCTGATGAAGGAAAAACGTCGGGAACGTGAGGATTTAGTTGACGAAGTGGTTCACAAGATTGAAACCTATGCTTCTGAGCGCAATCTTCATGGGCAAATCTATGGTCGCCCTAAACATATTTACTCCATTTATCGGAAAATGCAGGACAAGAAAAAGCGTTTTGATGAGATTTATGACTTGATCGCTATTCGTTGCATTTTAGATACGCAAAGTGATGTGTATGCTATGTTGGGCTACATTCATGAACTCTGGCGACCAATGCCCGGACGTTTTAAAGATTATATTGCTAATCGCAAGGCAAATGGTTACCAGTCAATCCATACGACCGTCTATGGGCCTAAGGGACCGATTGAGTTTCAAATTCGGACCAAAGAAATGCACGAAGTGGCAGAATACGGGGTTGCTGCACACTGGGCCTATAAAAAAGGTATTAAAGGGCAGGTTGATAGCAAAGAATCGGCGATTGGGATGAATTGGATTAAGGAGATGATGGAACTCCAAGACCAGTCCAATGATGCACAGGATTTTGTGGATTCCGTCAAGGAAAATTACCTTGCTGAAGAAATCTATGTCTTCACGCCGGATGGTGCTGTTCGTTCGCTGCCAAAAGACTCAGGACCGATTGATTTTGCCTATGAAATCCATACAAAAGTGGGTGAAAAAGCGGTTGGTGCAAAGGTAAATGGTCGCATGGTGCCCTTGACTACGAAGTTAAAAACAGGGGACCAAGTTGAGATTATTACCAGTTCCAATTCCTTTGGACCGAGTCGTGACTGGATTAACCTTGTTAAGACTAGCAAGGCACGCAATAAAATTCGTCAATTTTTCAAAAATCAAGACAAGGAATTATCCATTTCTAAAGGTCGAGAACTTCTGCAAGCACAATTTCAAGAAAATGGCTATGTGGCTAACAAATACATGGACAAAAGACACATGGAAGAAGTCCTGCAAAAAACGAGCTACAAAACAGAGGAAACTCTTTTTGCGGCGATTGGTTTTGGTGAAGTTAGTGCTGTTTCGATTTTTAATCGTTTGACAGAAAGAGAACGCCGTGAAGAAGAGCGTGCTAAAGCAAGAGCTGAAGCAGAAGAGCTTGTTAAGGGCGGTGAAGTCAAGGTTGAAAACAAGGACACCCTCAAGGTCAAACATGAGGGCGGCGTCATTATCCAAGGTGCGTCAGGGCTTTTGATACGGATTGCCAAATGTTGTAATCCAGTTCCTGGTGATGAGATTGTCGGGTACATTACAAAGGGGCGCGGGGTTGCCATTCATCGTAAGGACTGTATGAATCTACGAGCGCAGGAAAATTATGAGCAGCGCTTGATTGATGTCGAATGGGAAGACAATAGTTCTGTTAAGGAATACACTGCTCACATTGATATATATGGTCTCAATCGCACTGGCCTTTTGAATGATGTCTTGCAAGTCTTGTCCAACACAACCAAAAATATTTCCACCGTCAATGCACAGCCAACCAAAGATATGAAATTTGCCAATATCCATGTTTCTTTCGGAATTGCTAATCTATCTATGCTGACAACAGTAGTTGATAAGATTAAGAGTGTGCCGGAAGTCTATTCGGTTAAACGGACAAATGGCTAAGTGAGAACAGCAGAGCAGAAAGATTCTACTCAAGCAATCTCTTGTGATTTTTTCTCAATATAAAAATAGGAAGTTCAAAATGAAAATAGTGATTCAGCGTGTGAAGCGAGCTTCGGTATCAATTGATAGCGAACTTTACAATCAGATTCAGCAAGGACTGCTGTTACTAGTCGGTGTAGCACCAGATGATGCTCAAGAAGATGTAGAATATGCAGCAAGAAAAATTGCCAATATGCGGATTTTTTCAGATAAAGAAGATAAAATGAATTTATCTGTCGAAGATGTGAAAGGAGAAATTCTCTCTATTTCTCAATTTACCCTTTACGCAGATACAAAAAAAGGGAATCGTCCAGCTTTTACAGGCGTTGCTCAACCAGACTTGGCTAGTCAATTGTATGATGATTTTAACGAATTGCTAGGTCGAGAAATACCTGTTAAAACAGGTGTTTTCGCAGCTGATATGCAGGTTGAGTTAATCAATGACGGACCGGTGACGATTGTGTTAGATACGAAGAATCGTTGAGAAAATGATAAATAAAACCGAGTCTGGAACACTTTTGTTCCAGACTCGGTTACTTTCTAGAATAAAACTCAATACGAAGTAGTTGAGTGACCTCTAATGCACTGATGTTAGAAGCTTTGACAGTCCCTCTTCCTTTTAGAGCGTTTCCACATAAAGTTGTTGGGCAATCGTTGAATTGATTTGCAGCTCTTTTTCATTTACTTTGAGCAAATATAGTTGAACATAAGGATCGTATTGCTCCAGAATCAGCGTATCTCCCAGATGTAAATCGTGTTTTTCCAAATATTTTAATAATTCAAACTCATCATGAACTCTTGCTAAGCGATAGACTCCAGCATTTTGGACTTGGTTTAACGTTAACTGGTATTTTTCAACCAGTAATTCACCTTTTTGGGGAATGGTCCCGCCATGAGGACAAGTTTCTGGGTAATCCAACATTTTTTCCAATCGCTCGACAAATAATTCTGAAACAGTGTGTTCTAAGACTTCTGCTTCTTCATGGATTTGATCTGTTGTAGTGTATTGTAAATTATGCACTAGAAAGTATTCAATTAAACGATGTTTGCGATATAGTTCAGAGACAAGGTGAAGACCAAGATTGGTTAATAAATAGCCCTTAATCTTGTCTTTGATAATTAATTTTTCAGCAATCATCTTTTTAATCATTTCTGTGACAGCTGGAGGAGATACTTGCATTTGAGCAGCAATTTCTTTATTTGTAATTTTTTGACGATGCGTACCAATCTCGTAAATACATTTGAGGTAATCTTCTTTGTTTGGGGTCATGTTGTTTACTCCTTATCGTATTAAGTATACCAAAAATACCTGAAGAATACAGCCGTTAGCCATTTGCTTAGTAGAATGAAGTATTGGCTATTTAAGGAAAATTCAAGTAAAAAGGAACTGGCAATCAATTCCGGCTCCTTTTTCCATTTCTTATTTGCTAAGACCTTCAGCAATTTTATCCAAATTCCATTTCATCATGTCGTAGTAACTATCACCTTTTTCACCTTTTTCAGCGATTGAATCAGTGAAAATCTTGGCATAAATTGGAATTTTTGTATCTTTTGAAACAGTCTTCATTGGACGGTCGTCGACACTACTTTCGACAAAGAGTGAAGGCACTTTTGTTTTACGAAGTTTTTCAACTAAAGTTTTGATTTGGTCTGGAGTTCCTTCTTCTTCTGTGTTAATTTCCCAGATGTAGGCAGAAGGTACGCCGTAGGCTTTAGAGAAGTATTTGAAGCAACCTTCGCTGGTAACAATCATTTTCTTTTCAGCAGGAATATTATTGAATTTTGCTTTTGCTTCCTTGTCCAATGTTTCAAGTTTTGCAGTATAAGCTTTCAGATTCTTTTCATAAGTTTCTTTGTTTTTAGGATCTTTTTCAATCAAACGTTTTGCAATGTTTTTAGCATAAATAATTCCGTTTTCAAGATTGAGCCAAGCATGAGGATCTTCTTTCCCTTTTTCATTTTGACCTTCCAGATAGATAACATCCACTCCGTTACTTACAGCATAGTAATCTTTGTTCTCAGTCTTTTTCGCATTTTTGACCAATTTTGTAAACCAAGCATTTCCGCCGGTTTCCAAATTGATACCATTGTAGAAAATCAAATCAGCTTTTGATGTTTTTTTCACATCTTCTGGTAATGGTTCGTATTCATGTGGATCTTTTCCGATAGGAACGATACTGTGCAGATTGATTTTATCACCAGCGATATTTTTGGTAATATCAGCGATGATCGAGTTGGTAGCAACAACATTCAATTTTGAAGATTTGTTGGTAGAAGTTCCTTTTTGACCAGCGCAGGCAGCAAGCCCGACGATGGCTAAAAACAGAACGGCGATAAAACCTAATTTTTTCATATAAGGTTCTCCTTTAATAAATGAAATACTAATTTTATTTTAGCTTGGGTTTATTTTTTAGTTTGTTAAATCGTTGTTTTGGAGCGATAAAGAAACTAATGGCAAAGATAATGGCGGATGTCAGTACAATGCTTGAGCCAGCCGCAACATTAAAGGTATAGCCAATGAAAAGTCCTAAGACAGATGCAATTGCCCCCAAGCTAGAAGACAAGATAATCATCGTTTTAAGACTGTTAGCGTAAAGATAAGCAGTAGCAGCAGGTGTAATCAGCATAGCAACAATCAAAATTGTTCCCACGCTTTGCATAGCTGTAACTGCAACCAGCGTCAAGAGAATCATTAAGAGATAATGATAAAAGTTGACTGGCATCCCCATCGCTTTTGCCAGAAGTGGATCGAAAGATGTAATCAATAATTCTTTGAAGAATAGTCCAATAATAATTAGAACAGCGATTCCTACACCAATTGTAATCCACATATCAATGTCTTGCACAGCTAAGATATTTCCAAAAAGAATATGGAAAAGGTCGGTTGAACTATTAGCAACTCCAATCAAAATGACTCCAAGAGCTAAAAAGGAACTAAAAGTTATTCCAATGGCAGTATCACTTTTGATAATTGAATTTCCTTTAATATAAGTAATAATGACCGAAGCTAAAAGTCCAAAAACAATGGCTCCGATAAAGAAGTTGATTCCTAAAATAAAGGAGAGTGCAACTCCTGGCAAGACTGCGTGTGAAATGGCATCGCCCATCAAGGACATGCCTCTTAGGATAATGAAGCAACCAACTGCTCCAGCAACAATCCCGATGACAATGGCCGTAATCAGTGCATTTTGTAGAAAATGGAAATTTTGTAGTCCATCAATAAATTCTGAAAACATATTAGAGACCTCCATTCACAAAAAGCTGAGAGCCATAGGCTTTTTTCAAGTTTTCTTCTGTGAAAGTTGATGAAGTTTCTCCAATGGCAATGAGTTCTTTATTCAAAATTAAAACTTGATCAAAGTAATGTGGGACTTTTCCTAAGTCATGGTGAACAATGAGAATCGTTTTTCCTTGTTCTTTTAGACTGCGTAGCGTTGTCATGATGATTTCTTCACTGATTGAATCAATTCCAACGAATGGTTCATCCAGAAAGATACAGTCAGCTTCTTGTACTAGACAGCGCGCAATCAAGACCCGTTGAAATTGCCCTCCTGACAATTGGCTGATTTGGCGTTCAGCATAATCCTCTAAGCCGACAATGCGTAACGCATTTGTCACCTTCTCCCATTCTTTATTTGTTAACCTGTGGAAAAGTTTCACTTTTGGATACAGTCCAAGCGACACACATTCTTTCACTTTGATTGGAAAGTTGTAGTCAATGTGAATTTTTTGTTCCACATAAGCTACATGGCTAAGTACTTTTGAGAATTCTTTATCATCAAGGTAAGTTTGTCCAACATGATCAATGATGCCCAACATTCCTTTTAAAAGGGTTGATTTACCAGCTCCGTTGGGACCAATAACTCCCATGATAGTTGGGCCTTGGATTTCCAAAGAAATCTGATTGAGAGCAAGTGTTTCCTGATAAGAAACACTTAAATTTTCGATACGTATCATTTTATACACCCCTACAGTTAATATACATTAAAATAAAAATTAAGTCAAGTTAATTTTTAGAATTTTTAAGAAAAATCAGAAGTGAGGTTTGGCATAAAAATCTCTTTTGATAAAAGTTTGATTATTCAGAACTTTTTTGATAGGATTAAGATAAAACAATGAAAGCGAGAACAAGATGACACGTTTACAAGATGACTTTTTTAATTATGTCAATGGTGAATGGGAAAAAACTGCTGTGATTCCTGAGGACAAGCCTGTGACAGGTGGATTTATGGATTTGGATCAAGATATTGAAAAATTGATGCTAGCAACAACTGATAAATGGTTAGCAGGTCAAGATGTTCCAGAAGATCCAATTTTGCAAAATTTTGTGAAATACCACCGTTTGGTGGCAGATTTTGACGGACGGGAACGAGCAGGAGTTACCCCTGCAATGCCGCTTGTGGAAGAATATAAAGCTTTAAGTTCTTTCAAGGAGTTTGCAGCGAAGATTGCTGAGTATGAAATGGCTGGAAAGCCGAATGCTTTTACTTTTGACGTCGCGCCAGACTTTATGAATGCTAAAATGAATGTTCTCTGGGCCGATGCACCTGGAATCATTTTACCAGATACGACCTATTATGAAGAAGGAAATGAAAAAGGCAAGGAATTGCTGACAATCTGGCGCAAGATGCAGGAAGAATTATTACCTAAATTTGGCTTTTCAGCAGAAGAAACAAAAGATATTTTGGATAAATATCTGGAATTAGATGCTAAATTAGCTAAGTATGTCCTTTCCAATGAAGAAACTTCAGAATATGTGAAGTTATATCACCCTTATGATTGGGCAGATTTCACGAAGCTCGCTCCAGAATTGCCACTTGATGCAATTTTTACAGAGATTTTGGGACAAAGCCCAGACAAGGTGATTGTTCCTCAAGAGCGTTTTTGGAAAGAGTTTGCAGCGGAATATTATTCAGAAGAAAATTGGGAATATTTGCATGCAGCACTGAAATTATTCTCTACTGGAGCATGGACTTCCTTGCTAACAGAAGAAATTCGCGTCCTTTCAGGCACCTATGTGCGTGCTATTTCAGGCGTTCCAGAAGCTCGTCCAAAAGAAAAAGCAGCTTATCAACTAGCACAAGCACCCTATAACCAAGCCCTCGGTCTTTGGTATGCAGAAGAGAAATTCTCACCAGAAGCCAAAGCAGATGTGGAACATAAGGTCAAGACGATGATTGATGTCTATAAATCACGCTTAGAAACAGCTGATTGGCTTGCTAAGGAGACACGGGACAAGGCCATTGTCAAACTCAATGTTATCACTCCACATATTGGTTATCCAGAGAAATTGCCAGAAACCTATGCGAAAAAAGTGATTGATGAACAGCTCGGTTTAATTGAAAATGCTCAAAATTTAGCGAAAGTAGCCATTGCACACACTTGGAGTAAATGGAACAAAGAAGTGGATCGCAGTGAATGGCACATGCCAGCTCATCTGGTAAATGCCTACTATGATCCACAACAAAATCAGATTGTTTTTCCAGCCGCTATTCTTCAAGCACCTTTTTATGATTTGCATCAATCTTCATCAGCAAATTATGGCGGAATCGGTGCAGTAATTGCGCATGAAATCTCTCATGCTTTTGACTCAAACGGTGCTTCCTTTGACGAGCATGGTAGCCTTAAAAATTGGTGGAAGCCAGAAGACTACGAAGCTTTCACAGCTCGGACTCAGAAGGTGATTGAGCAATTTGACGGACAAGATTCTTACGGAGCTAAAGTCAATGGGAAGCTGACTGTTTCAGAAAATATTGCAGACCTCGGTGGGATTGCGGCAGCGCTGGAAGCAGCTAAGAAAGAAGCTGACTTCTCTGCGGAAGAATTTTTTACCAACTTTGCTCGTATCTGGCGCATGAAAGCTCGTCCAGAATATATGCAAATGCTAGCAAGTGTAGATGTGCATGCTCCCGGAAAACTTCGGACGAATGTTCAATTGCCAAACTTTGATGATTTCTTTACAACTTTTGATGTTAAAGAAGGCGACGGCATGTGGCGCAAACCAGAAGATCGCGTGATTATTTGGTAATTTCAACGTTTGTTAGTAGCAGAAGAATATAAAAAGTTCTCAAATGAAAATTGACCTGTACCCCAAAAGTTAGATAAAAAATCTAACTTTTGGGGTATTTTTTATGAATTAAGTTACAAAGACAAAATCCATGTCAAGGGGGAAGTTTAAAAAAATTTAAAGCAAAATCTCCAGCAAAAGTTAATTGAGATTAGTCACACAATAAATTCAGTTAGTCAAAGCACGCTTTTCTCTAATTATGCCTTTTAAAATCGCTTAAAAATGGTATAATAATAACATCACAAAATTGGAGTGAATCAATGACTTTTTATAATCACAAATCAATTGAAAGAAAATGGCAGACCTATTGGGCTGATAATCAGACGTTCAAAACAGGAACGGATAGTGCAAAACCAAACTTTTATGCGTTGGATATGTTCCCCTACCCATCTGGTGTTGGTCTTCACGTAGGACACCCAGAAGGCTATACTGCAACTGATATTCTTAGCCGTTTCAAACGTGCGCAAGGTTATAACGTTCTTCACCCAATGGGGTGGGATGCTTTCGGTCTTCCAGCTGAACAATACGCAATGGATACGGGAAATGATCCTGCTGAGTTTACGGCAGAAAATATTGCCAACTTCAAACGTCAAATCAATAGCCTTGGTTTCTCATATGACTGGGATCGCGAAGTCAATACAACTGACCCTAACTACTATAAGTGGACACAGTGGATTTTTACAAAATTGTATGAAAAAGGTTTGGCATACGAAGCTGAAGTACCAGTAAACTGGGTTGAAGAACTAGGAACGGCCATTGCCAACGAAGAAGTCCTTCCCGATGGTACATCTGAACGTGGTGGTTATCCAGTTGTTCGTAAACCAATGCGTCAATGGATGCTTAAAATCACAGCTTATGCTGAACGCCTCTTGGAAGATCTAGATGACCTTGATTGGCCAGAATCTATCAAAGATATGCAACGGAACTGGATTGGTAAATCAACTGGTGCTAACGTGACTTTTAAAGTCAAAGATACAGACAAAGATTTCACCGTATTTACAACTCGTCCAGATACATTATTTGGTGCGACTTACGCTGTTTTAGCGCCAGAACATGCTCTTGTTGATGCTATTACAAGTCCTGAGCAAGCTCAAGCCGTTGCCGATTATAAACGTGCGGCTAGCCTTAAATCTGACCTCGCTCGTACAGATCTTGCCAAAGAAAAAACAGGTGTCTGGACTGGTAGCTATGCTATTAACCCGGTTAATGGTAAGGAAATTCCAATCTGGATTGCCGATTATGTGCTTGCTAGCTATGGGACAGGAGCTATTATGGCAGTTCCTGCGCATGATGATCGCGACTGGGAATTTGCAAAACAATTCGATTTGGATATCATTCCAGTTCTCGAAGGTGGAAATGTTGAGGAAGCAGCCTATACAGAAGACGGTCTTCACATCAACTCTGGTTTCCTAGATGGTCTTGATAAAGCGCAAGCTATTGATAAAATGGTTGAATGGCTTGAAGCAGAAGGTGTTGGCAACAAGAAAGTCACTTACCGTTTGCGTGATTGGCTTTTCTCACGTCAACGTTATTGGGGGGAACCAATCCCAATCATTCATTGGGAAGATGGCACAACAACAGCTGTTCCAGAAGATCAACTACCACTTGTATTGCCAGTAACAAAAGACATCAAACCTTCAGGAACAGGTGAAAGTCCACTTGCTAACTTGACAGACTGGCTGGAAGTTACGCGTGAAGATGGTGTCAAAGGCCGTCGCGAAACGAACACCATGCCGCAATGGGCAGGTTCAAGCTGGTATTATCTGCGCTACATTGACCCACACAATACGGAAAAATTAGCTGATGAAGAACTGCTTAAGGCATGGTTACCAGTTGATATTTACATTGGTGGTGCAGAACACGCTGTGCTTCACCTTCTTTACGCTCGTTTCTGGCATAAATTCCTTTATGATTTAGGTGTCGTTCCAACTAAAGAACCATTCCAAAAACTCTTTAACCAAGGGATGATTTTGGGAACAAGCTATCGCGATCACCGTGGCGCCCTTGTAGCGACAGATAAAGTTGAAAAACGTGACGGTTCTTTCTTCAATATCGAAACAGGTGAAGAATTGGAACAAGCTCCAGCTAAGATGTCTAAATCTTTGAAGAATGTTGTTAATCCAGATGATGTAGTGGAGCAGTATGGTGCAGATACTCTTCGCGTTTACGAAATGTTTATGGGGCCGCTGGATGCATCTATTGCTTGGTCTGAAGAAGGACTTGAAGGCTCACGTAAATTCCTCGATCGTGTTTATCGTTTGTTGACAACAAAAGAAATTGTGGCTGAAAATAATGGTAATTTGGATAAAGTTTATAATGAAACTGTCAAATCCGTTACAGAACAACTTGAAGCCATGAAATTCAATACAGCTATCGCTCAATTAATGGTTTTCATTAATGCTGCAAACAAAGAAGACAAACTTTTTGCTGATTACGCTAAAGGTTTTATACAATTGTTAGCACCATTTGCGCCACACCTTTCAGAAGAATTGTGGCAAACATTGACACAATCTGGTGAATCAATTTCATATGTTCTTTGGCCAACATGGGACGAAGCCAAGTTGGTTGAAAACGATGTAGAAATCGTTGTTCAAATCAAAGGTAAAGTTCGTGCGAAACTTGTTGTACCAAAAGACTCAAGCCGTGAGGAACTTGAAAAACTTGCTCTTGCCAACGAAAAAATTCAAGTAGAAATTGCTGGCAAGCAAGTCATCAAAGTCATTGTCGTACCTAACAAATTGGTTAATATTGTTGTGAAATAAAAAATTCTAGCAGAAGTTAATTTCTGCTAGAATTTTTTATAAGCTTAGAAAAGCGTATGTTAGCTGTAGTCTTTTTCTGTTTATAAACACTATACCTCGAAGAAAAACTTGCTGCACTTGCTCTTGAAAATTATGGTAAAAAGTAAGAAAATGATGACTAGTTTATAAGAACAATTCATTCTCTTTCTTTATGAATATTATTTTTAAGGAGTTATCATACAAGCAAAAAAAGTAGAGTTTACTGAGCTTTTCTATGACTTAGTCTTTTGTTTATGCTATTTCTAAAATGATGGAGCTAATCCATCATTTGCATCATAGGATGATTAGTTATACGAGTTTTATGTCCTTTATAGCTTGTCTCATCGTGCTGGTAACACTTGGATGATTCAGACGGTATACGAACCGCTATGGGGAGAATTCCTTTGTGAACATTTCCTTTATGATGGTTCGGATGGTTATGGTATTAGGTCTGTCCAACACATTCACAGATGATTGGTCTGCGTTATCCGATTTGGTGGGGACGTCCGCCACGCCTTATCCAAACAGTAATGGAAAGTCTAGATTTAGCTGGTAAACGAGTCGCAACTTTTGCAACTTCAGGTGGTTCGACTTATAGTGAGGCACAAATTGTTATTGATCAAATGATGAAAAATAGTACTCAAGGGCGTGTATTGTCTAGCACAACAGATGCTATCAAATGGCTGACAGATATTGATTTTTAATTGTAGGTTTGCTGCTAATTATTGTAGCGAGCATTATTACTGTTTTTTATAAAAGATAAATTGCAAGAATAAGTGCAACATTTACTCTAACTCATCCACTAGAGCTTCATAAGCAGTTCTGTAAGCTAAACATTTTCGTGG
>NZ_CABHMZ010000025.1 GCF_902167705.1 Streptococcus constellatus | reverse complement strand
TACCTATCAGAGTACAGAGGGTAGGAAGAAGGCGGTAGAAAAAAAGTGTAAGAAAATAAAAAAAGATGAAAAAAAGTATTGACAAGAAGAGAAGGAGGTGATATACTAAGATAGTTGTCGCTGAGGGGCGACAAAGACCTTTGAAAACTGAACAAGACGAACCAATGTGCAGGCGACTGTTGAGAAGACAGTCCGTCAAACATTAAGAAAAAACAATAAATCTGTCAGTGACAGAAATGAGTGAGAACTCAAACTTTATATGAGAGTTTGATCCTGGCTCAGGACGAACGCTGGCGGCGTGCCTAATACATGCAAGTAGAACGCACAGTTTATACCGTAGCTTGCTACACCATAGACTGTGAGTTGCGAACGGGTGAGTAACGCGTAGGTAACCTGCCTGGTAGCGGGGGATAACTATTGGAAACGATAGCTAATACCGCATAAAATCTCTTATCGCATGATAGAAGATTAAAAGGGGCAACTGCTCCACTACCAGATGGACCTGCGTTGTATTAGCTAGTAGGTAGGGTAATGGCCTACCTAGGCGACGATACATAGCCGACCTGAGAGGGTGATCGGCCACACTGGGACTGAGACACGGCCCAGACTCCTACGGGAGGCAGCAGTAGGGAATCTTCGGCAATGGGGGGAACCCTGACCGAGCAACGCCGCGTGAGTGAAGAAGGTTTTCGGATCGTAAAGCTCTGTTGTTAAGGAAGAACGGGTGTGAGAATGGAAAGCTCACACAGTGACGGTACTTAACCAGAAAGGGACGGCTAACTACGTGCCAGCAGCCGCGGTAATACGTAGGTCCCGAGCGTTGTCCGGATTTATTGGGCGTAAAGCGAGCGCAGGCGGTTAGATAAGTCTGAAGTTAAAGGCAGTGGCTCAACCATTGTACGCTTTGGAAACTGTTTAACTTGAGTGCAGAAGGGGAGAGTGGAATTCCATGTGTAGCGGTGAAATGCGTAGATATATGGAGGAACACCGGTGGCGAAAGCGGCTCTCTGGTCTGTAACTGACGCTGAGGCTCGAAAGCGTGGGGAGCGAACAGGATTAGATACCCTGGTAGTCCACGCCGTAAACGATGAGTGCTAGGTGTTAGGTCCTTTCCGGGACTTAGTGCCGCAGCTAACGCATTAAGCACTCCGCCTGGGGAGTACGACCGCAAGGTTGAAACTCAAAGGAATTGACGGGGGCCCGCACAAGCGGTGGAGCATGTGGTTTAATTCGAAGCAACGCGAAGAACCTTACCAGGTCTTGACATCCCTCTGACCGCTCTAGAGATAGAGTTTCCCTTCGGGGCAGAGGTGACAGGTGGTGCATGGTTGTCGTCAGCTCGTGTCGTGAGATGTTGGGTTAAGTCCCGCAACGAGCGCAACCCTTATTGTTAGTTGCCATCATTGAGTTGGGCACTCTAGCGAGACTGCCGGTAATAAACCGGAGGAAGGTGGGGATGACGTCAAATCATCATGCCCCTTATGACCTGGGCTACACACGTGCTACAATGGCTGGTACAACGAGTCGCAAGCCGGTGACGGCAAGCTAATCTCTGAAAGCCAGTCTCAGTTCGGATTGTAGGCTGCAACTCGCCTACATGAAGTCGGAATCGCTAGTAATCGCGGATCAGCACGCCGCGGTGAATACGTTCCCGGGCCTTGTACACACCGCCCGTCACACCACGAGAGTTTGTAACACCCGAAGTCGGTGAGGTAACCGTAAGGAGCCAGCCGCCTAAGGTGGGATAGATGATTGGGGTGAAGTCGTAACAAGGTAGCCGTATCGGAAGGTGCGGCTGGATCACCTCCTTTCTAAGGAAAAATCGGAAGCCATTGAGTTCGTTTTGTTTAGTTTTGAGAGGTCTTGTGGGGCCTTAGCTCAGCTAAGGAGAACGACAGTTCGCCTTTGTCGAAGCGTTAGCGCACGACAGGGACCAGCGGTAACTTAACAAACAGAGTATCGCGAAAAAATAAAATAGAGTACAACTATGTATTGTACGGGGCCTTAGCTCAGCTGGGAGAGCGCCTGCTTTGCACGCAGGAGGTCAGCGGTTCGATCCCGCTAGGCTCCATTATCTAGGAGACAAAGAAATGAGTTTCGTGTTCAACTAGATAAGTAAATAGGATAAGAGCTGGTTTGAACAACTTTATATCCTAAATGTAGCACATTGAAAATTGAATAACGATATCAAATAGTAACAAGAAAATAAACCGAAAACGCTGTGAATATTAATGAGTATATGACTGAAAGGTCAAGAATAAGGTTAAGTTAGTAAGGGCGCACGGTGGATGCCTTGGCACTAGGAGCCGAAGAAGGACGTGACAAACGACGAAATGCCTTGGGGAGCTGTAAGTAAGCGTAGATCCAGGGATGTCCGAATGGGGGAACCCAACAGGTAGATGCCTGTTACCCATGACTGTTAAGGTCATGAGGAGGAAGACGCAGTGAACTGAAACATCTAAGTAGCTGCAGGAAGAGAAAGCAAAAGCGATTGCCTGAGTAGCGGCGAGCGAAAGGGCAGGAGGGCAAACCGAAGAGTTTACTCTTCGGGGTTGTAGGACTGCGAAGTGGACTTAAAGATTATAGAAGAAGACCTTGGGAAAGGTTGCCAGAGAGAGTAAGAGCCTCGTATTTAAAATAGTCTTTATACCTAGCAGGATCCTGAGTACGGCGGGACACGAGGAATCCCGTCGGAATCTGGGAGGACCATCTCCCAACCCTAAATACTCCCTAGTGACCGATAGTGAACCAGTACCGTGAGGGAAAGGTGAAAAGCACCCCGGGAGGGGAGTGAAATAGAACCTGAAACCGTGTGCCTACAACAAGTTCGAGCCCGTTAATGGGTGAGAGCGTGCCTTTTGTAGAATGAACCGGCGAGTTACGTTATGATGCGAGGTTAAGTTGAAGAGACGGAGCCGTAGGGAAACCGAGTCTGAATAGGGCGAATTAGTATCATGATGTAGACCCGAAACCATGTGACCTACCCATGAGCAGGTTGAAGGTGAGGTAAAACTCACTGGAGGACCGCACCAGGGCACGTTGAAAAGTGCTTGGATGACTTGTGGGTAGCGGAGAAATTCCAAACGAACTTGGAGATAGCTGGTTCTCTCCGAAATAGCTTTAGGGCTAGCGTCGACATAAAGATTCTTGGAGGTAGAGCACTGTTTGGGTGAGGGGTCCATCCCGGATTACCAATCTCAGATAAACTCCGAATGCCAATGAATTATGGTCGGCAGTCAGACTGCGAGTGCTAAGATCCGTAGTCGAAAGGGAAACAGCCCAGACCACCAGCTAAGGTCCCAAAATAATTGTTAAGTGGAAAAGGATGTGGGGTTGCACAGACAACTAGGATGTTAGCTTAGAAGCAGCTATTCATTCAAAGAGTGCGTAATAGCTCACTAGTCGAGTGACCCTGCGCCGAAAATGTACCGGGGCTAAAACAATTTACCGAAGCTGTGGATACCTTTATAGGTATGGTAGGAGAGCGTTCTATGTGTGGCGAAGGTGTACCGTGAGGAGCGCTGGAACGCATAGAAGTGAGAATGCCGGTATGAGTAGCGCAAGATGGGTGAGAATCCCATCCACCGTAAGACTAAGGTTTCCAGGGGAAGGCTCGTCCGCCCTGGGTTAGTCGGGACCTAAGGAGAGACCGAAAGGTGTATCCGATGGCCAACAGGTAGAGATTCCTGTACTAGAGTATAGAGTGAAGGAGGGACGCAGAAGGCTAACTCAAGCGTGCGAATGGAAGAGCACGTCTAAGCAGTGAGGTGTGATAGGAGTCAAATGCTTCTATCTCTAACATTGAGCTGTGATGGGGAGCGAAGTTTAGTAGCGAAGTGAGTGATGTCACCCTGCCAAGAAAAGCTTCTAGCGTTAATTTATACTCTACCCGTACCGCAAACCGACACAGGTAGTCGAGGCGAGTAGCCTCAGGTGAGCGAGAGAACTCTCGTTAAGGAACTCGGCAAAATGACCCCGTAACTTCGGGAGAAGGGGTGCTCAGTTAGACTGAGCCGCAGTGAATAGGCCCAAGCAACTGTTTATCAAAAACACAGCTCTCTGCTAAATCGTAAGATGATGTATAGGGGGTGACGCCTGCCCGGTGCTGGAAGGTTAAGAGGAGTGCTTAGACGTAAGTCGAAGGTATGAATTGAAGCCCCAGTAAACGGCGGCCGTAACTATAACGGTCCTAAGGTAGCGAAATTCCTTGTCGGGTAAGTTCCGACCCGCACGAAAGGCGTAATGATTTGGGCACTGTCTCAACGAGAGACTCGGTGAAATTTTAGTACCTGTGAAGATGCAGGTTACCCGCGACAGGACGGAAAGACCCCATGGAGCTTTACTGCAGTTTGATATTGAGTGTCTGTGCCACATGTACAGGATAGGTAGGAGCCAAAGAGATCGGGACGCCAGTTTCGATGGAGGCGCTGTTGGGATACTACCCTTGTGTTATGGCCACTCTAACCCAGATAGGTGATCCCTATCGGAGACAGTGTCTGACGGGCAGTTTGACTGGGGCGGTCGCCTCCTAAAAGGTAACGGAGGCGCCCAAAGGTTCCCTCAGATTGGTTGGAAATCAATCGCAGAGTGTAAAGGTATAAGGGAGCTTGACTGCGAGAGCAACAACTCGAGCAGGGACGAAAGTCGGGCTTAGTGATCCGGTGGTTCCGTATGGAAGGGCCATCGCTCAACGGATAAAAGCTACCCTGGGGATAACAGGCTTATCTCCCCCAAGAGTTCACATCGACGGGGAGGTTTGGCACCTCGATGTCGGCTCGTCGCATCCTGGGGCTGTAGTCGGTCCCAAGGGTTGGGCTGTTCGCCCATTAAAGCGGCACGCGAGCTGGGTTCAGAACGTCGTGAGACAGTTCGGTCCCTATCCGTCGCGGGCGAAGGAAATTTGAGAGGATCTGCTCCTAGTACGAGAGGACCAGAGTGGACTTACCGCTGGTGTACCAGTTGTTCTGCCAAGAGCATCGCTGGGTAGCTATGTAGGGAAGGGATAAACGCTGAAAGCATCTAAGTGTGAAACCCACCTCAAGATGAGATTTCCCATGATTTTATATCAGTAAGAGCCCTGAGAGAAGATCAGGTAGATAGGTTAGGAGTGGAAGTTGTGTGAGCAATGGAGCGGACTAATACTAATAGCTCGAGGACTTATCCGAGAAACAAATTCATTGAGAAGCAGCGCAAGGTTGACTTTTACAATTTGAGAAGTTATTCAATTTTGAGTGTGTTCCATGCTCAATAGTTAAGTGACGATAGCCTAGGAGATACACCTGTACCCATGCCGAACACAGAAGTTAAGCCCTAGAACGCCGGAAGTAGTTGGGGGTTGCCCCCTGTGAGATAGGGTAGTCGCTTAGC
>NZ_CABHMZ010000024.1 GCF_902167705.1 Streptococcus constellatus | reverse complement strand
CCACGAAAATGTTTAGCTTACAGAACTGCTTATGAAGCTCTAGTGGATGAGTTAGAGTAAATGTTGCACTTATTCTTGCAATTTATCATTCTTAAATTTCTACACTTGGATGCTCCATTGTCAAGTGAGTGATTTCTCCTTTTACACCAAAATAATCTTCTACCAAATATTGCAATTCTTGCATAGCAGCTTGTGCACGTTTTGCTTGTTCTTCATTGACAGCTTCAATAACTAGCACTGCATCTCTGGTTTCTTCTGTCAGCATAGTTCGCTTAGCTTCGCGCCAGTTGAGACAACGACAAACAGCTCCTTCATCATCATGGTAGATGATTTCTTCTGGAAGAGCTGGTGCATCCGTCTCCGATCCAAGCGGAAAGAAAGGTTCTCCACCTTGCGCTTTAGCTAAATGTAGTCCTCCCTCAATTTTGTCAATATCTTCACCACCACAAGGCACAGCATAAGAAAGTGAAACACTATTATAAATATCCACCAATGGATTGATTGGATTGAACTCACGACCTTGACTCACTCTTTTTAAAAGTGCTTCAATGGAAGAACGGGCTCCTTTTTTAGTTTTAAATTTGGTAAAAGCCTGCCGCCATTCCTGAATAACCTCATTTTGCGTAAATGGTTCATCAGAAATAAAATCTTCTGCTCGTTTGCTTCCCTTGTCTAACAAGGATTTAAAATAAAGGTCCTTACTTTCATCAACACTATTATCCAATCCTTTAGCTACCATAATACTAATTTGTGCTTGAGGAAATAACTCCCAAAATTCATTTTCAACTGTAACTTTCATCATCTACCTCTTTCATAATTTCTTTTTTGTCCTTTTTTTACTGAATCCCAATCACCCGTGATATTTTCGCGAACTCGAATCAACATTTCCTCCAACTGCTTTGCTTCTGCTATCGAAAATCCCTGCAATGAAGTTTGCTCAGAATATTGATTTTCAGCTAAAATAAATGGATAGAGAGCCGCGCCTTTTTTTGTAACAAACCATTCTTTGTTTTTTCGGTTATCAGGTGCTGACTTCTGTTCTAAAAATCCTTTTTTCTCCAATTTCTTCACAGAACGGGCAACCGTTGAACGATCTACTTTTAAAAGTTCAGACAACTCTTCCTGAATAATACCTGGATTTTCAGCAATTCGGACTAAATACAAATACTGTCCACGTGCCAAATCAATATCACGAAATTCAATATTCGCAATCGAATCCAGCGCTCGAGCAATAATTCCAATTTCCCGCAAAATAGTCATATTCCCTCCTTCGCCAATTATTATAAACTATTTTTGTTGTAAATGCAATAAAATAATATTAAAAAAAAGAAGTTTTATCTTCTTTTTTCATTTTTTTGTTTTTTGAATGAGTCGTGTGGTCAATTGTTTATGCCTTGTTTCAAATGAACTTTCGTGACAACTTTGATAACTTGCATTTAGAATCGCGCCAATAATAAGTATTTGAGCAATGAGAGTAAACCAAATCATCACGACCACAACAAAAATGGAACTGAAAAATCGAACATCCATTAAGTGATTTACATAAGTGTCCAAATAAACGGAAAATAAATTTAGCAATACACCAATTGTAAGAACTACAAAAACCGTTCCTGGTAGTACATAGCGAATTTTCTTGATTTTGACATTAGGTAAAAAGTAATACAACATCAATAAAGAAAGAAAAAGTAAAGTGTAAATGGTTGGCTGCGTCATCTTTTGTAGACTAGTATAAAGCTGGTTATCAAATCCCCAAAAACTATGGAGCAGACGAAGAGACATTCGCCCAAACATTGTCAGCAAAAGAGAAAGAGCAAAGAGCAACTGTAATCCTAAACTCATCACTATACTAAACAATCTGTGCGAAATGAGTCCTCTATCTTTGGCGACACCATAAGCTTTATTAAAAGCTTTTTGCAAGAAAGACATTGATTGTGAAAAAGCCCATAAAGCCGAAAGAATGGAGAAGCTCAACAAGCCAGAAGATGGTTGGGTTAATACATTACGGATGACCTTTGCAATCACTTCATAAAGTGACTCTGGCAGAACATCTTCTATCGCTTCTAAAAATTCTGCTATTGGAATTTGAAAATAAGGCAATATATTCACAACAATTAACAGCAATGGAAAAATTGAAATCAACAAATAATAAGCCACTGCAATGCTGGTCAAATCAATCTCAGATGCCTGATAAAATTTAAAAAAAGCTTGTAAAAATGGATTATGTCCGTTCCTAGAAACCAACTTCTTCATCTCATCCCCTATAGAAGAAGGAGCAAAAAGCCCCCTCATTCTACTTCTAGTTTTAATACGTTCCTTCTTCCCCTTGACTGGTCAAGATAACAGGACCATCTTTGGTAATCACAAATTGATGTTCGTATTGACAAGAAAGTCCACCGTCCAGCGTTTTATGAGCCCACCCCGTCTCAAAATCTGTGTCAATCTCCCAAGTGCCTGTTGAAATCATCGGCTCAATTGTCAAGACCATTCCTTCACGAAGACGTAAACCACGTCCAGCACGTCCGTAATGAGGCACCATTGGCTCTTCGTGCATAGTTGGTCCAACACCATGTCCTACTAAGTCACGAACAACACCATAACCATGACTTTCCGCATATTCTTGAATCGCTGCACCAATGTCACCAATCCGATTGCCAACTTGAGCAGCTTCAATTCCACGATAAAGGCATTCTTTGGTAACCTCCATCAATTGTTGTACTTCTTCACTCACTTGACCAACTGCATAAGCCCAACAAGAATCGGCAACACCTCCACGGAAATTTTCTGTATAGTGTTTCATTTGTTCCACATTATTAAAATCGAGTTTAGAAACATCTAACTCAGCTTTATCAACTAAGCCAACGACCATATCCACTTTAATCAAGTCACCTTCAAGTAATTTTTTGTGGCGCGGAAAAGCATGTGCCACTTCATCATTCAATGAGCAGCAAGTGGCATAAGGGTAATCCATGATGCTGCCTTCTACACCAATTTGAAGTGGAAGAGCATTATCTTCCTTACAACGTCTGCGGACATATTCTTCAATTTCCCACATATCAATGCCTGGCTTAATCAAATCTCTTAAACCGATATGAATACTGGCGAGAAATGCGCCGCTTTTTTCCATTAAATCAATTTCACGTTGTGATTTTAAAGTTATCATTCTTTCTCCTTAATATCTGAGGTATTAGTTTATCTTTACTGTAATAGTCGCTTTCGCGACCAACTGAAGTTTTAAATAAATATCGTAGTCCAAAATAGCAGAATGCCTTGTTTGTCGAACTATCCTTGGACGAAGCGTCAAAGTTTCATCAATCTGAACAGCTTGTAAGAAATAAATCATCATCTGTTCAATGATGATATTTTTCTTGCCCGATGTCATGTATTGATGCGTTGCTGTCGTTAAAATTTCTGTTAAAATTCCGTTAGACAAAACGCCGTTATTTTCTAACATAAAAGGTTCTACAACAAAAGAAAATTCATCGTTGATGTGACGAAGTTTTTGAGAGACTTGATCACTGAAAGTTGGCAGACTAGAGACTTGCTCGCGACTCATTTTTTCCATGACATCACGCCGCGTAATGACTCCAAGCAGAGTTTGATTACTTCGAATGACTGGTACCATTTCAAAATCTTCTGTAATCATGCGCTGGCTAACATTGGCAATGCTGGTGTTTAAAGTGACAGCATAGATATTTTTCGTCATGACTTTATCTAAAATAGTGTGAGGAGATTTATCACCAGCGTCACGCATTGTCACCACACCAACGACCATATTGTGCTGATTAACGACAGGAAAACGACTGCTGCGGTTTTTCCGAACCAAATCCATAAAATCACGAACGGTATCTGTATCTTTTAAGAACCCATACTCATGACTGCCACGATAAACTTGCTCCACCGTTAAAATATCTGTTTTAATTTGCATATTGGACAATGCCCGATTGATGATTGTCGCAACTGTAAAGGTATCATGTTGGGATCTGAGAACAGGAATGTTTAAGTGATTCGCCAATTTTAAGACATCATGATTCACGTCCAAACCACCTGTCACTAAAACAGCATTTTCATGCTTCAAGGCTAATAACTGAATACGGGTGCGGTCTCCAATAATCAAGAGACCTCCTTCCGTTAAGTAGCGCAAGAGATTCTTCTCGGTCATTGCCCCGATTGAGAATTTACTGAATTCTTTTTCAAGTCCGTCCTGACCAGCTAATACTTCTGATCTCGTAATTTCAGCAATTTCCTTAAATGTTAAATGCTCCAACTCTACTTTGGGGGATTTTACACGAATCGTACCACTACGAGGACGTGTTTCAACCAATCCACGGTTTTCCGCTTCTTTAATCGCACGGTAAGCAGTTCCCTCACTTACTCCTAAAAAATTGGAAATGCTGCGTACACTGACACGCTTACCTACTGGTAATTCTTCTAAATAAGCGATAATTTCTTGATGTTTACTCATGAAAGTCTCCTTTTTCATAGCAAAACTCTAAATAATCCCGCATTTTACGTGTATAACGATCGCTTCCTTTAAATTGGCGTCCAAACTGAAAGCCAGCTTTTTGAGCGACTCGTTGACTTGCTTTATTTTCCAGATGAGTAACAATCCGTAACCTCTTCAATCCAAATTGCGTAAAAGAGAGATAAACGATATTTTTGACACACTCAGTCATCAAACCGCGCCCCCAATACGGTTGGTGAAGAAAATAACCTAGCTCTGCTTCCCCTCTGATTTCATCCACTTTTTCAAATTTGACAGAACCAATCATCTGCCCAGAATCTTTATCACAAATCGCCCAAATTCCAAGAGGATATTTCATAAAATAATTAGCCAATACATGTTGGCTTTCTTGTAAATTTGCCTGCACAGGAAAAATGAAGCGTAGATTTTCAGGATTGGAGGCAATTTTATAAAAATCTTCACTATCCATAAAGGAAAATGGACGCAATACTAAACGCTCTGTTTCTATAAAGGCAAACTCTGCCAATTTTGTCCACAAATTCATATCTTACCCCTAAGATAAAGCTCAGCTGGCGTACCAACTGAGCTATCTCACTTCATCGTGCCAACGCTATTTCAGAGTTATTCTTCAACAAGCTGAATGTCTGCTCCTAAATTAGTCAACTTTTCAATAATATTTGAATAACCACGCAAAATAAATTCTACATTTGTAATCTCAGTTTTTCCATGAGCTAGCAATCCTGCAATTACAAGAGCCGCTCCTGCCCGCAAATCAGTTGCTTTGACCGCTGCACCTTGCAATTGATTAGGTCCTTCATAAACAATATGATTGGCACTCGTTGAAATCTTACCTGCCATTTTCGCTAATTCAGCGACATGATTTACTCGCTTTTCATAAATTGTATCAATAATTAAGCCACGTCCTTTAGCTGTCAACAAAAGTGGCGTAATAGGCTGTTGCAAGTCTGTAGCAAAGCCTGGATAAGGAGCAGTTTTAATGTTGATTGCTTTCAAATCATGTTGCTTTTCGACATAAACACTATCTTCAGAAACGGTCATACGAACTCCCATTTCTTCTAATTTCGCAATAAAGCCTTCTAAATGTTCATAAAGGACATTGTTGATTTGCACTCCTTCACCAATTGCAGCTGCCATTGAGATATAAGTTCCTGCTTCAATTCGATCTGGAATAACTTGATGACGAGTCCCATGGAGCTTATCAACACCTTCAATGATAATGATGTCAGTACCAGCCCCTCGAATGTGGGCTCCCATATTATTTAAAAGTGTTGCTACATCAATGATTTCAGGCTCACGAGCTGCATTTTCAATGACGGTACGCCCTTTTGCCTTTACCGCTGCAAGCATGGTGTTGATAGTCGCTCCAACACTTACTGTATCCATATAAATACTAGCTCCGTGAAGCCGCTCGCCTCCTGTCGAAAGGTTCATGGAATCCCCCTCGTAAGACATAGTAGCTCCCATGGCTTCAAATGCTTTCAAATGCAAATCAATAGGGCGTGGACCTAAATCACAGCCACCAGGCAAACCAACTGTTGCTTCGCCATAGCGACCCAGCAAGCTACCATAAAAGTAATAAGAAGCACGCAAACTATTGATTTTACCATAAGGCATGGGCATATTTTTTATCCCGCGAGGATCAATTTTCAGCGTATCATCTTGACGCTCAACGGTTGCTCCCATAGCTTCCATGATGTCAATCAAACTGACAACATCGGAAATATCTGGCACACAATCTAATGTCACGATTTCATCAGATAAAATTGTCGCCGGAATTAAAGCGACTACACTATTTTTGGCACCACTAATAGTCACCTCTCCCTTTAAGGGGCGACCACCATTAATTACAATTTTTTTCATTTTCAGCTCTTTCAAGGAATTTCTAATCAAATATACTGCACTTTATTATAACACAGTTTCTGTGAAAATCCTATCCTTTTAAAGAAATCTCTTTTGACTTGTCATTCTTGTTATATAACGATTACAGAACTATTTTATTTTTGTGTCATTCTAAAAAGGGAGCGGGACAAAAATCAATTTTGTCGTCCCACTCCTGTTATTTTATAGCTGCTTTCAAAGCATCTACTTTATCCAGTTTTTCCCACGGCAGGTCAATATCCGTACGTCCCATGTGCCCATAGGCAGCAGTCTGACGGTAAATTGGTCGCTTCAAATCAAGCATTTGAATAATACCGGCTGGACGAAGATCAAAGATTTGTCGAACTGCTTCTTGAAGCTTGTTTTCTGAAACTGTACCTGTGCCAAACGTGTCAATGCGGACTGATACTGGATGTGCGACTCCGATAGCATAGGCTAGCTGAACTTCTACTTTCTTAGCTAATCCTGCTGCAACAATATTCTTAGCAATATAACGCGCTGCATAAGAAGCAGAACGATCGACTTTTGTGGCATCTTTTCCAGAGAATGCCCCACCTCCGTGGCGTGCATAACCGCCATATGTATCAACGATAATCTTACGTCCAGTTAAACCAGAATCTCCTTGAGGCCCACCAATAACAAAGCGACCAGTTGGATTGATGAAAAGCTTGCTTTCTTCATCTAAATACTCTGCTGGAACAACTTTTTTAATGACCTTTTCAATCACATCTTGATGGATCTGCTCATTGCTTATTTCTGGGTCATGTTGAGTAGAGATAACGACAGTATCCACACGTACAGGTTTGTCGTTTTCATCGTATTCAACCGTTACTTGAGATTTTGCATCCGGACGAAGATAGGAAATTTCGCCAGACTTGCGAAGCTCTGCTAAACGACGGACTAATTTGTGACTGAGAGAAATAGGCAAGGGCATTAGTTCAGGTGTTTCATCCACGGCAAAACCAAACATAAGCCCCTGATCTCCAGCCCCAATCAAATCAAGTGGATCTTGTTCAGCATTCCCACGAATTTCAAGAGCTTCATTCACCCCTTGAGCGATGTCTGGCGATTGCTCAACAAGCGACGGATGCACCCCCACCGTTTCTGCAGAAAAACCATATTCAGCATTTGTATAGCCAATCTCTGCAATCGTATTACGAACTACGCGGTTAATATCCACATAAGCATTGGTAGATATTTCCCCAAAAACATGGACAGTTCCTGTATAGACAGCTGTCTCAGCAGCCACATGCGCTTCTGGATCCTGCTCCAAGATAGCATCTAAAATCGCATCGGAAATTTGGTCTGCAATCTTATCTGGATGTCCTTCAGATACAGATTCAGACGTGAAAAGTTTACGTTCTGACATATTCATGTCCCCCTTTTAATGAAATATTCCCTCCTAGAAATTCTATTATTGCTAGGAAGTTACTTGAAAATCTGTAAACAGACTTACGTTAAAAAGTTACAAAGCACTAGTCTCTATGGTTAATATTTAACCTTTGACTACCTTTTCGGGACTATTTTAACTTCTCTATTGTATCATTTTTTATCCTAATAAACAGAAAATTTTCTAAAAATTATAAGAAATTTAAAATACAATAAGGTTGAAAAACACTTCCAACCTTATGCTTGTTATGATGATTTGCCTCCATAGACAATTTGCCCATCACAAATCGTATAGTGAACAACACCTTTTAATTTTTCACCGATAAATGGTGAATTAGCTGCTTTTGAGGCAAAATCTTCTGTTATCATGCGTTCAGCCTCTGCATCGAAAATTGTAAGATCTGCTGGCCCATTATCAGCAAGGTAACCCGCTTCAAAATCATAGAGTTTCGCTGGGTTAATCGTCATTTTTTCCAGCAACTGCATGAGTGTCAAATGACCTGCTTCCACTAAATAAGTCAAGCCAAGCGAAAGTGATGTCTCTAGACCTGTCATGCCAGACGGTGCTTTGGTGATGTCTTCTGCATTCTTTTCATCAGCGTGATGAGGTGCATGGTCTGTCGCAATGATTGAAATAACTCCAGACTTAAGCCCTTCAATGACAGCCAAACGATCTGATTCCAAACGAAGTGGCGGGTTCATCTTGGCATTGCTACCTTTTAACAACAATAGCTTTTCTGTCTTAGAAAAATGCTGGGGCGCTGCTTCTGCTGTTACGTGAGTGCCCAATTGCTGAGCGAATTCCACGACTTTCACACTTTCTGCTTTTGATAAATGCTGAATATGAATATGAGTATTGGTTGCATGAGCAATCATTACATCACGCGCAATCATACTATATTCAGCAACACCTGTCGCACCACAAAATCCAAAATGTTCTTTGGCAATCTGCTCGTTAAATCCAAGGATACCATTGAGTTCTGGGTCCTCTTCGTGAAGGCAGATAAATGTACCATTTTTGTCAGCTTCTTCCAAAGCTTCGCGTACTATTTTTGTACTTTTTAATGGAATCCCATCATCTGAAAAACCAATAGCTCCCGCCGCTAAAAGTTCTTTGAAATCTGTCAAATGCTGTCCATCAAAATTCTTTGTAATGGTTGCAACAGACTTAATATGAATGTTTTCACGATTGGCAGATTCTAATACTTCTTTTAGTGTCTCTACTGTTGAAATCGTTGGAGTGGTATTTGCCATCATGACAACCGTTGTAAATCCGCCCGCTGCCGCTGCTAAAGCACCCGTATGAATATCTTCTTTATGCGTCTGACCAGGTTCACGAAAATGAACATGAATATCAATCAGCCCTGGCGCTACCACCAATCCAGTAGCATCAATAACCTGAGCATTTTCTGCCTTCAAATCCTGACCAATTTGAAGAATTTTTTTATCCTTAACTAGGACATCGCAAACTTTATCAAAACCAGACTTAGGGTCCATGACACGACCATTTTTAATTAACAACATGTACTTTTCTCCTTATTCTCCATAAAAATCAACATGACTCTCCACTAACTTCTCTCCTTTGTAAGAAAATTTAGCCGAGAAGAATGGTTTATCTTCCAAAATCCAAGATAGAAACGTATGATCTCCCTCCCAAGTTGGTTTGGACAAAACTTGTTCATAAGGCACCCATTCCAAAGTCCCCTCATCGCAGTCAATCAATTCTCCCTCAAACTCCGTCACTTTAAATACATAGGTATACCAATCATGGTTGGGTGTAAAATCTGGAAACGTGATAATACCTTTTAATACGGGCTTATTGACTCGCAAACCCGTTTCTTCCAAGATTTCTCGCACCGCACATTCCTGCGGTGTTTCACCTTTCTCTAATTTTCCGCCAACACCAATCCATTTGCCAGCATGAACATCATTAGGCTTTTTATTTCGATGCAACAATAGAAATTCTTCTCCATTGTCCACATAGCAAATTGTTGCTAATTTAACCATTTTTCTCCTTTCAACAGCTAAAATATATCAAACCACTTATAACAACCAATTTATCGGTTCCATTCCTTGAGATGTCAGAAAGGTATTTGTTTTAGAAAATGGTTTGCTTCCAAAAAAACCTCGATGAGCTGAAAGAGGACTCGGATGAGGAGATTCTAAAATGAGATGTTTAGGATTGGTGATCAAGGCTTTTTTCTTGCGTGCATAAGAGCCCCAGAGAATAAAAACAACAGGTGTATCTTTTTCATTGACAACCTTAATCACAGCATCCGTAAACGGTTCCCAAATTTGACCGGCATGTCCATTTGCTTGCCCAGCAGGAACGGTCAAACTGGCATTCAGCAGTAGCACTCCTTGACGTGCCCAAGATGTCAAATCGTGAGATTCTTTCATTCCAACGTCATCTGCCAATTCTTTCAAAATATTTTGAAGAGAAGGCGGTGCTGGAATATCATCTGGTACTGAAAAGCTCAGCCCCTGCGCTTGCCTCGGACCATGATAAGGATCCTGTCCCAGAATCACCACTTTTACATCTGCCAAATCTGTTGTTTGAATCGCATTAAAAACTTTTTCACGCGGTGGATAGATTGTGCCTGATGAATAAACTTGATTTAAAAAATAATTGATTTTACTAAAATAGCCGTCAGGCAATTGTTGCTTAATCAAACTATGCCAAGCTGAGTGTTCCATCGTTTTCTCCTCTTTTATACTCGATTACTTTTCTTCCTCAGGATAGGCCATTCCCCATTCTTTTCGCAAATCCGTCATCATTTCCATGACATCACGGCTGTAATCCAAATTCATCTCATTTTTTTCGCCAGCTACTGCCGCTTCCATATCAAGAACCTCATACATTAAAGCTTCGCTCGTCTTTCCAGCTTCAATGACTTCTTGATGCCCGTCTTCAGTATAAGTAATGACCGCCTTTTGCCCTCTAGGATATTCATACATTTCAATGTAGCCCTTATCATAAGCAATTGTTCCACGCTTGGGCTGTTTAGCATGGAGGCTCAAGGTCAAAGTCGCCATTTCTCCTTCGGCATTCGTCAGAAGAATCCCTGCTTGCTCATCAACGCCAGTTGGTGCAAATTTCACTTGCG
This sequence comes from Streptococcus constellatus, assembly GCF_902167705.1. GTDB lineage: Bacteria > Bacillota > Bacilli > Lactobacillales > Streptococcaceae > Streptococcus > Streptococcus constellatus_A. The sequence continues at coordinate 26,923 of NZ_CABHMZ010000024.1, read as the reverse complement.
AAAGTACTTGGTTAGGGCTAGATGTCATAAACCACCGAACAAATGACAAGGCATATACGCCAATATCTAACAGTGCACCGCCTGCAAGCTGACGATTAAAGAAACGATTGGTCATATCATATTCTTTGTAACTGCCAAAGTTCATTTGAATCATTTTTAAATCACCCAATTGACCACTGGAAATGATGTTGTTCAATTGTCGATAGATTGGCATATGGTAAATCGTCATCGCTTCTGCCAAAACGACGTGTTCTTGTTCAGCTAATAAAACTGCTTCTTCCAATTCTTCTGAATTGAGCGTAATGGACTTCTCGCATAGAACATGTTTTCCGTTTTTTAATGCTTTTCGTAAAAAATCAATATGCGTATTATGTGGTGTGGAGATGTAAATAATGTCCACATTTTCATCCTTAAATACGTCATCAATCTGATCATAAACTTTTTCAATACCGTATTTCTGTGCAAACTCCAAGCCTTTCTGATGTGTTCGATTAGCAACAGAATAGAGCTTTCCACCTAGCTGCTGCAAAGCCTGTGCCAATTCATTAGCAATCACACCTGTGCCTAAAGTCGCCCAATTATAGCGTACTTTGTTTTCCATAGTCCTTCTCCTAGCTACATGTTTACTTTTATCATACCAAATTTTCCTTCATTTAGCTGACTTTTTATGTAGAGACATCCCTTTTGGGAAAATTCTCTGAAATCAAACTATGCTTTTCTATCTAAACAATCGAATAAAATCAAGGATTACAATTATTCAGAATATTCCTTTATGTTATAATAAATTGAGAAGGGAGCAATTTTATGTGGTCTTGGTTTATTTTATTTTTACTCTTGTTTATTTCTTTATTTTACTTTTCAAATCTAATTATAAAAATCATTATCGGATTTATATTATTTATTTTTGCTATTGCAATCATTTGCCTCATAATTGATAATCATAACGATCCTAATAAAAACTAACTACTATCCTGATTTAATATTGTAAACTTAAAAAAGCTGGAACAACGGTTCTCAGCTTCTTTTGTTTCTGTAGTTATAATTACAAGACACAGTGGTTAGTTGATAAATCAACTTTTACAGTCTTTTGGGTGTCAAGTTTCACTTGACTTTATTTCCAACCTCGAAAGATTCCCAAATCTTTCGAGCTGCGCAGAGGTGGGACGATGAAATCAAGTTTCTGCAAAACTACTGATTTCTATCCTACTCTTTTTTTACTTTTATCTGTGATTTTTTAACTTTAAAATGTCTATTATCCGTATTCACCTTTTATATTATAGATTATTCATCTTCGGTGATAGCTGAGTCCAAATCTTTCTCATCTGATACAACAACTTGATCAGTTGTCTCTGCTGTAACTACTGATTCTTGTTGAGTTGATGTTGCTTGCGCTTCAACTGCTTGTTCCTGTACTGGTTCTTGCGGTTGAGTAAATTGTTGTGGTTGAACAGGTTGCTGAGGCTGCGCTTGCTGTGTCGTAAATTGTCCTTGATAAACAGTAGATGTTTGCACTTCTTTAGTCGGCATACAAAGTAAAACAATCAAAGCAATAGAACACGGTAATGTAGCTAAAGCCGCCAAGATATTTAAAAGCGGGACCCACATCAAAAGCGCAGGAGCTACATATAAAAATATGAATGCCCAATGATAGCCAGCATCACGTAAACGACGCACGATAATTGCTAAATTCGGAACTAAAGTTGCTACCCAGAAAATACTCAATAAAATAACGATAATAAATGTAGATCCTAAGCTAGCTATAAAGACGCTTGGATCAAATTCACTAAATTCTTCCTGATAGTACGCTGCTTGTTGCACAACGCTAAAAATTGCAGTTAAAATCGAACCCAAAGCTATAAGACCAAATGGAAGTGTAATCAAAACATTGCACAAAACAGACCACCAATAATCAGATCTAGTTGATTTTCCTTCAAAATCAGCATAATGAGTCCAAAACTTTTTATAAGCTGTAAACATAATCAATCTCCTATATTTTTATTTTTTAATATCATATCACACTCCTCCTAATAAATCAACGGAATCTCCATTTTAGAACTCTGGCTATTGAACTGTTTCTAATTGCCATTTTGTCCATCCTGAAAATTTGATAGCGCCTTGTTCATCCGTTCGATAAATCTTTGCATTGAAGCGATTCAATCGCTCTATCGTCTCTTGATTCGGAGATTTGGATCGGTTGTTTTTCCCAACAGAAATGAGCGCAACCGCTGGTTCTATTTGCTGTAAAAACTTTGAATGTGATGAATTTTTGGCTCCATGATGCCCGACTTTCAAGACATCTGTTTTCAACTTTGGATAATGTTGCATCAGCTTTGCTTCGTCCTCTTCTTTCAAATCGCTCGCAAATAAAAATCTTGTACGGAAAAACTGACCATACATAACAAGCGAATGGTCGTTCTTGCTGGCACCCGAAAGAACTTGCAAATGATAATCAAAAATAGGAAGTTTGTCACCTTGTTTTACGACATGAATGAATGTGTTTGTCTCCCTTAATTTCTTTAGGAAATCTGCATTGCTCAAGCTACTTCTGGAAATATAAATTTTCTTTATAGCAAATTTTTTAGCAACTTCTAATACATCTCCTGCATAATCTGGATTAGGATTTGTTAAGACTAAAGTATCAATCGTATCTATGCCACGACTTTTTAGGTAAGGAATCAAAGTTTTCTCTGTATTTGAGCTAGTTGCTCGTTTTTGCCAAGCTTCTTTTGTTCTAATTTCCTCACGTCCACCAACATCAATCAATACATTTCGTCCTTTCCAATCTCTCAGAAAAATACTATCTCCCTGCCCAACATCAACCATTGTGATCTCATTTTGCAAAAGAAATTTATTTACGAAAAAGAGTAATGAAAGAAGCAGACTAAGAAATATTACCCATTTTTTATTTTTTCTAGCATCATACAAAATAGCCAGTACAAGCAGCATAATAATCAGCAAAAGCGGACTGGGCTGTCCAAAAACGATTGGTCTGCCAAAGACACTTGCTATCCAACGAATGCTATTTTCTAACCCTTCAAAGAAAAAATTGACTTGAGTCAGCTTTATCAAAGGCGAAAAAAGAAAAATCAACGTCAAGCCTGGCAGCATCATTGTATCGAAAATCAGTGAAAAAACAAATGTCAACAAAATAGACCAAGGTTGAAATTCACCAAAGTAAAAGATTAGAATCGGTAAAACACCAAGTGAAATGACACTGCTCTCTACAACAACCTTTCGCCAAGAAGTTAAACTTTCAAAATCTATCACACTAATGACAAAAGCATAGGCACAAGAGAGAACTCCTCCTGCCGTTAAAAGAAAGGATGGCATAATCAAGGACAATATCATCATCGTTAAAGCAAAATTATCTAACTTAGTGATACCATATTGCGATAATAATTTCTGAACTAAGCTCCGTACAACGGATACTGAAAATCCAGTCATTCCCGCATAAAAGAAAGAAAATGGATATTGGCATTTATGAACCATTTCCTGCGTAAGACCCAGCCTTAACAGCAACTTACGAAAACCCTCCATAAAAAAGCCAACTTGCATACCAGACAGCGCAAATAAATGAATAATTCCCAAGCTAGAGTAAAGATTGTTCATTTCATCGAAGTCTGTATCCAAGGCACCAAATAAGAGTCCTGTCATGTAATTACTCATCGGATTTGGAAAATGCTTCTTGATAAATACCAGTGCCTTTCTTCGCCCACTAGAGAGCCACTCTAGTGGGTGCAAGCTGATTCGATCTTGGCTAGATAAAATGGTACCCACTTTTAAAATTCGATAAATTCCTTGCGTTTTTAAATAAGATTGGTAATCAAAACCAGCAAAATTACGCTTCTTCTCAGAGATTTCAAATTCTCCCTCAACTGTCAATGTAACCAAACTAGAGAGATTTTGAAAAGCCAACTGTTCTTCCTTTGATTTCAATTTGTAGTAAACTTGATAAGTCTGCCCATTTGTTTTACCACGGAAAGAAAGCGAATCTCCATTTACTTTAATCGTATCAGGTAGAACTGCTACTTGTCTTACGGGAGAAGGTTCTGCTTTTGTTTGCCGCTCTGCCATTTCCCTACGAATAAAGAAAAAAACAGCAAAACAAGTGAGAATCATGAAGGTCATGAAACATTCTTTCGGTGAATAAAAGCGAAAAAGACGAATCACCAGAAAGATAAAACCAAGCCAAGCTAACAAGCTACTTTGATAGATTGCAAAATATAACCAGACAAGCAAAAAAGCAATGTAAATCGGCTTAATCGGAGATTTTTTAATCCACTGTGACATATTCTTTCAATTTTTCTAGTGTTTTGGCACCAACTCCTGATACATTTTTCAGGTCATCAACTGAATTAAATTTCCCGTTTGCCTCACGATATTCTAAAATATCTTGCGCACGTTTTTGACCAATGCCAGAAATGGTCTGCAACTCAGATAAATCAGCTGTGTTTAGATTGACTTTCTTTCCTTTTTGCGATGTGACTTCACTAGTTCCTGACGTTGAAGATTGTCCTGTCCCGCTTGCAACACCTGTTGCATTTTCGCTCATAGTTGCTACATATACAACAGCTTCATCCGTTAGCTTTTGCGCCAAATTGGCGGATTTGCTGTCAGCGTCTGTCGTTAAACCACCTGCTTTTTGAATCGCATCATTGATACGGCTAGTCTTTTTCAGTTGATAAATACCTGGATTTTTAACAGCCCCCTTGATATCTACGGTTAAAAATTCTGATTCTTCACTTGAACTCGTTTGAGGCTCTGCTTTTTCTTTCTGTGAGTTTTTCTTCGTTCCAGTTGAAATTTCTTCTGATTCTGCCTCCGAACTCGTAACTGTTTCCTGTGCGAGCTCTGCTACATTTGATTGTCTACTAGATTGACCATTCATCATAAAAAATCCTGCTATTATCAAACCAATCAAACTTAAACCAATCAAAATTTTATACTCTTTCATCTTTTCAATGATTGTCTCTAACATTTTTCCTCCTAAGTTGAATGAAAATTTGCTTTATCTATTTATTCGTAAAACAAATAAAAAAGCTGAAAAAATTTTTCAGCTTTTGCAATGTTAAAAAGGATTTTTGATAAAAATTAAGTGATAAAATATTTCAAACTACTAAAAAATCGGAAACAACTTCCGATTTTTACATCTTGTATATTATCTCACGTTATAAGCCTTCATTGTCCGCGCAATGTCTCGATTTTGCTCACGGCGTTTAATGGATTCACGCTTATCATAGTCGTGTTTCCCTTTAGCCAATCCTAAAAGTAACTTGGCATAACCGTCCTTGAGATAAACTTTGAGAGGAACCAAAGTCATTCCAGTTCCTTTCGTTTCCTGCTCTAATTTCTGGATTTGCTTTTTATGCAATAGCAATTTTCTCCTACGTTCAGGATCTTGATTCCAAATATTCCCTTCTTCATAAGGAGCGATATGGACATTACTGAGCCAGACTTCTCCGTTTTTGACTTGAGCAAAGCCATCTTTCAGGTTAATTCGTGCAGCTCGCACACTTTTGATTTCAGTTCCAGTCAGAACCATGCCCGTTTCAATCGTATCAACAATCGTATAGTCGTGACGCGCTTTCTTATTTTGAGCGACGACCTTTCCCTCTCCCTTTGCCATTCTTGCTTCCTTTCTTAGCCACTTCTTTATAAAACGGTTTCTTACTCTTATTTTTCTTTGATTTCTTATCCTTAGAAATCTTTCCTTTCGGAGATTTGCCCTTTCGTTCTCGGTCACCTCGACGAGACTGTTGACATCCGTCTTGGCTGGACTTGGACTGTTTTCTCTTTTCAACTACATCATATTCACTAGGTAGGTATTCAAAGTCAATCTCACCAGTCGCTTTGTCCGCTCGAATCAGCTTAATGCGAATCTGTTGACCGACTCGAAAAACAACACCTGACTTTTCGCCCTGCAAAGTTAGATTGCGTTCATTGTAGTGGAAAAATTCTGGCAAATTGGTTACATGAATCAAACCTTCAACTGTGTTTGGAAGTTCGACAAAAAGACCGAATTTAACAACGCTTGACACGATACCATCAAATTCTTCTCCCACAAACTCTTCCATAAACTCAGCTTTTTTCATAGCTTCTACTTCTCGCTCTGCTTCAATAGCTCGCCGCTCCCGACTGGATGACTGACTGGCAATGTCTGGAATGACTTGCTCAAAATGCTCAGCTATTTTCTTAGAACGCCCGTAATCGCGCACCATACGGTGAACCAAAAGGTCTGGGTAACGGCGAATTGGACTAGTGAAGTGAGTATAAAACTCGGCTGCCAAACCATAATGACTGTGGTTGTGTTCTGAGTAACGAGCCTGCTGCATGGAGCGCAGAAGCATCATAGACAGCACTTCTTCATAAGGCTGACCGTGGACTGCTTTCATAATATCCTGAAGGGCAGATTGGCTCATAGAATTAGCCGTTCCGTAAACTCGAACACCAAAAGTAGAAGCATAGTCAATAAACTTCTGTACTTTTTCAGCCTTAGGTTCTTCGTGAATCCGATAGATAAAGGGCAGGTTTAATTTAGCAAAATGCTCTGCCACTGTTTCATTGGCGACCAGCATAAAGGACTCAATCATACGCTCTGCAAGTCCACGCTGACGTAAAATAATATCTACTGGACGTCCAGTCTTATTGACTAAGATTTTAGCTTCTTTCGTATCAAAATTAAGGGCTCCACGCTTAAACCGCATCGTTTCTAAAATAGTATGAAGCTCTGCCATTGCTTCAACGCTTGGAACAATGGCTTTAAAAGCCGCTCGCTTATCTTCGTCTCCTGCAATCATGTCATTCACATCGCTATAGGTCATACGAAAAGTGGTTTTAATGATTGTTTGAGTAATAGTATGCTTGACAACTTGACCTTTTTGGTCAATCTCCATAATAGCCGATTGCGTCAGCCGGTCTACATTAGGATTGAGGGAACAAATACCATTGGACAAACGCTCAGGTAGCATCGGTACTACACGGTCGGTCACATAAACCGATGTCGCTCGGTTGAGGGCTTCCTTGTCCAACTCAGATCCTTCTTTGACATAGTAAGAAACATCTGCGATGTGAACTCCCAGTTCAAAATGGTCGTTTTTTAACTTCTTGATATGAACTGCATCGTCCAAATCTTTCGCATCCGCCCCGTCAATGGTAAAGGTAATTTCATTACGTAGATCTAAACGTCCTTCAAAATCCTTTGCAGACAGCGCCTCTGGAATCGCTGATGCTTCCTTCAAAACTCTTTCTGGAAACTCAGACACAATGTCCATGGACTCCAAAATTTCCAAAACATCAATCCCCGGATCATCCTTATGTCCAACCACATCTAAAACAGTAGCTACAAAAAAGTCATGCTTTTTAGTTGGATATTTATCAATCTCTACTTTTAAAATCTCTGTTCCATCCAAAACCAAAGCAGGCTTCTTAATATAAATAGGTTGACTGATTTTCTGATTTTTTGACCGAATATAACCAGCATACTTGGGCTTTTCTTCGTCTAAGATGAGCTGACCTACTGCTATTTTCAAGCTGTGTGCCAAAACATCAATAACCTTCGCTTCAGCAGATGTTCCCTTGCTGCGATCTGCAACCTTAGTGATTGCAACTTCTACCGTATCACCATCAATCGCATAGTTGACATCATTGCGACCAATAAAAAGATCATCCTCTTCTTCATTTAAGGTTACAAAGCCAAAGCCATTTTTATGGGCGTGAAAGATTCCTTTCAAGGTAAGTATTTGCTTTTCTTTGCGAAGCTGAATTTTCCCTGTATCGCTAAAGGTCAGCTGACGTTTTCGCTCCATTTCAGAAATCGTTTTGACTAGGTTTCTAAAGTCTTTCGCCTTTTCTTTCCCTAATCCCTGCGCCAGCTCATCTATACTGGCTTCTTTTTTTTCTCTTAAATAGCTTAAAATTTCTTCTTTCATTCTTTCCTTTTTTCTTATGTTTTCTAAACTTTAAGTCGTCTTTGCTCATCTACTACAGAAAAAATAGGCAAAGACAAAGTCAGAGCCCATTTTATTTACTAGATAAGATTGTCAGCATTAGTACAATCAACAACCAAAAGAAAACCATCACTCCTGTCAAACGCTGCATGACTGCTTCAAAGCCTCTTGCTTTTGGTCGTTCAAACAAATCTCCTGCACTTGCGTCAAATACATTACTTGATTGATTTTTTGTAGGTTGCATAAAAATTGCGATTAAAATAAATACTGATAAAATTAATAAAATGGTTAATAATAAATTATACATATCAAACTCCTTAAAATCCTATCTATTTTACCATAAAATTTATTTTGATTCAAGATGTAAGGTCACTTTTCTTTCTTTAGGGCAATACTTTAACACTTCAATTTTTTCTGGATGTGTTTTCATATTTTTGCTTGTTAAATAATTCTGACTGCCGCAACTTGAACACTTTAAATTAATCTTTACTCGCACTGACTTCCTTCACTCCTAAATATTTTCTAAAACTAAACAATAAAAAGAAAAAGTTTAATAAAGCTAAACCTGCTGTGCCATAGAAAACCCAATGATAGCCAAAATGAACAGAAATAGCTGACCCCATTAACGGCCCAATAACACCACCGATATAAAAGAAAGTTTGATTGTAACTGAAAATCTGTGAAATGCCTTCTTTTGGAGTGATTTTATTGAGGAGAGAGCTAACTCCAGGCAGAAGAGCTCCAGTGCCCAGTCCAAATAGAAAGCGGTAAATTCCCAATTCAAGTGGTGTTCCAGCCCTCGCACAGAAAATATAAATAGCAAAACTATACAAAAGAGCCAACAAGAGCAAACGATGATTTCCTATTTTATCTCCTAATTTTCCCAGCCAACTAGATGAAAATATGCTTGAAATACCCATTGCTGAAACGATTGCACCAGATACCAATAACAAATTTTCTTTTTGTCCTAAAGAACGGATATAAAGTGTCAAAATAGGGGAAATGGACTGTCCAATCATCTGAATCACCATACTAGTAATAAACAAGCCAAAAAGGATTGATTTTTGAGGGATTCGTTGAAATAGTTGCTTGGTCGAAACTTCTTTTTCCTTAGAAACGGGATGAAAGTCTTCTTTTATCCCAAAAATGGTCCACAAAGTAACAAGAAACAAGAAGAGTCCAACCAAAAGGAAAACATTTCTCATTCCCAAACTTTGAGCTATCATTCCTCCTAAGAGCGGTCCCATCAGAGTCCCCGCTACTACACCTGTTGACAATGTTCCCAAAGCATACCCAGAGTGTTTTTTAGGCGCTTGACTAGCAATCAAAGCCGTGCTATTGGGTACATAACCAGCAAACACACCATTTAACAGTCTCAATACAATGAGCCAAAATACATTCGGCACAAAAGCCAAACCTCCCATCGTAAAGGTCATTGCAAAAGCGGCTCGAATCATCATGGGCTTGCGACCGTACCTGTCAGCTAAGCTTCCCCAAACAAGCGATAAAAGTGCGGCTGTCAAAGCTGTACTCGAAACCGCCAAGCCTGAATAAAATTCAACCATAGAGCCGCTGGCGCCTAATTCTTCCACGTACAAAGACATAAAGGGAACAACTAGTGACAGGCTGGCACCTATAAAAAAGTTCCCCAGCCAAGCAATCCATAAATTCCGTTTCCAATTCACTTGATTCTTAATAAAATCATCTTCTTTCTTTGTCTAAAAGCGCCTGCACCTGCTGTAAAGTAGCTGAAAGTGCACCATTATTGTCAATCACAATCTCAGCTCTTTGTCTTTTTTCTGCCAAAGAAAGCTGAGCTGCTATGCGTTGTTGAGCCTCTTCTTGGCTAAGATTGTTTCGAGCCATCAAACGTTCTAGCTGAGTGTCTTTGCTCACATCTACTAGCCAAACTTTGTCAAACCAATCTTCATAGTTCTGCTCAAATAAGAGTGGAATATCCATAAAGAAAAGCTCCTCAGTTGCTGCTAATTGCTTACGTTTTAAAGCTAACTCTTCTCGAATAATATCATTTTGTAAGCGACTGGACTTCTCTAGCAATTCGGGACGACTAAAGAGAAGAGCTCCAAGCTTTTTTCGATCCAATTGACCGTCTGCCAATAAAATTTCTGCTCCAAATTCTGACAATAGAGCTTGATAAAGTCGACCTCCTGGTTTCTGCAATTCATGAACCACTTGATCCGCATCAATCACTTGATAGCCTTGAGAGCGCAGGAAGTCTGTCACGACTGATTTCCCAGAGGCAATACCACCTGTAATTCCGATTATTTTTGCCATATCCTACCTCATTTTTTGACAATGTGGGCAAAGATGAGTTCCGCGACCAGCTAGTTTGATTTTTTCAATTTCATGACCGCATCTAGTACAAGGTTGACCTGTTTTTCCATAGACTTGCAGGAAATCTTGCATGGTGCCGTCTTCTCCCAAAGCATTGCGGTAAGTGCGAATGGTTGAACCGCCTTTTTCAATACCTAGCTGTAAGACTGCAATAATCTGCTTGCGTAATTCCTCTGCTTCTTCAGCGGTCAGGCTTTGGGCTGCTCTTGCTGGATGAATCTGCGCCCGCCATAGAACTTCGTCCACATAGATATTACCAAGACCCGCGACTAAGGTTTGATCCAGCAGGTAAGGTTTAATCAATTTCTTAGATTTTTTCAGAGCAGCTTTAAATAGTGGTAAATGAAAATCTGATTCGGTCGGTTCTGGTCCCAGCTTTCGCTCAGTAAAATAGGATGCTAATCGCTCTTTTCTCAACAATTCCATCGTGCCAAATTTCCGAACATCCTGATAAACGAGGCTGCTGCCATCTGTAAAACGAAAAATTACATGAGAATGCTTCGTCAACTGAACCTCTTCAGGATAGAAAAGATACTTTCCTTCCATGCGCAAATGCGAAATCAGCACCCAGTTCGTCAAATAAAAAATCAGATACTTTCCCCGACGCCCAACAGTATCAATGCTTTGTCCCGGTAAATCTAAGACAAAAGGATCTACCCCCGTTCCAATCATCTTGGCATAACGGACATCTACCTTTTCAATCTCTTTTCCTTTAACCAGCCGCTCCAAACCACGGCGTACTGTTTCTACTTCTGGTAATTCGGGCACGAAATCTTTATCCTTTCTTATCCAAATGTAACATGTAATGAACAGTTCGACTTATTTCTTCAAATCCCGCACTCTTGTGAAAAGCTTGACTGACTACATTGTCTATATCACAATCTGAAGCTAGCTGAGACACTCCTTTTTCTGTCGCCCACGACTGTGCAAAATCAAGAAGCTGATAAGCGATGCCATTTCTTTGAAAAGCAGGTGCTACCGCTATGCCTTCAATATATGCGACAGGAAGTTGTTTTGCTCCTTCCACATATTCCGAACGCATAGATAAGCTGAGCCAAGCAATGGCTTCTCCCTCTAAGTAGTATAAAAATTCATTAGGAAATTTCCCTTCAGAAAATGCTGCTAGTAATTTCTTTTTCTCTGTCTTCCAAGCTAAATGAGCAAAGTAAGCCCAGTCAGCTAGATGAGATTTTTCGACCGCTCGAATTTCCCCTACCATTACCTTTTTCAATCCTCTCTTCCTAGCAGGCGGCAAGCATAGATTGCCTGACCTGAATGCATAGCAGCATCGTCAACGATCGATACTAAACGATTCCCACGCTTAACAGCTGGAGTCCAATTCTCATCAACAACATCGTCCAGACTGGTTTCATTCACCTCTGATAAATAAGCAATTGTTGCCGCAACCGCATCAGACAGATAACCTTTTAGAAACTCAATATCTGTCACCACAACTTTATGCGCTTCTTGAGGAGTATGGTGCCAATCTTCTGTATCATCTGGCAAATCCAAGGCAAACTTTTTCTTCCAGCCTTTAGAGAACCAGACTGGCTCGGTCTTAGCTAAATCAGCAATCTGAAAATCTAGCTCCCGCGCCGTATGCCAAGTCAACCAAGCCACAGACTTAATGGACGGAACTGTATCTGCAACCGGAAAATCATTCGCTTCTTCCACAGATAAATTAGCCAGCACCGACAAAAAACGCTCCTCGGCTCGTTCCACATTTTCCACTAAAAGATTTACAAATTCCATTGCCCTACCTCCTTAAAAATAAACTAATCACTGATTATGTCAATCTCAACTCAATGTCCCATCGCAAAGTTGTCATCAAAATACTCAGCTAACATCAGGCGATGCTTACTACTCACAGATTCTAATTTCTCAATTTCTTCCTTAGAAAAGAAACGCAAGCGTAGAGTTTCTTCATTGTGAAAATCTGCAATATTTACTGGTGAAACAGCCGCCAGCTCATAGATGAAGACAACCGTCTGCACCGCATCACCATTCGGATAAACTTCCTCGAAATTACTGTAAACATTGAGAAAACGAGTAGCTTCTACCTCAATACCAGTTTCTTCAAAAAACTCACGCTTAGCAGTATCAAGAGTGGATTCACCAAGTTCCATTGCTCCGCCTGGAATAGCCCATGTTTTCTTATCACCGCGTAGTTGCAACAGCACGCGTCCCTCGTCATCTGCTAAAATACCGCCAGCAAAGGTCAGAATAATCTTATCATGCCCAACCTTTGAGCGAATGTAGGAAATATAGTCCATATTTAGAAACCTTTCAATTTATCTGGAAATGCTCCGTCTTGAAAAAAGTAACGTAATAATTGTATGTGTGTAGCAACATCACTAAATAACCATGCATGACCTTTATCAGGATACTAGGCACAATCACTCATTCTGTTTTTTCTTGCCAATTCTTTATGAGATTCATGAATTGACTCTGATTCTTTACCGCCCGAAACAAAGAAAACAGGATTGTCGAAATTTGCAGTGATTCTCAGAAGATTTGCCTGAGACATCGCTCGGCGAAATGACTTAACAGAAGCCCTTTGCAAATCCATTATGAAATGACGATAGCTATCTTCAGGTACACCATCTTTCTGCATCATTTTTGCCATAAGGTTGGCCATTAGCTTAGTGTTTTTAAATAGCGACATGATGTAAACACCGGCAATGACTTTACCATACCCTTTAATCGGTTCATGACTAGCACCGTCAACAATCGCTCTATCAAATAAATCAGCATGTTTTTCCAACAATTTAAGAACGAGACTGCCTCCCAACGATAGACCAACAAGGTGCGGCTTGCCGTGAGCCCTGTTTTTGATAATATCAGCAATCATTTCTGTAACATCATTAAAATTTGTCCACTCAATGTCGCGGCTAGAACCATGTCCAGGCAAATCAACAGCTATACAGTGAAAATCATTTTTTAACTCAGCGGTATGATGTGTCCACATCCGACTGCTAGAACCAGAAGCATGCAAAAAGACAATACTCTTATCATTTTGCTGTCCTTTTTCTTCGATAAATAATGACCTCATCTTCCTCAGCCTCTAATACTCCTTCTCATTATACCCAAAATCTGCCAAGTCTAGCTTCTTATCACGCCAATTTTTCTTGACCTTGACCCAAGTTTCAAGATAAACTTTGTCACCCAGCATGATTTCAATGTCGCGGCGTGCCAAAGAGCCAATTTTCTTGAGCATGGAGCCACTCTTGCCGATAATGATTCCTTTTTGGCTATCACGTTCGACCATGATCGTTGCACGAATATGCACTTTATCAGTCTCTTTATCACGCTTCATGCTGTCAATGACAACAGCTACTGAATGCGGGATTTCTTCACGAGTTAAGTGCAGCACTTTCTCGCGAATCATTTCAGATACCAAGAAACGTTCTGGATGATCAGTGATTTGATCTTCTGGAAAATACTGGAAACCCTCTTCCAGATTTTCTTTCAGGATTTCCATCAAACGGTTGATATTATTTCCTTGAAGAGCAGAAATCGGCACAATCTCCTTGAAATCCATTTGGTTACGGAAATCATCAATTTGCTCCAACAACTGATCTGGGTGTACTTTATCAATTTTATTGATGACCAGAATAACAGGGATTTTAGCCGCTTTTAAACGCTCCATAATCATATCATCACCCTTGCCGCGTTTTTCATCAGCTGGCACCATAAAAAGCACCGTTTCCACTTCACGCAAGGTACTGTAAGCTGACTCTACCATAAAATCGCCCAAGGCAGTCTTAGGCTTATGAATCCCCGGCGTATCGATAAAGACAATTTGCTCCGTGTCTGTCGTGTAAATTCCCATAATCTTGTTACGAGTCGTCTGAGCCTTATCACTCATAATAGCAATCTTTTGTCCCATCACATAATTCAGAAAAGTTGACTTCCCAACATTGGGACGTCCTAAAATGGCTACAAAACCAGATTTAAAAGTCATTGTTTCACCTCTATTTCAATAAATAGCAGAAAATCGGCAGTCTCCCCCGATTTTCAAATCTTTAAAAAATCAAATTCCAAATTTTAGGAATGAAAATAATCAATCCTGCCACAACTGCAAATCCAGAAACCACTAAAACTGCACCAGCTGCCATATCTTTGGCATTTTTAGCCCGCATGGAGAAGTGATAATCACTAGCTAAATCCACCACATTTTCAATAGCTGAATTCATAATCTCAAAAGCGATGACTAGAAAAATGCTCAAAAAAAGGAAAAGCCATTCTATCGCAGATACCTGAAAAAGAAGACCTGCAAGCACAACCGCAACTGCCGAAACAGCATGATTGCGCATATTGCGCTCTTCTTTGATTGCCGTAAAAATCCCTGTCAGAGCAAATTCTAAACTCGAAATCACATCTCGATTTTTCCATTTGCGTTTATTTGTATTATTGTCTTGTAAGTCCATAAGCAGTCAAAATTTCTTCCTGTAAACCAAACATTTCCGCCTCTTCTTCCGGCGTATAGTGATCGTATCCATTGATATGCAAAAAACCATGTACGGCAAGAAAACCCATTTCCCGCTCAAAACTATGACCATACTCTTCTGCTTGTTCACGCGCCTTATCTATGGAAATAAAGAGTTCTCCGATATAAGCATCAAAGTCCTCTAACATTTCCGCCAGCTCAGGATTTTCTAATAAATCCTCCTCGTCAATGGCAATGTCCAGCTCAGGCTTGTACTCCAAACTGATAACATCTGTCGGGCGGTCCGTATCTCGATATTCCAAATTCAGCTCATGGCTACGCTCGTTGGTAACAAATGTCACTGCCATTTCTTTTTCTTCTTTACCAATCTTCTTAGCAGCAAATTCCAGTATATCATGTGTTTGCTTAATGATTTCTTCCGAAACTTGTCCTGTCTCATCGATCATTTCTATATACATATTACACCCACTTTATTAGTATCACTTCATTATACCATATTTCAGATAGGGATGTCTGATTTATAAATCATTTACTACTTCGTTCTGCTCTTTACTTCACATTTTTTCTTTCAAAACTTATACTTGTTGCTGGAGGCGGCTCATTTGCGCATAGATGCCATTTTGTTTTACCAATGTATCATGTTGCCCTCGCTCTACAATCTTTCCTTCAGAAATAACCAAAATTTGGTCTGCATCTTGAATAGTGGATAAACGGTGAGCAATGATAAAAGTCGTTCTCCCCTCCTTTACCACAGCCAATGCTTTTTGAATCATTTCTTCGGTTTCTGTATCAATATGAGAAGTTGCTTCGTCCAATATTAAAATTTGGGGATTAGCGTAGAGAGTTCGAGCAAATGAAATCAGTTGCCGTTCACCACTCGAAAATGCTGCCCCTTTATCCTTTACAGGTTCATCAATTCCTTTTTTACAACGAGCCAGCAAGTCCCCTGAACCGACCTTTTCTAAAGCTTCCAGAACTTTTTCACGATTGATGCCTGAATGACTCATAGCTACATTGCTTGCTAGCGTTCCCGTGAATAGATAAGGATCTTGCAAGACAATCCCCATGTGACTACGAAGACTTTCCCGAGAATATTGTTGGATGTCTTGTTGATCAATATATATTTTCCCTTTTTGAGGATCGTAGAAACGATAAAGTAGGTTCATGATAGAAGATTTTCCAGAGCCAGTATGTCCCACCAAAGCAATCGTCTCTCCTTGCTTTGCCTTAAAGCTAATATCATGCAGAATAATCTTGCCTTTCTCATACGCAAAGCTCACATGTTCAAATGCAACTTGTCCTTTAACAACTGCTAACTGCGCTTTCACATCTTCTTCCTGAGGTTGATCTAACAATTCTAAAACTCGTTTTCCTGTTTCCAATGATCGTTGTACATTCGGGAAAAGCCGAACCAGAAAACTCATCATCTCAAATAAATCAATAATATAATTGAGATAGATAAATAATACACCAGCGGTAATGATGCTGCGACCGCCTAAAAATTGCTGACCAACTATCGTCAAAATGACAGCAAGTACTGCATTTTTCAAAAATTCCGTTAATGGCCAAGACGAAAGAGCGCTTACCCATACAATTTGTTTATCAGCTTGGCTCATTTTTCGAGCAGTTGCATCAAATTCTGAAAGAACTGTTTTTTCCTGATGGTATAACTGTATCAGACTAGCTCCATGCATCAATTCATTCACTTGATTATTGATGTCACTGCGTGAATCATAAAAGTCTTTCATTGGCTTGTCCGTTAGTTTTTTATAAAATACTTGTATCCCATAAAAAGCAGGAAGCAACAGCAAAAGTACCGAGGCAGCAAGCGGACTAAGATAAAACAAGAGAGCATAGGTAAAAACAATCCGAAGAACTTGAATCAAAACACTAACCAAACTGGCATAAAATTGTCTTCGTAAGGTTTCCGTATCATTTACAATTCTAGTCGCAATCTTCCCTGCTGGCTTATCATCAAAGTAAGAAATCGGCAAATTTTGCATAACCTGATAAGCTTCATTTCTCAGGTGTTCGGCTACTTTGTTGCCACAATGCGCTAAAAGTCGGTCGCCTAAGTAAGTCAAGACACTCCCCGAAACTACAGCAATTAGGTATAATCCAGCTAATTGCAAAAGCTGAATCTGACTATCTTTTCCGCTTCCAATCTGTGTAAGCGGTCCATCTATCATATTTCTCAAAAAGAGAGGAGACAGTTGGCTAGTCACCGTTGCTAAGACAGCAATTCCAACCGCAAGAAAAAATGCAATTCGAACAACTTTTAGTTCTTTTAATAAACGGCTAATGATACTCATTCGCTCCCTCCTTTCTGATGTTGCTGCCGTTGATATTGTTCGGCGTACCAACCTCCTTTACTAAGCAACTGGTTCGGAGTCTCTTCTTCTACAATTTGTCCGTCTTCTAAGACAAGAACCCAGTCTGCCTGCTGGACAGCTGACAAACGGTGCGTCACAATGATTGTTGTCTGATTTGCTCGTACCTTCTGGATATTTTGGATAATTCGGCGTTCTGTCTGAGCGTCAACTGCCGACAAAGAATCATCCAAGATGAGGACTTCTGGCTGTCTAATAAAAGCGCGTGCCAAAGAAATTCTTTGTTTTTGACCGCCAGATATTGACACTCCCCTCTCACCAATAAGAGTTTCCAGTCCGTCTGGCATTCGTTTTAAATCTTCTGAAAATGCCGCTGTTTCAATAGCCTTCTCAATATCACTTAATGTCGCATTTCTCTTGCCAAAGGCAATATTGTCTTTGACGGATTTTGAAAATAAAATATGCTCCTGAGGGACATAGCCAATCATTGCTTCAATCGACTGGCGTGAATAGTGACCGATAGACTTTCCATTTATCTGAAATACACCTTGTCCAACAGGATATTGCTGAAGAAGCTGACGAACTAGGGTTGTTTTACCAGAGCCTGTTTTTCCAACAATACCATACGTTTTTCCTGCTTCGATTTGCCAAGTTATGTTACGCAAACTGGGTCTCTCTGCTTGTGGGTAAGTAAAATAATAATCCTGAAAACGAATAGAGATAAGATGTTGCAGCTCCTCTTGTCCACTCATTTCCATATCATCTGTCGTTTCAATCAATTCTGTTACCTTTTTAAAAGACGTCTTCCCTGTTTGATAGACCAAGATAAAATCCGACAACATCCAAAAAGGTTCAATCAAGCTAATCATATACAATTGAAGAGCAATCACTTGTCCAATTGTCAATTGTCCCGTTTTTATAAAAGCAGCGCCAATAAGAAGCACAATAATCGTTGATAAAGCGATAAAGACAGAGGAGAGCGGTGCGTAAAGATACTGAATGCCAGCAATTTGATCGCCAACCTTAGATAAAGCTTTCGTGCGCAATTGGAACTGTTCTTTCTGAGTTGTTTTCTTGCTATAAGCACGCGCAACCCGGACTCCCTCTATCGTTTCCAGTACCTCATCATTCAAAGATGCCACTGCTTCACGATTATTTTCGATTAGTTTATCTTGTTTTTTTCCAAGAAAATAAATCCATATCATCAATATCATAAGCGGAAGCATAGCCAGTAAGCTAATTTCCCATGAGATAAAAAACATGGTCGGAATAACAAAGGCAATCATGCCTCCAGCATATAAGAGAATGACAATCCCATAACCAGCCATCTCCATCATTCCCTCAACATCTGTGGAAAAACGCGTTAGAATATCGCCAGAACGAAATTTTTCGTAGAAAGGTGTTCTCATAGCTACCAATTTTTCAAAAGCTCTTCTTTGCATGAGAAATTTATAGTCAATAGATGACTGAAATATCTTTAAATGCCAATAATAAGCTGACAGATAGTTACAAATTGTCACCAGAGCTAACAAACCAACATCTCTAATTAAATTCTGCTGTGTCAAAGTATGATGCGACAGATGATCTACTAAACGCTGAATTACCTGTGTTGGAATCAGCATGGTAAAATCATACAATAGTAAAACCAGAGCAATGGATAAATATAACCATTTATGCTCTTTTATATATCCAAATAAACTTTTAATCATCCTAATCCTTCCCTAAACACACAAAAAAGCCCAAGACAGAATAGACCTGTCCTGAGCTTACTTGTTTTTATTTATTTTTTTCATCAAAAATAAACTACAATGGTTTGCTAGAAAGGAGTTCTGTCATACGATATACTTGAGTACTGTTTTGTTTTACATTGTTCATATTACCGTTCTCCTTTCTTTTTATATTTCCCTTAAGCAGTATGAAATATCGAATGGGATGAGCGACCTTACGGTCGCTATTTACTTCTTTTAATTTTGTAAATCTCTATTTAAATCATTTATTAATGCTTTGAGTGTTAATAAAGTACCTATCACAAACTCACTATTCGTTTCTTGAGCTTTTATTTTCAAATCTACTAAAATCTTTTCTGCTCTAGAAAGAAGTTCTTTTTTTACTTCGTTTCTACTAACTCTATTTTTAGAAGAAAGTACCAAACCAACTATTCCCCCAACTGCAGCTAACGCAGCTGGAATAACTAATACCGTTCCTAACCCGGCTAACATTCCTCCGCCAACTACAGCTCCTATATTTGCTAATCCACTAGTAACTACTGCTGCGCCAGCTGTTCCTTCAGCAGCCATCAAACTAATAAGACCAAATCCACTCAAAACTCCTAAACTTCCTCCAGCAGTAGTACCTAGAGCACCACCAATTTTATCAGCATTCGATTTACTATATTTAATTCCATTCTTAATGAGTTCACGAATATTTTCATCTTCAATTTCAGTTATCCTAGTCAATTTACCTTGAGCAATTTTTTCGGAAACAGTAATAATTGATCCCGCAGCTAGAAGAGTTTCTTTAGAATTAAAAATTTCTTTTGACATTATTATTCTGATACCATAGAATCTGGAACAAATCCCCTAGACTCCATTCCTTCTTATTTACTTTTAATCAATTGATATTTTAACATTAAAAGAAATGCTTCTCAAGAATATTTACAAAAAATCCTCCCAAAACTGAGAGGATTTCTGCCTAAAATTAAGATTAACAATTCTCTGCAATAGCAGTTTCGGCTGCGATACGTCCAAAAGCGAAAATATCAGTAAGGGAATTGCCACCTAAACGGTTTCCAGCATGCAGTCCGCCAGCTACTTCTCCAGCTGCATAGAGGCCTTGGATAACTTGTCCTTGTTTATTGATAACATGCGTTTCCGTATCAATCTTAAGACCGCCCATAGTGTGGTGAACGGCTGGTTTTCGAGGAGTGGCATAAAACGGTGCCTTTTCAACCTTGAGGTCAAAAGCTCCCTTTTCAAATTCAGGATCATAGCCCGCATCAACATAAGCATTATAATCTGTGATCGTCTTGACAAAGACTTGTGGATCCATTTGTAGCTGTTGAGCCAATTCTTCTAAACTATCTGCTCGGTAGAGTGTTCCATTCGCTACCTGCGCATCAATCTTTTCTTGACTGGTATTATAAGCTGTTTCTTTGATATTTTCATCTGCAATCAGATAGAAAAGACCACCATTGTCAATCGCTGCTTGAGCCAATTTATCTCGACTACCATACTCATCTACAAAACGTTTTCCTTGAGTATTGACCATGATAAAGTTAGCTGGAGGTACCTGTAAACCGGAGAACAAAGCGCCTGTAATCGGGTCAGAGACCGGCATCATTTGAGAGAAGCCCATACCGACTAAGTCTGCACCGACACTTTGACCTAGTAGAATACCGTCGCCTGTAATAGCTGGTGAATTGGATGTCTTAATATCGTCATCAATGTGCGTCCAGTATTGGTTGTATTGTTGCAACATCTTGGTGTTGGCACCAAAACCACCAGAAGCCAGAACAACTGCACTTGCATGAACTGTAATGGCTTGGCCATTGCGTCCCGTTCCTTTAACACCTTTGACAGCTCCATTTTCTATAATCAATTCCTTAACAGGAGTATCTGTCAAAATCAGACCGCCATTTTTCTCAACAAAATCTTTCAAAACAGAGATAAAAGCAATTCCCAAAGGCATTGTCGGTTTATGACCGCGCCGCCACAGTGCACCGACTGGCATGGTCACTTCGTCCTCAAATTCTACACCGATGTCTTCCAGCCAACGAACAGATTCTAAAGAGCGCTCCGTCAGAATCTTAATCAAGTCATAATCCCCATGGATTTCATTTCCTTTCAGGTCTTTTCGTTTCCCTCCAATATAAGTTTGCAGGCGGTACAGCAAAGTAGAGTCAAAAAGATAAGTTGGATCTTTCAGATAATTTTCTAATTCCAGTTTGAGAGCTCGAAAATCTTCCAAAAATTCTGGGTCAATTGTTGATTCATCTAAATCATGTAGTTCCTGCAAGGTGTGAGCTTCACCAGGATTAGCTGCAAATCCATGTTGCCATTCTGGGTCAGGAGCATTCATCGGACCACCAGCACGAACTGTATTTCCTCCAACAGCAGGGAATTTTTCTACTACGATAACTTTTTTACCTTTTTGAATGGCACGAGCTGCCGCTGCAAATCCAGCACCTCCAGCACCTACTACTACGATATCTGTCGTGTACTCTTTATCTTCTGTATCCAAAGCAGACGGTGCTTTAGGACGCTTACGAAGGACATCTGGATTGCCACCAGCTTGTCGGACAGCCCTAGCTACTCCGTCCAAGACACCATTTGAAGTCACAGAAGCTCCAGAAATAGCATCCACATTCAAGGTCTGACCTTCGATAATTTCACTTGGAATCCTTGTAAAGACAACATCCGCAATTCCAGCTGATTCGCTTGATGAATCAATATCAATTTTCTCAATTTTTTCTTCAGACAAGGTCACTTCCATAGGTAATTTACCATTATGACCTTCAGTTACGACATGGTAAGTTCCTGGTTCAAAGTGCACTTCTTCTGGTTCATTTAGCTGATTGGCTACGTTTGCAAAACGTACAAAGCGATAGAAACAAGATTCTAGAAAATCAACTGTTGCTTGGCTTTTTATATTTCCGTCATTGTCAAAAGCATGGTGAACTCGTCCTAATAAAAACTCATTTCCTGGCATAACGGTAGCATTGACACCTGGTGCATCCAAAATCTGACGCAAATGCAGCTGTGCCCGCGAAGACCCTTGCACATCATAAGAAGCTCCCACAATCATGACTGGTTTGCCATCCAGCGGGTGAATATTGAAAGACAGCCATTCTAACAAACTATTGAGAGAAGAGGGAATCGTATGATTATGTTCTGGTGTTGCAATAATGACACCGTCTGCTGCTGTTATTTTTTCATTAAATGCCTGAATAACTGGTGAATCTGTCTGGTCATCCGTTTCGTTAAACATCGGTACATCTCGGATTTCCATGATTTCAATATCAGCCTTTTTGGCAAAATGTTGTTGCATAAACTGCAATAATTGGCGGTTATAAGACTTTTCGGCATTGGTTCCAACAATCGCAATAAATTTCATCATTTGACCTCCTTATCCTCAAGTTCCCAAGAAAAATTCCGCTTGCGTTCTGTATTAGACTGACTAACCAGCTGATTGGTAATGGTCACAAATTCCTGAAATTCAGCAAAATTTTCTTCCAATTCTTTTACTTTTTCTTCATAAACTAGATTGCCTTCTGCATCAAAAGCCTGCTCAGAATGACCGAGCAAAAATTCGATTCCTGGCATGATGCGAGCCTTTAATTCTGGTGCATTTAAAATTTGCCGCAAATGAGCCTACGCTCTAGAAGAACCAAGCGATCCTAACGAAGCACCGACAATCATCGTTGGCTTATTGATAAGTGCTCGACTGGTATAAGCTATCCACTCCAAGGCACTAGACAATGGCGCTGGGATAGTGTGATCGTATTCCGGTGTGGAAATAATCACTCCATCTGCTTGCATAATCTTATCAGAAAAAGCAGCAACAGGGGTCGGAGCTTGTTTATCTGCTGGTTCATTAAAAGCCGGCAGATCCTTGATTTCCAACAATTCAATCTCCGCTTGGTCGGTAAAATGCTTTATCATAAACTGTAATAATTTACGGTTGGTCGAACGATCTGAATTCGTTTCTAAGATAGCAACTAATTTCATTTGTGAATCCTTTCTCAATGTAGTTAATTTTACTATACAAGATTAGGTTAGAAATTGCAAGCGTTGACATGATTTACTTTAAAATAATATTTCAGCAAAGAAAACGTTGACATTTCTTGATGATTCTGTTAGAATGTGAAAATAATAACAATGTTAATTTCTACTTTTATAAAGTAGATGAAAGGAGAGAGCTTATGAAAGAAAATCTTAACCGCTGGCAAGTTCTAGCTGCTTCAACTGCTATCTTACTCTGTACAGGAGCCGTTTATGCTTTTAGTGTCTTTGCCAATCCACTTAGTCAACAGACTGGCTGGTCTATGCCAGATATTATGTTGGCCTTTGCTATCAACTCTGCTATTGGTCCGATTCCGATGATCTTAGGAGGCTATCTGACAGATAAAGGCTACGTCCGCTGGACCATTTCGCTAGGAGCCATTTTATTCGCCTTAGGATTCATGCTGACAGGCTTCGCAACTAGTCCTTTCATGCTTTACATCTCCTATGGACTTCTCGCTGGGCTCGGTCAAGGATTTGCTTATTCGGGCTGTCTATCCAATACTCTTCGCCTTTTTCCAGACAAGCGCGGTTTGGCAGCTGGCATTATCACAGGTGGCGTGGGACTTGCAGCCGTCTTTGTTTCCCCAGTTGCTAATAGCTTGATTCAAAGCCATGATGCTCAATTCGCTTTTCGAGCAATCGGTCTTGTCTATCTTGTGATTGTCTGCATTGCTAGTCTCTTTATCAGAAAAGCTCCAACAGGCTATAAACCTGAGGGATGGAATCCACCTGCTCAATCTGCTACTGGTAAAACGGCTAATAAAAATTGGATAGATATGCTGAAAACACCTATTTTCTATGTCATTACTCTTATGTTTTTTGTCGGAGCATTCTCTGGTCTGATGATTGCTTCACAAGCTGCTGGCATTGGGAAAAATATGTTTGGGCTTAGCGCCACCACCGCTGCCCTGTATGTATCCCTCTATTCCCTCTCAAATTCTAGCGGACGCTTCATTTGGAGAGCTGTTTCTGATAAAATCGGACGTAGCAAAACCCTCTCTATCATCTTTACAGTAGTTGCTCTATCACTACTTGTATTGACTGCTATTCCGGGACAAATCGGATTTTCAATCGGTATTATTGGGCTAGGAATCTGTTTTGGAGGTGTTATGGGTGTCTTCCCATCGCTGGTTATGGAAAACTACGGACCAGTCAATCAAGGAACGAATTATGGCATTGTCTTCACTGGTTATTCGCTCGCTGCTTTCTTTGCTCCCCGCCTAGCGGCACAAATCGGTGCGGCTAATAAAGGCAACTTCTCTCAAGCCTTCTATATTGCCATTGCACTTGCTATTTTAGGCCTTGCCCTTAATTTAGTTTACAGTAAAATGCAAAAAAATAAACTCGGATAAATGCAAAAAACGAGCCTGGAACATTTTTGTTCCAGACTCATTTAACTTTCTAGAATAAAACTCAATACGCAGTAGTTGAGTGGTCTCTAATGCGCTGATACTTCAGCTTTTACAGACCTACTCAACCTTGCGGGGGTGGGATGACAAAATCGATTTCTTACGAAATACCGATTTTTATCCCACTCCCTTTTCCTGTTCTTCATGCTAATTGCCGGGATCGAACCGGCGACCTCATCCTTACCATGGATGCGCTCTGCCAACTGAGCTAAATCAGCAGTACCTATCTACTATATCATGCAGATAGATTCTTGTCAATAGATTTGAAAAATGTTTTCATCAAAAGAGAAAGAACTCTTTGCTAGAATGTTCCAAAAAGAACCTATTCATCATTAAAATTTCCTATAAATGTCACATTCATATCAGTATTTTTTAAAATAATCTTCCTTTGTCAAACGATAATAAGCTCTCTGAGAAATTCGACCTTCTTTATGTAAATCCAAGGCAGCATACGGATCTATGTGAGAAAAGTTCATACCAGCCTTTTCCATAACTCGTCCTGACGCTGGATTTTCCACATCATGGAGAGCCACCAACATATTCATATCCAAACGTTCAAAAGCTAGTCGAATTATTTCTTTCAATGCTTCCGTTGCCAAGCCCTGATTCCAGTAATTCTTATGAACGATATAGCCGATAGCTCCCTTTTTGAGGACTGAATCCAGCTTGTGTAGGCCAATGCTGCCAATCAGTTTACCACTTTCCTTTAGCTCAATTCCCCAATTTCCAAGCGGCCGACCCATAAACAAACGAGCAATAATATTTTTAGTTTCTTCCAAATCTTTATTAGGTAAAAAAGTATAGCGAGTATTTTCTTCATCAGAAGAATATTCAAACATATCCTCAGCGTCATCTAAGGTCACAGGTCGTAGGAGCAGGCGCTCTGTTTCCAAAGTTCGATTTTCAGCTAGCTTTAGATAAATACTTTCCATTTTGCACGAACCTCCTATGTTGCCTCATAGCATAACATAAATACTCACTGAAATCAATGTTTTCTAATTTTGTCTTGATTTTCGAAACGTTTTCATATACAATAAAAACATCTCAAAAAAGGAGTAAATATATGTTAATTGGTATTCCAAAAGAAATCAAAAACAATGAGAATCGCGTTGCTTTAACACCAGCTGGCGTTCACAGTCTCGTCCAAAAAGGTCATCAGGTTTTAGTTGAAACCAAAGCTGGACTTGGTTCTGGATTTACAGACGCCGACTACAAAGCACAGGGAGCGACAGTTGTTGCAACTGCAGCGGAAGCTTGGGCGGCTAATCTAGTTGTCAAAGTAAAAGAACCCTTAGCTGCTGAATACGGCTTCTTACGTGATGACCTCTTGCTTTTCACTTATCTGCACATGGCTGCTGCACCTGAATTAGCCAATGCCATGATTGTGGGCAAGACAACAGGGATTGCTTACGAAACCGTTCGTGACCAAGAAGGAAAACTTCCTCTACTCGTTCCTATGAGTGAGGTCGCAGGGAGAATGGCTGTACAGATCGGGGCTCACTTTTTAACCAAACAAGAAGGTGGTTCTGGCGTGCTATTAGGCGGTGTTCCTGGTGTTCCCAAAGGAAAAGTCACTATCATTGGAGGTGGCGTTGTTGGGACACACGCAGCTCGCATCGCTTTAGGACTAGGAGCGCAGGTCACTATTCTTGATATCAGCGCTAAACGCCTGTCCGAACTCGAAGACCTTTTTGGCCACCAAATCCAGACCCTTATGTCTAATTCTTTCAATATTGCCGAAAGTGTTAAAGACGCTGATGTAGTGATTGGGGCCGTGCTAATCCCAGGAGCCAAAGCACCTAAACTCGTTACGGATGATGTGGTCAGCCAAATGCGTCCAGGTTCTGTCATTGTTGACGTAGCAGTTGACCAAGGTGGGGTCGTTGAAACTGCTGATCGTGTAACTACTCACGATGAACCTGTTTATGAAAAACAT
This sequence comes from Streptococcus constellatus, assembly GCF_902167705.1. Taxonomy (GTDB): domain Bacteria; phylum Bacillota; class Bacilli; order Lactobacillales; family Streptococcaceae; genus Streptococcus; species Streptococcus constellatus_A. The sequence continues at coordinate 714 of NZ_CABHMZ010000024.1, read as the reverse complement.
GGTGTGCTTCATTATGCCGTTGCTAACATCCCAGGTGCTGTTGCCCGTACATCAACTCTTGCCCTGACAAATGTAACACTTCCTTACATTGAAGCTTTGGCTGACAAAGGTTTTGAGCAAGCTATTGCAGATGATTTGGGGCTACAACAAGGAGTGACTACTTATAAAGGTTATCTCACTAGCCAACCCGTTGCAGAAGGACTTAATCGTGAGTATACCGATATCAATGATTTAGTATAAATTTTGAAAAAAAGGTGGCTTCACCAAGTCCTACCCACCACCTCAAAGTAATGCTTTGTATAATCGCCTACCATTGCTTTTATTATAAGAACAATTCGAGTCTGAGAAAAATAGTGTCTCAGACTCTTTTTACATATAAATTTAGTTTGTATGATAAAGAAACTCTTGGTGTTAATCCCCATCTAAAATGGAATAGGTAAAAAAGTAACTGTTAAAAGGTATGATTCCTGATATTCCCTAGGAGTCATACCTTTTAATCTTTCTTATGGTCTATCATTATTATACCAGTCTAACTTTTGATTTGGGTGAGAAGTTCCTATCTGTCTAACGGTGGATGTAACCACAAGGACTCACTTTTGAAGTGTGAAAGGAATTTTTCACACAAAGCATTATCATAACAATCCCCCTTACCTTCCCATACAACTCCTTGAACTCCATTTCCTTCTCCTTCCTTGTTCTTACCTCTTTAGAATA
>NZ_CABHMZ010000023.1 GCF_902167705.1 Streptococcus constellatus | reverse complement strand
ACAATCCCCCTTACCTTCCCATACAACTCCTTGAACTCCATTTCCTTCTCCTTCCTTGTTCTTACCTCTTTAGAATATCATGAACGAAGAAGCTGTAGACTGCTAATCCCTATTCTTTCCTGTATTGGCTCCCTTCTGACCCTCTTGGAAGACTCCCTGTCGTTTCAGAGTGAAAACAAGCAGAATGAGAGAGCTACTGCTCTCTCATTCTTAGGTCTAGTCAACCCACTACAGTTGACAATGAGTCTGAAAAAGCCCACTAGATTTCTCTAATGGACTTTCATTGTTCTATTTGATGATAGAATTACGCCTTCTTCTTTAACAAGTAAGCAGCTCCGCTTAAGGTGAACAAACCTGCAAGTACTGCCAAGAATGAATTTTGACTACCTGTGGATGGGAGAATTCTCTTCTTCGACTTCTCTGGTGTACTTGGTGGGGTTTGTGGAATTTGTGGCTTCTCTGGTGTATGACTATTCGTGATATTCATACCATCTACCTTCGGTGTGTAACCTTCTGGTACCTCAACTTCTTCCACCGTATAAGTAATTTCCTTACCTGCTTCATATTTGGCAAGTTTTTCAAAACTATATTTCCATCCAGTTGCTGCACTCGCTGTCGCTACTTTGTCCGTATCTTTGCCATCTGCCAATAAACGAACTGTGATTTCAGTAGGACGAATATTATCTTGGTTATTGGTGTCATTCCAAGGCTTTTGTCCCATGATGGCTATCTTTTGTGTCAATGTGTTTGTAATCGTGTATTGATTGTTTCCAGATGGTTTAACTTCTGATTCGTAAGATTCTACGGCAACTTCTTGAACCTTATAGGCAATTTCTTCTCCATTTTCATACTTCGGTAATGGTTTTGATGCAAAGGCCCAGCCTTTTTCTTCTGAAGTTTCAACTTCATCAACGACTGTGTTGCCTTTCAGAATTTGAACCTTGACAGTTGCTGTCCGCTTGCCGTATTGGTTGTTGTTATCAACCCACTTTTTCGTACCTGTAATCACAATGGTTTCTGGTTCATGGGTGTTGGTCACCACTTGACCAGTCACAGATTCTGTGTAGCCTTCTGGTACATTGACTTCTTGGATAGAATAAGCAATCTCTTGCCCATTTTCAAACTGTGGAAGATTGGTGAAGGAAGCTACCCAAGTATTGTCATCTGTCTTGTTCTCTGCTGTTATCGTGAGCGTTTTACCTTCTAACGCTACTGGTTCTGAACCAGCCACTGATTTATAAAGCTGCACAGTCACAGTTGTTGGACGTTTGCCATCTTGGTTGTTGGCATCATTCCAAACCTTGGTGACTTTGTATTCGATAGCTTTTGGAATATATTTATTGATGATATTGAAATCTTCAATTTTGGTCTCATACTCTGTCACTTTTTCTTCTGTTACAGTGTACTTGATTTCATTGCCATTTTTATACTTAGCTTTAGCTTTGAACTCAGCGCTCCAAGTACCATCTGCGGCTGCTTTCACTTCTTTGGAATCAACCTTCTCACCGTCGGCTAGGAGGTTAATCGTGATACTGCTTGGACGTTTACCATCTTGGTTATTGGCATCATCCCAATTCTTCGTCGCTTTGATATCCACTGTTTCTGGGGTATAGCTATTGGTAATCGTAAAGCCAGTTGCTGCATCTTCGGTCACTTCAGTTGTGTAACCTGTGATTGAAGTAGCCTCTACAACCTTGTAATCAATTGCCTTACCACCTTTGTGAGCATCAAGCTCTGTGAAGCTACCGGCCCAGCCATTAGCTTCTGACAATTCAAGAGTCTTGCCTGTATCTTGACCGTCCGCTAAGAGCTTAACAATAATCTTAGCCGGGCGTTTGCCATCTTGGTTGTCGGCATCATTCCAGACTTTTTTCACTGGAATTTGCGTTTTAGCTGGAGTGTAGCTGTTCTTCAGGTTATAACCGTCAATGGCTTTGACATAGCCTTCAACAGCTTCTTCGTCAATAGAGTATGTGATTTCCTTGCCACCTTCAAATTTCGGCAGGTTTTTGAACTCATAAGTCCAGTTAGCTTTGGTTACTTCTTGTTCCGCAACCTTCGTCGTTACGCCGTCAACTGTCTTGTTCAACAGAACCTTAATCTTGTCTGGACGTTTGCCATCTTGGTTGTTGCCATCATCCCAAGTTTTTGTCCCTTGAACTGAGACTGTAGCTGGGGCATGGGTATTTTTAATGGTAAAGTTAGTCGCTGTATCTGCAGTAATTTCTGAAACATAACCCTCAACCGGTTCTTCTGTTACAGTATATTTGATTTCTTTGTCATCTTTATATTTTGGAAGATCTGTAAATGTAGCAGACCAAGTACCATCTTGAGCAGCTTGAATTTCTTTTGTTTCAAGCTTAACGCCATCTGCTAGAAGATTGACAGTAATCTTGGTCGGACGGAGACCATCTTGGTTGTTATCATCGTCCCAGACTTTCGTTACAGAAACCTGAGTTTTAGCTGGAGTGTAGGTATTAGTGAATGTAACATCGCCATCATAAGCAACGCTTGCACTCAGTTTACCTTTACCATCATCGGTTACCGTTACTGTAGCTGTTACTGTCTTAGCATCGTAAGTGATGCCATTTTCTGTTGTACCTGCTTTCACTTCCTTGATCGTGTAAGTGTAAGTACCTGCTTTGTCGAATTCCAATTCTGGGAATGTGACATTTCCATCCTTGTCATTTTTCGCAGTCTTTTCTTCGTTACCGTCCTCATTGAACAAAGTGAATTCAAACTCCCCACCTTTAAGCTGAATCGGTTCATTTGTATTCTTATTGATCAATGTTTTCGTTGCAGCAACAGGAACTTTCACTTTAGTTGCTTTATAAGTATTTACGAATTTCTGAATTCCACCATTATCAATGACAGAAATGGCTCCAGGAGGAAGTGATGAGTCCGAAGTTGCGAAATTCGCAAAAGGAGCTGTTAAAGCAGAAATCTGGTCATAAAGAGGGGTTGCAACAAGTTTACCTTGCCCAGGATCATATACAGAAACTGTGACGCCGACACTTCTTGAATCGTGGGTCACACCGTTAATCGTTTGACCTCCATTTGCTTCAACAACAGTGAATTTGTACAGTCCTTCCTTGTCGAAAGGAATATCCTTGAAGACAACTTGACCATTGGCATCATTTTTAGCACGTTGAACTTCGGTTCCCTTCTCATCTTTCAAGATGAATTCAAATTCATCCGCTTGAAGAGGAGTTGGACGTTTACCAGTTAATTCTTTTGCGACGAAGATATCCGTCGTGGTTGGCAATAACTTATATGTATTCGTAATAGTCGTAGCATCTGTTTGCGTTGGAGTATAGCCACGTACTGTTTCATCAATGCTTTTGCCATCTTTATCGGTTTCCTTCACACTATAAGTGTACTTCTTGGCATTTGCATCTGTGGCAGGAAGATTCGTCCATTCAACAGTTCCATCGGTCTTCGGAACTTCTTTCAGCTCTGCACCTGTAACTTCTTCCTCAGTGCCACCTTCTAATGTACGATACAGTTTGAAATAGAATTTTGGACGAGCATCTGCTTTACCACCAACCCATACTTTCTTAGCAGTCACGTTTGTCTTTGGAACTTCGTATGTATTCGTTACAGCTGTCATTTCAGCATTGTAAGAGACAACGTAGTTACTACCATCTACTGTAACCTTATCACCTGCATTCAAAGGAAGGTCGGTTTTATCTTGTAACTCACGAACTGTATACACTAGTTCAGTTCCATCAATATCAAGCTTAGGAAGTTGATTTTTCCATTTATAAGTGTAGACACCATTGTTATTAGTTACCTCAGGTGTATATTCTTTACTGGTAGGTTTTGCGTCAGCAATCGTCTGCCCTTTTTTGTAAAAATACAAGCCTAATTTAACCTGTTTATAATTAGAGGCATTTCCACCTTTCCAATTTTTTGTTGCTTCAAAGTCAACTGTTTCCCGTTTGTTAGAAATATTTAAAGGAACACCTTCTCCTTTCATTTCCACTTCAAACTCTTTACTATTGGCTATGTAACCTGATTTTGGTGACTTCTCTTTTACAATGTACTTCCCATCAGAAAGAGCCTTTGTAAGAGCAATACCATTTTCATC